>DATCJT010000107.1:0-1857 GCA_036562645.1 Methylophilaceae bacterium | reverse complement strand
ATACCCGTGAGCATCCGCAGTCAATCCGTCTGAAAGATTATCGTGTACCCGATTACCAGATCGAAACGGTCGATCTGGAATTCGACCTTCAGCCGGATGCCACGCGGGTCAAATCCCGTCTGGCCATCCGCGCCAATTACGACGATGCATTAGGCCAGAAGCCTCTGACATTGGATGGCGAGGATCTGAAGCTTGTCGGCATCGGCATCGATGGGCGGCCGCTGAAGAAGGATGAGTACAGCCTTTCCGACAGCGGTCTGGTCATCTCGGCGCCGCCGGCGAACTTCACCCTGGAAATTGAGACGCTGCTCAATCCTGCGGCGAATACGCAGCTGTCCGGTCTCTACATTTCAAACAACGTATTCTGCACGCAATGCGAGGCGGAAGGTTTCCGTCGCATCACCTATTTCCTCGATCGTCCGGACGTGATGGCGGTCTACCGGACCACGATCCGAGCCGACCGCAGCAAATACCCGGTGCTGCTGTCAAACGGCAATCTGGTCGAGGAGGGCAGCCTGCCGGATGGCCGGCACTTTGCCGTCTGGCACGATCCTTTCCCCAAGCCCTGTTATCTGTTTGCGCTGGTCGCAGGCGATCTCGCCTGCAATGAGGATCGCTTTACGACGCGCTCCGGCCGCGAGGTGAAGCTGTGCATCTTCGTCGAGCACGGCAAGGAAGGGCGCACGGGCTATGCGATGGATTCTCTGAAACGCGCCATGCGCTGGGACGAGGAGCGTTTCGGCCTGGAATACGACCTTGACCTGTTCAACATCGTGGCCGTTAGCGACTTCAATATGGGTGCGATGGAGAACAAGAGCCTGAACGTCTTCAACGACAAGTTCATCCTGGCTGATCCACAAACTGCCACCGATAGCGACTATGCGGGGATAGAGGCTGTAGTGGCGCATGAGTATTTCCATAACTGGACCGGCAACAGAATCACCTGCCGCGACTGGTTCCAGCTCAGTCTCAAGGAAGGGCTGACTGTTTTCCGGGACCAGGAATTCTCGTCCGACATGCGCTCGCGTCCGGTCAAGCGCATCCAGGATGTGCGCATGCTGCGCGCCCGCCAGTTCCCCGAGGATGCCGGGCCGCTGGCACATCCGGTACGTCCGGAGTCTTACATCGCCATCGATAATTTCTACACCGCGACCGTCTACGAGAAGGGTGCCGAGGTGATCGGCATGCTGCAGACGATCCTGGGGAAGGACGGCTTCAACAAAGGCATGAAGCTCTATGTTGAGCGCCATGATGGAGAGGCGGCGACCTGCGACCAGTTTGTCGCTGCCATGGCCGATGCGAATGGCGCTGATCTTGAGCAGTTCAAGCTTTGGTATAGCCAGGCGGGAACGCCGGAGATCGGCGTCGAAGGACGCTATGACGCCGAGAAGGGCGTTTACGAGTTGACGGTGACGCAGCGATGCCCGCCTACGCCCGGCCAGCCTGAGAAGCAGCCGATGCATATTCCCTTTGCAGTCGGACTGCTGGATCAGCAGGGGCAGGGAATCCCATTGCGTCTGGAAGGCGAGGCGGTTGAGGTCGCAGAGACCACGCGGGTATTGCCAGTCAAATCCGCCAAGCAGGTTTTCCGGTTCGTTAATGTCCCGGAGCCGCGGGCATTGTCTCTCAACCGTGGCTTTTCGGCCCCCGTGATTGTCAAAGCTGCGCAGAGCGGGGCGGAGCGCACATTTTTGATGGCGCACGATTCCGATCCTTTTGCACGCTGGGAAGCTGGGCAGCAATATGCCACGGAGCTGCTGCTTCATTATGTCGAGGCGCGTCAGCGGGGCGAGGATATTGTCTTCGATCCGCTCTTTGTGGAGGCCATCGGCCATATCCTTCGCGACACTTCGCTTG
>DATCJT010000093.1:0-6755 GCA_036562645.1 Methylophilaceae bacterium | reverse complement strand
GCGTGGGCGCAGCCCCCGGCCGCGCCAGCCGGCGGCGAAATCCTCGTGGCTGACGGCAGCTCGCCCCCCGTCATGCTCACCGACGACGGCGAGACCGACTTCCTCTACCAGGGGTAACGATGAAGGCCTCCGACAACAAATTTCCCAAGCTGATCCTCACCGAGGGCGCGGCGCCGGCCACGCCGGACGCCGGCACGGTGAAGGTGTATGCCAAGGCCGATGGCCTGGTCTACGCGATGGACGACACCGGGGCGGAGACGCCGCTGGGCGGTGGTGGCGGTGGCTCCGCGTCATGGGGCGGCATCACCGGCACGCTGTCCGACCAGACCGACCTGCAATCCGCGCTCGATGCGAAGGCGGACAACGCCTACACCATCGTCACCGAAGGCTCAGCGTTCACCGCCGACCCCGGAACGCACGACGGTCTGACGCGACTGGTTCTTGCCGGCGGCGATGTTACTTTTGACGCCGCGGAGCCGTACACGTCTGGGATGACGTTCAACATTCGCGCGACGGCAGCGATCGAGCTGATCGAAGATGGCGTGACCCTCGACCCTCCGGCTGGCGGCACGTTGGAGCTGGGCGCGGGCATGGCCGTGCAGGTCGTCTTTACGGGCGCCACCACGGCGGTTGTGATCGGTCAGACGGTGGCGGCGTCATGATAGGGTTCTACGCTGCGGGCGCAATGGGGAGCGGTGTCCCTGCACCAAGCTACGCAACGGAGGTTGCTGCAGACGGGCCTCTGCACTGGTGGCGACTAGGCGAGACCACGGGATCATTCGCAAACTCTGGCAGTTCTTCCATCACGTTGAGCGTCAATTCAGGAACCCCGGTGCGTGGTGAGCCTAGCCTGGTGGGTGACTCCAACGGTTCCGTGCGGTTTTCATCCGGAACACAGCGAATCGTCACGGACTCAACGCTTAGCGCGTCCGCGATGGCGACAAACAAGACCATTGAGCTTGTTTTCCGTGCCCCGACCGGATCGTCTGGCACCATCACTGCGCTTACATCTAGCCCCACACCAACCTCCGCGAGTGGGTCGCGTGACAGAACAATCTATATCGGCACGGATGGGAAGTTGCGCTGCGGCGTATGGACGGGGGCCAGATCGCTCATCACGTCATCAGCTTCTGTCAATGACGGCAACCGGCATATAGTACAGTTTGTGTTCGGGGCGAACTCGGCGGAAGGATGCTGGGCGTATCTCGATGGAACCCTTATTGGCAGCTTCTCTGGCGTTAGCGTAGACACTAGTGGCAACCGTTATTTTTGCGTTGGCTATGTGAACATGAGTGACTGGCCTAGCGGAAGTAACGCTGCGGCTCAAATCACGGTGGACGAGGTTGCGATCTACGACTACAAACTAAGTAGCGGACGTTGTCTTGCGCACGCGCAGGCGGCCGGTATCGTGCCTTAACGACGCGCACCGAGGGCGGCGCTACTCGATCGGCTGGATGCCCGCCTCGATCGCTGCGCACGCGAGCAGCAGCGACAGCGGCACGCGTATCGGCCGGCCGGTCTTCCGGTTCGTTCCGCGCTCCTGGTCCTGATACGACGTGAGCGCCAACCCAAGCGCAGCAGCAGCCGCCCGTTGCGATAGCCCCACGCGCTTGCGCCAACGCGCGATGAGGGTGTCTGCGGTGGCGCTCATACTGCCTCCAGCCCCGAATGACGTGAGGCACACGCCCAAGCAATGCACCGCATCACTCTGCTTCCCAAGCCTCTGAAAATTCACGGTCAGCGAACATCTCAGCCAATCCGGCCACTTGCTTCAGCCGTAGAACCTCGTCCGGCTCCATTCCCAGCTCCCGCGCAATGCGTTCGTTCGACCAGTTCCGGCGGGCAAGATCAATCACGATGTCCGACATGGCATCGACGCTGTGCTTGCCGCGCGCCCGGTTGTGCCGGATCGTAGCAGCAATCCGGTCTTCCTTGGAGCTGCGATCCGTATTGATCACCGCAATGGGTAGTCTCCCCTTCACGCGCTTTCTGATCGCGGCCACCTCGCGTCCGACCCGGTTTCGGTGGAAACCGTCCACCACCTCGTAACTGCCGTCCCCGTCTGGCCATGCCACGATTGGCTGAGTGTAGCCATCCGCCATGATCGACAGCTGTAGCAACCGCATCTCCGGCGGGGCGACGCTGTTGGGGTTGTAGTCGTTGGCGTGCAACTGGTCGGCCCTTATCCATCGGACAAAGTCTACAGGCTCCCGCTTCATGGGCGAGTGCTCATGGATAGCGGCACGGATCTCGTTAATCGCGTCAATGCGCGCTTCATCATCCAGTTCTGCCAATCGAGCAATTGCGGCTTTTGCGTCATCCACTATCTGCTGCGCAATTAGATCAAGCCCCATTCCTGCCTCCGCTTCTTCATAAGTTTCTGGTATTTGGCGAAAGCCTCAGTCTTGTGCTGGCTGAAGCTCAGCCCCTTGCACCAGTAATCGTTGCGTAGCAAGGCCCGGCAGATGCGCGTCCAGCTGGGCACCTTGTTGCTAGTTGCAGGCCCTTCGTCCGGTATCCCGTTCGGATAGCCGCGATCCTGGTACCACTTGAGAAACACGGCGATCTTGTTTTTGTAGTGCTCGGATGTGGCGGGCGGCATGCTCGCCAGCAACCTGTGCGCATACTCCTGCCAAGTGATTCCCGCCGGCTTGCTTATCTTGCGCTGACCGAGGACATTGCCGCTTTCCTGCGCGTAGAGCGCGCCCTGATTCGCACCACTCACGCGGTTGACCACTCTCCCCCAGGTCTCTGGCTCGATCACGTGATACAGCCAAAGCCCTCGGCGCTGATCGTCGCCATAGGGCTGGCAAATGCGTGCTTGATGGATGGTAAGCCCGGCCTGGTGCATTCTGTCGTAGAGCCGGTTATAGGGTGCGTTGAACTTGCCGTAGAACGTCCAGATGTCCTCGGTTCGCCAGTCATAAATAGGGTATGCGTTATAGACCGATCCGGTGACGAAAGTAGTCCACGGCAGGCCGTCGAACATCGTCTTTGACTTGCTTGCCACCGTGCGCCATCGGTTGAGCGATTCATCGGCGCGGATGCCGACTAGGCACGCGCACAACTTACCCTGCGAGTACCACTCGCCGAATGCCGGGACAAATTCCTCGAATTCCATGCCGCGCCGGAAGAAAGGGAAAAACGTCTCATCCGTGATCGACCGGGGGTCAGGATCGCGCACCCAGTCCTCGCGCCGGTCAGGATCCCAGCACATCAACTGTGGCTCGAACTGGCTTACAGCATTACGCAGGTTTAGCGGCAGCGCGACCCAGTACGGCTCGATGTGATCGCGGTAAAGATCGAACATTTCGCGAGCATAGTTCACCGTTGCCTTGTACTGAGCCTCAAGGTCAACAAACAGGACGCCAACCCTTCGCTTCCGGCGCTGTGCCTCGTGTAGCACAAGGTGCAGCAGGACACCGCTGTCCTTTCCTGCCGAAAATGACACGTAAACGCGAGGGAAATCATCGAACACGCGCCGGATTCTGTCCGTGGCAGCATCCATCACATTCACGCCCAGCGCGCGCTTGCCCATTCGAGCACCTCCGCTTTCGACATCCGCAACACCGATCCATCGTCATCGACAACTGCGAAGAATTGCGTCGATGACCGCCACGACGTGGGAGCCTTGACCCGGTAGATGACGCCCTGCTCAAGTGTGTAGACACCATCACTCCGCGTGTGCCTTTGCTGTTCGCCTGACTGTAGTCTCGGTGTCCGTAGACGGGGCCGACACTCCCGGCGTCAGGTCCGAGAACTCGATACGCCAAGACGCGCGGACCTGGTAGATCCATGTACGCATCGCCATCGACGAAGATGTCATCCGCCCAGCGGCATCCTAGGACTGCGCGCTCGAATCGTTCGAATTGCCTCAGCCTGTCCCAAGTTGACGCGCCGATGTATTCCAGTCTCAGCACCGCCTTCATGGCAGGTACCCGGCGGGCCCGGCGACAACCCGGCCCAAGCAGAAAAGACGGAAAGATCGCTCGGTGTTGAGTTGAGCCGGGACGTGGGCTGCACGCCCAACGCGCTTGGCGGGATCGGCATAGTGCCGAGCGCTTGACTTGAGAGCCGCCCGCTGGGACGGGGTGACCAGCATCGCCGGGTCGTTAAGCAATGGCGCCCCTTGCGCGATATGTGGGTTGCCGTCGCTGTTGATAGCGGAAAGCGCCGAATAGTAGCGATCAGCCAACCGCGGCTTCCGGGGCAGCGGACAGATATCGGGGGTGTAGGAAACGGATTTGGAGGTCCAGAACGGGCCCTGATAGGTGTGAACAGTCTTGGTGATCATGGCGTCTTCCCTTCCTGCATCCGGAGGCGTCGGGCTGCCTGTGCGGCAGCGAACCTGGACTTAAGCCAGCCCGGCCAACTCGGCCAGACGGTCGCGGGTCACAATTCGGCCGAGGCTGTCCACCCAGTACGGGGCGCCGTTGTACGTGCCCTTGCCGCGAGTGAAGCCAAGGGCCTTGGCGATCTTGTCGGCTTCGCGGACGGTCTTGATGACGTGCATGTCGTTCTCCTCGTTTCGCCTCGCCGGGATGGCTGGCATGTGGCCAGTATATCCGGATATCCCCCCAGAAAAACCCGCCACGGCGGAACAGATCGTTCTATCTGTGTCGCTAATCCGGATCCGGCCAGCCGGGCACGCGGAGTGTGTGTTGTTCCATCCTCGCGGACATCACGCGCCCTCCTGCTCATGTCCGGGGTCCGGCGGGGTGGGAGCGCTTGCGGAGCGGGAGTGTCTGCCAGCGGTACTTGCAGCAGCGACACGTATGGTCGATGTGGTCGCGCCAAGCCTTGGCCACGTATGTGTCCGCGCTTGCGTACTTGTTGTCAGCGCGCCCGTATGTCTCGCAGCGCCAATCGCTACCCTTCGCCCGGAACACCCGGTGAATATCGGTGTGCCCGCACTTCGGGCACGGAATCTCGCACGGCTTCAACTCAGCCATTCCCCACCTCCTGCCAACCCTTCCCCCGCGCCCGGTCGATGGCGGCTCGCAGATTTGCGATGCGAGTCGCCTGCGGCAGCCAGCCATCCTTCCCTTCAAGCTGCCGGATCTCGCGCTCGATCGCGTCGATCAATATCTGATCCGGTGAAGTCGCCGCAGAAGTCACCGGGGAAGTCATGCCATCGCGCGCCGCTTCCAGCGCGTCGGCGGCTTCGCGGAGCAGCGCCTGAAACTCGGCGGGCCGCATGTCCACGAACACGCACTTGTGCGTCGGGTCGTCCGGCATCCGGCCGCAATCGTCGGTCACTTCCCACTTCACGGACCGCAGCCTCTCGATCAGGTCGTTCACTTCCCTTCCTCCTTATCCGCCGTATCCGGTCCAGTCGGGGCCGCCGTTCTTCGGCAATGGACCCCAAAAGGCCCCGCTCCCTTCCTCCTGGTCGCGCAGCAGGGCGTCATTCTTGCGCCCCTCCTCACAGCTCTCCCACCCGTCCTCTGCACACGTTCGGCACCAGCGTTGGTGCCGCAACGCCTCCGCCAGCCGCTCGGCGCGGGCTTCGGCTGTAGCGAGATCATCACTGATCAGTTGGCGCGCTTCCATCGCACGTTCAAGTTCCGCGCGCATCGCCCGCAAATCAGTTGACAGCGCCTCGACCTTGGCCACCAGCTCGTCCCGCTGCGCCCGGATGCAGCCCGGGCGTTCGCACGAATAACTGCACGTGTGGATCGTATCGTCGGTCATGCTGGCGTCCTCAGAACGGGATGATTCCGTCATCAAAGTCGTCGGCGGGCGCGGGCTGCCGCTGCGTGCGGCGCTCGCCATCACCGCGCCCGCCGAGCATCTGCATCTCGTCGGCGATGATGTCCGTGTAGTAGCGCTTCTGCCCGTCGTCGCTGGCGCCGGCGCTGTAGCTGATCCGGCCCTCGACGTACACCTGCGATCCCTTGCGCAGGTACTCGGCCGCGATCTCGGCGAGCTTGCCGAACAGCTTCACCCGGTGCCACTCGGTGCGCTCCTGGGCGTTGCCGTCGCGGTCCTTGCGCACGCTGGTGGTGGCCAGCCGGATCGTGGTGACGGCCATGCCGCCTTGGGTGTACTTCGTCTCCGGATCGTTGCCGAGATTGCCGACAAGGATCACCTTGTTGATGCCACGGGCCATAGTTACGCCGCCTCCTTTCGCGGCAGGTGTTTGATTGCAAATTCGTAATACGCTTCCGCCAGTTCCATGCAGTCAGAGTGCAGCGCCGAATACCGGAACGCCTCCAGCTCGTGCGGGGCGCTCACCGTGTACGTCTTCGGCGAGCCCTCGACCGGGCGGACCTCGAACACGTTCCACCGGAACACGTCCGCGCCGAAAATGTCGAGGTAGAACCGCCACTGGCAGCCATCCAGATACCGCTCCGCCGCGAAGTAGGCGGTGGTTTTGTGGTCCTCGATCCGCTTGCCTTCCAGCGCATCCACCCGCCCGGTGACCGTCAGCGGGCCGTACTGCCGGTAACACCGCAGCTCGCGAACCTTTGGGAGGTACAGCTCGCAGTCATCCGGCAGAATGAATGTGTAGCCGTTGGCCTCCAGCCGGTCATACTCGCCCGGCTGCGCCAGCTCCAGCGCCTTGTGGAAGGCGATTCCGGCCAGCATGGCCTCGGTCGGCTCGAAGGCCGTGAGGCGCTGCACCAGCGTCTCTGGCGGATCGTCCGTGAGCCGCCACTGGCGGAACGCCTCGATGTTTGAGACGCGGGCCAGCATCACGCAGCCTCGTACCGACCGGAATTGCGGTCGTACACATAACCCTTGGCCTTCGC
>DATCJT010000089.1:0-39090 GCA_036562645.1 Methylophilaceae bacterium | reverse complement strand
GTACCGGTATCGCCACAGTTTTGCGCCGGTCGGTCGCACTTCCAGATATAGACCGCCGCCGTCGGTCAGCTTGATCGGCTTTTCGCCGGGCTTGGCATTACGAATTTGGCTATCGGTCAAGGGCATAGTGGGGGTATCTAGACTTGATACCCGCCACAATACCCGCTTTTTCTTCGGATGACAACGGATTATGTCGAGTGTTGACGGATGATAAAATCTATTAAATACAAGGATTTTTGCCTGCTATAGGATAGATATGGATGAAGATGGATTACGATGCTGATTATCTATCATCAATAGCATGTTGCCATCCTCATATACGGCGCCGCCTCAATGTGAAGCGCTATTTTCACTGTAATTGCCGCCAAACGAAAGGCCGTTTTGTACCAGCATGCTTTCCAGCTCGGCCAACACCATGGGACGGCCGAACAGGAAACCCTGAAACTGCTCACAACCGTACTGTTTCAACAGTGCGAATTGCGCCTCGGTTTCCACACCTTCTGCGATCACCTCGAGACCGAGCGTGTCGCTCATCGCAATGATGGCCTGCACGATGGCGGCATCATTGCTGTCGACCGCGATATCGCGCACGAACGACTGGTCGATCTTGACCTGCGTCAGCGGCAAACGCTTGAGATACGCCAGCGAGGAGTAGCCGGTACCGAAATCGTCCATCGCGAAACGCACTCCCATGCTACGTAATTCGCGCATTTTCTGTACCGCTTCCGCCATGTTGTCCAGCACCACGCTCTCCGTCAGCTCCAGTTTGAGCAGTTCAGGATTGGCACCGGTCTGCAGCAGAACCTGGCGCACTTCATCGACGAAGTTCGGCTGACGGAACTGGCGCGCACTGACATTGACCGCCAGCTGGATTTCCATGCCGTGCCTGGCACTCTCCCATGCCTTCAACTGCAGGCAGGCATGGAACAGTACCCAGTGACCGATGGCGACGATCAGGCCGCTTTCCTCCGCCGTCGCGATGAACTCGGTCGGCGACAGCCAGCCGCGCTGCGGATGATTCCAGCGCAGCAGCACCTCAGCACAGAATATCCGGCGCCCGGTATCCACCTGCGGCTGATACAGCAGCAGAAACTGCTGATTCAATAGTGCCGTGCGCAGCTGGGACTCCAGCTCCATGCGCAACTCCAGCGCCTCCTGCATCTGTGGGTCGTGGAACTTCAGCAGGTTACGACCAGCCGCCTTGGCCTGATACATGGCAGTATCGGCACGTTTGAGCAGTTCCTCGACACTGGTTTCGCTGCCACGGAACAGGCAGATGCCGATGCTACCGCTATTGTGATATTCGACCTCCTTCAGCCGGTAACTCTGGTGTACCACCTGCAGGATCTTCTCCCCGACGACACGCGCCTCCGTCGCAGCCTGCGCCATATCCGTGGTCAGATCCTCCAGGATAATGACGAATTCGTCGCCACTCAGACGTGATACCGTATCCTCAGCACGCACGCAATGCCGCAGTCTACGCGCGACTTCGACCAGCAGCAGATCGCCGTAGTCGTGTCCGCGCGAATCATTGATGATCTTGAAGTTGTCGAGATCGATGAACACGACCGCGCCGTATTTGCGTGTGCGCGAGGAACTGGCCAGTGCCTGCTGCAGGCGGTCCATCAGCAAGCGCCGGTTGGGTAGCTCCGTCAGCGGATCGAAAAAAGCCAGGTTGCGAATGTCCTTCTCGGCCTGTCTTCTTTCCGTAATGTCGCGGATGAAGCCTGTCACATAGGGCAATCCCTGTTCACGCAGCGACGTGACCGTCAGCTCGATCGGGAACTCGCTGCCGTCGGCACGCATGGCGGCAAGCTCGAGACGCCGTCCCAGTATCTTCTGATCCCCGGTCCGGATGAAGCGTGCATATGCCTCCTGATGCGCCCTGCGCATGTCCGGCGGGATGATGACATCGACCAGCGCCTGTCCCAGCACCTCATCGCGCCGATAACCGAAGATCTGCTCTGCCGCCGGATTGAACTCGACGATCTTCCCCTGCTCGTCTATCGTGATGATCGCATCCAGCGCGCCATTGATCATCGCACGCAGCTTGCTTTCGCTGTCGCGCAGCGCCCGCTCGCTGCGCTGCCTGCCAGCCTGCAGCATGGTGACCATCAGGGCGATGATGACCATGACGGCCATGAACATCCAGAGCGAGAAGATGCTCTGATTCATGTCGTTGTGATAGAACAGACCTCGCTGATTGAACGTTGACCAGACGCCGACCAGCGATATGCCCAGGATGATGGCCGAAGCACCGCTGATGCCGTAACGCATCGCTGCCCAGATCACCAGCGGCAACAACACGAAAGACATCCATATGAACTGGTCGCCCTGTGTCTTGAGAAAATCGAACACATACCAGTCCGCCAGCGCAAATACGGAGAAACAGAGCAGTATCTTCACGCGGTGTTGCCACAAGGTGCGCACCCCGTCCCGGTCCAGACTGAGCAGCAAGGGCAGAATCAGCAACGCACCGACCGAATCGCCCAGCCACCAGACCAGCCATGCCTGCAGCCAGTCGCCATCGATCACGCCTGCACTTCTCAGGACCAGCACACCGCTGGTGGCAGTAATCAGCATGCCGGCCAACACCGCGACGGGCAGCAGCAGAATGTCGCGCATGCTGTCAAGCGCAAGATTGAACCTGAAATGGCGCAGCAGCAGAGTGACCGCCAGCGGTCCGATGGGATTGCCGATCGACATCTGCGCCGCCATCGTCCATGTGACGTCTATGTCCAGGTTGGCCGTGAAGGAAGCAAGGTAGACGGGAATCGTGCAAAGCGGCCCCCAGCGCAGGATGGCCGCGATGGCGATGCCGGAAGAGAGCCAGATCAGCGCGATTTGCGAACCGACATAGGGAACCAGCAGACCGAGCTTGGCCGCCGCCAGATAGACGAAATAAACGATCAGCAAGCGCCTCAGCAGGGTCGGCGTGCTGACGTTCTCAACAGTCACTGCTGTCGAGTCCCGCCAGTACCATTTCCGCCGCACGCAGCACGGCACGGGCCTTGTTCTGCGTTTCCGCCCATTCGTTCTCGGGTATGGAGTCTGCGACGATGCCTGCGCCCGCCTGCGAATACAGCATCCGGTCCTTGATGACGCCGGTGCGGATGGCGATGGCGACATCCATGTCGCCGTTGAAGCCGAGATAGCCTACCGCCCCTGCGTAAATGCCTCGTTTCGACGGCTCGAGCTCGTCGATGATCTCCATCGCCCGCACCTTGGGAGCTCCGCTGACCGTTCCCGCCGGGAAGGTCGCCTTCAGTACGTCGATCGCATCGAGGCCAGGCTTCAGGCTGCCCTCGACATTGGAGACGATATGCATGACATGTGAATAGCGCTCGATCACCATGCGGTCGGTGACCCTGACCGTGCCGGTCCTGGCAACACGGCCGACGTCATTGCGGCCGAGGTCCATCAGCTGCACATGCTCGGCGCATTCCTTGGGGTCGGCAAGCAGTTCCTCCGCCAGCGCCGCATCCTGCTCGCGCGTCCGTCCACGCGGGCGGGTACCGGCGATCGGCCGCACGCTGACGGTGTCCCCCTCAAGCCGGACCAGTATCTCGGGCGATGCACCCACCACATGATGGTCGCCCATGTCGTAATAGAACATGTAGGGGGAAGGGTTGAGGCTGCGCAGCGCACGATAGAGCGAAAGCGGGGGCGCAGCGAATGGCTGCGCCATACGCTGACTCAGCACGACCTGCATGATGTCGCCGTCGAAGATGTATTGCTTGGCCTTCTCCACCGCCGCCTTGAATCCAGCCTCGCCGAATTCGGACGTTGCCACGGATGTCTCCATCGGCGCCGATTCCGGCACCGAAACCGGCTGGCGCAACTGACGGATCAGCGCATGCAGCCGGTCTTTCGCCGCGGCATAGGCATCTGGCCTACCCGGATCGGCATAGACGATGAAATAGAGCTTACCCGACAGATTGTCTACGACGGCCAGCTCCTCGGTCAGCAGTAGCAGGATGTCCGGCACATTCAGCACATCCGGCTTTTTCGTCGCCGCCAGCCTGCGTTCGATATACCGCACCGTCTCGTAGCCGAAATAGCCGGCAAGGCCTCCGGTAAACCGAGGCAGATCGACACAGGGCGGCGTTTTGAATCTGGTCAGATAGGACTGGACGAAGTCCAGCGGATTGACATCGGCGACGGATTCGACGACCTGCCCATCCGCGATCACCTCGACCAGCCGATCGCGCGCCACGATACGGGTGCGTGCAGGCAAGCCGATGATGGAGTAGCGGCCGAAGCGCTCGCCCCCCTGCACCGATTCGAGCAGATAGCTGAACGGCTGGTTGGCGAGCTTGAGGTATATCGAAAGCGCCGTATCAAGGTCGGCGAAGGTCTCCGCGATCAGCGGTATGCGATTGAAGCCCTGCTGCGCCAGGGCTTCAAATTCGGTTTGATTCATCATTTGCAACATCACTTCCTCATTCATTCACTTGCGTCAATGGCGGGACTAAACCCGCCGGCGGAACGGCTGGTCGATTCAGTCCCACCATCGCAAGTCGAGTGTCCTGAGGCTCATGTTGCGTCTTCCGTGATGAATTAAACCTTGGCCAGCTCGGCGCGCAGAGCACCGATGATGCTGTCGTAACGGTTGGGATCGCTGTCCTTGCCAGCGCCGAAGACGGCGGAACCGGCCACGAAGGTATCCGCTCCGGCACGCGCGATCTCGGCGATGTTGCTGACATTGACGCCACCATCGACCTCAAGCCAGATCTCGCGGCCGGTCTTCTCGGTATAGGCATCGATGCGGGCGCGTGCTTGCTTCAGCTTCTCCAGCGTAGACGGAATGAACTTCTGGCCACCGAAGCCCGGGTTGACCGACATCAGCAG
Organism: Methylophilaceae bacterium; assembly: GCA_036562645.1. GTDB lineage: Bacteria > Pseudomonadota > Gammaproteobacteria > Burkholderiales > Methylophilaceae > UBA6140. The sequence goes on along the minus strand of DATCJT010000089.1, from coordinate 34,239 downwards.
CACCATATCGACCTTGTCCATGACATAGTCGAGATAATCCAGCGGCGTTGCCGGATTGAAGACCAGACCGGACTTGCAGCCCAGGTCACGGATCAGCGACAGGCTGCGGTCTATATGCTCGGAGGCTTCCGGGTGAAAGGTGATGAAATTGGCGCCGGCCTTGGCAAAATCAGGGATGATACGATCGACCGGCTTTACCATCAGATGCACGTCGATGATGGCATCGGTCACCGGACGGATCGCCTCACAGACCAAGGGGCCGATGGTCAGGTTGGGAACATAGTGATTGTCCATGACGTCGAAGTGCACGATATCGGCGCCGGAATTGATGGCGTCGGAAATCTCCTGACCAAGCTTCGCGAAGTTGGCGGAAAGGATACTGGGAGCGATTCTGAATTGTTTGGCCATAATCGTCTTGATTCTAAAAATTTGCAGATAAAAATGGCATTTTAACCACAAAGGGTTACAAAAACCACGTTTGCAGGTCGTGAATGTTGCCTAAGAAAGGGCGATACAGGAAAATTACGCCATGCACCTATTCACTGTCGGTGTGAATCATAACACCGCGCCCCTTTCCATACGCGAGCACGTAGCCTTCCAGAACGAGACTCTGGCCGATGCACTGCGCGACCTGACCTCACGCCAGCGTGGCTACGGCGTGAAGGAGGCGGCTATCCTCTCGACATGCAACCGCACCGAGGTCTATTGCAACACCGAGGACCCACAGCGCGCACTGGAATGGCTGGCAAGCTACCACAAGCTGAACCCGCAGAAGATTCAGCCCTATACCTATACGCTGCCGCAGGAGGTCGCGGTCAAGCATACATTCCGTGTCGCCTCCGGTCTCGACTCGATGGTGCTGGGAGAGCCGCAGATCCTCGGCCAGATGAAGCAGGCGGTGAAGATCGCGGAACATGCCGGCACGCTGGGCACATTGCTGCACAAGCTGTTCCAGCGCACGTTCGCCGTGGCGAAGGAGGTACGCACGAACACCGACATCGGCACCAGTTCCATCTCGATGGCTGCGGCTTCGGTGCGACTGGCGCAGCGCATCTATGATCGGCTGGAGGGCCTGAACGTACTGTTCATCGGCGCCGGCGAGATGATAGAGCTGTGCGCCGAGCATTTTGCCGCGCAAAAGCCCGGCAGCATCACCGTCGCCAACCGCACGCTGGAACGCGGCAAAATGCTGGCGGAACGCTTCGGCGGCAACGCCATCCTGTTGTCCGAGCTGCCGGAACGGCTGGCGGAATTCGACATCGTGATCACATCCACGGCCAGCCAGCTGCCCATCGTCGGGCTCGGCATGGTGGAACGCGCGATCCGGTCACGCAAGCATCGCCCCATCTTCATGGTCGACTTGGCCGTGCCGCGCGATATCGAGCCCGAGGCAGGACAGCTGAGCGACGTCTATCTCTACACGGTGGATGACCTCGCACAGGTGGTGCAGGAAGGGCTAGGAAATCGTCGGGAAGCGGCTGCCGAGGCGGAAACCATCATCGACATGCGCGTGCAAAGCTTCATGCAATGGCTGAAGACGCGCGAGGCGGTCCCCACCATCCGCGCCCTGCGCGAGCAGGCGGAACGATACCGCCAGAACGAGCTGGACAAGGCGCGCAAGCTTCTGGCTCGCGGAGAAGACCCTGCCGTCGTGCTGGAATCGCTCAGCAATGCGCTCACCAACAAGCTGCTGCATGGCCCCAGCCATGCCCTGAACCACACCCACGGCCAGGATCGCGACCATCTGGAATCGGTGCTGCGTCAGCTCTACCAGATTCCCGAATAACTCTCACCATCATTCAGACAACCGATGAAACCCTCCATGCTGAAAAAGCTCGCTACACTGAGCGAGCGCCTCGACGAACTGAACCTACTGCTATCCTCCGAAGATGCCACGGCGAACATGGACAATTTCCGCAAGCTGTCGCAGGAACATGCCGAGATCACGCCCATCGTCGATCAGTTCCGCGCTTACGAGCAGACCCGCGCCGACATCGCCGAGGCGCAGAAAATGCTGGCAGACCCGGAAATGAAGGAGTTCGCCCAAGAGGAGATCGAGAGCGGCAAGGCCAGACTCGAAACGATAGAGAACGAATTGCAGCGGCTTCTGCTGCCCAAGGATCCGAACGACGACCGCAACATCTTTCTCGAAATCCGCGCCGGCACCGGCGGGGATGAGTCCGCGCTGTTCGCTGCCGACCTGTTCCGCATGTATTCTCGCTACGCGGAGCGCCAGCGTTGGCGGGTCGAGATCGTTTCCGCCAGCGAATCGGAACTCGGCGGCTACAAGGAAATCATCGCCAAGATCATCGGCCACGGCGCCTATTCCAGACTGAAGTTCGAGTCCGGCGTCCACCGTGTCCAGCGCGTACCGGAGACCGAGACACAAGGCCGCATACACACCTCGGCCTGCACCGTCGCCGTACTGCCGGAAGCCGACGAGGTCGGTGATGTCGTCATCAATCCGGCCGATATCCGCATCGATACGTTCCGCGCCTCCGGCGCAGGCGGTCAGCACATCAACAAAACCGATTCCGCCGTGCGCATCACGCACCTGCCGACCGGCATCGTCGTTGAATGCCAGGATGACCGCAGCCAGCACAAGAACAAGGCCCAAGCCATGAGCGTGCTCGCCGCGCGCATCAAGGCCGCCCAGGTCAGCGAGCAGCAATCCAGGATCGCCAGCGAGCGGAGGTCGCTGATCGGTTCGGGCGACCGTTCCGAACGTATCCGTACCTACAACTACCCACAGGGCCGCATCACCGATCATCGCATCAACCTCACGCTCTACAAGATCGATGCCATCACGCAGGGTGACATGGACGAACTCATCAATGCGCTCGTCGCCGAGCATCAGGCCGACCTGCTGGCATCGCTCGGCGACGAATGACGATACGCGCGCGACTGGCCAAGGCTAGACAGCAACTGCAGGCCGCACTCCAGCTGGACGAACGCGAGGCCGCGCTGGAAGCGCGCCTGCTGCTGCAGGCGGCACTCAGGGTTGACCATGCCTGGCTGCTGACGCATGAAAACGATACGCTCGACGCATCCGCGGCAAGCGACTTCGAACATGGACTGCAGCGTCGCCTGCGTGGCGAACCTGTCGCCTACATCCTCGGCTACCGCGAATTCTTCGGACTCAGACTGGAAGTCAGTCCTCACACGCTTATCCCAAGACCGGACACCGAGACGCTGGTCGAGGCTGCGCTGACGCACATCGCAGCGGAGCAGCCGCTTCGCGTACTGGATCTCGGCACCGGCACCGGTGCCATTGCGCTGGCCATCGCCAGCTGCCGACCACTGGCCGACATCACTGCGGTGGACTGCTCGGAAGATGCGCTCAGCGTAGCGGTACGCAACGCCGAACAGTTGGGTATCGGGAATGTGCGCTTCCTGCGGAGCGACTGGTTCACGGAACTGCAAGACCGGACTTTTGATGTCATCGTCAGCAATCCGCCCTACATTGCGGACGCCGACCCGCACTTGACACGTGGCGACCTGCGCTTCGAACCGAAAGGTGCACTCGCCTCAGGCGACGACGGTCTGCGCGATATCCGCCAGATTGTCGCCGCCACCGGCAGATACCTGCACAGGAATGGATGGCTGCTGCTCGAACATGGATACGATCAGGCTAGCGCAGTGGCAACACTGATGAGGCAGGCGGGCTTCGACCACATCGGCCATCACCACGACCTGGCCGGGATCGCGCGCGTGACGGCAGGCCGCAAAGCAGGCTAGCCCTGCCCGCCGCCAGCCAGATACCGGTCCTTCAGCCTGATGTAATGTCTGGCTGAATACATGAAATGCTTAAGCTCGTTCTCGGTCAGCGCGCGCACCTTTCTGGCAGGTGCTCCCAGATAGAGAAAACCGCTTTCGAGCACCTTGCCTTCCGGCACCAGACTGCCCGCCCCGAGCAGCACGTGCTTCTGCACAACCGCCTTGTCCATGACGATGCTGCCCATACCGATCAGACATTCGTCCTCTATCGTGCAGCCATGCAATATCACCTTGTGGCCTATCGTCACGTGATTGCCGATGACGAGCGGCGCCCCTTCCGGATCCCAGCCGGATTTGTGACTGACATGCAGGACGGAAAGATCCTGCACGTTGCTGCCCGCACCGATGCGGATATGATTGACGTCGCCGCGAATGACGGCGCCCGGCCAGATGGATGCATGGTCGCCCAGCACCACGTCACCGATGACAGCGGCACTGCGATGCACATAGACGCCCGCGCCGATTCTGGGAACGATGCCCTGATAAGCCTCGATATTCGTATGCATAAGCCGTAGTATAATCCCACCATGTCTGCAACATCATCCGTCGGCATCGTCAAGGCGCAAACCGCGCATTTCTCCGAACCACTCCGGCTCAAAAGCGGTGAGGTGCTGCCCGCCTATGACATTACCTACGAAACCTACGGCACGCTCAACGCCGACAAATCCAACGCTGTCATGGTCTGTCACGCGCTTTCCGGCAATCATCATGTCGCCGGCAAGTACGCCGAAACGGACAAGTATCCGGGCTGGTGGGACAACCTGGTCGGACCGGGGCGTCCGCTCGACACCAACAAGTTCTTCGTCATCGGCCTCAACAACCTCGGCGGCTGTCATGGCAGCAGCGGCCCTTCCAGCATCAACCCGGCCACCGGCAAGCCGTGGGGCGCGGATTTCCCGGTCGTCACGGTCGAGGACTGGGTCGTTTCCCAGGCGAGACTTGCCGACCATCTGGGCATCGACCAGCTGGCGGCCGTCATCGGCGGCAGCCTGGGCGGCATGCAGGCCCTGCAGTGGACCATCAGCTACCCGGAGCGCGTGCGCCATGCGCTGGTCATCGCTTCCGCCCCCAACCTGACGGCACAAAACATGGCCTTCAACGAGGTTGCACGCCAGGCCATCATGACCGACCCAGAGTTTTACGACGGGCATTACTACGAACACAACACGGTGCCGCGGCGCGGGCTTCGCATCGCACGCATGCTCGGCCACATCACCTACCTGTCCGATGACGCGATGGGAGCCAAATTCGGCCGCAAGCTCCGTGACGGCGCGATCAAATACGGATTCGGCGTGGAATTCGAGATGGAATCCTATCTGCGCTATCAGGGAGACAAATTCGCCGGCACCTTTGATGCCAACACCTATCTGCGCATGACACGAGCGCTCGATTACTTCGACCCGGCAGCCGAACACGGAGGCGACCTCTCTGCCGCCCTCGCACCTGCCAAGGCCGATTTTCTCGTGGTCTCATTCACCAGCGACTGGCGCTTCTCGCCCGCACGCTCGCGCGAGATCGTGAAGGCACTGCTGGATAACGAACGCAACGTCAGCTACGCCGAGGTGACGGCCGTGCACGGACACGATGCCTTCCTGATGCCGGATCCGCACTACCACGATATCCTGCGCAACTATCTGCAGAACATAGAGACAGGGAGCGACGCATGATCGCCACCAAGGATATTGATAGAATCGCAGAATATAGACAGGATTTTGCAATAATCGCAAACTGGGTCAAGTTCGGCTGCAAGGCACTCGATCTAGGTTGCGGTGACGGCAAGCTGCTCCACTTCCTGAAGCATTCCATGGAAGTGCGCGGCTACGGTGTGGAAAAGGACGACGAAAACTGGCTGCGCTGCCTGCAGAACGGCATCAACGTCATCCAGATGGACCTCGAGGCCGGGCTATCCGAATTCGAGGCGCAGTCCTTCGATGTCGTCATCCTGTCGCAGACGCTGCAGGCCATGCACAACACCGAGCGCATCGTCGAGGAAATGCTGCGCGTCGGCCGCGAGGCCATCGTCACCTTCCCCAACTTCGGCTACTGGCGTAACCGCCTGCAGCTCGTCAGGGGTCAGATGCCGGTATCGGACGACCTGCCGTACCAGTGGTACGACACGCCGAACGTTCACCTGTGCACGATCAAGGACTTCGACCGCTTCTGCGCAAGCCGCAACATTCACGTGAAGGAGCGCCTGGTGCTGACCCGGGGCCAGCGCATCGATTTCCTGCCCAACCTGCGCGGCAGCCTTGCCATGTACCGCCTGGGGCGCTGATCAGCCGAACATCAGGCGCCCCAGCGCCAACAGACCCATGCCTGCGATAACCAGACCGCTCAGGCGCCTGAACCATGGATGTTGCAGGAACCGTCTGAGCCGCACCGCCACCATGCCCATCGCCAGCATGGTCGGCAGCGTGCCGACACCGAAAGCCAGCATCAGCAGACTTCCCCGCCAAGGGCTGCCGGTCGCAATGGCCGCAACCAGGACACTGTAAACCAGCCCGCAGGGCAGCCAGCCCCACAGAATTCCGAGCAGGAGAGACTGGGGCAAGGTCCGCACCGGCAGCAGGCGCTTGGAGAACGGCTGCAGATGGCGCCAGAGCAGACCGCCGACCGCTTCCAGACGCGCCAGTAATCGCCAGACACCGGACAGATACAGGCCCATCAGCACCAGCATGAGGCCGGCCAAGGCATACAGCACCTTCTCTACCGGCAACACATGCTCAAGAAAAAAACTGCCTGCGCCGACGGCACCGGCAACGGTGCCCGCGAGCGTGTAACTGCCGATGCGGCCGAGATTGTAGGCAAGTACGAACGGCAGCTTGGGCCGGCTGCCCGGCAGGGTCATCGTCACGGCCCCCACGATGCCGCCGCACATGCCGACACAATGTCCTCCACCAAGAAGGCCCGCGAGCAGGGCCGCCATCAGCGAGAACTCAAGCACGACCCATGGCCTCTATGCTGCGCCGCATCAGAACCAGCAACAACAGCCCCGGTAGCGCCATCAGAAAGGTAAAGCCGAAAAACGCGACCCAGCCGATGGCATCCACCATGAAGCCTGACGCAGGGCCGACATAGACCCGGCCGACCGCAGCCAGCGCGGACAGGAGCGCGAACTGGCTGGCCGTGAAGCGCTTGTCGCACATGGCCATCAGCAGGGCGACGAACGCCGCAGTTCCCATGCCTCCGGCCAGGTTCTCGAAACCGACAGCCAGCACCATGACAGCATAGTCCTTGCCGATCGAGGCCAGCCACATGAAGGTCAGATTGGAAATCGCCTGCAGCACGCCGAACACCAGCAGCGAGCGGAACAGCCCGAGACGCGCCATCAGCACGCCACCGAACACAACCCCGATTAGCGTGGCGGCAAGTCCCATGCCCTTGTTGATGGCGCCCACCTCGGTCGCGGTAAATTCGACGCCGCGGATCAGAAAGGCCGTCGTCAGCGAACCCGCGAACGCATCGCCCAACTTGTACAGCACGATCAAAAGCAGCAGCAGCCATGCGCCCTGCCGCGCGAAGAACTCGCGCAGCGGCTCCACGACCGCCTCGGCCAGCGTCCGCGGCGGCGTCACCTTGGCCTCGGGTTCCGGCCCGAGCAGCGTCGCGCCCAGCGCTGCAATCATCAATGCCGCCATCAACCAGTAGGTGTTCTGCCAGCCGATCCGGTCGGACAGTATCAGAGCCAGCGCGCCCGACACCAGCATGGCCACCCGGTAGCCGAGCACCGAAACCGCCGCGCCTATGCCGCGCTCCTCTGGCCTCAGCACATCTGCGCGATAGGCATCGAACACGACATCCTGCGATGCCGAGATGAACGCCACCATGAGCGCCAGCGCAGCCAGAGCCCAGGGCATGGTGGCAGGGTTCATCGCCCCCATGGCGGCGATGCACAAGCCGAGCAGCATCTGCAGAATGGCGATCCAGCCGCGCCGACGGCCGAGGAACGGCGGCACGAAGCGGTCCATGAACGGCGCCCAGAGGAACTTCCAGGTGTAGGGCATACCGACCAGAGTGAATATGCCTATGGTCGCGAGATCGACGCCGGACACCGTCATCCAGGCCTGCAGCGTGCCACCGGTCAGCGCCAGCGGGAGCCCCGAGGAGAATCCGAGCAGACAGACCACGGCGACACGGCGGCTGCGAAATATTTCCAGATAGGCGTTCATCTTGCGGTTCTTCTGATCATCCGTTCAATCCGGCACAAGATACTTGTGCCGCCATGTTCTCCGTTACCATCGGCCTTCGTCACGCTTCCTGCCTGCCCACGCCCGACCCGGCCAGTTTAAGCGATATGCGACGATTCGAGGACACGAATCGCATCGTAGTGGAAAAGCGGTGGTGAATTCACGGCATCTGGGTTAGATTTACGCACATCGCACTCACGAAGGAGTACTGCCATGGATACGATTTCCATCAGGGCCCTGAGCGACCACAGTTTCGAGGTCCGCATCGATGCCCGCCACAGTACCGTTCACGTCGTCACGGTGCGTCCGGAATACGCCGCCCGCCTGCTGAACGGCAATGCCACGACCGAGATGCTGGTGAGAAAGTCCTTCGAGTTCCTGCTCGCACGCGAATCCAACAGCAGCATACTGCGTAGTTTCGATCTGTCGGTCATCGCCAGATACTTCCCGGAATACGAGCAGGAGATCGTCAGGCAGCTGTCCTGACTTTCAGAGCGCGTAGTCGTAATCGATCGTCAGCGGCGCATGGTCGCTGAAGCGCTCGTCCTTGTATATGGCCGCGCTTCGCGCCAGGGCGGCGATGCCCGGCGTGGCGACCTGATAGTCGATACGCCAGCCCACGTTCTTCGCCCAAGCCTGACCGCGATTGCTCCACCATGTATAGCAGGCGTCCGTCGCATCCGGATACAGCCTGCGATAGACATCCACCCAGCCGACATCGTCGAACAGTTCGCTCATCCACGCCCGTTCCTCCGGCAGAAAACCCGAGTTCTTGCGATTGCCTTTCCAGTTCTTGAGGTCGATTTCCTGATGCGCGATGTTCCAGTCGCCGCAGATGACCACCTCGCGCCCGGAGTCCATCAGCCCCCTCAGATGCGGCATGAAGCGTTCCATGACACTGAATTTGAACACCTGCCGCTCCTCGCCGCTGGAACCGGAAGGCAGATAGAGCGAAACCACAGACAGATCGCCGAACCGCGCCTCGATATAACGCCCCTCGCTATCGATATCCAGGATGCCCAGCCCCTCGATGACGGCATCGGGCTGCCTGCGGCTATAGATACCGACGCCGCTGTATCCCTTTTTCTCGGCATAATGGAAATAGCCGTGAAAACCATCCGGCTGCAGCATTTCGCGTGTCATGTCGGTCGCCTGCGCCTTCAGTTCCTGCAGACAGACGATGTCGGCCTGCTGCCGGCCCAGCCAGGCATAAAAGCCCTTGCTGCCTGCTGAACGGATACCGTTGAGGTTTAAAGATATAATCCGCATCGTACACTTTCCCTATTGAATCGGTTCCATCCAACATGACAGACACCACGCAGGATTTTATCCGTTTTGCCATCGACAAGCAGGTCTTGCGCTTCGGCGAATTCAAAACCAAGGCCGGCCGCCTCAGCCCCTATTTTTTCAATGCCGGACTGTTCAACGACGGCGAGAGCCTGATGAAACTCGGCGAATTCTATGCCGCTGCCATCCTCGAATCCGGCATCCAGTTCGACATGCTGTTCGGCCCCGCCTATAAGGGCATCACGCTGGCGGCCAGCATCGCCATCGCCCTCGCCCGGCAGGGGCGCAACCTGCCCTATGCCTATAACCGCAAGGAAGCCAAGGATCACGGAGAGGGCGGCGTGGTCGTCGGCGCTCCGCTGCAAGGACGCGTGCTGATCGTCGATGACGTCATCTCGGCCGGTACATCGGTGCGTGAGTCGCTCGACATCATCCGCGCCGCCGGCGCAATCCCGGCCGGCGTCGCCATTGCCATCGACCGTCAGGAAAAGGGGCAGGGCGAACTGTCCGCCGTGCAGGAGGTCGAGCGCGAGCACGGCCTGCCCGTATGCAGCATCGCCAATCTCGACGGGCTGGTCAAATACTTGCAGAATCAACCGGATATGACGCAAAATCTGCTTGCCATAGAGAACTATCGCAAGCAATATGGCAGTTGCGCATAAGGGGGTGCCGAGCCGGTCGCCGGCTTATCTCCCCCTGCAATTGATTCAGGGGGAATCAGCGGGCGATGGGCACCATCACATCAAAACTGCCTCAGCTCGTACTTGTCAGTCTGCTGATCGGTACGACCGCCCACGCCGGGGGCGGCAAGATCCACAAATGGGTCGATGAAAAAGGCGTCACCCATTACGGCGACAAGATGCCGGCCAAGGATGTCCATCGCGACAACGACATCCTGAACAGCCAGGGCGTCGTCGTTCGCCGCAACCAGCACCGCCAGCAGGAAAGCGATCAGGAGAGCCGGGGCGATCAGCTCAGGCGCGACCGCGCGCTGCTCGCCTCATACACCAGCGCAGAGGAGATTGACCTTGCGCGCGACCGCCACCTGCAGATGGACGAAGCCGCCATCCAATCCCTGCAGCAACGCCGCGTCGGCGTCGTGAAAAGACTGGAAAAGGCCAGAAACAGCGTCGAATCCTACAGACAGCAGCAGAATCCGCTACCGGATGACCTGGCCGGAGAAATCACTGACATCGAGGCCGAACTGAAACGCATCGACCAGCAGATCGCCGCGCATCGGCGCAACATGGAATCCACCCGCGCCCGATTCGACAGCGACAAGCGGCGCTTCATCGAACTGCGTACAGAAGCCGCACGGACCGCCGGCCAACCCTAGCCCGGAAAACCGTCAACCCAGTCTCTGCTTCAGCAGGGCATTCACCTGCGCCGGGTTGGCCTTGCCGCGGCTTGCCTTCATGCACTGACCGACGAGCGCATTGAAGGCCTTCTCCTTGCCGGCCTTGTATTCCTCGACCATGGCCGCATTCGCCGCAAGCACTTCGTCGATGATGGCCTCGATCGCGCCGGTATCGGTCACTTGCTTCAGGCCGCGCTGCTCGATGATGGCATCCGCATCGCCCTCACCCGTCCACATCGCATCGAAAACCTCGCGCGCGATCTTGTTGGAGATGGTGTTGTCGGCGATGCGTTTGAGCAGACCGGCAAGCTGTCCGGGCGAGACCGGTGCCGCCGTGATATCGCGGTCCTCCTCGTTCAGCTTGGCCGCGACGCTACCCATGACCCAGTTGGCCGCCATCTTGGGCTCGCCGCCGAACTCCCTGACCGCCGCCTCGAAATAGTCGGCGACTGCGCGCGATGCGGTCAGCGTCGTCGCATCATAGGCCGACAGCTGGTAATCCTGCATGAAACGCGCCTTCATGGCCTGCGGCAGTTCCGGCATGCTGGCCCGCACTTCCTCCTTGTCGGCCTCGCTGATTTCGAGCGGGAGCAGGTCCGGGTCAGGGAAATAGCGATAGTCGTTGGCTTCCTCCTTGGTTCGCATGGCACGAGTCTCGCCGGTATCCGGATTGAACAGCACGGTCGCCTGTTCGATGGTACCGCCGTCTTCCAGCGTCTCGATCTGCCAGCGCGCCTCGTATTCGATCGCCTGCTGCATGAACTTGAACGAATTGAGGTTCTTGATTTCGCGCCGCGTGCCGAGCTTGTCCGAACCCTTGGGTCGCACCGATACGTTGACGTCGCAACGGAAGCTGCCCTCCTGCATGTTGCCGTCACAGATACCGATCCACTGCACGAGCTCGTGCAGTGCCTTCGCATAGGCCACGGCCTCGGCCGCGGAACGCATGTCCGGCTCGGTGACGATTTCCAGCAGCGGCGTGCCGGCGCGGTTCAGGTCTATACCGGACATGCCCTCCTGTACGCCATGCACGGACTTGCCTGCATCCTCCTCGAGGTGCGCACGCGTGATGCGTATGGTCTTTTCCGTGTCGCCGACCTGTATGGTGAGCGATCCCCTGCCCACCACCGGCAGTTCATACTGGCTGATCTGGTAGCCCTTGGGCAGGTCCGGGTAGAAGTAATTCTTGCGCGCGAAGACCGAACGCGGCGCAATCTCCGCGTTGACGGCAAGGCCGAACTTGATGGCGCAACGAACCGCCTCCCGGTTCAGCACCGGCAGCACACCCGGCAGCGCGATGCTGACCTCGCAGGCCTGCGTGTTGGGCTCGGCGCCGTAAGCGGTCGCCGCTCCGGAGAAAATCTTGGATCTTGTTTGCAACTGGACATGCGTTTCCAGCCCGATGACTACTTCCCACTGCATGGTTCAATCCTTTATTGACCAGAGACATGTCGGGCAAATCCGGCCGCGCGGTTCCGCCCGAAGACCTCCGGGTTCAAATTCCTTCCGGCATCCTGGTGTGCCAATCCGTCACTTGCTGATAGGCATGGCCTATGCCCAGCATGCGCGCCTCATCGAAATAGTTGCCGATGACCTGCAACCCCACCGGCAACTGCTTGCCTTCCACATCGACGAAACCTGCCGGGATGCTCATGCCTGGCAGGCCGGCCAGGTTGACGGCAATCGTATAGAGGTCCTCCAGATACATGGAGACCGGATCATCCTTCTTCTCGCCCGCGCGGAAAGCCGCCCCCGGCGCCGTCGGCCCCATGATGACGTCGCATTGGCTGAAAGCCTGCGAGAAATCCCGGGCAATCAGCCTGCGAATCTTCTGCGCCTGCAGGTAATAGGCGTCATAGTAGCCTGCGCTCAGCACATAGGTGCCAATCAGGATGCGGCGCTTGACCTCGTCACCGAAGCCTTCGGCGCGGGTCTTGCAGTACATGTCCATCAGGTCCGTGTACTCGGGCGTGCGATAGCCGTAGCGCACGCCGTCATAACGGGAAAGATTGCTGGATGCCTCGGCCGGCGCCAGCACGTAATACACCGGAATCGACAGCCTGGTGTTCGGCAGACTGATCTCGACAATGTCGGCACCGAGCTTGCGGTACTGCTCGACCGCCTCCTGTACGACACGCGCCACCGCGTCGTTCAGCCCATCGGCGAAGAATTCGCGCGGCAAACCGATTCTCAGTCCGGCAAGCGGCCGGTCGCTGCCCGCGTATTTCCCCAGATCGCGCGTGTAATCCTCCGGTTCGCGCTGCAGGCTGGTCGAATCGCGTTCGTCGAAGCCGACCATGACGTTCATCATCAGCGCCATATCCTCGCAGGATCTGGCCATCGGTCCGGCCTGGTCCAGCGACGAGGCGAAGGCGATCATGCCGTAGCGCGAAACCAGGCCGTAGGTCGGCTTCAGGCCGGAAAGGCCGCAAAGCGATGCCGGCTGGCGGATGGAGCCTCCGGTATCGGTGCCGGTCGCAGCCGCGCACAACCTGGCGGCGACGGCTGCCGCGCTACCGCCCGAGCTGCCACCGGGCACGCGCGTACGGTCCCACGGATTCCCAACGCCGCCGAAATACGATGTCTCGTTGGATGACCCCATGGCGAACTCGTCCATGTTGGTCTTGCCCAGATTGACTGCTCCGGCGGCATCGAAACGCTCGATGACGCCCGCGTCATAGGGGCCGATGAAGTTCTCCAGCATGCGCGAACCGCAAGTGGTGCGCCAGCCCTTGGCCACGAAAATATCCTTTTGCGCGATGGGGATGCCGGTCAGCGGTCCCGCCTCGCCTCTGGCGATGCGTTCGTCGGCGGCGGCTGCCTGCGCCAGCGACCGTTCCGGGTCCACCGTGATGTAGGCATTGATTTCCGGGTTGTGCCGGGCGATACGGTCGAGAAACGCCTGCGTCAGCTCGACGCTGGAGACTTGTTTGCTGGCGAGCATGGCTCCCAGCTGCTTGAGGCTGCTGTTGATCATAGACGGTTATTCGATGACTTTGGGAACGAGGTAGAGACCGTTCTCGACGGCAGGCGCGATCCTCTGGAATTCATCACGCCGGTTGGTTGCGGTCACCACATCGTCGCGCAGGCGCTGGGTGACGTCCTGCGCATGCGACATGGGTTCGATGCCGGTCGTATCGACCGCCTGCATCTGTTCGATGAGATCGAGTATGCCGGTCAGCTTCTGCAGGGTGGCTTCGGCCTCGGCATCGCTGATCTCGATGCGTGCAAGATGCGCGATGCGCTTGACGTCTTCCGTACTCAGGGACATGTCCGCACCTCGCTACAGGACTGGTTTTTGAATTGCATGAGTAATTTCACTTGTCATATTAAATTTCAATACGATATCAGGTATTATAGCCCGATTTATTGCGCTCCCTAAGCCGGATCGGCTCCGGCATCAGGCGCAACATCATAGCAATCAACCGCAGGCACGGGATACAACCAAATGTTCGGCATCTTAAACAGCTATTTTTCCAACGATCTGGCCATCGACCTCGGCACCGCCAACACACTGATTTATGTACGCGGCAAGGGTGTCGTACTGGATGAACCCTCGGTCGTCGCCATCCGCCAGGAAGGCGGTCCGACCGGCAAGAAGACCATCCTTGCCGTCGGCCTCGAAGCCAAGCGCATGCTGGGCCGTGCCCCTTCCAACATCACGGCCATCCGTCCCATGAAGGATGGCGTCATCGCCGACTTCACCGTCACCGAGCAGATGCTCAAGTACTTTATCCGCCGCATCCATGAATCCCGCCTGTTCTCACCCAATCCACGCATCATCATCTGCGTCCCGGTCGGTTCCACCCAGGTCGAGCGGCGCGCCATCCGCGAATCGGCCATCGGCGCCGGCGCAAGGCAGGTCTACCTGATCGAGGAACCGATGGCTGCCGCCATCGGCGCCGACATGCCGGTCGCCGATGCCACCGGCTCCATGGTCGTCGATATCGGCGGCGGCACCACCGAGGTCGGCGTCATCTCGCTGGGCGGCATCGTTTACGCCAAGTCCGAACGGGTCGGCGGCGACAAGTTCGATCAGGCCATCATCGACTACATCCGCCGCAACTATGGCATGCAGATCTCGGAACCGACCGCCGAGCTGATCAAGAAGAAGATCGGTTCCGCCTTCCCCGGCTCAGAGGTGCTGGAAATGGAAGTCACCGGCCGCAATCTCGCGGAAGGCCTGCCGCGCAAGTTCACCATCTCCAGCAACGAGATCCTCGAGGCACTGACCGAACCGCTCAACGCCATCGTCGGCGCGGTCAAGTCGGCGCTGGAGCAGACCCCCCCCGAGCTGGGTGCCGACATCGCCGAAAAGGGCATGGTGCTAACCGGCGGCGGCGCCCTGCTCAGGGATCTGGATCGCCTGCTGGTGGAAGAGACCGGCCTGCCGGTCATCGTTGCCGAAGACCCGCTGACCTGCGTCGCCCGCGGTTGCGGTCGCGCACTGGAAGAAATGGATAAACTGGGTAATGTCTTTGCCAGCGAGTAATCACTGCACGGCATTGACCACCAATCCGACGGGCCGCCACCGCTTTGAGCGGCCCGTTTTTTTCTGAAGGCATCAAGGCACCATGCCGCGCGCACTGGAACCTCAGCAGACACCATCGTTCTTCATCCATGGCCCCAGCCCGTTCGCACGGCTGGTGTTCTTTTCCGCGCTATCGCTGGCCCTGATCGTCACCGACTCGCGCCTGCAATACCTGCATGATTTCCGTCAGGGCTTCATGGCCCTGCTGCATCCGCTGCAAATGATTGCGAACGCTCCGTTCGACCTCTACCGTGCCGGCGCCGAGTATCTGACCGCGCACAACACACTGGTCGAAACCAACCGTGAACTCGTCAAACAGGCCCTGCAAAACGGCGTAAGGCTGCAGCGGCTGAACGAGCTGGAAGCCGAGAACGAACATCTGCGCAGCCTGCTGGGCGCCTCGCAAGTCATCGTCCAGCCTGCTCGTCTGGCCGAGATTCTGCACATGGGCCGCGACCCATTCTCGCAGAAGATGGTCGTCAATCTGGGCGAACGGCACAACATCCGTCCCGGTCAGGCCGTGGTCGACGGCGACGGCGTCATCGGCCAGGTGACGCGCGTCTATCCGCTGTCGAGTGAAGTCACGCTCATCACCGACAAGGAGCTGTCGATCCCGATCCAGGTGGAGCGCAACGGGCTGCGCGCCATCGCGTTCGGCGCCGGGATGGACAATATGCTGGATCTTCCCTACCTGCCCGTCAACGTCGATATCCAGATCGGCGACCGTCTGATCACCTCGGGCATCGACGGCATCTATCCGGTCGGGCTCGCCGTGGCCGAAGTCACCGACATCGAACGCAATCCGGACTCGCCCTTCGCCCGCATCACCTGCCGGCCGATCGCCGGCGTCAAGAACCACCGGCAGGTGCTGCTGATCAATATTCCCGAAATCGAACCGGCGTCCGGCAATATCATCGGCCGCCAGCCGGATACCGCATCGAACCCGTCCGCTTCCGTCCAGGCAGCATCCGCGACAGGAGTTAGCCGCTGACATGCCGGTCATCAGCCTCAGACACGTCTACGGTTCCATGCTGCTGGCCCTGTTGCTGCAGCTTCTGCCATGGGATGGCCTCGCCCTGCAGTGGCGGCCCGATTTCCTGTTGCTCGCCGTCGTCTACTGGATGCTGCGTGCGCCCCACCTGTGCCATGTCGGCACCGCATGGTTCACCGGCCTGATCATGGATCTGGCGACCGGCGGCGTGTTCGGTCAGTATGCGCTCGCTTATGCGCTGACCGGCTTCTTCGCGGTCAGCTACCAGCGCCGGCTGGCTCTGTTCAACATCTGGCAGCAGGCCGCCTACGTCCTGTTCCTGCTGCTGCTGACGCAAACGACGGTCATCGTGCTCAAGCTGTTCGCCGGTGACGATTTTCCGGGCTGGCATTTCTATCTGCACAGCGTCAGCAGCATACTGGTCTGGCTCGCCGTCATCCTCCCGCCCTTCGGTGTAGAAGCACCTCCGCACAAGAACTGAAGGAGTCGACGGTCTGATGAAAGTCCGCTCCGAACTGAAGAACTACCAGCAGGAAAGCCACAACTTCCGCATCCGTCTGGCGGTGGCGGCGATGTTCGTACTGCTCTGTTTCGGCATCCTCGTATCGCGCCTGTTCTACCTGCAGATGGCAAGGCACGAGCATTACCACACACTGGCCGAGAACAACCGCATCTCACTGGTGCCCATCGTCCCGAACCGGGGGCTCATCTACGACAAGAACGGCGTCATCCTCGCGCACAACTTTTTCGTCTACACGCTGGAGATCACGCCGTCACGGGTCAAGGACCTGGAGCGGACCATAGACGAGCTCGGCGAACTGGTAGAAATCAGTGCCCTCGACCGTAAGCGGTTCAGGAAAATCCTGTCGGAAAGCCAGGAATTCGAAAGCGTGCCACTACGTACGCACCTGAACGAGGCGGAAGCCGCCCGCTTCGCCGTCAACCGCTACCGCTTCCCTGGCGTCGAGATCAAGTCCAGACTCTTCCGTCATTATCCGCAGGGCCAGCTGGGTTCACATCTGGTCGGCTATATCGGCCGCATCAACGACAAGGATCTGGAAAGCCTGAAGGAATCGGGCGAGCTGTCCAACTACAAGGGGTCGGACCACATCGGCAAGACCGGCCTCGAACAGTATTACGAAAGCGTGCTGCACGGCAAGACCGGCTTCCGGCAGGTCGAAATCGATTCCCATGGTCATGCGGTGCGCGTGCTGTCCAGCACGCCGCCGGTACCCGGCGACAACCTGATTCTGTCCATAGACAGTAAGCTGCAGAAAATCGCCGAGGAAGCCTTTGGCGACCGCCGCGGCGCCTTGGTCGCGATCCATCCCAAGAGCGGGGAGGTGCTGGCCTATGTCAGCATGCCGACCTTCGACCCCAACCTGTTCATCGGCGGCATCGATGCCGAGAGCTGGAAAGCGCTGAACGAATCTCCGGACCGGCCGCTCATCAACAGACCACTGCGCGGCATTTACCCGCCTGGTTCCACCTTCAAGCCCTTCGTCGCGCTGGCCGGCCTCGAGGCTGGACGGCGCGCGCCGCCGTTCAGCATCAGCGACCCGGGCTATTTCATGCTGCCTGGCAACTCGCACCGCTACCGGGACTGGAAGGCCCAGGGCCACGGCATGGTGGACATGCGCAAAGCCATCGCCATCTCATGCGACACATTCTTCTACGGCCTCGCGCATGAGATGGGCATACAGGCCATCACCGATTTCGTCCGTCATTTCGGCTTCGGCCAGAAGACTGGTATCGATATCAAGGGAGAGTTGGAAGGACTGCTGCCGACACCAGAATGGAAGCGGCGACGCTGGAACCAGCCCTGGTATCCGGGCGAGACCGTCATCTTCGGCATCGGTCAGGGCTACATGCTGGCGACACCGATGCAACTCGCGCACGCCACGGCGATCTTCGCCAATAACGGCGTCGCCATGAAACCGCACCTGGTCACCGGTATCCAGGATGCATTGAGCAGCGTCGTGCGGCCCATGCCGCAGGTCGTGACGGACCACATCACGCTGAAGCCGGAGAATGTCGAGATCGTGCGCAAGGGCATGGAAGACGTCACGCAGCCGGGCGGCACGGCCGTCTCGGTCGGCGCCGGCGCACCCTACACGGTTGCCGCGAAAACCGGCACCGCCCAGGTCGTCGGCATCAAGCAGGGGGAGAAGTACGATGCCAGCAAGCTCGACGAACGTCACCGCGATCACGCGCTGTTCATTGCCTATGCTCCGGCAGACGATCCCCAGATCGCGCTTGCCATCATCGTCGAGAACGGCGGCAGCGGCGGTTCGGTCGCGGGTCCGATCGCGCGCAAGGTGATGGATTACTACCTGCTAGGCAAAGAGCCGGAAAACAGCAAGCCGGCCGAGACGGTCGGCCTGCCGCCCGAGGCCATCGCGATACCCGAGGACCATCGTCATGATTGAACGCATCTACTCCAGACTGACCCGGCATATCGACAGCTTTCTCATGACATGCCTGACCCTGACGCTCGTACTGGGCCTGTTCGTGCTGTACAGCGCCGCCGGAGAGAACCTCGCGCGTGTTTACGGGCAGCTGACCAACATCGGTATCGCGCTCGTCGTCATGTGGCTGATGGCCAATCTGCCGCCGCAGCATCTGGAACGCATCGCTCTGCCACTCTATCTGCTCGGCATCGTACTGCTGCTCGGCGTCGCGCTGTTCGGCGAGGTCACCAACGGCGCGCAACGCTGGCTGAACCTGGGGATCGTGCGCATCCAGCCATCCGAACTGATGAAAATCGGCGTGCCGATGATGCTGGCATGGTATTTCGCCAAGCGCGAGGCGTCACTGCGGCTCAGCGACTACCTCGTCGCAGGCATTATCCTGGCGATACCCGCCGGTTTCATCCTCGAACAGCCTGACCTCGGCACGACGCTGCTGATCATCGGCTCCGGTGTCTTCGTCATCTATCTCGCCGGATTCAGCTGGAAACTGATCCTGGCGATCGTCGCCGGGCTGGCCGCGATGGCTCCGCTACTCTGGACCATGCTGCACGATTATCAGCGGCGGCGTATCCTGACCCTGATCGACCCGCACCAGGACCCGCTCGGTGCCGGCTACCACACCATTCAGTCCAGCATCGCCATCGGCTCCGGCGGGCTAGCCGGCAAGGGCTGGCTCAACGGCACGCAGTCACAGCTCGACTTCATCCCGGAGCGCACGACGGATTTCATTCTCGCCGTCTTCGCCGAGGAATTCGGTCTACTCGGAAACCTTTCCCTGCTTCTGTTGTATACACTGATTATCGGACGCGGCATGGTCATCGCCGTCCGGGCGCAGAACACGTTCTGCCGCCTGCTGGCCGGCAGCATCAGCCTGACCTTCTTCACTTATGTCTTCGTCAACATCGGCATGGTCAGCGGCATCCTCCCCGTGGTGGGCGTGCCGCTGCCGCTGATCAGTTACGGCGGCACCTCGCTGGTGACACTGCTGCTGGGTTTCGGTATTTTAATGAGCATCCAGACGCACAAGAAACTGATGGCAACATGATGAAATTCATGAGGATTTTAGTGGCCGTGCCACTCTGCGCTCTGCTCGTCGCCTGCGGCAGCAGCGGCATCAAAAAATCCGACCGGCCGGCAACGCCTGCAGGGCAATCCAGCAGCGGCGGCTATTATCTGGACGATGGACCGGGCGAGATCTCGCAGGCCGAGCTCGACCGCATTCCGGATGCCGTGCCGAAGGCGGAGCCGATACGCGCCGCCAACAGCCGTCCGTACACCGCCCTGGGCAGACAGTTCGTGCCCATGCGCGAATATCAACCCTACAAGCAGCGCGGCATCGCTTCCTGGTACGGCAAGCGCTATCACGGCAATCTGACCGCGAGCGGTGAACGCTACGACATGTACGCGATGACGGCCGCCCATCCCATACTGCCCATCCCCAGCTATGTGCGCGTCACCAATCCAGAGAACGGCCGCTCCGTCGTATTGCGCGTCAATGACCGTGGCCCCTTTCTGCACGACCGACTGATCGATGTTTCCTATGTCGCAGCGCACAAGCTCGGCATCGTGGCCAAGGGCAGCGGCGTAGTCGATGTCGAACTGATAGACACGCGGCCGGAAACTATGGCGCGCGCCGCGCAACCTTCTGCCGGTGCTTCTGCGACAGCTGCCGGCGGCAGCGGCGTCTATGTGCAGGTCGGCGCATTCAAATCGAAGGAAAACGCGGACAGGCTGCGCGAGGACCTGCAAAACCGCAACCTGGCCCGAACCGCCGACGGCCGCAGCGTGCCGATTCATAACTGGTATAATGACGACACTTACCGCGTCAGGCTCGGCCCCTTCCGAGACCGGTTCGAGGCTGACGAGGCCGCCAGCCGCATCAATCAAAGCATAGGCGGCAACGCCATTGTGGTTTTCCAAAACTAGTCTTTCCTGAAGATTTGAACATGCCCATATTGAGAAGCCTCTTCCTCGCCGCATCCCTGTTGTTCGCCACCACATTCGCGCTTGCCGCGGATGTTCCGCCGCCGCCCAGCATGGCGGTAAAGTCGTATATCCTGCTGGACGTCAACAGCGGCCGCTTCATCGCCGAACAGGATGCCGACATGCGGGTGGAGCCGGCATCGCTGACCAAGGTGATGACCGCCTATCTGACCTTCAAGGCATTGCAGAACAGGCATCTGCAGCCCGACCAGCAGGTGCCGGTCAGCACCTATGCCTGGAAGGCCGAAGGCTCGAGGATGTTCATCGAGCCGAACCGTCCGGTCACGGTCGAGGAGCTGCTGCACGGCGTCATCATCCAGTCCGGCAACGACGCATCCATCGCCCTCGCGGAAGCGATTGCGGGTTCGGAGGAGGTGTTCGCCCAGCTCATGAACCAGGAAGCCAAGCGTCTTGGCATGCTCAACACCAACTTCAGGAATGCGACCGGATTGCCCGATCCGGATCACTACACCACGGCGCGCGACCTTGCCGTGCTCGCTTCAGCGCTGATTCGCGACTTCCCCGATCAGTACAAGCGCCTCTATTCGATCAAGGAATACACCTACAACAACATCACGCAACCCAACCGCAACCTGCTGCTCTGGCGCGACCCTCACGTCGATGGCATCAAGACCGGCCACACCAAGGTCGCGGGCTACTGCCTGATGACTTCCGCCAAGCGCGGTGACATGCGCCTGGTCTCGGTCGTGCTCGGCGCTGCTTCGGAGAACGCCCGCGCCGCCGAAAGCCAGAAGCTGCTGAACTACGGCTTCCAGTTCTATGAGACCCAGCTGGTATACAAGGCCGGCGACGCAATCAGCCAGTTCAAGGTCTGGAAGGGCAAGGAGAACACACTGGCCGCCACCGTGGCCGAGGACCTTTACATCACGCTGCCCAAGGGGGAATACAGCCGGGTCAAGGCCACGCTCACCAGCCAACAACCGCTGATCGCGCCGATCAAGGCCGGCCAGGAAATCGGCACCATCGAATTCACGCTGGACGGCAAGGTCATCGACAGCCAGAAGCTGGTCGCCAGCAAGGAAATCGGTCTGGCCGGCTTCTTCGGCCGCCTGTGGGATACCATACGCCTCTGGTTCGCCTAGGCCGCCATCGCCCGACATGACGCAGATCGTCCATCTCAACGGAGCACTTCTGCCGATTGATGACGCGCATGTGTCGGTGCTGGATCGCGGCTTCATTTTCGGCGACGGTGTCTATGAGGTCATTCCGGTCTATTCACGCCGTCCTTTCCGCCTGCACGAACATCTGCGACGCCTGCAGCACAGTCTGGACGGCATTCGGCTGCAGAACCCGCATACGATGGCGGAATGGGAAGCGCTGATCCATGAACTGATCGGCCACAACGACATGCAGGATCAATCCGTCTATCTGCAGGTGACGCGCGGACCGGCGCCGCGCGACCAGGCCTTCCCGAAGACGGTACGTCCGACCGTGTTCATGATGTGCATGGAGCTGCCTGCCCCGCCGGCCAGCGTGGTCGAGCATGGCATCCGTGCGGTCAGTGCGCGCGACTTCCGCTGGGAGCGCTGCGACCTCAAGGTCGTTTCGCTGCTGCCCAACGTATTGTTGCGCCAGCATTCCGCCGACGCAGGCTGCGAGGAGACCATCATGTTTCGCGACGGTATCCTGACCGAGGGCTCGGCGAGCAACATCTTCGCCGTCGAGAACGGCGTCATCCTGACGCCGCCCAAGGACAGCCACGTACTGCCGGGCATCACGTATGACGTGGTGCTGGAACTGGCCGAGGCCGAAGGCATTCCGGTCGACTTCGGTCATTTCGAGGAAAGCCGTATCCGTGAGGCCGACGAGCTCTGGTGCACCTCATCGACCAAGGAGATTCTGGCGATCGTGGAACTGGACGGCCGGCCGATTGCAAACGGCAAGCCCGGCCCCATCTACCGTCGCATGTACCAACTTTATCAAGCCTACAAGAACGGGGTTATGCGCCATGGCTGAACAGGAATCCCTCATCGAGTTCCCCTGCGACTTTCCGATCAAGGTCATGGGAGAAATGCGCGACGGGTTCGCGCAAACCATCATCGACGTCATCCGCGTGCACGACAATGCATTCGATGCCACCCGGGTGGAGATGCGCTCCAGCTCGTCCGGCAGGTATCTGAGCCTGACCTGCAACGTCCATGCCACATCGAGGCCACAGCTGGATGACATCTACCGGTCACTCACCGCCCACCCGCTGGTCAAGTACGTCCTCTGAGGCCATGCCGCAGCGCCTCACCATACGCCGCCTCGGACGCACCGATTACGAACCCGTCTGGCACGCCATGCAGGCCTTCACGGCCAGCCGCCATCCCGATAGCGCGGACGAGATGTGGGTGACCGAGCATCCGCCGGTCTATACCCTGGGCCTCAACCGGCGCGGTGTGCAGCTGCCTGTGCGTAATGACATCCCGCTGGTACTGGTGGACCGTGGCGGCAAGATCACCTATCACGGGCCGGGGCAGACCGTCATCTATCTGCTGCTCGACCTTTCGCGCAAGGGCGTCAAGGTACGGCAGCTGGTCTCGGCCATGGAAAACGCCATCATCACACTGCTGGCCGGACACGGCATCGAGGCCAATGCGCGCGCTGATGCGCCCGGTGTTTACGTCGCCGGCCGCAAGATCGCCTCCCTCGGCCTGCGCCTAAGGAAAAACCTGTGCTACCACGGTCTCGCACTCAACGTCGCGATGGACCTGAGTCCGTTCGATGCGATCGACCCTTGTGGCTATCAGGGCATGCAGGTGACACAGCTCGCCGACCTCGGCATCGATCTCTCACCATCGGCCGCGGCTGACGCGCTGCTGCTCAACCTGTGCCGCGACCTGGCCTATACTGACATCCAACAGACAGACGAGCTTCCCGTATGAGCGATATCACGGAACAAAACCGGCAACGGCCGGCCAAGCAGCCGGGCGTCAAGGAAACCGGCGCCGCCAAGACCGCGCGCATCCCGATCAAGATCGTGCCGCAACCGGCACTGCGCAAACCGGAATGGATACGCATGAAAGTGCCAGACAGCGCACGCTTCCAGGAAATCCGCAAGATATTGCGTGACAACCGGCTGCACACCGTCTGCGAGGAAGCCTCCTGCCCCAATATCGGCGAATGCTTCAGCGGCGGTACCGCCACCTTCATGATCCTGGGCGACATCTGCACGCGGCGCTGTCCGTTCTGCGATGTCGCACACGGCAAGCCGCTGCCGCCCGACCCGGATGAACCGGAGAATCTGGCCCGCACCATCGCCCAGATGAAGCTCCGCTATGTCGTCATCACCAGCGTGGACCGCGACGACCTGCGCGACGGCGGTGCCGGCCATTTCGTCGATTGCATCCGTGCCGTGCGCACGCAATCGCCGGACATCAAAATCGAGATACTGGTGCCGGATTTCCGTGGCCGTCTCGACCGCGCCATGGAGATCCTCTCCCAGGCGCCGCCGGACGTCATGAATCACAATCTGGAGACCGTGCCGCGGCTCTACCGGGAAGCACGTCCGGGCTCCGATTACCGCAACTCGCTGGAACTGCTGAAAGCGTTCGGCGAACGCCATCCGCATGTGCCGACCAAGTCCGGCCTCATGCTGGGCATAGGGGAAACCGACGAGGAGATACTGCAGGTCATGCAGGATTTGCGCGAACACGGCGTCACGATGTTGACGCTGGGGCAGTACCTGCAGCCCAGCCCGCACCATCTACCGGTCAAACGCTTTGTCGAGCCTGCGGTGTTCAAGGAGTTCGAGGCGAAGGCGATCGCCATGGGTTTCACGCACGCCGCCTGCGGCCCCATGGTGCGGTCTAGCTACCATGCCGACCAGCAGGCACATTCGGTCGGAATCTGAGCCGAAGCGATGCGCCCCGGCCGGTAACAATCAGGCTAGGGTAGCCTCGATAGGCTCGGATGCCTGCATATTCTCGTTGCGACAAAGGTTCAGCAGTTCATTGGGCGTCATCGGCCGTCCGATGTAATACCCCTGCACCTCGTCGCAACCGGTCGCCCTCAGGAACTGCACCTGGTCGGACGTTTCCACGCCTTCCGCCGTCACCGGGATATCCAGCGTCTTGGCCATGTTGACGATGACCTTGGCCAGCGAGGCGTTTTCCGGGCTGATGGTGATGCTCCTCATGAAGGACTGGTCGATCTTGATGCGATCGACCGGGAAGCGGCTGAGATAGCTCAGACTGGAATAGCCGGTGCCGAAGTCATCCAGCGCCACATGGATGCCCAGCCCCCGCAGCAGGCCCATCACCAGCACGGCGTTTTCCATGTCGGCCATCAGGGCGTTTTCGGTGATCTCGACCTCGAAATCCTGCGGCTCGATCGCATTCTCCTGCAGTGAGGAGAGTATGACCGAGACCAGATTTCTCTGACGGAACTGGCGCGGTGACACATTGACGGCGATACGTAGCGGCCTGCCCAGCATCTCGCGGAAAACGGCAGCCTGCCTGCAGGCCTGCTTGATGACCCATTCGCCGATCGGCACGATCAGGCCGGACTCCTCGGCCAGCGGCACGAACTCCATGGGTGAGGCGAACATGCCCGGACTGCGCTGCCAGCGTATCAGGGCCTCGGCGCCGACGATCGTATTGGTTTCCAGATCGAACTGCGGCTGATAGAACAGTTCGAATGCCTCCTGCTCGATGGCGAAGCGCATCTCGTTCTCCAGATTCAGCCGATTGGCAGCCTGCTGCTCCATTTCCGACGTGAAGAACTGGAAATTGCTGCGGCCGTTCTTCTTGGCCTGATACATCGAGGTATCAGCCTTGCGCATCAGCACCGTCAGATCACCGCCATCCTGCGGAAACATGCACGCGCCGATACTGGCCGTGATGTGCAGCCGGTGCTCGCCACCGACCAGGATGGGCCCCAGCGCCGTCATGACGTCCTGGAAGAATCCTTCCGCCTCCTCGTGCGAAATGTCCGGCAGCAGAAAGGCGAACTCGTCGCCGCCCATGCGCGCCATCGTGTCCGTCGAACGCAGGCATTTCGTCAGGCGCTTGCCCACTTCCTGCAGCAGCTGGTCGCCGATATGGTGCCCCAGCGAATCGTTCACATTCTTGAAATGGTCGAGATCCAGCAACGCGACGACGAGGTTCTGCTGATTGTGCTGAGCATTCTCGATCGCGACCCGGACGCGATCGTAGAACAGTGTACGGTTAGGCAGCCCGGTCAGGGCGTCATGCAGGGCGATGTGTCTGACCCGCTCCTCCGATCGCTTCTGCTCGGTAATGTCATAGGCGACGCTCAGATAGCCATGGACCTGGAATTTGCCATCCCGCAGTTCGGTCAGTGAAACACGCACCGGCAAACGCGTGCCACCCTTGCGTACATACGTCCACTCGCGCTCGTCCTGCAATCCGGCTCTCGCCTTGGCGACAAAGACTTCGAAGCCGGGCGCAATCTCATAACCCAGTTCTTCGCTCAGTTCGACCGCACGCTGCCTGATCTCGTCCGGATCATGCAGCATGTCCATCGTGAACCGATCGACCAGCTCTGCCTCCTCGTACCAGAGCATTCGCAGCGCGGCCTTGTTGACTCTGATGATGCGGCCATCCTTGTCCGTTGCGATGATGGAATAGGGCACACAGTCGATAATGGACGAACGCAGGCGCTCCGCCTGAATCAGGTCACGCTCGGCCAGCTTTTTGTCCGTGATGTCGCGCACCGTCAGCGCGATGCCGTCACCCAGCCTGACCAGTTGACAATCCAGCCACTGCAGCTTCACGTCGTTCGACGCATCGTGGTATTCGTAGGTCATGGACTCGCCGGTCTCGACCACATCGCAGTAGCTCTGGAATGCCTGTTTATCGGCAAGCAGGAAGAATTTTCCATACAGCCCGCTGCCGACGAACGCATTATGCCGCCTGCCGGTCAGGCCGGCGCCGCGCTGATTGAGGAAAATGCAGCGGAAATCCGCAATCTCGCCGTCGGCGTTGCGCACCGCCTCGAGGATGAAAAAGGCATCCTGATGGCTTTCCGCTGCGGCATGGAATCTGGCGCCGACCTCGTCCAGCTGTTTCTGCCGGTCGGAAAGCTGCCGCAGAAGCAGGCATGTCAGCCGATAAAGGACCGCGCAAAATATTGTCACCAGCAATACGACGGCAATGACCGGCCGTAGCGGAGACGTGTCTGCCTGCCCGGATGCGGCAGACAGCCAAGCCACGACCAGTGCGATGCCGGCAAGGGCCATCACACCAAGCCCCACGGTCTGCCAGGCCGTTCTCATGCACCGGTTCGGATTCGGATTCCTGATCAATGTGCTACCCCATATACGAAGACATTCGCTCGGCATGTGGCGATGGAAGGTTGCAGGCGACTCATATCCCCAGTTCCTCCACCCAGGACAGGGCCGCCATGTGGCTGTCGTTGACGCTGTTGGGATCCAGATGCAACGCATCCGCCAGCGTCATGATGCGGTCGTGGTCGGCGACCTCGCACGCCTCGGCTAGCTGCAGGAACGGCCCATAGATGCCTCCCCTGGTCAGCAATGCTTCCGCAATGGCTTCCGGCAGCTGGACCTTTTCCAGCACATTCTCCATCGGCATTTCGAGGATGACATCCAGCATGGAGAACACGCCGACGATGAACAGGTTCTCCAGGCCTTGCCGGTCGAAATAGCCCTGTCCCAGCAGCTCGACGAGCCGGCCACGGATGACCGAGGTCTTCATCAGCGCAGGAGACGTGCTGTTCTCGCCGGCGGTGACCATCAGCAGGGTCAGCCAGCGATAGAGCTGCTTTCTGCCCAGAATGGAGAGCGCATGCCCAATCGAGCGGATCTCACAGGAGAGGCCGAAGCCGACGGAATTGATGTAGCGCAACAGCTTGAACGACAACGTCGAATCGCGCTTGAAACCTGCCTCGATCTCCCTGTTGTCGGCATCGTGGCTGACCATGTTGATGAGATCGATCACGCTTGCGAACGACGGGTTGACGACCTTGGCCCGTATCGTTTCCGGCTTTGCGAAATAGAAACCCTGAAAGTATTCGAAGCCCATCTTGCGGCAGGCCTCGAACTGTTCCGAGGTTTCGACCTTGACCGCGACCAGGCTTGCATCATAACCGGCATACAGTGCATGGACATGCAACAGTTCTTCACCGCTCAGGGCGAGCACGTCGAGCTTGATGTAATCGGCCAGCTGCAACAGGGGTTCGGCATCCGGCGTGACCACCGGATTATCCAACGCGATCCGGTAGCCGCGCGCCTGCAGTTCACGGCAACGCTGCACGACCGCATCGTTCGGACGCACGCTGTGCAACAGTTCGAGCACGGTGCGTTTGGGCGGCAGAAGCTCGATCAGATTCCCCAGTAACATGTCCTCACTGACATTGATGAAGGCGTACTTATCGCCCAACAGCCATTTTCCGCCCACATCGTTGAGGGCATTGGTCAACACCCTGGCGCACGCCTTCAGGTCGTCCGAGATGACGGCATTCCTGGCATCGGCGCTGTGCCTGAACAGCAGCTCATAGCCGATGATGGCATGCTGCCGGTCCAGTATGGGTTGCCGTCCGATAAAGGCTTCTTCTTGCATGGTTTCAAACTCTCTTGATTCACGCTGCCGTCATGACCCGTCCATACCAGGTCATGCTAGCCAGAGTGGCACGCATTCATTCCGCAGAACAGGATGGCTTTTAATGGCTATATCGGCGACACGCATTCAGGGTTTAGCCCGTATCTCTGCACCATCGTCCGCACGCTCGGGTGCGGCATACAGCACCATGATGGAAACGCGGCGGTTCTGCGCCCGCCCTTCCGCCGTATCGTTGCCCGCCACGGGGCGGGAGGAACCGTAACCGACCGCGCTCAGACGTTCCGCCTCGATGCCGTTCTGCTCCAGCAGGCGGACGACGCTGCTCGCACGCGCCGCCGACAGTTCCCAGTTGGAGAAGAACAGATAGTTGCGTATCGGCACGTCGTCCGTATGCCCCTCGACCTGGATGGCATTGGACTTGCCTGCCAGACGTTCCGCCACTTCGAGCAGCACGGGCAGCGCGCCGACTTCCAGGTCCGCCGAACCCGATGCGAAGAGTATGCTGCTGCCGATGTCGATGCGGATGCCGCGATGATTCTGCACCACGCGCACGTCGCCCTGCTCGATCAGCGGCGCCAACGCCTGCGACACACCCAGCGCCATCGCCGTCATCGCCTCGCGCTCACGGCGCCATTTCTCGTTGCGCATCTGCACTGCCGGAAACGGCTTGATGAAGGAGTCACCGGCACGCGTGCCGGTGACTGCGGACTCTGCAGTTCCGGATTTCTCGGTCAGCCGGATCGTGCCGAATGCGCTGCCCAGCGAATCGGCAAGCCGCTGGTACTTGTTCTGGTTGATTACGGAGACGGCATACATGACCACGAAGAAAGCGAACAGCAGTGTGATGAAATCCGCGTATGACACCATCCAGCGGTCGTGGTTGTCGCGCTCCACCTCGAATTTCTTTTTGCGTCCGCTGCGCATGACTAGCCCCGATAACCGGCCATGCGGTCTTCCAGCAGGCGCTGGTGATCGCCTTCCGCAATGGCGACGACCGCATCGACCACCATCTCGCGCCGCGTCACTTCGTTCTGGATATGCCGGCGCAGCTTGTACGCGACCGGCAGGAACAACAGATTGGCGAGACCGACGCCGTAGATCGTCGCGACGAAGGCCACGGCGATCCCGCCACCCAGCATGTCGGGATCGGACAGATTCTCCATGACATGGATGAGCCCCAGCACCGCGCCTATGATGCCTATCGTCGGTGCATAGCCGCCGGCCGCATCCCAGATCTTGGCAGCATTGCGCAGATTGGCCTCGTACTGTTCCAGTTCTATGTCGCAGATCTCACGGATCTTTTCCGGCGCGACTCCATCGATCAAAAGGCGCAGCGCCTTCTGCGTAAACGGGTCCGTTTCATTGTCCATGTGCGACTCCAGCGCCAACGCGCCTTCCCGCCGAACCACCAGCGTCCACAGGTTCACCTTGCGGCCGAGCTGCTGCAGATCCGTTTCCGGCGGCAGGAATATCCAGCCCGCGAGCCTGAGTCCAAGCAGGAAATGCCTGAGCTCGGTCTGCAGCAACACCGCGCCCATGGTACCGAAGAACACGATGACGAAGGCAGCTGGCTGCAACAGCGAGGCTAACGTGCCCCCTTCCAGCGTCTGTCCGAGCAGAACGGCGGAAAGCGCGAGCAACAGGCCGATCAGACTACCCCAGTCCATTCCTGCTCTTTCAGTTTCGCGCGCAGCCTGGCGATGGCCTGGCCATGCATCTGGCAGACCCGTGATTCCGATACGTTCAGCACGGCGCCAATTTCCTTCAGGTTCATCCCCTCGCCGTAATACAGCCCCATCAGCAGGCGCTCGCGCTCCGGCAGGGCGTCGATCTCCTCGATCAATGCCTCGCGGAAACCTTCTGACATCAGCGCCTGCAGCGGATCACCATCGGTATCGGCCAGGTAGCGGTCGAGGAAATGGTCGCCATCGTCCGCGTCGTGAAAGTCCTCGTAATACAGCAGCTGATGGCCGCTGCAATCACCGAGCAGTTCGTAGTATTCGTCCAGCGAGCATTTCAGATGCCGGGCGATTTCGGTCTCGCTCGGCGGCCGGCCGTATTTCTGCTGCAACGAGTTGATGGCCTCCTCCACCTCACGCATTCGTTTGCGCAAGCCACGCGGCAGCCAGTCCGCGCTGCGCAACTCGTCCAGCATGGCGCCCTGGATACGCTGCGATGCATAGGTCTCGAACTGCGCGCCGTGCGTGTCCTCGTAATTGTTGACGGCGCTCAGCAGTCCCATCATGCCGGCCTGGATGAGGTCGTCCATTTCGACGCTGGAAGGCAGCCGGATCTTGAGCCGATAGGCGAGCTTCTTGACCAGGGGGGCATGCCGTTGCAGCAGGTCGTCCCTGCGGTCATTCTTTCCATGCATGTCGTACATGATCGTGTTTCCTTTCTCTGCCGCGGACGACGGTGTCATCAGGCTGCCCATGCATCGGCGCCGAATCCCAGACGCCCTGCCAGTGCCATGAATGCGGCGGATGCCGATGCCTTCGGGAACGCATCGACCAGCGGCCGTCCCAGTCTGCTGGCCCGGCTGATGCAGGTGTCGGGCGGAATCGTGCCCATATGGTCGAGCCGTACAGATAGATAGCGGCGCGCCACCTGCGATAGCCGATCGAACAGACGCCTTGCCTCCTGCTCCGGCATATCCGTCAACAGCACGCCGAAATCACGGCAACCGAGCCGGCCGTACATCTGCTTGATGCGGCTGTATGCCTGCTTGATCGCGTCGGGATGCTGATTGAGCTGAATGACGATCTCACCTTCGTTCAGGATCGGCAGGGGCAACACGTCTCCAGCGGTGAGCTCGGCATCGACGAGTAGCACGTCGTAACGCTGCGCCAGGCCGGCCAGCAGCCGGTTCAGCGCCTGCCGTTCTGCTTCTCCGATACCACTGCGCAGTTGCCTGACGGTCATCAGCTGTGCGACTGGAAACCCGTGGGTAGAAGGCCTGACCGCGGCCTTGAACACGGCATGCCCCAGCGCCACTGCCGACAGGGTGCTCGGGCTGACGGCACCATAGGCCGGCATGGTCTGTCTGGAATCGGCGTTGATCACGAGCACTTCACTGCCCTGACGCTGCAGTGAGACCGCCAGATTGATCAGCATCGACGACTTGTCGATGCCGCTACCGGCTGAGAGCAGCGATACCACCCTGGGTTGCGGACCCGCCATGATGCGGCGCAGACCACCGGCCTGATCATCATGAAGCGTATGGAAGTCAGCCAAGGCTCAACTCCTTGCTTTGCGCCATGGCGGCATGCGCCATCAGCAGCGGCAGTTCGTCGTCACGCAGCTGGTAGTTCGTGCCAGCCGGTCTTCTGTTCTGCCTGAACGCGTGATGTACCAGCATCTTCCGGTTCGCCACATGCAGGTCTTCCGGCACGCGCTGCCCATTGGCGACATAGTAGAGACGCAGCCTTTCGCGCACGATGACATCCAGCGCGCTGCCTATCGTAGCCGCCTCGTCCAGCTTGGTCAGGACGCAGCCGGATATGCCCTTGCCTCGATAGGCGTTGACGACATCCGTCAGCGTCTCCCCGGTGCTGGTCGCATTGAGGCAGAGCAGTCGCTTGATGTGATTGCCCATGCCGGCCAGCATGGCGATCTGCTTGCCCACCATCATGTCGCGCTGGTTGACGCCGACCGTGTCGATCAGAATCGTGTGCTTGCCCTTCAGCTCCTCAAGCGCGATCTTCAGATCCACCTCATCCTTGACGGCATGCACCATGACGCCCAGGATCTTGCCGTAGATGCGCAGCTGCTCGTGCCCGCCGATACGGTAGGCATCCGTCGTAATCAGGCCTAGTTTTGAAGCGCCGTGCTTCATGACCACGCGCGCTGCCAGTTTGGCCGTTGTCGTCGTCTTGCCGACACCGGTCGGACCGATCAGCGCGAACACGCCGCCCCTGTCCAGCAGCTCGCTCTCGCTGGTCATCGTGTCCAGATTCCTCTCCAGTACCGATTTCGCCCAGCTCAGCGCAGCCTCTGGCGTCTGCCCGGCAGGCAGGTTCTCGGCAATCTGGCGCGCAAGACCGGCGCTGAAGCCGGCCGCGAGCAGCTGCCGCAGCAGTGCCGAAGCTACCGGGTTGCGGCGCTGTGCACTTTCCCATGCCAGCTCGGACAGCTGGGATTCGATCACGCCGCGCATGGAACGTACCTCCTGCATCAGCTTCTCGAACTCCCGGCCGGAATGCTCCGATACATGGAAGACGGTCCTGGCTGTAGGTTCCGCCGCTACCGGCTGAGGTACGTTGACCGGCTCGACCGGCGACTGACGGCGGCTGGCAAGCCCTGCCAGCGCCTCCGGCGTCAGCGGCTGACCATGCTGCACTGCGGCCTGCGGCACGGCATCCATAGCCGCAGGCTTACGATTCGGTTTGCGCGACTCCTGTGCGACCAGGCTTTCCATTTCCTCGCCGTCCAGGGCAAGAATCTCGTTGCCGCCATCGACCGCCTTGTTGGAAAGGATCACCGCATCAGGCCCCAGCGCCTTCCTGACCATGGCAAGTGCCTCGCGGGAATTTGCAGCGAAAAATCGTCTAACGTTCATGCTTGACCTCCAATAAGACTAGTCACACGTATGTTCTTTGAATCGGGTAGCTCGTCATGCGAAAGCACACGCAGCTGAGGAATCGCACGGCGCAGGAACCTGGCCAGCATTGCACGCAGCGGCCCAGGGACCAGCAGAACGGGCGTTATACCCATCTGTTCCTGCTGCCTTGCCGCAGCCTCGGTTCTCGCTGCCAGCGTTTCCGCCAGACCGGGTTCTATCGCCACCTTGTCCGGACCGGCCTGCACCGCCTGCATGAGCAGGCTTTCCAGCTGATGGTCGAACGTCATGACCGAGATCTCGTCGCCATCCGGGAACAGCTGCTGGACGATGGCACGGCCGAGCTGGACCCGGACGACCGCCGTCAGGTCGGCCGGATCGGTCATGCGCGGCGCATATTCGGACAGCGTCTCGATGATGGTGCGCATGTCGCGGATATGGACACTCTCGGCCAGAAGGTTCTGTAGCACCTTCTGCACGGTAGAGAGCGGCATGGCCTTGGGCACCAGATCCTCGATCAGTCGCGGCGACTCCTTGGCCAAATGGTCGAGCAGTTGCTGTACTTCCTGACGGCCGAGCAGTTCGGCGGCATGCTGGCCGATCACATGATTGAGATGGGTCGCGATGACGGTGCTGGCGTCGACCACGGTATAGCCCATGCTCTGGGCCTGGTCGCGCAGTTCGCTCTCGATCCAGATGGCCGGCAGGCCGAAGGCCGGATCCCTGGTCGGCGTGCCGGGCAGAGTACCGCTCACCATGCCCGGGTCTATGGCCAGATACTGACCGTTGATGGCTTCTCCCCTAGCGACCTCGACCCCCTTGAGGGTGATGCGATAGGCCGAAGGCTTGAGTTCCAGGTTGTCGCGGATATGCACGGGCGGTGTCAGGAAGCCCACCTCCTGAGCGAATTTCTTGCGTATGCCCTTGATGCGCTTCAATAGGTCACCGCCCTGCCCCCTGTCGACGAGCGGGATCAGGCGATAGCCGACCTCCAGCCCGAGCACATCGACCGGCTGAACATCATCCCAAGTGGCTTCCTCCGACTCCATTTCGGTAGCCGGCAGTTCCGCCATGCTTTCCTTCGCTGCAGCCGCTGAACGCTGACTTGCGATCAGATAGGCAGTGCCGGCGATGACGATAGCCAGCATCAGGAATGCCATGTTGGGCATGCCGGGGATGATGCCCATCCCGCCGAGGATGCCTGCGGCGACGTACAGCAGCCGCGGATTGGCAAGCAGCTGGTTGACCAGCTGGCCGCCGACGTTCTGGTCGCTAGCCACGCGCGAGACGACGACACCGGCGGCGGTGGAAATGATCAGGGAAGGGATCTGCGCCACCAGACCGTCACCGATGGCGAGCAGCGTGTAATTCTTGACTGCGGTATCGAATGCGAGGTCGTGCTGCACCATGCCGACGAACAGCCCGCCGAGGATGTTGATCAGTGTCACCAGTATGCCCGCGATCGCATCACCTCTCACGTACTTGCTGGCGCCGTCCATGGCGCCGTAGAACTCGGATTCCTGGCTCAGCTCGGCACGGCGGCGGCGTGC
>DATCJT010000085.1:0-5006 GCA_036562645.1 Methylophilaceae bacterium | reverse complement strand
AACCACGGCAAGAGCCGCTGGCTGGACCAGGTGGCTGTGCAGATGTCCCGTCTCCATGGCTGGAAGTGGGCGGTGTTCTCACCGGAAACGGGAAACGAGAACCATATCGTCGATCTGGTCGAGATTTGGGCCGGGCGCCCGTTCTTCGATGGCCCGACGCCTCGAGTTTCGGAACGCGAGCTTCGCGACGGGCTGAACTGGATCGAGGATCGGTTTTTCTTCATCGGGACGTCAGATCACACGCCAAACGCCGACTGGATCATTGAGCGTGCGCGTGCTGCGGTCATTCGCCATGGGATCCGTGGGCTGATCGTGGACCCCTACAATGAGATCGAGGCGAGCCGTCCTGCCGGCATGACGGAGACGGAATTCGTCTCCCAGCTCATCAGCAAATTCAAGCAGTTCGCGAAGGCGCACGACGTGACCGTGTTCATGGTCGTGCACCCTACCAAGCTCAAGACGGAGACAGGCGCCTCCAAGGAGCCGGTGCCTGGCCTCTATGACCTGGCCGGGTGCCACGACGAGGCAACAGAAGTTCTGACCAAGCGGGGCTGGGTGCCTCATTCGGAAGTGACGCTGGAGGATGAGGTAGCCTGCTTCGACCCAGAGAAGGAAATGATGCGCTGGGGCAGGCCGTCGAAGATCTGGGTTGCGGATTATGACGGTGAAATGGTGCGACTTGAAGCGCGGAGCTTTGATGCGCTCGTGACGCCGAATCATCGGATGGTTGTCCGCCCATCTTGGCGCGGCCGCTATACTCCAATCGGTTCCGGGAAGGGGCGTCCCTTTGCCTATAGCCGCGATGGCTGGTCTTTCAAGTTCGCGGAGGATCTGGCCAGCGACCTTGAAATGCCGTGGTCCACACCATTCGAGGCCGGCACTGACGTGACCGAAATCTGCGGGATGCCCGCCGATGATATGCTGCGGTTCATTGGCTGGTGGGTGTCGGAAGGTTGGGTGCAAGAGTGCGGGCTAGGGCTGTGCCAGTCAGTAGGTCCACTTGCCGACAAGATGGCAGAGACGATGCGCCGCCTTGGGGTCGATTTCTCCGAGCATATTGGCGGCCCTGGCGGCAACGGCGGGACGCTTAACGGGTGGAAGGCATATATCGGTGTAAGAGCTAACCGTGATCTGGTGCAGTTTATCAAGAAAAACTGTGGTTCCGGTGCGCGCAACAAGAGGCTACCCGACGTTATCTGGGAGTGCTCCACCCGCCAGAAGGAGATCTTGTTGGATGCCCTGATTGAAGGTGACGGTAGCCATAAAAGGCCGGGGACCAATTCCTACTCGACCACTAGCCGCGTTTTGGCCGATCAGGTCCAGCGATTGGCGATTGAGTGCGGGCGCATGGCATCTATTTCATCCAGCCCGCCAGTCAAAGAAGGACATAGCGAGAAGTTTCAGGTCAACATCGGCCGAAAGGATCGCGGGCATATCAGCCTGCGCAAGGCGCGGCACATTTCCCGACAGCATTACACAGGGAAGGTCTACTGCCTGACGGTCCCGACTGGCGCCTACCTTGTCAGACGCAATGGCAAGCCGGGGATATACGGGAATTCCGCTCACTGGCGGAACAAGGCGGATGCCGGTCTCGTGGTCTACCGGGACTACGAGGAGAAAAAGACGCTGGTCTACTCGAAGAAAATCCGCCGGCAGCCGATCTGCGGCCAGCCGGGTGTCGTGGAGTTCGTATTCCTGCCCCACGACAGGCGGTTCACCGAGATCAGCGGTAGCTACAACGAAATGGGCAGAAAGGACGCAGCATGACGCAGTACGACGACACCAACAGGGGCGTGCTCTTCCGCAACGACCGTCGCGAGAACGACCGCCAGCCGACGCATACGGGCCACATCAACATCGAGGGCCGGGAATACTGGCTGAGCGGCTGGGTCAAGGAAGGCCAGAAGGGCAAGTTTTTCAGCCTGTCCGTGAAGCCCAAGGAGGGTGCGCCCAAGCCGCAGTCTGCCGCTGCCGGCGCGGGTGCCGACTATGCCAGCGCCAAGAGCAAGCCGGCTGGTGCCGGGCCCGCGCCTCTAGATGACGAAATCCCGTTCGCCATGGAGTGGCGGTGATGTCTGGCGACCTCTCCAGCCGCCTCAGAAGCCTAGCCGATGAGATGGAGCGTGCCGCAAGGGGCAAGAGCGTGGAAGACCTGCATGAGCTCTTCGCGAGGGCCTGCGTGGTGATGCGGGCTGCGGCCATCGCCCTCGCCATGCACGAGCGCCGATCCATCACGATCAGATTGCCAGAGGAACACATCAATGACCTGCGCTCCGCGCTGAGGAGCGTGGGGTGTGATCTCGAGATCGTCGAGGGCTGACACATGGCGCGACCGAAGAAGAGGCACAAGGCCTCGAAGCCGCAGAAGGCAGTCCGCTCACGCGCCGACAAGCCCATGCGCCCGACGCCCGAGCGAATGGCGAAGGCTGGCGAGTTCTACGTCGTCGGCGGAGACGGTCGCGTCATCATGCGGGATAGCGTCATCGAGCGCGCTCACAAGACGGGCAAGATCACGGCACGGCAGCTCGAGGCTGCGCGGCGGTACCGCCTCTACTGGCACCACGCTGGTCTCGAGCCGGGGCCGCATGGCGTCGATCTCAATCGCGTCTATGCGCCCGACCACACCGGCATGCGCCTCATGGCGCAGAGCGAGAGGCAGGCAGAGTACCGGCAGCAGTACCGCCGGGCGGTGCAGTGCCTCGGCCTGCGGATATCGCGGCTCGTGGAGAAAATCGCCTGCGAGGACGCTACGTTCGAGGACGCCGGCCGCGCAATCCTCGGGTGGACTAGCAAGCCGCAGGCGATTTCCGCTGCGGTGGAGCTATTCCGCGAGGGGTGCGACCGTCTAGCGAATTTCTGGCGCCTCCCTGTGTATGGGGATGACGTATCAGCACAAGAAATCGCTTGACCGGTTAAACCGAAAATGCGATGATTTGGTATCGGCCAGAATTGTGAGTTTCGCCCGAATGGGCAACGAGGCGGCACTGAGAGGGCCGCAGCAGGGTAGCGCCAGCCTCTCGTGACGCATTGCCTTCGCTCTCGGGTTTGGCACAGAATGGCCCCGAGAGACGCCGGCAAGTCCAACGGCCCGGGCTCCTACCCCCGGGCCGTTTTCTTTACCGGGCAGCGTGCCTTTGGAGGCGGTCTGCGGCATCGCGGATTTCGTCGATCCGCGTATTGCATAGCGCCTCGAGGTCGCGCGCCACGCCGGGTGGGATGGTGATCGTCCCAGCCAGCCATCGGCGCACGGTCCTGTCTGAGACGCATATGGCTCTGGCTAGCTCGGTCTGCCATCGGGGCCCGTATAGGGCCTCGCCGGTGGCCCGCAGGAGGTCAGGGGTCATCATCGTCGCGCCTGACATGGGAGAGCCTGTCACCAGTCGGCGCTGGCGACCTCATCGCGCCACGCTGGCGTGGCGCTGGCTGCGAGGCGGAGAAATTCCTCGCGATCGCGCAGTGATGCGAAGAACCCGTCAAGGTCTGACGCAGGGCGGCGTAACGCGTAGTCCCAAGCAAGCTCAGCTTGCTCAAGCCAGTGCTCGCGTGACTTGCCGTCCGGACCGCAATCGTTGCGGGTCATAGTCATGTCTCCTCTAGCTTGTGAGGGCGGCGCTTAGCGCGCCGCTGCTAGCCTTATTCGACGCTCGGCTTCTTGAGGCTGTCCTTGTACGCCTTGCCGTTGATGTACCAGAACACGTGGACGCCTTCGCAGTCCGCGCCCTCATAGGCCTCAAGGAGGATCTTGTGCGCCTCCTCCGGCGTCTCTGCGTCCTCGGCCTCGTAGATGGTCTGCACGCCGCCCTTGAACCAGTCCGCCGCGTTGTAATGCTCGTCGTATTCGGTGAAGGCGAATTCGATCTCGAGAGAGGCGGTGTTGGTCATGTCGGGTCTCCCTTTCTTGCCCTGTTGCGCGGGGCCCATCCCCATCGCTTGTGTCCTTAAATTAGGGCGCGCGGATTGGGCTGTCAAGCGGGAAAATGCGGGGTGGTGCAAAAAAATGGCTGACCTACTCCGCCGTCTCGTGATCGCGATACTCGCTGGCGTGGTGGTGGTGATCTATGCGGCCGGCGTGGCTACTGGGTGGGCACTGTTCTGATATGGCTGCTCGCGCGACAAAGAACGTGATGGAGTTCATCAAGATCCGCCGTGGCGGCGAGCGCTTCTGGTGTCGCGTCCTGTCCAAAACCGACAACGCGATGACGCTGATGTGTGACAACGACACGGTTGATCCGTCGGCCCCTCGACGTGGGGAGGTCTTCGAGGCTGCTGCAGATGAGGAGATCATCGAGCGGCGTCTCGGGCAGCCCAAGCTTTCAGTGGTGCTGTGATGAGCTACGACATCCCGGAGCCGAAGGGCGGTTGGAAGACCGACTTTACGGATGCCGAAAAGGCCAAGCTTCGCCCCATCGCCGAAACGCTCGCCATGCTCGACGGGAATGCGTTCTTCGGTATGTGGACCTTGGATGGCCAAGAATGGTACGAGCAGTACCTGCCGGAAGCGCATGCATTGTACGAGGCCAGCGGTGGCGACCGTGGGTGGGCAGGCAGAGCCAGCTTCGTCCCGCCGCTCGGGCAAATGTTGCCGCCGTCAAACTGACATGCCCGCCAAACCCAGTCCCTCTCATCCCTGGCGCATCCGCATACGGAGAGAGATAGACGGGGCCATTCTCGGCATCACGGCACCCGAGTGGTTTGACGACGCTGACGTGATCGACGCGATCCGCGAGGACATGGCGAAGTTCGAGGCGGCCAAGCCGGACACGGGGGAGAGGCCGAACATCACATTGAACGAGGTTGGGCTATGAACGTGATCTGGGGGAGTGCCGCCGGAGACCACCCGCACGTCATGACGACGGAGCCCGATCGGTGGAAGGCGTGCTTCTGCACCGGCCCGCGCCCCGGCGACACGAAGTGTCCGTGCGCCATGGAGGCGGACGGCGTCCGCGAGTTCGCGATGTTCACTGACGGCATCGTCATCGCCGGCCAGCGCTACAAGCTCGTTCCGG
>DATCJT010000084.1:0-8085 GCA_036562645.1 Methylophilaceae bacterium | reverse complement strand
GTTGTTGGCCGCTCGCAGCGACGAGGAGCGTCGCATTATCGAGCAGACCCGCGACGAAGAACTCGCTGGCATCAACAGGGTTTACGACGAGCGCGAAAAGCGCGAGCGCGAGCGTGGTCAGCGTAGAAGTCGTGGTCGCGACAGCACAGCCGCTATCCGTGATGCTGCGCAGGCTGAAATCGCGGCTATTACCACGCAGACGCGGCTCTTGCAGCAGCAGTACGATCAGCGTGCAATCACCGTGGAAGATTATTACGACCGGTTGCACGCTTTCGCCGACGAGGAACTCGCTGTCACCCTGCGGAGCATCGAAGCGCAGAAGGCAGCGCTGGCCGGCAGGGAGGACAGCGCGCAGCGTATCGCGCAGCTTGAGTCGCAGGCTGCACGCGCTCGCGAGCAGCACATCCAACGCGAAATCGAACTGGACGAACAGCGCCGCCGCGCCATACAGCAGCGCGAGATTGCGTTCCGTGACTATGTTCGTTCGCTGGACGATGCCAACGAAGCGGCGCAGCGCGATGCTGATCTGGCGGTGGCCCGCATTACGATGGGTGCGAAGGAGTACGAGCGCATGGTTGCGCTCAACGATCTTCTGCGTCACCGAAAGGAACTGGAAGAGGAAATCGACCGTCGCGTTGCCGATGGTAGCCTCAATCCCAAAGACGCCGAGCGTTACCGGGAGGCTCTTGAGCGCGTAAACAAACAGATCGACATCATGGCCGACGGCTGGAAGCGCGTGGACGAAGCGCAGGGGTCGTTCCTCAACGGTGCAGCGCGCGCTTGGAAGGACTGGTATGACCGAGTGAGCAATGTGTCGCAGTCTGGCTACGATCTGCTCACGTCGGCTGTGAGTGGCTTCGCGGACAGCGTGGCGGAAACCCTCAACGGCAACCTCAAATCCTGGGAGTCGTATTTCGAGTCGCTGCACATGCAAATCCTCAGGTTCATTGCCCAACAGCAGTTGACGAAGTGGTTGGAGAATCTGGGTAAGGCTTTGTCGGGCAACACCAGCGAAGGCTTGTTGGGTTCGCTTGCCCGTGGCATCGGTGATCTGCTCAGCGGTGCGACGAAGAACGCCCACGGTGGCGTGTATTCCTCTTCGGGTCTGGCGGCGTACCGCAACACCATCGTGTCGCAGCCGACCATCTTTCCGTTCTCCAGGGGCGGGGTGCCCAACATCGGCCTGATGGGCGAGCGTTCGGGCATGCCGTATGAGGCCATCATGCCGCTAGTTCGGACGGCTAGTGGTGACCTCGGGGTGAGGGCCGTAGAATCAGGTCGGAGCGGCCCCATCACGATCAACCAGCAATTCATCGTGCAGGGAACCCCTGACCGCACTACGCGAGAACAACTGGCGAGGAAGACGGGGGAGGAAACTGCACGCGTAATGAATAGGACGGGACGCTAATGGCAAACTTCATCGACCACCGCATCAGTGCTCGCGTATCCCGCGAGTTCCGCCGTGTTGCGATGGGTAAGACCGACATCGAGCCGCTGGATAACGGCGAGGAAATCCGCAACGCGCGCTGGAAATACAAGAGGCTGAAATTCTCTGCGTCGTTCGCGTTGCTCACACCGGAAGCGCAGCACGAGTTGACGAGCGCGTTCTATGCGGCCAACGCGATGTTGTACCTGTTCCGTTTCCGTGACCACGGCGACTACAAGGTCGTCAACGCCCCATTGGACGTGGAAGTCGGCACCACCAACCCGGTGCAGCTTACGAAGCGCTACTACTTTGGGCCTGCTTATGCTGACCGGCTGATCCAAGCCGTCGTCAAATGCACCGTTCACGATGCCGGTGGCAACCCTATCCCCGGCTCTCTGGATGCTGCGCTCGGGATATTCACTCCGGACGAAGAATGGCCTGCCGGCGGGGTGACGTGGAGCGGAACCCATGATGTGTGGGTCCGCTTCGGTAGTGACGAGTTCGATATGACCCTCCATACGCTCGACATCGCCACGGCTGATGTCGAACTGGTAGAAATGAGGGCGTACCGATGAAGAATATTCCGATCCGTCTGCAATCGCACTTGCGGGGCTATGCGACAACGTGGTGCTACCTTATGCGTGTCGCGTGTGTCGGCAAGTGGGCTGGTGTCGTTCGCGGCTTCACGTCGCTCGACCAATCGTTGGTTTACGACGACGGTGACGGCCCGGTGCTGTATCGTTCCGACAATGGCTTCATGCCTGCGAAGTTCCAACAGCAGGCTGATTTCAGCGTGGACAACACTGAGCTTACCGGATGGGTGACGGACGAAGAGATCAGCGAGGCCGACATTCTGGCTGGTATTTTCGATTCCGCCGAAGTCACCATCTACCGCGTCAACTACATGGACTTGTCGCAGGGGCACGAAGTTGTCGCCTTCGGCACGCTCGGTGAAACCGAGTTCGATGGGAACCGCTGGAAGTGCGAGTTCCGTTCGCTTACGCAGCAAGCGAAACAGCCTTACGGCAAGGTGTATTCGCTGACGTGTCGGAATCAGTACGGCGACGAAAAGTGCAAGATGCCGTTCGAGTGGTTCGAGGTCACTATCGACGCGCTCGGCGAAGACCCGCATCTGGTGATCGTGGCAAGCGAACTGGAACAGGCCGATGGCTACTTCGCACCTGGCGTCGTGGAAGTGCTCACGGGCGCGAACGCTGGTGCCGACATGGATGTTGATCAGTTCTTCACTGGCGGTATCATCCAGCTTGCCCTACAGATGCCTATGCCGTTCCAGGTTGGTGACAAAATTCGCATTCGTTCCGATTGCGACAAGGAGTTCTCGACATGCAAGGCGAAGGGGAACGTGCTTGAGTTCCGCGGCGAACACCTGACACCTGTTGCCGATACTGCGCTTGCGGTGCCGGGCGCTCACATCCGTCGTGCTGGCGGCGGTGGCGGTGGTGGGGGCGGTGGCGGCGGGAACCAACAGGAGCAAGCCTGATGAGGCAAGTCGAAATCGCCCGCTCGCTGCTCAACGTGCCGTGGGTTCACCAGGGGCGTGATCCTGCCGTCGGCATCGACTGTGCCGGATTGGTGCTGCTCGCTTTCGAGATACACGATCCGACCACCTACGGGCGTAATCCCCACGCTGGCATGTTCGAGCAACGCTGCGAGTACCACCTAGGCCCGCCCGTTGACGATGAGCCCCGCGTGGGAGACGTGGTGCTGCTCGGCTTCGGTTGGCGCGGCCCCGCTCGCCACATTGGTATCATTGGCGACTACATTTACGGAGGGTTGTCGATTATCCACACCGACAGCATTGTGGGTCGCGTTGTCGAGCATCCCTTCGACGACAAATGGCGGCGTCGCGTCCGCAAGGTCTATCGGCGCGGAGGTGATGTATGAGTAGCGGCTCGCAGATCGGCGGCATCGTCGGCGGCGTTATCG
Source organism: Methylophilaceae bacterium (assembly GCA_036562645.1). GTDB lineage: Bacteria > Pseudomonadota > Gammaproteobacteria > Burkholderiales > Methylophilaceae > UBA6140. The sequence goes on along the minus strand of DATCJT010000084.1, from coordinate 4,712 downwards.
GCGGTATTATCGGTTTCCCTATCGGTGCCGTCTTCAAGGGTATCCAATATGGCTACGCAATCGGGTCGCTTGTTGGTGGCTACGTTGACCCGCAGCGCAGCTACGGGCCGCGGCTGGAAGATGCGAGCCAGCAGACATCGACTGTCGGCGGCGTCATCCCGTTTGGCTACGGCGTATTCACCTGCTCCGGCAACATCATTTGGGCCGACCGCTTGATCGAGCACAAGAAGACGGAGCGCGTGGGCAAGGGTGGTGGCCAGAAGCAAACCACCTACACCTACACCCGCTCCTATGCTATCGGCGTGTGCGAAGGCCCGATCCATGAGTATCTGTGGGTCAAGGTCAACGGCAAGCTGGTTTATGCTTCCGACCCTGCCGGTCTGGGCGCAGCGATGGGCTGGAATGCGCAGATGATTGCTGACCTGGTAGCGTCGAGCAACGAATGGTTGCAAAGCACTACGCTTTACATGGGCACTGACACACAGATGCCCGACTCGACGATTGTTGCCGTCGAGGGCGTGGGCAACGTGTCGCCGTTTCGCAATCTGGCGTATATCGTCAAGGAGAACGAAGACCTGACCGATATGCGGGGTGCGGTGTCACAGCACGAGTTTTGCGTTCGCGCGACACCGCCCGAGGCGTACTTGACGAGCAAACCGTATCCGGTATACGGTCAAGACGGCATTGGGGTTGAGCACAACTTCGAGGTTGGCGCTCTCAATCGGCAGATGCACCAAATTGACGGTGCAACCGAACAGGTTGGCGTCGGCATGACGTTTGGCACCGCGGCTCTGCGTACTCCGACGGTGTCTGTCGTGATGCCGCCGGAAGAAATCCAGCCCGGCATGACGTTTGGCACCGCAATCCTGCGTAGTCCGGTGGTGTCTGTCGTGATGCCGCCGGAAGAAATCCAGCCCGGCATGACGTTTGGCACCGCAATCCTTCGTGAAGCGCTCATCACGCAGGAACAGCCTGCGGAAGAAATCCAGACCACGTTTACTTTCGGAGAGGCATCTCTTTATGTACCCTGACCAGATGACTGACGCGCAGAAGCGCATTTTCGACAACATCATTAACCCTGTGAAAGTGGCGCCGCGCGTAAAGGGCCGCTTCAAACTGCGCGCGATGAAGGGCGACATCATCATGCGCGAAAGCGCGTGGTGCCCAAACATCATCGTCAACGGCGCGTTCGACTATTGGTTCCAGAATGCACCCACAAATGGTATTGGAATCATGGGATTTGTCGCAGGCGCAGGAACTGCGACACCCCAACCCACGGATACCTCGCTCCAATCATTCCTTGGTGGCGGGGGTTCGGTTGTAGAAGGCTGGGTGACCAGGAATACAACTGTATCGCCGCGCAGTATTACGGTGGGCGTTCGCATCCAGGGGAGCGAAGGTGCGGTTGTTGGCAACGTGGCAGAAATTGCACTGTGCCGAGGGACAACCGGAACCCCAACCAACAGCACGCCCATATTCAACCGCGCCAGAGTCGTGGATGAAATGGGGAACCCAACCACTATCACCGTGTTGAGCGATGAGTTTTTGGAGGTCATTTACGAAATCACCCTCTATGCCATCGACGGTGCTACGGGTACGCTCACGATCAACATCGATGGAACGCCGACGAACTTCGATTATGAGATTCGCCCAATCAACATGAGCAACACTTTTTGGTGGAGAATCAGTCCGGGCATCACAGGCTCGGGGACAGGTGCTTGGTTTGTGTTCAATCCTTCCGGACTCCTGAACGTTGGTACAAGCAGTGGGCAAAGGAGTCACGTGACAGATCAAACCGCGTTCGGCGATCCGTCTGAATCTTCTGCTCCTGCCGGATATAGCTCATCCAACCATTTCGGCAGCCGCGTGGACGCTGCCTACGTCCCCGGCAGCAAAGAGCGGCTACAGACAATCCGATTGCCTCTCAATAACGGTAACATTGCTGCGCCGGGTATTCGCAGCATCAATCTCGCCTTGACCGTGGACACCGCTGTTTCATGGTGCGTTCACCAAATGCTGCTGGACGGGCCATTCGTGAAGCCTGCCACGCACATCTTCGACCTTCCCGTTACCGTAGCTATGGACAACGCGTAATGCTCCCACAAGACGGTGAACTCTCAACGACTGCGGCCATCAGCGGGTTCGCTTACCCGGTGAAGGGGCCGCTGCCTGAGGACAAATTACAGGATTGGGAACTCGCCGGTGTTGCGCTAAATGATCCATCGCAGGGCCTGATGGTCAAGGTGTGGCACGCTTTTGCCACCCATGACCTCGACACGGACGTTGTTACGGTATGGGTAGAAGCCCCCGGCGTGCCAGCGACGGAACTATTCAGCGGCGTTGGAATCACCGAAATCGCGCTCGCGTTCGACCAGAACATGAATCCGTTTGTCGCCTACCATCAGGGGGACGACGCGAAAATCTACTGGTACGATCCGACCATCCCCGGCATGACGCACACAACGCTGCCGTCCGGCATCCGAACAATGCGATGCACGATGGACGAGCGGCGGTCAGCGTTCGTTGCAGATAGCGACATCATCCTCGCGTACATCCGCGATGGAAACTTCTGCATTCGCTACCAGCGCGAGCGATACGAGGTGGAACACGTCATGCGCACCGGAGTGGGAGCACGGTGCGAACTCGTGTCGATGGCCCGCAACCTCGGCAATCGCATCCAGTGGCGATTCCGTAATTACGAGAACAAGAGCGACCCGAATGCACTTCTGTCCGCCGATCCCTTCCTGGCCGATGTCGTGGCCGACCTCCTGCGTCGCAGCGGGGTGAAGCCGGAGCACATCGACACCAGCGAACTGTGGGTGCCCATCGAGGGCTATCGCATCGCGAATGAAGGTGGTGCCGATAGCAACATCGCGCCGTTGCAGGCAGCGTGGTTCTTCGATCCGGGCGAGTGGGACAAGAAGCTGCGCTTCGTCATGCGTGGCGGCGAGCCGGTAGCACACCTGACCTACGACGATCTGCTCGAACGCCACGAGGACCGCGCGTTCAAGGTGGAGCGCGTGCAGGAAATCGAACTGCTGCGCAAGGTCAACGTGACCATGATCGACAGCACCGCAGGCTGGGTTCCCAACAAGCAGACTGCGGAGCGTCGCAGCGCCACGATCAAAGCCGTAGGCGAATCCAGCACCGTGTTCCCAATCACCGCGAAGCCTGACTTCGCCGCCACGGTTGCGCTCAAGCGCCTGCGCGTGCCGTGGGGCGAGCCGCACAAGTTCACCTATGCGCTGGGTACGCGGTGGAGCGCGCTGACCCCTACGGACGTGGTGACGTACACGGATCAGCGTGGCCGCAAGTTCGTCATGCGCCTGGCGCAACTGGAAGAGGACTACGGGCGCATCACGATACAGGCTAACAGCAACGCGACGTGGGTCTACAAACAGACGGCCATCGGCACTGCTGCTCCGCCGTCGATTCCCACGGTGCCGGCGCAGGCTGGCGACACCGTGATCCTGCCGCTCGACATCCCCGTGCTGCGCGACCAGGACGACGAACTCGGCTACTACATCGCGGTCTACGGTACGGGCGAGGGTTGGGGCGGCGGCCTGTTGCAAATCAGCCTCGACGGCGGCGCTACGGTGCTGCAATCGCTTGATGTCACTGTGCCAGCGAGCGTGGGCGAAACCGTCACCGCGCTGGCACCGGAAGTGTCCAGCGAATACCTGTCGGAGCAGGTGCTTCGGATCACCATTCCGGAAACGCCCGAGTCGATCAGCTACGCGGAACTGTTGCGTTACCGGAACCTGGCGGCGGTGCAGCGCGCGGATGGCTCGTGGGAAGTCCTGCAATGGCAGACGGCCACGCAGGTCAGCGAGAACGTGTACGACCTGTCGGGGCTGGTGCGCGGTCGGTATGCCACGTCGCCCGACGCGGTGCCGGCTGGCGCTGCGTTCGTGATCCTCGACGCTTCGGTACTGTTCCTCCAGGTGCAACAGTGGATGGTCGGGCAGACGATCAGCTACCGCGGCATCACCTACAACCAAAACGCAGACGACGTGCCGTGGAAATCGTTCGTTGCTACGTCGCCGAAGTCGCAGGAAGAATGGCCCGTCCACATGGTCCGTGCCGAACGCGACGGCAGCAACAACGTCACCGTGTCGTGGGTCGGTCGTGCCCGACTGGGTGTGGAAGTGTCGCCACATCACTCCAAGTATTTCGGCGGTTATCGCGTGATGTTTAGCGATGGGTTCGCCGCCGACACCACGAACACGACGTACACGCGCGCGTCTACGCCGCCCGGTGTTACCATTACCGTCGCCCCGATCAACACCATCACCGGGCTTGGCCCGGCCAGCGAAGGAATCACCGTATGAGCACACCGAACCTTGGACTCGAACTGGTCCCGTCGAACAGCCTGCAACCGTCCGTCGCGATCAACGACGCCCTGCAACTTCTCGATGCCCTGGTGCAACTGGCCGTGGAGTCGCGCACGCTGACTGCGCCGCCCGCCACGACGGAGTCGGACATCGGCAAGCGATGGATCATCGGGACATCTGCCACGGGTGCGTGGGCGGGCCACGATGGTGAAATCGCGCTGTGCACCGGCGCGGACCTGTGGCGCTTCATCGAGCCGCGCGAAGGGTTCGAGGGTTGGGACATCGGTGCTGGCGAGCGTGTACGCTATACATCCGGTGCTTGGGTCGCCGTCTGAGGAGAATGCTATGAACCTGTTACTGATTGTCGCTGCTGCTGTT
>DATCJT010000119.1:0-1793 GCA_036562645.1 Methylophilaceae bacterium | reverse complement strand
CGCAACCTGCAGGACGAGGAGTGGGCCGATGGTGTCGTCGTCGAGTATCTGGACGAGACCACGTGGCGGCTGGCTGATGTCTCCTCGGCACCGATTGGGCAGACGCTCTCCATGCCTGCGCGTGTGCAGGTGCCGGGCTTGACGAAGCGTGCGCAGGCCGTTGGCGTGGCGCGGCATCTGGCCGCCGTCAGCCGCTACCGTCGCCGCACCGTGTCGTGCCGTGTAGAGATGGAGGGGCGCCTGCTCAAGCGGGGCGACCTCATCGCCATCTCGTCTGACCTGCCGCAGACGTGGGGGCAGAGCGGCTTTGTCGTGGCCTACAACGCAGCGACGCGGCAGGTCAAGTTGTCGCGGCCGGTGGAGTGGCAGCCGACTGGTAATCATTATCTCGAGGTGCGTCGGCGCAACGGGAGCCCCTTCGGACCTGTACGTGTGCTGCGTGGTGGTGCAGACGACATCGCCATTTTCGAGGCTTTGGACCTCGCTGCAGTGGAAGCAGATCAGGGCATCACTGCTGCGGTGGCAATCGCGCGCCAGCCGACAGAGGAGGCGTGCTCGTTCGTGTTTTCGGCGGGCGAGCCGCGGACCTATCACGGGCTGGTCACGCGTGGCACGTCCTCGCCGGATGGCCGGTACATGGACATCGAGACGGTCATCGACGCGCCGGAGGTCTACAACACCACCGAGGATGGTGTGCCGCCTCCTGCTCCTGTGCCGCCTTTCCTTGAGCCGTCCGTGCCGGTGATCACGCAGATTGCGGCGATGATGTTCCAGCAGGGGACGAATGCCATGCTGCGAGCCGGGTGGATGCCGCCAAACGGGGCCGCGCTCTACGTGGCGCAGGTGTCCTACGATGGAGGTGAGAGCTGGGGCGAGGTCTATCGCGGCTCGACGCCATCCTTGCAAGTGGTCGTCGCACCGGTTGATCTCAAGCTGCGTGTACGCCCGATCACGGTCAGCAATCTTGAGGGGCCGTGGAGCGTGGTGGACGTTGAAGGTATTGATGTTGAGCTGCGTGGTGACTTCCTTACGATCCGGCTCGACGAAGACGACCTGAAGAGCGAACTGCGCGACTTCATCCTGCAAGCACCGCAGCTTCAGGAGATTGCTGATCTTGCCGCCGAGGGGCATGTGATTGCCGACGCAGCCGAAGGCGCGGCACGGGCCGCCATCCGCCAGGTGGCGACTGCACAGGCGACGGCTGACTATGCCAAGGCGGTGCTGGGATCGCAGATCATGGCTGAGTATGATCTGACCGACAGGACCGTTTCTGACAACCTGACTCAGATCAGGGGCGCTGTCACGGCGCAGGCGACCCAGATTGCCAGCGTGGAGGCAACTGCAGACAAGGCGATCGCCGTGCTGGGCTCGGAGATCGTCGCACAGTACGACCTGAATGGGAAGACTGTCTCTGACGGCATGTCTCAGGTCAACGCGGCTATATCGGCGCAGGCTAGTCAGATTGCTAGTGTCGAGGCAGACGCCGAAAAAGCGCTTGCAGTTCTGGGCTCTGAGATCGTCGCCAAGTATGAAGCCAATGGTATAACGGTCAGCGATGATCTGGACGAAATGTCAGACGACATCGCAGGCCTGGAGAATGGCTTGAACAATGTCACTGCGACTGTCTTGGCACAGGCTAGTCAGATTTCCAATGTTGAGGCGACCGCTAACAAGGCTCTTGCTGTTCTAGGTTCGTCCATCGTCGCCGACTACGACAACAACAACGTCACGGTGTCTGCGACCCTTGGCGCGCTGTCCGATTGGAAGGGCAGTAACGTCGGCAGCTACAAGGT
>DATCJT010000067.1:0-4989 GCA_036562645.1 Methylophilaceae bacterium | reverse complement strand
GTGAGCGGGGCGGCTCCAATTGGCGGTGATATTGCGCAACGCCAGCCAGATCAGCTTGGTAGCGGCCTCGTCAGAAGGGAAGTGCCCCCGGGTCTTGATGATCTTGCGCAGTTGTGCGTTGACGTTCTCGATGGCGTTGGTCGTGTAAATGACCTTGCGCACCCCGGGCGGGAACGCAAAGAAAGGAATCACGCGGTCCCAGGCGTTGCGCCACGCGGCGGTGACGGTCGGGAATTTCTGCCCCCACGGGCCTTGGGCAAACGCCTCCAACTCGGCCTGGGCCGCCTCCGCGCTGGGCGCGGTATAGATGGGGCGGATGGCCGCAGCCAGCGGCTTGCGGTCCTTCCAGCCGGCGTAATCCAGGCTGTTGCGGATCAGGTGAACGATGCAGGTTTGCAGCGTCGTCGCCGGAAACACCGCCGCCAGCGCCTCGGACATGCCCTTCAGGCCGTCGGTGACGGCAATCAGGATGTCGTTCACGCCCCGGGTCTTCAGGTCGTTGAACACGCGCATCCAGAACTTGGCGCCCTCGGTGTTCTCGATCCACAGCCCCAGGATGTCGCGGGTGCCGTCCGGCAGCACGCCCAGGGCCAGGTAGACCGCCTTGTTGCGCACGACCGCATCCTCGCGGATCTTGACCCGCAGGGCATCGAAGAACACCACCGGGTACATGACCTCAAGCGGCCGGGCCTGCCAGGCCGTCACTTCGGCCATGACCTCGTCGGTGACCGAGCTGATGAAGTCGGGCGACACCTCGGTGCCGTACTGCTCCAGCAAAAAGCCCTGGATCTCCCGCACCGTCATGCCACGGGCATACATGGCGACGATCTTGTCGTCAAAGCCTGTGAAACGCCGTTCGTGCTTGGGAATCAACACCGGCTCGAAACTGCCGTCTCGGTCGCGGGGAACCTCGATGCGGATCGGGCCGTCCTTGGTCAGCACCGTCTTGGCGCCCTTGCCGTTGCGCTGGTTGGTGACCGAGGCGGGCTTGGCTGCGCCGGCCGGATAGCCCAGGTGGTGGCTCATCTCTCCGCCCAGTGCCCGTTCGATCAGGGCCTTCTTCAGGGCCAGCGTTGCCGCATTGATGGCTTCGGACGTCATTGGGCCGTTGCCAAACTGTTCAAGCAGTTCGGCCGGGATCGCCGGCAATACCGCCGGCGGGGTCTTCGTCTTGCGAGGCATCATCACTCCTTGAGTGCATGTTATGCCCTAAACACGAAATTACTGACAGGCCCTTGCTCGGTGACATATCCCCAGAACGCTTCATTCCATTGGCCGAGGAAACCGGCTTGATCGGTATCTTGGGACACTGGGCAATGACAACGGCCTGTGCGCAGATGCGGCAATGGCGAGATGCCGGAGTGGAGGTCCCGACTGTCGCCGTGAACATGTCTCCCCTCAATTTTCATAACCTGCACCTGCCCGCCTTGATTGCGGATACGCTTTCCTTGAATGCGTTGCCGCCATCGAGTCTGACCCTCGAACTGACCGAAAGCCTGCTGTTGGAAGCCAATCCGGCCGTCCTCAAGACCATTGAGACCTTGAGCGAGTATGGGGTGAGATTGTCTCTGGACGACTTCGGCTCTGGCTATTCCAGCCTGAGTTATCTGCGCAGTTTGCCCATCAGTGAACTCAAACTAGACCAGTCATTCGTAGCCGACCTTGTCCATGACGCGGCGGCGCGAAACCTGAGTGCCGCCATTCTCGGCATCGGGGAAAGTCTGGGCCTGACCGTCATCGCGGAGGGAGTCGAGACCACGGTGCAACTGGAGACTTTGCGCGAGCAGGGCTATCCGGTGGTTCAAGGCTATTTGTTCTCCAAGCCGTTGTCGCCCACGGAGTTTGAACAATGGCTGCGTGCGTCCGATTTCTGTCGTCGGGCACCGCCTTATGACACTGGCGTATCGAACTCAGCGGCCTAACCCCGGATAGTCAATGCATTAAAGCGCGGTGTAAAAGAGCCATCGGTGCCGGTTCAAGCGCCTGCAACCCGGCTGCTCGTTGCAACCGGGCGCATGACGAGATGCGTTAGTTTTTGGCGCCGGAAATATCGACGACCTCTTTCCACTTTTGCGATTCGTCTTTGAGGAAAGCCGGGATCTCCGATTGGGGCATGTTCATCGGGACCAGACCGAAGCCCAACAGACGGTCCTGCATGTTTTTATCCTGCATGACCGCTGCGACCTCCGTTTCCAGACGCTTTTTTACGTCGGCAGGCACGCCGGTAGGCGCCATGAGCAGGATCCAGCCTTGCATGCTGAAATCTTTCAAGCCTTGTTCGGCGAGGGTGGGCACGTCGGGCAGCGTGGGAATGCGTTGCGCAGAGGTCACTCCGATGGGTTTGACGCGCTTGCCGTCCAGGGCCGCACTGAAAACCGGTACGTTGTCGGACATGAAATTGACCTGACCACCGACGAGATCCGCCAGGCTTTGCATGCCTCCTTTGTAGGGGATATGTTGGCCCTGAATCCCGGCATCATGCAGGAACTTCGAGATCACCAGGTGAGGCGTCGTGCCGACTCCGGGGGTCCCATAGGTCAAGGGATTGCCGCTTTTTTTCGTCTGTTCGATTAGCCCGTTGATCGTGTCGTAGGGTTCGTCGGTACGCACCACCATGACTTGCGGCGCCCAGGCTACCGCGGCGATGGGCTCGAGATCTTTGAGCGGATCGTAGGTCATGGAATCTGGACGCAGCCACGGGCCGATCGACAGAGGGCCTGTCGATCCCATGGCCAAGGTGTAGCCGTCCGCGGGCTGTTTGGCGGCGAAACCCGTGCCGATCGTGCCGCCTGCACCGACTTTGTTCTCGACAATGACTGCCTGCCCTAAACGGGGCGCCAGAAGTTCGGCCAGCAAACGCATTGAGACATCGGAAGAGTTCCCAGGTGGGAATGGCACTACGATTTTGACCGGCCGTTCTGGCCATGCCGCGTGCGCGACGGTAGCCATTAAAGCCAGATAACCCGAGGCAATACCGGAGGCAATAAGCTTGCATAGTCTCATGCGTTTTCCCCTTGAAGAGTGCTTGTTAAGCTTGTTCTAAAACGTATTTGCTGGCGCCCGACAGGTCGCCGAGGCGCTCGCCGCCACGCATCCGTTCGCCGTTCGAGTTGCCGCGAGCTTGTTTTTCCAGCGCCATTCTGGACACGTCCGCGACTTCATCGGGCGGCAGCACGAGCACGCCGTTTTCATCTGCCAGGATGATGTCGCCGGGGTTGACGACCGCCCCGCCGCAGGCCACTGGTTTGTTCAGTTGGCCACCGATGTTGTAGATGCGAGTGGTGATGGGCGACACGCCGCGTGCCCATACGGGGAAGTTGTAGGCTTCGAGTTCGGATGGGTCGGTGCACATGCCGTCGATGATTGCACCGTGTGCGCCGGCGAGCACGGCGCCTAGCGCCACTCCGCCGCCCAGGCACGCGTGTTTCTGGTCGCCGAGGCGATCGATGACCAGAATGTCCCCCGGACGTAGCAGACTCAAGGCGTGATGCAGCAAGGTCGAGTCTTGTCCCGGCAGCGACAAGGTCACCGCAGTGCCGATGATCTTGCGCGAGTGGTTGATCGGCTTGATATCGGGGGCCATAAAGCCCCAGTGACGAAAGTGTCCGACCGTCGCGGTTTCGACTTCGGAAAGCAGGTCGACGTATTTCGAGTCCAGCGGGGCTGGCATAGGATTGAGATCGAACTTTTTCACTGCAGCACCTTGTGTTTAGCTAAGGGAATTTGTTTGCGAACTCGATTGATCAGCCCGGTGTCCAGGCGCGCGGTGACGAAGCCGTCGCCGTCGGAGCATTTGGCAATCACGTGGCCCCAGGGATCGACGATCATTGAGTGGCCGTAGGTGTATCGCGTCTCGCCATTCTGGGTGAACGGGCCGTGCGAGCCGCAGGCCACGACATAGGACTGCGTCTCGATGGCGCGAGCGCGGCATAGCACTTCCCAGTGATCCTTGCCGGTTTGCAGCGTGAATGCCGCAGGCAAAACAATGACATTGGCGCCCATGCCGGCCAGGCGTTGGAATAGCTCCGGAAACCGCAGGTCATAGCAGATCGCAAGGCCCAGACGGAAGTCACCTACGTCGACCGTGCTGACTTCCGAGCCTGCCGCGACGGCGTCAGATTCTCCATACCGAAGGCCGTCGGGCGTAAAGATGTCGAACATATGAATCTTGCGATAGCGCGCGATTTCTTTGCCGTGCGGGTCGAAGACCACGGTGGTGTTGTACACGCGGTCTTCTCCGGGAACTTTTTCATAGAAGCTGCCGGAATGCACATAGATGCCGTATTCAGTGGCCATGCGTGCGCATAGCCGATAGGCGGGACCGTCGGCGTGCGCTTCGCCAGCCGCGACCTTGTCGGCTACGCTGCCGCCTGCCCAATCAAAGTGTTCGGGAAAGACGACCATGTCCGGCGCGTCTTGCATGACGGCGGCACGCGTCAGCCGCTCCGCCTGGGCGAGGTTGGCCGCCTTGTCGGAAACGGAGTTCATCTGGATTACGGATATTTTCATTAGAGGTTCTCTTTATTGCCACGCGATCCGCTTGTCGACGGATTCGCAATACGTTGCCGCGACATCGCGCGCCAGGGCGGCGACTGCTCTGGCCAGGCCTTGGCCTTGATCGCGCAGGAAGACGGCCTGGTAGTTCACCGAAACGAAGGGATGTTTAAGTTTGATCGGCACGAGTTCGCCCGTCGCAAGCTCGCGCAGGACGATGGCTTCCGGGACCGCTGCCACACCGATTCCCGAGGTGGCAAGCTGCAGATTGGTCGGAACGGCTTGAGAGACATGAATGATCTGAGGCCGGATGCCGCAGCCTTCAAAGTATCTGTCGAGCCTGGCCTGCGATCGGGTGCCGGGCGGATATCCGATGATGGGATATCTGGCGAGGTCCTCTGGCATGGCGTCGATCAAGTCGATGCCCAACTTCGGACTGGCCACGAAGATCATCGCGAAGGAACACAGCGGAACCAACTCGAAACGCTCATGCAC
>DATCJT010000118.1:0-83085 GCA_036562645.1 Methylophilaceae bacterium | reverse complement strand
GATCTGGTTCAACTGGCTGTAGCCTTGGTTGTTGTGCTGACCGCGCGGGTGCACCCAGTTGTTCTTGTCCTTCATCGCGGCTTCTTGGTCCGCAGCAGCGGATGCAACCATCGGCATAGCCAGGGAAGCACCAAATGCCAGGCCAACTGCCAGCTTGAGTTTGCTCATCTCCATTTTAGGATCTCCATAGTGATTGATACTAGGGTTCACATCAGCCCATCCATCGAAAGCCGTTTTAGAAAATTCTTCACTTCTGGCATGTTCAGATGGACAGACCATCACCACATCTTCATGCGGTGAGTCGCATATTAGAACTTTCCAGAACGATTTGCAATACTCTATTTACAATTTGTTAACAATTTTACCTTTTCCATGGAGGATCGCCCGCTTTGCCGTGCAATGCACTCCTCGGCGCAATGCTAAAATCCGTATGAATCCCATTCATAATCAAAAAGAAAGAACCATTCCCCATGTCATCGAATGCCACCTGTCAGTTGTATCCGGAAATCGAACCCTACCATTCCGACTGGATGAAAATTCCCGGTTCCAGTCATGCCGTTTATTTCGAGCAATGCGGAAATCCCGACGGGCGGCCGGTAATTTTCCTGCACGGCGGCCCCGGCAGCGGTTGCAATCCCAATCAGCGTCGCTTCTTTGATCCGGTACATTACCGCATCATCCTGATGGATCAGCGCGGCTGCGGCCGCAGCACGCCGCTGGGCGAGACGGAGGACAATACGACCAGCCATCTGATTGCCGACCTGGAACAGTTGCGCCTCTTACTGGGGATCCAGCGCTGGCTGGTTTTCGGGGGTTCGTGGGGAAGCACACTGGCGCTGACCTATGCCATCGCACATCCGGAGGCGGTCGCAGGCCTGATTCTGCGCGGCATTTTTCTCAGCCGTAAGAATGAACTCGACTGGTTTCTCGGGCAAAGCGAGTTGTTCTTTCCTGAAGCATGGCAGACACTGATCGACTACCTGCCGCCGGATGAACGCGATAACCCGCTGGACGCCTATGCCCGCCATATCTTTGCAGAAGACACGACGATCAGCGCGCCTGCCGCCGCACGCTGGAATGCCTACGAAAGCAGTATCATGCGCCTTCTGCCGGAAGCAGACAGGAGCGAATCGGTTCCGGACACCGTGCAGATTGCCCGAGCCCGTGTACAGATACACTATATAAGGAACGGCTGCTTCGTCAGTCACCGCGATCTGTTGACGGAAGCAGGAAAGCTACGCCATATTCCGACCGTTATCGTGCAGGGGCGCTATGACATGGTCTGTCCGCCGCTGACGGCATGGCAGCTTTCCCAAGCGATGCCGCATGCGGAACTCCACATGGTAGCGGACGCCGGTCACTCGGCAATGGAGGCAGGCACATGCGCAGCCTTGCGTGCAGCAACGGACAGATTCAGAGAATTGAGCTATTGACGTGAAGACCGGATTCCAGCGCATCAGGCAACTGGGGAGCCACCCCGTCATTGCCAGACCTCGCGAGATCTACAAGCGCCACCGCTACAGCACGCCGCTGTTCGTGCTGCGGGAGACGTTGAACGCATTCAAGCTGCACAACGGCCTCAACATGTCGGCCTCGCTGTCGTTCTACGCAATGCTGGCGCTGATCCCGATGGCGCTGTTGATGTTCTTCGTGCTGAGCCACCTGATCTTCACGTCGGACTATGCCATCGTGAAGCTGGCGATCCTGACCAGCAATCTGGTACCCAAGCTGAGCAACCTGATCATGGTCGAGGTCTATAACGCCTCCCAGCAAAAGGCCGTTTGGGGCGCATTCGGTCTGCTCGCCCTGTTCTGGGTCGTCACGCCGCTCGCCGGCGCGCTCCGCTCGGCCTTCTTCACAATGGCGGCCATGATCGAGTCCCCGTCCTACATTCAGAAAAAGATCAAGGACGCGGCAGCGGTTCTCGGCATCCTGCTGATCTTCTTCCTGTTCACGTTCAGCGGCCTGGTGCTGGAGAAGATCGTCGATTTCATCAAACCCTCGGCAAGCTACACGCAGCTGATCGACATGCTGGGTTCATTTGCCATCACGACCCTGTGCATTGCCGGCTTTTACCGCATCTTCTTCCCGGCCAGAACCCAATTCGCACACATCCTGGCCGGCTCCGCGCTCATCGCCGCGCTATGGCTGGTCATGCGGCCGGCATTCGCGCTTTTCATGTCCATCAACCAGTCCTACGGCAGCATGTTCGGCGGCATGAAGAACCTGTTCATCTCCATCGCCTGGCTGTACTACACCTTTGCCGTATTCATGATAGGCACCGAGCTGATCAGCATCCTGAGAAAAAAGGAAATTCTCCTGCTGCGCGGACTGTTCGACGGCATGCAAGCGGACGACAGCCATTATCTACGCGAACTCATGAAGCGTTACGGCAAGCAGCTGAACCGGGGCGAATATGCCTTCCGCCAAGGTGACCCTGGACACGACTTTTATTATGTCGTCTCGGGCCAGGTCAAACTGGTCGCCGGCGGCAGACTGCTGCGCGAAGTGCATCGGGGCGATTATTTCGGCGAGATGGCCTTTCTCACCGAGACACCGAGATATGCCGACGCAATCGTGGTCTCGGAAAAAGCCGAACTGCTCGTCATCAGTTCGTCCAATATCGAAACCCTGATGCTGGACAACCCCAAGGTCGCGATGGACTTCCTGAAGAAAATGGCGATCCGGCTACAACTCAGTCACCAGCAGGAACTCTCCTCAGAGATGGCGGATAAGAGCGAAGCGAATGCCGGTGGCGCGATCTAGCGCCATCCGTCGATCCTGATCTTCAGGACAAGTACCATGCCGGCAAGCAGCAGGGTAACGGCATTCGCCAGGATGACCGGCCAGGACCCGACCAAGATGCCGTAACCCAGCCACAGGGCGACGCCCGTCGTGAACAGCGCATACATGCCGGTCGATACATCACGCGTCGAACGGGTGCGTAAAACCTTGATGACCTGCGGGACGAACGCGATGGTCGTCAGGACGGCAGCGGCGAATCCAATCAGATCGGCGTGAATAGTCATTGCGGCAGAAGATGTCATCCGGGAATTCGAGCGAATCTCGCATTATCTTGCAGCCGCCACAATTTGTGAATGATGCCTGCCACCAGCAGGATTGTGAAGGTGCAGGCAGTGTTTCAAACGCAGTCGCAGAACGCCTCGATGCGCTTGACAATCACATCCACGTCTCGTCCCCGTTGCGCCTCGATGTCATCATTCACCGCATGCTGGTCAGGCAGTTCCAGCTGTTGCGGCTCGTTCTGCCGAAACCTGCTCAATACATCATTTCGCAAGACTGCTTGCCCATCCATATGCAAACTCTCCTTTTGGGATCTCTGAACCAATGCGCCGGACGATAATCCGACGCAGATATGACCGGTTTGCGATGAAATGATTCATTCATCCCGCCTGTTCCGGTTTCGCAGCAGTCCGGAGGTCTTTCAGCTTTAGTTAAGCTTGAACGGATAAACTGCAAGGCGTTCAGTCATTTTTCAGGAGAACATTCAAATGAACGGATTCAATCGCATGATCATCGCCGCAGGTTTGACAGCACTGTTGGCCAGTCCGGCTCTCGCAGGTACCGAGGACCCGGCCAAGATGCGCGTCATCGCCGAATCACTCGGCCTCATCTCACTGGAAGAAGCTACCGCCAAAGCTCTGGCAGCCAAGCCGGGCACGATCATCGAAGTCGAGCTGGACGATCGCAAGTGGCCGCGCGGATGGGATTACGAGTTCGAAATCATCGATGCCGACGGCAGGGAATGGGATGTCGACATCGACGCCAAGACCGGTGAAGTCAGAAAGGTCAAGGCCGACTGGTTCTAATCCCGAACAATCCGGGGGCTCGCCAGCCCCCTTTTTCAATTTCGGAATCAATCGTGACGACAACCGGACCAATACCTGCGAGAAAACCCTTTTTCCTGCGATACAGCATGATGCTGGCACTCGCCGCCATCCCTTTGCTATTGATGGCTTTCATCTACCACATCAAGGCTGAGGCACTGCTACTGCATCTTTTCAACAGCTACGTGCTGCATCAGCGCTATCAGGGAACGGCACTCAACCTGGGACAATACCGTGTCGAAATCGAAGCGAAAATGGTCGAAGGGATCGAGGATGACCTGTCCGGGCTCACCTACAACACGGAGACCGACACACTGTTCTCGGTGCTGAACGGACAGCCGCTGGTCGTTGAGTTGGACCGTACAGGCAGGTTGCTGCGCAAAATCAGCGTGCAAGGTGTCAGAGACATGGAGGGCATCACGCATGTCGAAGGCAACCGCTTCGTCGTCGTCGATGAATCCGATCAACGACTGGTGCTGCTGGAGATCGGTGACGACACTGAAATCATCGACGCATCCACAGCACCGCAATTGCGGCTCGGCATCACAGCTCGCGGCAACAATAACAAAGATTTCGAGGGCGTTTCCTGGGATGAGGTCAACCGCCGTCTGCTCGTAGTCAAGGAACGTGACCCCATCAGCATCTTCGAGATCACCGGTTTCGTCGATAACCCGCAACCCAACATGATGGACATCTCGAAAATCACTCCGCGGAAGTTCGGGAACATCAGGCTGCGCGATTTCTCGTCCATTACCTATCACGATGCCAGCGGGCATCTGGTACTGCTGAGCGACGAGTCGCGCATGGTTGCCGAATACGACTTTGCCGGCAAAGCCGTCAGCGCACTTGCGCTCTGGCGCGGATTCCACGGTCTGACAAGAAGCGTCCCGCAGGCCGAAGGCGTCGCCATCGGCCCTGACCAGCGGGTCTACATTGTCAGCGAACCCAACCTGTTCTATGTCTTCCGGCCGACCCTCTAGGCAACGGTGACTACGCTGGCGGACACTGCACTTGCAGCTGCCGACCTGCATATCTGACGAAAGGCCTGCGCATCCAGGGAACAGCGGCCGATCAGACCGCCGTCGATGTCAGGCATCGCGAACAGTTCCGCCGCATTGGCGGGCGTCACACTGCCTCCATAGAGGATCCTCGCCTGCCGGGCGAAATCGCCATGCCGTTCCGCAATCAGCGCCCGTATCAGGGCATGCATCTGCTGCGCCTGTTGCGGCAAGGCGTTCCGGCCTGTCCCGATCGCCCAGACCGGTTCGTAGGCGAACACTGCACCAAGTGCGACCGCCTGCTCCATCTCCTGTTTCGATAGACTATCCAGCAGTGTACTCACCTGCTTGCCGACCACCTGCTCCGCCTGGCCAGCCTCACGCTCGACATAGGTCTCACCGACACAGAATACCGGTGTCACGCCGGCCTTCAGCGACCGATGGAAACGGTTGGCGGCACTACGGTCGCTTTCGTGGCTGAGTGCCCGCCGCTCGGAATGACCGATAATGGCGAAAGTGCAGCCGAAGTCCGCCACCATGCCGGCCGAAATGGAGCCGGTAAAAGCACCCTCCTCGAACTGACTGACATTCTGCGCACCCCAACGAATGTTGCTGCCGCACAGAAGCTGCTGCGCCTGATAAAGATAGGTGAAAGGCAGACAGACGGCGATATCGACCTCATCTAGGTCCTGCAAAACCGTCATCAGCTCGGTCAGCAGTTCACGGTTCTGCTCCAGACGGCCGTGCATCTTCCAGTTGCCGATGACCAGCGGCCTTCTCACCGTTGCGGCTCCGCCTCCCGCTTCAATTGATACGCGCATCCAGCTCGCCTCTGGCATATCGCGCTGCCATTGCATCCAGCGGAATGACCTTGATTCTGGATGCCTGCCCGGCGCAGCCGAATGCTTCGAAACGCTGCTTGCATACGCTTTTTGCCGCCTGCATCGCCGCCTTCAGAAAGGCGCGTGGATCGAATTCCTCCGGATTCTCATGCATCTTTCTGCGTATGGCCGCCGTCATCGCCAGCCGGATATCCGTATCGATATTGACCTTGCGCACGCCGTTACGGATGCCTTCGACGATCTCCTCGACCGGCACGCCGTAGGTTTCCTTGATCTGCCCTCCGTATTCCCGGATGGTTTCCAGCCATTCCTGATCGACGCTGGAAGATCCGTGCATGACCAGATGCGTGTTCGGGATACGCGCATGAATCTCACGGATACGGTCGATCGCCAGCAGTTCTCCGGTCGGCGGACGGCTGAACTTGTAGGCACCATGACTGGTGCCGATGGCGATGGCCAGCGCATCCACCTGGGTTGCCCGCACGAATGCTGCCGCCTCGTCCGGATCCGTCAGCAGCTGGTCGTGTCCTAGCGTGCCGGCCGCTCCACTCCCGTCCTCCTCGCCGGCCCGGCCGGTTTCAAGTGAGCCCAAACAGCCCAGCTCACCCTCGACCGAGACCCCGACGCAATGCGCCAGCTCGACCGCGCGGCGCGTGATGGTGACGTTGTATTCGTAGGTCGAGGGCGTTTTCGCATCGCTTTCCAGACTGCCATCCATCATGATGCTGGAAAAACCGCTGCGTATCGCCATCTGACAGACCTCGAGCGAAGCACCGTGGTCCTGATGCATGCAGACCGGGATATAGGGATGCCGCTCGATCGCCGCCTCCACCAGCTTGCGCAGATAGGTTTCCCCAGCATAGGCACGCGCACCGGCCGAGGCCTGCATGATCACCGGACTGTCAGTTTCCTCCGCCGCCTGCATGATGGCCTGTATCTGTTCCATGTTGTTGACGTTGAAGGCCGGCACGCCGTACTGATGCTCCGCCGCATGATCGAGCAGCTGACGCAGTGAAATCAAAGCCATGGTCACACCTCACATTCAATCTGGTTTTGCAGAAAGTCACCGAGCTCGCGCAGGTCCGCAATCACCCTGTCCGCCCCGGCCAGTGAGACATCGCGTCCCCCGTTATAGCCGTAGGGCACCAGCCAGCAGGTCACACCTGCGCCGTGCGCAGTCGCCACATCCACTTCCGAATCACCGACATACAGGCTGTGACGAGACGTTTCCCGCAGCGTCTGCAGACAGTGCCGGACCACACCTGGGTCAGGCTTGCGTATCGGCAGACTGTCGCCGCTCACGACAAGGTCGAACTCTTCCGCCATGTCGAGCCGCTGCAGCACAAGCTCGGTAAACTGGGCATCTTTGTTCGTGATGATCGCCTGTTTGACACCCAGCTCACGCACCTGTTTCAAGGTCTCGCGGACATGGGGATAGGGCCGGCAGACGGTCGCCACTATGTCGCGGTAATGCCGTATGAAACTCTCGTATACCGGCTCAAGCGGCACCGGCATCCCTAACTCGCGCCATGCGGTTTCCACCAGTCGCGCCGGCCCATGGCCGACCCAGGCACGCACGCGGGCCTCATCGACGCGGTCGGTGCCGAACTCCGCCAACGCGAGATTGAGTGCGGCAGCGATCTCGGCGACGGAATCCAGCAAGGTACCGTCAAGGTCGTACATGACCAGTCGTATCATCCCGACCTCATCTGCATTAGGCGCTGGATCATTGGCGTAAAGATGAGCTGCATGGCAAGCCCCATCTTGCCGCCGGGAATCACCAGCGAGTTGGGGCGCGTCATCATCGAGCCGTGCAGCATGTTGAGCAGATAGGGGAAGTCGATGCCGCGCGGATTGGCGAAGCGGATCACCACCATGCTCTCGTCCGGACTGGGGATGTCCTTGGCGATGAACGGATTGGAAGTATCCACGGTAGGCACGCGCTGGAAATTGACATGCGTGCGCGAAAACTGTGGGCAGATGTGATGCACATAATCCGGCATGCGGCGCAGTATCGTGTCGATCACGGCCTCCTGCGAATAGCCGCGTATCTTCTGGTCACGGTGCATCTTCTGGATCCATTCCAGGTTGATGATGGGCACCACGCCCACCAGCAGATCGACATGCTGCGTCACATTGGCCTCGGGGCCGACGTAGCCGCCATGTAACCCTTCGTAGAACAATACATCGGCATCAGGGTCGCTGTCCCGCCACGGTGTAAGGGTGCCGGCCGGCTGCCCATACGGCAGACCCTCCTCATCGGTATGGATATACTTGCGCACCTTGCAGCGGCCCGTCTCGCCAAACTGTCGGAAGGTTTCGGCAAGCTCGGGCAACAGATTGGCCTCAGGACTGAAATGACTGAAGTGGCTGCCCGGTATCTGGCTGTATTTCTTCAACAAGGCATCCATTTCCTTGCGCTCGTAACGATGCATGGAGTCACCCTCGATGATCTGGGCGCGGATACCATCACGGCGGAAGATATGATTGAAGCTGTTCATCACCGTCGTCGTGCCTGCGCCTGACGAACCGGTAATGGCAATCACCGGATATGCCTTGGACATTGTTCAGCCTCCTCGCACTACATGTAAAAGGAACGGTCGTTGAAGAAAGGCAGCTTGCCCCCTTCGTCCCTGCCGCTGTCGTAGTCGGTGTGATAGCGTTCCAGCCGCTCCACTTCATGACGCGCGCCCATGATCACGGGGACACGCTGATGCACATACGCCGGCTGGATCTCCAGGATGCGCTGACGCCCCGTGGAGGCAAGCCCACCGGCCTGCTCGACCAGCATCGCCATCGGATTGGCCTCGTACATCAGCCGCAGACGTCCTGATTTTGTCGGATCCTTGTGATCCCTGGGATACAGATAAATACCGCCGCGTACCAGAATGCGATGCAGGTCAGCCACCATGCTGGCGACCCAGCGCATGTTGAAGTCGCGGCTGCGCACATCCGAGCTGCCGGCACGACACTCATCGATGTAGCGCCGCACCGGCGGTTCCCAGAAGCGTTCGTTGCTGGCGTTGATGGCATACTCGGAAGTGTCCGCGGCAATGTTCATCCCTGGATGGGTCAGAACGAATTCCCGGCTTTGCGGGTCGAGCGTGAATCCGTGCGTGCCATTGCCGAAAGTAAGCACCAACATCGTCGCCGGGCCGTACAGTGCATAGCCTGCGGCAACCTGCCTGTTGCCGGGCTGGAGGAAGTCGGCGCTGTCGGCCAGATGGTCCTCCGGCGCTGGCAGCACGGAGAAAATGGAGCCGATGGAGACATTGACCGGCACATTGGATGAACCGTCGAGCGGATCGAACACCACCAGAAACGGCTGTTCCCCCGGCCGGTCCGCAAACAGCACCGGCTCTTCCATTTCCTCGGATGCCAGCCCGTGCACAAGATTGCTGCCCCTGAGCCGCTCGATGAACAGCGCATTGCTCGTGACATCGAGCTGCATCTGGGTTTCGCCCTGTACATTCTGGCTACCGAGTTTGGACGTCAGTCCGATCAGTGCACCTTGCGCGATCTGCGCCGACAGCTGCTGCACGATATCGGCGATGGTCAGCAGCAATGCCGACAATGCTCCGTCCTGGGCCTTCTCTTCAAGAAACTCCTTCAGTCCGTATCGATTCATGTTCATCAGCCTTACTCCGCTTCTGATCGAGGTCTTCCCGAATGTTCTTCCTGCCTGCCGAATACCCGGGAAGCACGGATATCCGCCTCCGTGATGGTTGACAGTTCGTCCGCCGTGGACTGCCCCCCGGCTTGCGCACGTTCAAACACACGACCTGCGTGCCGTAAGCGCGCCCGATCCAGCGCATTCCGTATCGAGCGTGCGTTGGCGAAATGCGGTTGCTGTCTGCGGTAAGCAATGTATTCCGCCATGGCCAGCTCTGCCCCGGCATCGAGACGATAATTCATATCCGCCGCCATCCGGCCGGCAATCGTCAGCAGCTCTTCCTCGCTATAGTCTGGAAAATCAATATGATGCGCAATCCTCGATGACATGCCGGGATTGGATTGGAAGAACTGCGCCATTCTGTCCTTGTACCCGGCGAGAATGACGACCAGATCATCGCGACTGTTCTCCATGACCTGTAGCAGGATTTCGATGGCTTCCTGTCCGTAATCACGTTCATTCTCCGGGCGATACAGATAATAGGCCTCGTCGATGAACAGCACGCCGCCCATCGCCTTCTTCAGCACCTCCCGCGTCTTCGGTGCCGTGTGCCCGATGTACTGTCCGACCAGATCGTCACGCGTCACGCTGACGACGTGGCCTTTGCGGACATACCCCAGCCTGTTCAGTATCTCCGCCATACGTAGCGCCACCGTGGTTTTGCCAGTGCCCGGATTGCCGGTAAAGGACATGTGCAGACTGGGTGGCACCGACTCCAGCCCCAGCTGCTGCCGCGCGCGCGACACGACCAGAAAGGCGGCGATCTCCCGAATGCGCTGCTTGACCGGCGCCAGACCGACCAGATCGCAATCCAGCTTGGCCAGTACCTCGCCGACATTGGCCTCCACCAGTATCTGCTGCAGGTCTATGCTAGTCATTGCTGTAGCCACCCGGCCTTTCCGTCACGTAGGGACGTGTCGTGTATCGGATGACCCGGCCTTCTGCCTCCTGCCGGACGAGACCGAAACCCGGCTCGGACGCCGGCCGGTCAACGATGAAACTCATGACCGTGGATTCGACACCGCGCGTGTTGTCGAAGGCATTGATCTTGATATAGGTGTTGGGACAGGCCTTGCGGCAGGCCTGCAGCTCGAACAGCACGGCGGCGCCGTCGCGGATGCCGAACATCGGCACGCCCCACATTTGCCAGTAAACGTTGCGCGGATGCGGATCCGTCGTCCACTCGATAGATATCGCCCAGCCGTGGGAGATGGCGTAATCGACCTGGGCGCGGATCTCGTCGTCGGCCAGTGGCGGCAGAAAGGAAAACTGGCCCTGTGTGATATGCATGATGACCTCCCTCCGATCAGTTCGAAACCGACGCCGTGGCGACAAAATCCGGCGTATCGGTCGATGTGTAGTTGAAACTGACGTCCTTCCATGTCTCCAGCGCCTGTGCCAGAGGCTTGCACCACTGCGCTGCCTGACGCAGGATATCCGGCCCTTCATTCAGGATGTCACGGCCCTCGTTGCGTGCCTTCACCATGACCTCGATGCCGACACGGTTGGCCGTGGCACCGGCCTGGATACCGGCGGGGTGGCCGATGGTGCCTCCACCAAACTGCAGCACGACGTCGTCACCGAACAAATGCAGGAGTTGATGCATCTGGCCGGCATGGATACCGCCGGAGGCCACCGGCATGACCTTGCGCAGATCCGCCCAGTCCTGGTCGAAGAAAATCCCGCGCGCGAGATCCTGCCGCGTGACGCTGTCGCGACAGACGTTGTAGTACCCTTGCACGGTCATCGGGTCGCCTTCCAACTTGCCGACTGCCGTACCCGCATGCAGATGATCGACACCAGCGAGCCGCAACCATTTGGCGATGACACGGAAAGAAACGCCGTGGCTCTTCTGCCTGGTGTAGGTACCGTGGCCGGCACGGTGCATGTGCAGGATCATGTCGTTCCTGCGTGCCCAGTTACTGATCGACTGTATCGCCGTCCAGCCGATGACGAGGTCGATCATGATGATGTTGGAACCCAGCTCCTTGGCGAATTCGGCGCGCTCATACATATCCTCCATGGTGGCTGCCGTCACGTTCAGGTAATGTCCCTTGACCTCGCCAGTGCTCGCCTGCGCGCGATTGACCGCCTCCATACAGAACAGAAAGCGGTCGCGCCAATGCATGAACGGCTGGCTGTTGATGTTCTCATCGTCCTTGGTGAAATCCAGCCCTCCGGTCAGTCCTTCGTAGACGACCCGGCCGTAGTTCTTGCCAGAAAGCCCAAGCTTGGGCTTCATCGTCGCGCCCAGTAGCGGCCGGCCGTACTTGTCGAGCCGTTCGCGCTCGACGATGATGCCGGTCGGCGGCCCCTTGAAGGTCTTCACATAGGCGACCGGAATGCGGATATCCTCTAGCCGCGCCGCCTTCAGCGGCTTGAAGCTGAACACGTTGCCGATCAGAGAGGCCGCCACATTGGCGATCGACCCTTCCTCGAACAGAATGAGGTCATAGGCGATATAGGCGAAATACTGCGCCTCCTTGTCGGTCCCCTCGCCGGTACCTGGCACGGCATCGATCCGATAGGCCTTGCCCTGATAATCCTCGTGCGCGGTCAGCAGATCGGTCCATACCACGGTCCAGGTCGCTGTCGAAGACTCCCCTGCCACCGCTGCTGCCGCCTCTTCCGGGTCCACGCCCGGCTGGGGCGTGATGCGAAACACGCAGATGAAGTCGGTATCCTTCGGTTCATAGTCCGGCCGCCAGTAGCCCATCTGCTTGTATTTGAGAACACCACCCTTGTAGCGCTCCTTGATATCCGTGATCCTGCCTTCGCTCTGATTCGTCATCTCAAGTCTCCGTCTGATCTAGACTCCGTATCGCTCAATGAACTGCGATGACACACTTTAAACCCGACATCACTTAAGGTAAATTAACGATTAATTTATGTTCAATTAAGTTTTCATTATGAAGAATCTTACGCTGCGTCAGGTTCGGATCTTTCTCTGTGCGGTAAAGCACATGAACTTCAGCAAGGCGGCGGAGGAACTGCACATCACGGCACCGGCGGTTTCGCTGCAGATCAAGGAGCTGGAAGAGGATATCGGCGTCAGTCTGTTCCTGCGTGAGGGGCGTCGTGTTGAGCTGACCTCCGCTGGTGAATACTTCCTGCTCTATGCGAGACGCCTGGTCAGCATCCTCAAGGAAGCGGACGACACGATGGAGCGGCTGCGCGGTCAGGACGCGCGGGTTCTGAAGATCGGGCTGGTCAGCACGGCCAAGTACTTCGTGCCGCGCATCCTAGCGCAATTCAAGCAGGAATACCCCAAGGTCCAGATCCGGCTCGATGTCAGGAATCGCCAGCAGTTGGTCGAACTGCTGCGCGACGGTGAGATCGACGTCGCAATCATGGGTCGCCCCCCGCGTGAGATCGACACCAGGGTGGAAGCCTTCGCCGACCATCCTCATGCATTCATCGCCAGCCCGCAGCATCCACTGGCAGGGAAAAACAACATTACACCCAGATCGCTGAGCCAGTATGAGCTCATCACGCGCGAGAACGGTTCCGGCACGCGCTACATCATGGAAACCTTTCTGGCCGAGCATGAGATCTCGCCGATCGTGACCATGGAGATGTCCAGCAACGAAAGCATCAAGCAGGCCGTCATGAGCAATCTCGGCATTTCCTTCGTCTCGCTGCACACCATCGGCCTCGAGCTGGAGAACGGGCAGCTTGCCGTGCTGGATGTCCAGAACACACCCATCTTCCGCACCTGGCATGTGGTCGCACTGACCAAGCGCAACCTGACCCAGGCGGCGGAAGCCTTCCGCTATTTCATGCTGGAAAGAGGCAAGGACCTGCTGCAGGAAATGTTTCCGGATAGCCTGTTCGAAGCCGTCATCGCCAAGCGTACACCGGCCCGCAACGTGGACGACGCGTCAGATTCTGCGCCGTAGCAGACGGCTGGAAAGCCAGAGCAGTGGAGCCACGAGCAGTAGCGCCACGAGCGCCGGCGACAGCAGGCGCAAGAACGGGATGTGATCGCCGGCGAACATGGCGAGCCAGAGGGTGTGCTGCGCCACCACCGGAACATAAAGATGCCAGTCCACCACGCCGCCACCGTCCATTTTCATCGCGAGCGGCACCATGGTCACCAGCAACAGGAGGACCGTCGCACTCGCCTGCGCTTGCCGCGAACTGCGCGCCCTCGCGCCGGCCAGCATCATCAGGGCCGCCATCAGGCCAGTCAGCGGCAACAGCAGCGTCAGGCTGACCAGCACCTCATGCCAGCCGAACGTCATCATGGAGCGCAGGGCCTCGCCCGGCATCAGCCGCTGGGCAGGCAAGAAACCCAATACCGTCATACTGCCCACCAGTCCACCGACCAGACTGACCGCCAGCCATTTTCCCAGCACCAGCACATAGCCATCGGCCGGCGTCATCAATAGCGGCTGCAATGTACCGCGCTCACGCTCGCCGGCCGTGGTATCCATGGCCGGCCCCCACACACCGTACAGTGCGGCCAGCACGAAAAAGAACGGCAGCATGCCGAAAATCAGGATCGCCTGGGCGGACGGCGCGGAGAGGTCCTGCCGGTCAACCTCGATGCTGGCGAGTCCGTTGGTGCTCACTCCGCGCATGGCGAGCCGCATGCTGCTCTGCTGCGCGGAATAGCCGGACAGCCAGCGCTGCACGCGGGCGACACCAGCATCTGCGCGCCCGTTGGTGGAGTCGGTCAGTATCACGACGACCGGCACGCCGCCTTCTGTCCGTATCCGCTCAAAGTCCTCCGGAATGATGATAACCGGGTCCGGCAAACGGCCCAGCCTCAGCGCCTCGGCATAGTCTTGCGGCGGACGTTCCAGCCGTATCGTCTCCCGTTCAAGATAGTTCTGCAGCGACGGCGCATGCTCTATACCGTCCACCAGCATGATGCGGCGTTCGGCATGCGCTTCGAACTTCGCCATCATGCCGGCCAGCATCAAGAGCAGCACCGGTCCGGAGAAGACCGCCAGCATCCCGACCGTCATCAGGGCGCGGCGGTCACGCAATATGTCCGACAGTTCTTTCAGAAAGACGACACGCACGACATGAAGCAGAGATTTCATGCGGCATCCTCACAAACCAGACGATAAAAGGCCTCTTCCAGATCGGCACTGCGTGTCTTAAGCACGATCTCTGCCACCGAACCGGTCGCCTTCACCTGCCCCCCGGCAATGACGATGACGGAATCCGCCAGCTTCTCCACCTCACTCATCACATGACTGGAGAACAGCACGCAATGCCCGCCTCCGGACGGGCTAGCGAGGAATTTCAGCAATTCGCGCAGCCTTCGCACAGAGGCCAGATCGAGGCCGTTGGTCGGCTCATCCAGGATGACATGGTGCGGCTCATGGACGATTGCACGAGCGAGCGCCACACGCATGCGCTCACCCTGGCTGTAGGTCTCCGCCCGGCGGTGCAGCAGCTTCCCGAGGTCCAGCACATCCGTCAGCGTCCGCAAGCGCTGTTCCAGCCGTTCGGGCTGCAAGCCATGCAACCTGCCGTAATAGGCGATGTTCTCATGCCCGGTCAGCCGTCCATACAGGCCGCAAGACTCCGTGAACATGCCGAAATTCGACTGGAACGACATGCCTCCCTTCAGAGACATATGGACGCTGCCTTGGTCCTGCCGCTCCAGCCCGGTGATGATGCGCAAGGCCGTGGTCTTGCCTGCGCCATTCGGGCCGAGCAGAGCGGTGACCTTGCCGTCCGGCGCGGAAAAGCTGACATTGCGCAGCGCAGCCACACCGTTGCCGCGCCGAGCGCCGACAGCATAGGTCTTGCACAGGGAATGGACCGTAATCATCGCCCCTTCTCCACGAACGGCAACGGATATGGCACCTGTTCCAGACAGGCGGTGCCGGGCCCGTTGCCGCCTTCGCCAACGGCATCCGACGCCCAGACATAACGGTAGACGATATCTGCGGCACAGCCGTAGGCCAGCATGCCGTGTCCGGCGCCAGGCGCCAGCACGACCTCGGCGCCTGCGGGCGGCATGCTGGTAGCCGGATCGGCACCTCCACGCAAAACCAGCAGGGGCGGCAGCGCTTCCGGTGTCCTGAGCTCCGGCTCCGGCTGAACCGGCCATGCATCGCAGAGGCGCTCATATCTCTGCCGCTCCGCAAAGAAGAACCAAGCCGCGAATTCGTCCTCGGGCATATCCGTCCCCGGCGGCGTGCCGCTGCAGAATCCAGCCAGCCAGGTTTCCCAATGGAAGGTCTTGTGCGGCGCCGGCCAGGTCAACGCGTACAGCCCGAACAGAGGCCGCCAATCACCATGCGCTGCCTCCTGCAACGCTGCAGGCAGCACGACTGCCCGCACCGGATGATGCAGGATGCGCATGACCAGACTGGCCAGCTGCGCATCGGTCAGATGCACACTCTCCGATCTGCCGGTCTGCGGATTGGGGATTTCCAACGTGAGCGGTAGACTCGCGCGCACCTGGCGCAGGCTTGCCCGCGGATCGGGATACGCGGACCGGCACTCCTCCGCTTGCCCGCAGGCAGCGAATGCCTTCTGCAACGCTTCAGCCATGCGTATAGCGCGATGTTCCAGCAGATTGTCCGCGAGGATCGGGCTATCCAGCACGACCCTGCGCACGGCATCCGGAGCGATGGATGACCACTCCAGGGCAACCGCGCTTCCCTGCCCCTCGGCTAGGATGTTGACCTTCTGCAGGTTCAGGCTGTCCCGCAGCCGCTCGAGGTCCTGCGCATGCTGCCGGATCGGTGACGCTACACTCCCGCCGCGCAGGCGCCATGCGTCCAGACACCGCTTTACAGCATCCGCATCCGCCAGCGGCTCCAGCTGTTCTTGTAAGTGTTTGGCACCGGCGGGCACACAGGCCTCGTCCGCATTCGGCGGCGTCCCCCTGGGCTCGAGCCAGATCAGATCCCTAGTGTTCAGCAACCGCTTCAGCGCACCCGCCATCGATGCCCCGCGCTCCACCGTATTGATGCCGAAACCGGGTATCCAGATGACGGGATCCTGCAGACTGTAGCGCGCACGAGCCGGGATCCTGTACCAGCGCAGCTCGGTATCCACCATGCCACCGGCCGATACCGCGCCATCCACCTTCAGGTACCCGCATTCGATTTCATGCGCATAGCCGGGAATGCGACACGGTGTGCCGACCGATGACCGTATATCGGTTCGCTCGCCATCCGCGCCGTAGCGCCAGGCTGCCAGCACCGACACAGCCACAGCGAGGATTTTCCATGTCATCCGTTTCGTCATGCGTAGAAATGGATTCAGTAGGATATGGTCACAAGGGATTCAACAACAAAAAAGCCGGCACAAGCGTGCCGGCTTTCTACGCGGGATTCAGAGCATGCGCTGCAGCACGTCATCCTTCTTGACGAACCGATGGTAGAGCGCGGCGCCGATATGCCCCAGCACCAGCAATGCCAGCAGGATGGCGACCGGCGAATGCAGGCTGCCCACTGAGATCGCCCATTCGGTCTCACCGGCCGGCTTGGCGATCAACACCATGCCAAAGAACTTGACCGGGTAGCCCTTGCCGTACACGTAGAGCATGCCGAGAAAAGGCAATGCCAGCACGGCAAGATACATGAGACCATGCGTCGCTTTGGCCAGCACATGCTCGATGCCCTCGCCGACGGGACGTTGCGCCCGCTGCGACACCGACCACAGAATGCGCAGCACCACCAGCATCAACAGTATCAGACCGATCGAGCCATGGAACGGGCCGAAGGTATCGCCCAGCCAGTGCTCGCCATCATTGATCCGGTCGGCAAACTTGAAGAACTGCTCGAAAATCAGGATTGCCATCACCCAATGGAAAAACCTCGATACGGTCCCATATCGCTGGCGGTTATCGTTCAGCATGCTATCTCCTCTGGTTATGAAAGATTATCGATATCCGGCTCGCCCAGTGCGTCGATTGCCAACAGCATGGAGCCTGCTTTGATGCCGTAGTGTAAATCAGATGCGTCAGCCTGACCAACCCACGGCCGTGCCGTGCAGCCGAACAGACAAATAAAAACGGCTCAGGTTGCATCCTGAGCCGTTGATTTTGATGGTGGCCCCCCTCGGAGTCGAACCGAGCACCAACGGATTATGAGTCCGCTGCTCTAACCAGGCATGAGCTAGAGGGCCGAGAAACGATCAGTCGTTGCCGTTTTCGAGGAAGCTGCGCAGACGCTCGGAACGCGACGGGTGACGCAGCTTACGCAGGGCCTTGGCCTCGATCTGACGGATGCGCTCACGCGTCACGTCAAACTGCTTGCCCACCTCTTCCAGCGTATGGTCGGTGTTCATCTCGATGCCGAAGCGCATGCGCAGCACCTTGGCCTCGCGCGGCGTCAAGGTCTCCAGCACTTCCGCCGTGGCATCACGCAGGCTGGCATAGACTGCGGCATCCACTGGCGCCAGCGTCGTGGTGTCCTCGATGAAGTCGCCGAGATGCGAGTCATCATCGTCACCGATCGGCGTCTCCATGGAGATGGGCTCCTTGGAGATCTTCAGAATCTTGCGGATCTTGTCCTCCGGCATATCCATCTTCTCCGCCAGCGTTGCCGGATCGGGCTCCATACCGGTTTCCTGCAGGATCTGACGGCTGATCCGGTTCATCTTGTTGATGGTTTCGATCATATGCACCGGGATACGGATGGTGCGAGCCTGGTCGGCGATCGAACGGGTGATGGCCTGACGGATCCACCAGGTCGCGTAGGTGGAGAACTTGTAACCACGGCGGTATTCGAACTTGTCCACAGCCTTCATGAGGCCGATGTTGCCTTCTTGGATCAGGTCGAGGAACTGCAGGCCGCGATTCGTGTACTTCTTGGCGATGGAGATCACCAGCCGCAGGTTGGCCTCGATCATCTCGCGCTTGGCACGGCGTGCGCGCGCTTCGCCGGTGGACATCTGCCGGTTGATCTCCTTCAGTTCCTTGATGGGTAGGCCGACCCGGTTCTCCACTTCCTGCAGGCGTCGCTGCTGATCGATGATCGAGTGACGGAACCGCTCCAGCCTTTCCACATAAGGCTTATTGGACTTGAGCTCGGTTTCGATCCAGTCCAGGTTGACCTCGTTGCCCGGGAAGGACTTGATGAAATGCTGGCGTGGCATGCCGGCGTTATCGACACAGAACTCCATGATCTTGCGTTCGTACTGGCGCACATCTTCCACCATGTCGCGCACCTTGGCGCAGAGCGCCTCGACCTGCTTGGCGGAAAAGCGGAATGCGGTCAGCTCAGCCAGGATGCTGTTGTGCAGGTCGCGATATTCCTGGTCCTGCGAACCCTTGGTCTGCAGGATGACGGTCATTTTCTCGTGCGCCTTGCGGATCACGGCAAAACGGGAAAGGACTTCCTGCTTCAGTTCGGCGAGCGCTGCTGCCGAGATCGCGGCCGCCTTGGTGCCGTCTTCGTCCTCATCCTCATCCTCGTCCGCATCGACATCGTCGGCCACATCGTCAGCCGCCTCGGCGTCGAGTTCGTCGGCCACATCCACATCGGAATCGATGAGGCCATCGACCAGTTCATCGACGCTCATCTCATCCTTCTCGACCTTTTCCACCATGGCGAGCAGTTCGTTGATCGTGGCCGGACAGGCTGCGATCGCCTGCACCATATGCTTGAGGCCGTCCTCGATGCGCTTGGCGATCTCGATTTCGCCTTCGCGGGTCAACAGATCGACGGTGCCCATTTCACGCATGTACATGCGCACCGGATCGGTGGTACGGCCAAATTCCGAGTCCACGGTCGACAGCGCCTGCTCGGCTTCCTCCACCGCGTCGTCATCCGTCACGGCGGCAGGCACATCGGACATCAGCAGCGCTTCGGCATCCGGCGCTTCTTCGTACACCTGGATACCCATGTCGTTGATCATGCCGATGATGCCGTCGATCTGTTCGGAATTCTGGACATCATCCGGCAGATGGTCGTTGATTTCAGCATAGGTCAGATAGCCGCGCTCCTTGCCGAGCACGATTAGCGACTTGAGTCGCATGCGACGGTCTTCGGCTTCGTTCGGCGATGCTGCAGTCTTGTCGCTCACCTTGTCGTTCTGCTGCTCTTTAGCCATGCTTTAACCTCGAAAATTTTGTGCCGCAATCATAACCACGGAAAACCTTGCATTGTATCATAAAATGACTTTCGCTTTCAGCTTCCCGCCCCAACTTCCACGGCAAATATTGCCACAGATTCATGGCCTGATTCACCGCTGATGCAGACTTCTGAGCAATTCACGCTCTTCCGCCGTCAGCTGGCTCAGGCTCTTCTCGCGCAAGCCCTCCAGCAACCTGGCGCGTCTGCGCTGGGCATGCAATTCCTGCAACTGACGCCGCGCGCCTTCGACCTCCAGCGCGAAGTCCAGGTTCTCATCCAGCAGCGTCAGTTCTCGCTGGATTTCACTCAGCGTCCTCGCATCCAGCACTTTCTCCAGCTGATGCAGCAATGCTGCCGCGTTAGACTGCGGTTGCCGGATCGCAGTTTCAAGCACATGCCGCAGGACGCGTTCATCCTCGCCGTCATCGGTCAGAAACCGAAGGTCCTCCTCGTCTGCGAGCGATGCCTTTGACAGTATCATCAGGGCAAAACGACGCTGCAGTGAAATCGTCCTGCGCGGGAGCAGCTCCGCCCTCGAGCGGCTACGTGGCTGGTTCAATGCAGGCAGTCGTACCATGCTCTGCATCTCATCCGGCGTCAGTCCGGTCAGCTCCGCGATCCGCTTGCGCAGCATCAGGGCATAGCGCGGCGCCTTGATCTGCTTGAGTATGGGTTCGGCATCGTTGAGGAAACGCACCTTGTCCTCCTGCGACTGCAGCGGGTTATCGGCGCTCAGCGTCTGAATGATGTACTGCGAGAGCGGCAGTGCAGTTTTCATCGCTGCCTCGAATTCCTCCTTGCCGAACTCGCGCACAAAGCTGTCCGGGTCGTGGTCTTTCGGCAGGAACAGAAAGCGCAGCTGCAGCCCATCGGTCAGCGCCGGCAGCGCGTTCTGCGCGGCACGCCAGGCCGCACCGAGACCAGCGGCATCACCGTCGAAGCAGAACACGATCTCATCCGCCTGACGCATCAGCTTGGTGATATGGTAAGGCGTCGTCGCAGTACCCAGCGCCGCCACCGCATACTCGATACCGTACTGGGCGAGCGCCACCACATCCATGTAGCCCTCCACGACCAGAGCGCGCCCGGCGTCCCGTATGGCACGGCGCGCCATGAAAAGACCATACAGCTCATGCCCTTTCTGGAACAACGGCGTTTCAGGCGAGTTGTAATATTTGGGCACATCTTCCGGATCGATGACACGACCGCCGAAACCGATCACCTGCCCCTTCTGGTTGTGGATCGGGAACATGATGCGATCACGAAACCTGTCATAGCGCCTCCCCTGTTCGTTCTCCACCACGAGCCCGGCTGTCTTCAGCGTCTCGTCGGCGTAATCCGCGAACACGGTCTGCAGGTTCTGCCAGCCCTGCGGCGCATATCCGATCTGGAACCGGGCGGCGATCTGGCCACTCAGTCCGCGACTCTTGAGATATTCGATCGCGCGCGGCGACTTCTTCAGCTCTGCCCGGTAATAGTCGGCCGCCTGTTGCAACACCTCCAGCAATCCGGGCTCCTGGCGTTCGAGCGGCCTGTCGACGTCGCGCGTCTCCTGCGGCACGATCATGCCGACCATTTTGGCGAGTTCATGCACGGCCTCGACGAAGCCCAGTCCCTGATACTCCATCAGAAAGCCGATGGCCGTGCCATGGGCACCGCAACCGAAGCAATGGTAGAACTGCTTGGTCGGACTGACCGTGAAGGAAGGGGACTTTTCGTTATGGAAGGGGCAGCAGGCCGTGTAATTGGCGCCTGCCTTCTTCAGTGGCACGCTTCTATCGACGACATCGACGATATCGACGCGATTGAGAAGTTCCTGGATGAAGGACTCTGGGATCATGGATGATGAAATAATAGCCCAAAAACAAAAAAGGAGCTTTCGCTCCCTCCTTGCCCGATCTTAACGTAGTGCGAACCGACCACCGGCACACACTGGAGCCGGCGTTGCAAACCCATCGCCCCCGGTCAGCCTCCCAGGCGGGCCTTGATCAACGCAGACACCTTGCCCATATCCGCGCGCCCCAGCACCTGAGGACGGACGGTTGCCACCACCTTGCCCATGTCCTTGATGCTGCTGGCTGTCGTGTCGGCAATCGCCTTGGTCAGGATTTCATCCAGTTCGGCATCCGTCAGGGCGGTGGGCAGATAGCCCTCGAGCACGCTGACCTCGAACTTCTCGGCATCTGCCAGATCCTGCCGATTGGCCGCCTCATACTGCGCGATCGAATCGCGGCGCTGCTTCAACATCTTTTCTATGGTCTCCAGCACCTGCGCGTCGTTGAGCTCGATCCGCTCATCGACCTCGCGCTGCTTGATCGCAGCCTGCAAAAGGCGAATGGCACCAAGCCGCGCCGTATCCTTGGCACGCATGGCGTTTTTCATATCTTCGGTGATTTTGCCTTTGAGTGACATTTCGGTAAGTCGGCAGGAAAGCAGTGATGCAACCAATTACGCCTGCCGTCGACCGTGCAGGCGCGTCAACAGGCCTGAAGGCAGCCTCATCGGCGACCTTCCAGCCTGCCATTCAGCGTGATATCAATAGAGCTTGGCCGGCAGCATCTGGCTGCGAATGCGACGGTAGTGACGCTTCACGGCTGCGGCGGCCTTGCGCTTACGCTCCCAAGTCGGCTTTTCGTAGTACTCGCGGGCGCGCAGCTCGGTCAACAGACCGGTCTTTTCAACCATGCGCTTGAAACGACGCAGTGCAACGTCAAACGGCTCGTTTTCTTTAACACGTACAGTAGTCATTCAGCTCAATTCCTTGAGGTTCTTTTGAAAAGTCTGCTATTCTAGCTGCCGCTTAACGATTTATCAATCATTATCAATGGGTTTTTAACCGCCTTGCTCATTCTCGGCATCGAATCATCCTGCGACGAAACCGGCATCGCGCTCTACGATACCGAACATGGCCTATTGGCGCATGCGCTGCACTCGCAGATCGAAATGCACGCCGAATACGGCGGCGTGGTTCCGGAACTGGCCTCGCGCGACCATATCCGCCGCGTCCTGCCGCTCGTCAGCCAGACACTGCAAAAGGCCGGCGTGGAACTGCGGGATATCGATGGCATCGCCTACACACAGGGTCCGGGGCTAGCCGGCGCGCTGCTGGTCGGCACCAGCATCGCGGAGGCGCTGGCCTTCACGCTCGGGATACCGACCATCGGCGTCCACCATCTGGAAGGCCATCTGCTGGCGCCGCTGCTGGAAGAGAACCCGCCCGAGTTTCCGTTCGTGGCCCTGCTGGTCTCCGGCGGCCACACGCAGCTGATGCGCGTGTCCAGCATCGGCGATTACGAACTGCTTGGCGACACACTGGACGACGCCGCGGGCGAGGCTTTCGACAAGACCGCCAAGCTGCTCGACCTCGGCTACCCGGGCGGCCCCGCGCTATCCGCACTGGCAGCGCGCGGCAAGCCCGGCAGATTCCGGCTGCCGAGACCGCTGCTCAACAGCGGCGACCTCAATTTCAGTTTCAGCGGCCTGAAAACGGCCGTGCTCAACATCGTCACGACGGAAACCGCATCAGGCGGCGAACTGGACCCTGAAACCAGGGCGAATATCGCCTGCGAGTTTCAGGAAGCGGTCACCGAGGTGTTGACAGCGAAATGCGTGACGGCGCTGCGCAGGACCGGACTCGACAGCCTGATCGTCTCCGGCGGAGTGGGCGCCAACGCACGTCTGCGTGCGCGGCTGAACGAGGCGGCACGTCGGCATTCCTTCAGCGTCAGCTACCCGCGGCTGGAGTTCTGCACCGACAACGGCGCCATGATCGCGTTTGCCGGCGCCATGCGCATGAAGGGTGCAGCCGCCAGAGGCAATGGTCACCAGTTCACGGTACGACCGCGCTGGGACCTGGCCGAGCTGCAGCGCCCGCTCTGACTTTCCCTGTCAGTTTCCTCCCTTACCGAATCCGCCTTCCGTGCCATTGAGCAGATTGCGGATATTGCTGCGATGACGCCAGACAAGCAGCAGTGCCAGCACAGCCGTCATCGTCACGAAAACCGGGTCACCGCCCAGCAGATTCCAGGCAAGCAGCGGCGCACATATCGCCGCCAGTATCGCTGCAAGCGATGAATAGCGCCAGATGGCGAACGCCAGTATCCAAATCAGCAGCACGGCAAGCCCCAGCCAGGGCGAGATGGCGAGCAGCACGCCAAGGGCGGTCGCCACCCCCTTGCCGCCCTTGAATCCATGATACACAGGGTAAAGATGGCCGATGAACACGGCGAGCGCGACGAGGCAGACGGTAGGATTTCCGAGACCATACGCAACCGCAGCCCAGACAGCGAGATAGCCCTTCAGCGCATCGCCTAGCAGGGTCAGCAATGCCGCCAGCTTCTTGCCGCTACGCAGCACATTGGTCGCACCCGGGTTGCCCGAGCCAACGGTGCGCGGGTCCTGCAGTCCGAACAGCCGGCTCACGAGGATGCCGAAGGAGATGGAACCCAACAGATAGGCGATGACGACAAAAGCTGCTTCAACCATGGCGAATGCTCTAAAATGCGACAAGTAGAGGATTCTAAACCATGGACACCATATTTCTAAGCGAAGTACGTGCCGAAACCAGACTTGGCGTTCCCGAATGGGAGCGCATGGCGCCGCAGACCATCCTGCTCGACATCGAAATCGGCATGCCGCACAGCCGTTCCTGCCAGACGGATGCCATCGAGGATACGATAGACTACGGCCGGGTCGTTACCCGCATCCGTGAGACCCTGAAGGAGCACAGCTTCCGGCTGGTCGAGGCACTGGCCGAGCATGTCTGCCAGCTCATCCTGCAGGAATTCGGCGCCCCCCGAGTCAGGGTCAAGGTCTCCAAGCCCGGCATACTGCCTGGGCTAAAGGCGCTGGGCGTCATTATCGAGCGCCAACAGTGACAGCCTAGTTGACAGGCTGCCGTTCGAAATGCCCGCGGATGGCAGTCAGGTCGAACGCCCGCCAGTCGCCGATCAGCCTTTCGAACTCCGCCTCCGTCATCTCGCCAACCTGACCGTCGATGATGACCTGATTGCGGATGGCAATCAGGCAGGGCACCTGCTTCACATTGAGCTGCCTTGCAATCTCCGGACTCGCATCCACGTCCAGCTTTCC
Organism: Methylophilaceae bacterium; assembly: GCA_036562645.1. Classification (GTDB taxonomy): domain Bacteria; phylum Pseudomonadota; class Gammaproteobacteria; order Burkholderiales; family Methylophilaceae; genus UBA6140. Next base: position 58,578 of record DATCJT010000118.1, on the reverse strand, counting down.
GAAGACGATATCGGGATGTCGCCCGGCCGCCTTCTCATACACGGCATCGAAGCGCTTGCATGGCTCGCACCACGCCGCGCCGAAATCGACGATGATGAATTCGCTGGATTCGACCAGCGGCTTGAAATTCTCGCTGTTCATTTGCACAGGCTGCATATTCCGGGCTCCGTTTCGGTCATCCTTGTTAGTTATGGAAAGACACAGGTTCCGAACTTTGCCGGACGACACTTCGGCTGCATAGTGAATCTTTCCCGATATCACACGGCAAACCGGAAGAAATGTGCGACTATAGGAAGACGTGACGTCTAGCCCCTGGGGTGATGCCTGGTGTGCAACTGTTTCAGCCGCTCACGCGCGACATGTGTATAGATCTGCGTCGTGGAAATATCGGCATGCCCCAACAGCATCTGCACGACGCGTAGATCGGCGCCATGATTCAGCAAATGTGTCGCAAAGGCATGGCGCAGCACATGCGGCGATATCGGTTTACTGATGCCAGCCTGCAGGGCGTAGCGCTTGATCAGGTACCAGAAAGCCTGCCGCGTCATCGGCTCGCCGCGATTCGTGACGAACAGACTGTCGCTCAAACGTCTTTGCAGGATTTCCGGGCGCGCCTCCCTCAGATAGCGGCTGATCCAATCCAGCGCCTCCTCTCCCATCGGCACCAGTCTGGTCTTGCTGCCTTTGCCCGTCACACGAATCACGCCTTCCTGCAGACTGACTTCCGGCACGCTCAACCCCACGAGCTCGGACACGCGCAGGCCGCACGCATAGAGCAGTTCAAGCATAGCCCGGTCGCGCAAACCCAGCGGTTGATCCGTACTGGGCGCATTCAGCAATGCCACCACGTCGTCCTCGGTCAGGCTTTTCGGCAGCGAGCGCGGCAGCTTGGGCGATTCGATCTGCAGCATGGGATCCACCCCGACACGATTCTCGCGCAACGCATGCCGGTAGAATCGGCGCAGCGAGGCGATCAGCCGGCTGACGCTGCGCTGCTTGCTGTGCGGTGTCTTGACTGCAAGATATTGCTGGATATCAGCCTGGCGCGCTTCGTACAGTCCACGGCCGTCCTTTTGCTGCAGCCATTTGGCGAAGGTAGTCAGGTCCAGCCGGTAGCTGATCAGCGTATTCTGCGACAATCCGTCCTCAAGCCAGAGATGATCGATAAACTCGTCGATATGCCTGAGATTGTCCGGACTCAAATCGCCTTCTCGTGTCGTAACAGCCATTCCTTGATTGCCAATCCGCGGGCATCGCCCTGCATGAATCCACCCAGACCATGCCTTGCGACAACACGGTGGCAGGGAACGATCAGGGGAACATGATTCGCTCCGCAGGCATTGGCCACCGCGCGCGGACCTGAACCCACCCGCTGTGCCAGTTCACCATAGGTCAGCGTGCTGCCGGCCGGAATCCGGGCTATCTCTCGCCAGACCCGGCGCTGGAATGGCGTACCGGGAACGGCGAACGGGAAATCCAAGCTGGTCTGAGGGTCATGCAGATATTGTCGCAACTGTCGAACCACGGCTTGCACGAAGCCATGCCCGGCTTGCTTCTCACCCGGATTCTCCGGCAGCAAATCCAGCCCGAGCAGAAAGTCGTCGGATGCCCGGATGCCGACCGCACCGAAAGGTGCGGCCAGGACCGCATCGAATGTCTGCGTACTCATCGCAGCCCCTTTTCCAATGATGCGGAACATCTTAGCGCAAATGAAAAAGCCCCGGAACTCGGGGCTTTCTCATTCATGTCGTGCTTACTCCGCAGCTTGCGGTGCCTGAGCCTCACGGTCACGCATCTGGAGCTTTTCCTTGATGCGTGCGGACTTGCCGGAACGCTCACGCAGATAGTAAAGCTTGCTGCGACGCACATCGCCACGACGCTTCACTTCAATGCTGGCGATCAGCGGAGAATACGTCTGGAATGTACGCTCGACACCTTCACCAGAAGAAATCTTGCGAACGATGAAGGAGGAATTCAGGCCACGATTGCGCTTGGCGATGACCACACCTTCGTAAGCCTGTACACGCTTACGATTGCCTTCCACCACATTGACGCCGACAACCACGGTGTCACCAGGTGCGAAGTCCGGGATGTTCTTGCCGAGACGGGCGATTTCTTCCTGTTCCAGGATCTCAATAATATTTGCAGCCATTCTGTTGCTCCTTCTAGTTGTGCGAATCTTGTTCCTGCTCCAGTTCACTGAGCAGCCGAGATTCCTCTTTTGACAACGGCCTTGCGGCCAATAAATCCGGACGTCTGATCCGGGTTCTCTGCAATGACATTTTCAGTCGCCATTGCCTGATCTTGGCATGATTCCCCGACATCAGCACGGGGGGGACCTTCATGCCCCTGTATTCTTCCGGTCTGGTGTAGTGCGGACAATCCAGCAGACCATCGAAGAACGAGTCCTCGACCGCTGAATCCGCATCACCCAGCACGCCGGGCAACTGCCTGACGATGGCATCGATCAGCACCATCGCAGGTAACTCACCGCCTGAGAGCACATAGTCGCCGATGGAAATCTCCTCATCCACCTCGGCGACCAGCAAGCGCTCGTCAACACCTTCGTAGCGGCTTGCCAGCAATATCAGGCCCGGTTCCTCGACCAGCTGCATGACCTTTTCGTGCGTCAGCAGATTGCCCTGCGGCGACAGGTGTATGACCCTGGCATTGCCGACACCGACCTCCTGCTGCCTTGCTCGCGCTGCCACTATCGCCTTCTCCAGCGGCTCCGCCAGCATCACCATGCCGGGGCCACCGCCGTAGGGCCGGTCATCCACCGTCCTGTAATTGTCCGTTGCGAAATCGCGCGGATTCCACAACGACAGGTCGTAAATCCCTTTGTCCAGTGCGCGCGCCGTAATCCCGGACTGCGTCACTGCGTCGAACATCTGCGGAAACAGCGTAATGACATCGAAGCGATAGGGCATGTCGCCTCCTGTTTCCGAAGGATTGCTCAAAATTCCGCGTCCCAATCGACCTGCATGGTGCCTGCCTCGAGGTTCACTTCGAGGACGACCTGGCCAATAAAGGGAATCAAACGCTCGCGTTCGCCCTTCACAACCATCACGTCGTTGGCACCCGTCTCGAGCAAGTTGACGACCTCACCAAAATCAACGCCCTGCAGATTGGTGACCCGCAAACCGATCAAATCGGTCCAGTAATACTCGTCCTCATCTGGCTCGGGCAACAGCGTGCGCGGCACGGCGACCTGTCTGCCCTTGAGTGTGAATGCCGCATCACGGTCATTCACGCCCTTGAACTTGGCCAGCAGAACAGCACCATGCATCCTGCCGGACTCCACTTCATACTGCTGCCACTGACCGGCCCGGCCTAGCCACCACTCCGGATAATCCAACAGGCCATCCGGCAACTCGGTATGCGGCTGCACCTTGACCCAGCCATAAATGCCATATGGGGCGACGACGCGCCCCATGACTACCATTTCGGTCAATGCTTGCTCCATGCTGCCGCCCCATCAACGACGGCAGACGCCCGATCAGGCTTCCGGAGATTCGGCTTCGCCTGACTGAGCTGCGGCTTCTGCCTCGGCTGCTTCCTTCAGCTTGGCAGCTTCTGCTGCGGCAGCCTTGGCCTTGGCGGCTTCCTGCTTGGCAGCTTCCTTTTGCTTGACCGCCAACATGCCCTCAGGCCCCTTGGCATGCAGCTTGACCAGGCGAGCTACGCAATCCGACAGACGTGCGCCACGGCTTTGCCAGTGGCTGATACGTGCCTCATCGAGACGCAGGCCTTCCTGAGTACCCTTGGCCAGCGGGTTATAGAAGCCAACGCGCTCAATGAAACGGCCATCACGGCGATTGCGGGAATCAGCAACCACGACGCTGTAAAAAGGGTTTTTCTTCGCGCCACCACGGGCCAGTCGAATGATCACCATATACTTGTTCTCTAAATAGTTTCGCAGAAAAGGGCTGATTTTACGTTAATTTTTAATACTTTGGCAAGGCAATTCTCAAGATTGTGCCGTCTCCCGGTACCTTGTCGGATCCGGGACCCCGCTCAAGGCGAACCCCTCGCGCCGGAAACGGCAGGAATCGCACAGTCCGCAGGCACGCCCCTGCTCATCGGCCTGATAGCAGGAAACCGTCATGCCATAATCCACACCCAGACGGCTGCCCAGTTCGATGATCTGCGCCTTGCTCAAGTCGAGCAGCGGCGCATGTATCGTTATCGTGCGGCCTTCGACCGCGGACTTGGTCGCCAGATTGGCCATCTGCTGGAATGCCTCGACATATTCGCGGCGACAGTCCGGGTAACCGGAATAATCAAGGGCATTGACGCCGATGAAGATGTCGCGCGCATCCAGCACCTCTGCCCATGCCAGCGCCAGCGACAGCATGATGGTGTTGCGGGCCGGCACGTAAGTCACCGGTATGCCTTCGGTAGGGGCTTCCGGCACATCGATCCCCTTATCCGTCAATGCGGAACCGCCGAACATGGACAGGTCGAGCTGCACCGTCCTGTGTGCCGCCGCACCGAGCGCCGCGGCCACCCGTTCCGCCGCCTTCAGCTCCGCCGCATGGCGTTGATGATAATCCATGCTCAGGCAGTAGCAGGCATAGCCCTGACTGCGCGCTATCGCCAGCACCGTGGCAGAATCCAGTCCGCCGGAAAGCAGTACTACGGCTTTCTTCATCATTCCGTCCTAAACACCGGGCCTCTCGCCCCAAAGTATCTTGTGCAGCTGCACCTGCATGCGCACCGGCAATCGGTCCTCCAGTATCCATTCGGCCAGACTCGTCGCATCCATCCGGCCATACACCGGAGAGAAAAGTACCGAGCACTTCTCCGCTATGCCGTATTCGGCCAGTATCTGTTTCGCCCAGTCGTAATCCATACGGTCGCACAACACGAACTTCACTTCATCGCCTGCCTTCAGTCGCTGCAGATTATCCCAGCGGTTCTTTTCGACTTCCCCCGAGCCCGGTGTCTTCACATCCAGAATGACCGCCACCCTGGCATCGATGCCAGCGGTGGCTATGGCGCCTCCCGTCTCCAGAGACACCTCGTAACCGGCATCGCAAAGACGGGAAAGCAGTGTCAGGCATTCCTTCTGCGCCAACGGCTCGCCTCCGGTCACCGTAACGTAACGCGCGCCATACGAGGCCACCCTGCCCATGATCTCATCCAGCGTCATATTGCTGCCACCGGAGAACGCATATTCGGTATCGCAATAAACACAACGCATGGGGCAGCCGGTCAGCCGCACGAACACCGTAGGCAGCCCTACGCGCGAGGACTCACCCTGCACGGAATGGAAAATTTCATAAACCTTGAGCGTCATGGAAACCGGGAATCACCTGATGATGGAGGCAGCCACGCGATCTGCCTAAAAGGAAACGCATGCATTATACGCATGCGGAGGAAAATCGTCTGTCGGATGGGTGCGGTTTATCTGGACTTGATCGATTCCAGCACCTTCAGGCGCTGCTGCGCATTCGGTGCCACCGGGCTTGAAGGATACTTGTCCAGCAGGCCGCGCAATGTCTTCTTGGCACCATCGACTTCGGACAGCTGGATCTGCGCGTTGGCGATGTTGAACAGCGCATCCGCCGCTCTGGCATGGTCGGGATAACGCTGCACCACCTTTTCCTGCGTCGCAATCGCTGCCCTGTAATTCTTCAGCGAAAACTGCGAGAACCCAAGCGCATACAGGGCATCAGGCATCCGACCGCTGTTGGGATAGGTCTGCGTGAACTTGTTCAGCGCATCGAATGCTTCGCGGTATTTCGAAGCCTTGACGAGTTCCATCGCGGCATCGAACTCCGCCGCTTCCTCGCCGGATACTTCAGCTTCGGCAGCCGAAGCATCTTCACCGCCTGCCGACTGACCGCCCGCTTCCAGCTGACGCAGACGGGTGTCGGCATCCGCATAAAGGTCGCGCTGGCGCTGTTGCAGGCTGACGATGTTATGCGTCGCCACTTCCAGCTCGCCCTTTACCCGGCTCAGTTCCTGATTCAGCCGTTCTACCTGGTTGAGCAAATCGAGCAGACCCTGACCTTTGACGATGGCCTCGATCGCGGCCAGCCTCTCTTCCAGGGCCTGCTGATTTTTTCTCAATTGTTCAAAGGCAGCCTGATTCTGTTCCTGGTTCTCCGTAATCTTGCGCCTTGCTTCCTTGTCCTCCAGAAATGCATACGCACTTTGCGACAGGGTACACAGCAGCAACGTCACCAGTAACGAGAATCGCATCAGCCAACCTTTGAATTATTCGCCCTTGTAGATGATGTCAACACGACGGTCCAGAGCGCGGCTCTCGCGGTCCGTACCGGTTGCCTTCTCCTCACCGTAGCTGACGGTTTCGATCTGGCTGTCCTTGACGCCCAACAGGTTCATGACCTTCTTGACGGATGCGGCGCGACGCTGCCCCAGAGCGAGGTTGTATTCGCGCGTACCGATTTCGTCGGCATGACCTTCCAGGGTGATAGCGGCGCCGCTGTTCTGGTTCAGATACTGGGCATGAGCCTCGATCAGCGGACGGAATTCCGGCTTGACCTCGTCACGGTCGAAATCGAAGTAGATGCTGCGCTTGGACAGGATGTTGTTCGGATCCTTCAGCGGATTCACATCCACGGAAGACGTCGTTGCGCCGGAAGTTGTTGCACCGGAATCAGTGGTGCTGGTGCTAGCTGCAGGCGCCACGCTCTTGTCATCGACACTGACTTCTTCCTTCGTCGGCTTGCTGGAACAAGCCGTGAGCATCACTGCCAGCAAAATGGTTCCGATCAGACTCTTATTCATTATTACTCTCCTTATTGGTTTTCAAGCCGTACATCATACAGCTGTACGTTACATCAAAAAGTCATGATTGCATAATCATCATGACCTGCTACAACTCAGTTGACCATGGGCCCCCAGGCCGGCTCCCGGACATCGCCGGCAGCCTCGCTCAGGCGCTGCTTGACGCGCCCGTCGACAGAAACCGCAGCCAGCGTGCCCTTGCCGTTCATCTTGGTGGCGTAGAGCAGCATGCGCCCATTCGGAGCGAAGCTGGGCGACTCGTCCATCGAAGTGCTGCTCAGCACCTGCACCTGTCCGCTGGCCAGGTCCTGCAATGCCACGCGCAGGGCATCTCCGTCACGTCGGATGAAAGCCAGCGACTTGCCATCCGGTGAAACGCGCGGACATACATTATAGCTGCCATCGAAGGTGACACGCTGAGGATTGTTGCCACCCGAGGCCGCCACCCGGTAAATCTGCGGCGAACCGCCGCGGTCCGAGGTGAAATAAATGAACTGCCCATCCGGCGACCATACGGGTTCGGTATCGATCGCACCGCTACGTGTCAGTTGTCTCAATCCGGTACCGTCCGCATTGATGATGTAAATCTGCGAATTTGCACCATGTGTGAGCACGATCGCCAGCTGGCTGCCATCCGGCGACCAGGACGGCGCGCTGTTGTTGCCCTTGAAATTGGCAAGCACGTAGCGTTGGCCGGAGATCAGCGACTGCACATAGATGATCGGCTTCTTCCTCTCGAAGGAAACATAAGCGATTTTCGTGCCATCCGGCGACCATTTGGGGGAGATGATGGGCTCGGCCGAAGACACCACGGTCTGCGGATTGAACCCGTCGGAATCGGCGACCTGCAGCGTGTAGCGATTGCCCACCTTGGACACGTAGGTCACGCGCGTCGCGAATACGCCCGGTTCTCCGGTGAGTTTTTCATAGATGACATCCGCGATCTTGTGCGCAGTCATGCGCAACTGGCTGGGCGCGATATTGTATTCCATACCCACCAGCTGTGTTTGTTTCAGCACATCCAGCAAACGGAAGGTGACCTTCAGCCGGTTGTCCGGCAGGGTCTCTATGCTGCCTATGGTCAACGCCTGCGCCTGTATGGCGGCCCATTCCGAAAAACGGACCTCGGCGGGCGTCCTGGGCTGATTGGCGACACCCCGGGTCTCCAGCACGCGGAACAGCCCGCTACGCCGCAAATCGGCGCTGACCACGTTGGCGATCGCGTCCTGCTCCCTGATGGACAGGCCGGCCGGCTGGCTGAACGGCAGGATCGCGACGGGAATCTGCTGTGCCGCGCCGCCGACGATTTCGATGGTGAGCGCGGCCTGGCTGCCGAACGGCAGGCAAAGCATCAGTGCACCGAAGAACAGATGCAATCGCTCGTAGAATTTGTCCATAACTGTTTTAGTAGATGACATATATTCAAAGTTCCCTTGCTTGCTCTGGTTTCTGACGGCCATGCACGCATTCCGCCTCAATTGCCGCCTTTGGGATAGAACTTCATTTTCAGGTCACGGAAGCGCGCAAACAGGTCCGGCTCCTTGGGAACCGGCAACGGTTGCGCCAGCAATATCGCCCGCTCCACCGACTCATCGCATGCTGCGATGCCGCTACCCTTTAGCATGCGCGGACTGCCGACAATGTCGCCGGTCGGCGCCAGGGAAAGCGCGAATTCCAGCTCCGGATTGCCGGCACCGCACAGTTGCTGGTTAACATGCTGATGCACCTTATTGCGAATCATGTTGACATATTTATCCACCTCGCCGCTCTGAGCCGCAGACAGTGTGGTCGGACCAGGCTGTGCCAGCTTGCTGTCGAGGTTGGGCTGGTCCTGCAGCATCTCCTCCTGTAGCTTGCGCAGCAAATCGTCTTCCGGCGACTGCTTCTTCTCCGGCTCCTTCGGTTTTGCCTGTTCCTGCTTTTTCTGCGGCTCTTTCGGCTTGGGCGTTTCTTTCTTCACCTCAATATCCGCCTTCGGCTCCACTTTCGGTTCCGGCTTGGGCTCGGGTTTCGGCTGCGGCCTAGGCTCCGGTCGCGGCGGCATCACCACCTTGACCGGCTCGCTCGGCAGCTCGGACCACAGCTCCACGGTCGCGATGCTGGACGGCTGCACCACCCTCCAGTTGAAGGACACCAGCAGCAGGGCGAGCAGTATCGCATGCACCAGCAGCGAAAGGGCGCCCGCCTTCAGCGCGACCGGAGTCTCATGACGTCGTAACATGCAAGATCAATTCTTGACTGGGCTCAACAGCAGGCCGACCTTTTCCACGTTGCCCTGCTTCATCAGATCCATGACGGCGACAACTTCCCCATAGTTGACATTCTTGTCCGCCGCGATGACCACCGAGCGCTGGGGGTTCTTCTCCAGCTCGGTACGCACGACGAGCAGCAATTCGTCGCGCTGCAACGTCTTGCCGTCAAGCTCGACGCGCTTGTCCGCCCTGACGCTCAGCACCAGCGGCGCGGCCGGCTGCTTCAGTGCCTGACCGACACTGGGCAGTTCCACCACCCCGGGGTTGGTCATCGGTGCAGTCACCATGAAGATGACCAGCAGCACCAGCATCACGTCGATATAAGGCACGACGTTGATCTGGTTCATCATGCGGCGTGATTTGCGACGTGTCATGATCAGGCCTTGCGCTGCAGGATGTTTGTGAATTCCTCGATGAAGCTTTCGTAACGCACCGACAGCCGGTCAACCGACGCGGCGAAACGGTTGTAGGCAATCACGGCCGGAATCGCCGCAAACAGCCCGATGGCGGTCGCAATCAGCGCTTCGGCGATGCCGGGCGCGACCTGCGCCAGCGTCGCCTGCGAGGTGTTGGCCAGGCCGAGAAACGCATTCATGATACCCCAGACCGTACCGAGCAGGCCGATATAGGGACTGACCGAACCCACTGATGCCAGAAAGGGCAGATGCGCATCCAGCTCATCCATCTCGCGATTGTAGTTGGCGCGCATGGCGCGTCTTGCACCTTCTATCGTATCGCTGATCTCCATCCCGCCCTGGCGGCGGAGGCGCGCATATTCCTTGAACCCGGCCTCGAACAGGCTAGCCATGCCGCGTGGCCGCTGACGTCCAGAACTCACGTTCTCATACAGCTTGTTGAGATCACCACCGGCCCAGAAGCGATCCTCGAATTCCTCGGCATCGGCTTCGGCACGCTTCAGCGTGTAGACCTTGATAAAGATGTACCACCATGAAGCGAGCGAAGTCAGCGCCAGTATCAGCATCACCAGCTGTACCGGCACGCTGGCACCGGAAACCAGTGCGATCAGGGACATGTCCGTGGTTGCTTGTAGATCGGTCGGGTTCATTCAGACTCCGCTAGGTTGAAATGACAAGGTTCTGCATGGCCTGCCGGACGGCAGAAGGGATGCTGACCGGCCTGTACTCCGCTGCACTGACACAGGCGACTTCGACGGTCGCTTCGATAAGCACGGTTTCGTCACGGCAAATGGTTTGATTAAACACGAGCAGGCTGCGTCCGGTTCTGGCAAGGCTGGTCCTTACGATCAGCGCATCATCGAAAAGCGCCGAGCGGCGGTATTGTATCGCAATCTGGCGTACCACGAAGATGACGCCGGATTCACGGCGAAGTTCAATCTGATCGAAACCCAGGCTGCGCAGCCATTCGGTGCGGGCCCGTTCCATGAACTTGAGATAGTTGGCGTGATAGACGACACCGCCGCCATCGGTGTCCTCGTAATAGACACGCACTGGCCAGTCGAACGTGCTCATTCCTGCCAGAGCGTCCCGTTGGCTAGGCTGGAGGGCACGGCAAGGCCGAAGTGCTGATATGCCAGCTGCGTCGCGACCCGGCCACGCGGCGTGCGCATCAGATAGCCCTGCTGGATCAGGTACGGTTCCAACACATCCTCAATGGTATCGCGCTCCTCGCCGATGGCCGCCGCGAGATTGTCCAGTCCGACCGGGCCACCGCCGAACTTCTCCAGCACGGCCAACAGCAACTTCCTGTCCATGACGTCGAAGCCGAGCTTGTCCACATCCAGCATCTTCAATGCCGCATCGGCGATCTCGGCATCGACCGTGCCATTACCCTTGACCTGTGCGTAGTCGCGCACACGGCGTAGCAACCGGTTGGCGATGCGCGGCGTGCCACGCGCCCTGCGCGCGATTTCCAGCGCCCCGGCCTCCTGCATGCTGACCCCCAGCAGTTCGGCTGAACGATGGACGATTCTGGCCAGCTCGGCTGCCGTATAGAATTCGAGACGGGAGACGATGCCGAAACGGTCACGCAAGGGATTGGTCAGCATGCCGGCACGGGTCGTCGCACCGACCAGCGTGAATGGCGGCAGATCGAGCCGCACGGAACGGGCAGCGGGCCCCTCGCCGATCATGATGTCGAGCCGGTAATCCTCCATCGCCGGATAGAGGATCTCCTCCACCACCGGTGACAGCCTATGGATCTCGTCGATGAACAGAACGTCGTTGGGTTCCAGATTGGTCAGCAGCGCGGCCAGGTCGCCGGCACGCTCCAGCACGGGTCCGGAGGTCTGCCGCAGATTGACGCCCATCTCGCGGGCGATGATGTGCGCAAGCGTCGTCTTGCCCAGACCGGGCGGACCGAACAGCAACACGTGGTCCAGCGCCTCGGAACGTTCGCGGGCGGCATTGATGAATATCTCCAACTGCCCGCGCGCCTTTTCCTGGCCGATGTACTCGTCCAGCACCTTGGGACGCAGCGCCCGTTCGAACGCTTCTTCCTGCGCACCCCCGACAGCGGGTGCCACCAGACGGTCGGTTTCTATCATCGCCGTATCCTCAGGTCTTGGAAAGCAGCTTCAGCGCCTGCCGGATGCCGTCGGAAACATCGACGCCCTCAGGCAGCTGCTTGACGGCAGCCAGCGCCTCGCGCTCGTTATAGCCCAGTGCCAGCAGCGCATTCAGAACATCGCCTGCGGAGCGCCGCTGACCATCCGCAGCCACCGGCAGGCCATCCGCGGCCAGCTTGTCCTTCAGTTCGAGCAGCAGACGCTCGGCCGTCTTTTTGCCGATACCGGGAACACGTGTCAACAGCGCGGTATCCTGCAGGGCGACAGCCTGAATCAAATCATCGACGGAAAGACCGCTCAATATGGACAGCGCCGACTTCGCGCCGACACCATTGACCTTGAGCAGCTGGCGGAAGGTCTGGCGCTCGCGCTCACTGCCGAACCCGTACAGCAATTGTGCATCCTCGCGCACGATGAACTGCGTCAACAGCGTCACCTTGCTGCCGGTGGCAGGCAGATTGTAGAACGTGCTCATCGGCACTTCACACTCATAACCGACGCCGTTGACATCGATCAGCACCAGAGGTGGTGTTTTTTCCAGCAGGACACCGTGGAGACGGCTAATCATGGGAATCTTCTCGAACTGACGGTCCTGCCGCCATGTGACTGTAAGTAAAGGGTGACATGCGCCTATATTAGCCTACCGCCCCGCACTCGAAAACCGGCCGTCGCAAGTTTGCCCAGCCCCTGCCCGCCATGGGCATGGCAGATGGCACAGGCCAGCGCATCCGCGGAATCGGGGCTAGGATTGGCCGGCAGCTTGAGCAAGCGCTTCACCATCTCCTGCACCTGCTCCTTCGCAGCATGGCCATTGCCGACGACAGACTGCTTGACCTGCAGCGCTGTATACTCGGCAACCGCCAGATTGCGGATGACAGCGGCACTGATGGCGGCCCCGCGCGCCTGCCCCAGCAGCAGTGTGGACTGCGGATTGACGTTGACGAACACCTTTTCCACAGCCACCTGCTGCGGCACATAGGTGTCGATCACCTCGAACAGGCTATCCAGTATGATTTTCAGGCGGGTCGGCAGATCCTCGATATCCGCACCCTTTCCGGTCGTCGTCTTGATCGTGCCGCTGGCGACGTAATTCAGCCTTTCGCCAGTCTTCTCAATGACACCGAAGCCGGTTTGGCGTAGGCCTGGGTCAATACCGAGGATACGGACGGCGGTCACTCTTCGATAACTGCCGAAGTATAGACTTCCTGCACATCATCGAGGTCGTCGAGCGCATCGAGCAGCTTGCGCATCTTGACGGCATCCTCTCCGGTCAGCACGGTTTCGGTCGAGGCGCGCATCGTCACCTCGGCATGCGCCGGCTTGAGACCGGCGGCCTCGAGCGCCACCTTGACCGCCTCGAAGTCGCCGGGCGGCGTGATCACCTCGATGCTGCCGTCATCCGGATCCGTGATGATGTCTTCCGCGCCGGCCTCCAGTGCAGCCTCCATCACCTGGTCCTCGCTCACACCCGGCTCGAACAGGATGATGCCACAATGTTTGAACATGTAGGCCACGGAGCCATCCGTGCCGAGGTTACCACCGTGCTTGCTGAAAGCATGACGCACATCGGCCACGGTACGCTGCTTGTTGTCGGTCAGGCAATCGACCATGACCGCGGCGCCGCCGATGCCGTAGCCCTCGTAGCGAATCTCTTCGTAATTGACGCCTTCCAGCGTGCCGGTGCCGCGCTTGATCGCATTCTCGATGTTTTCCTTGGGCATGGATTCGGCCTTGGCCTTTTCCACTGCCAGCCGCAGACGCGGGTTGGATGACACGTCACCGCCGCCGAGGCGGGCTGCTACCGTGATTTCCTTGATCAGTCGCGTGAATATCTTGCCTCGCTTGGCGTCCTGACGACCCTTGCGATGCTGGATGTTTGCCCACTTGGAATGTCCTGCCATTTTCTATCTCGGAATGTCTAAAAAATTAGGCGGATTTTAGCATATGCAGAGCGCATCATTCCTGCGCCATGGCGGGATCCACCTTCTGCTGCTGACGCATGCCGCGCACCGAAATGATGACGAGCGAACAAACGATGAACAGCATGCCCCACAGCTCCCCTGGCGTGGGCTGCTCATCCAATTCCCACCAGGCGGCAAGCACGCCGATAACGGGAGCCAGCAGCGTCACCATGCTGGCGATGCCAGCCTCCAGCCGCTGCAGCGCATACAGCCACAACAGCCAGGCGAGCGCATTGCAGAGGACCGCATTGTAGACGACCGCTCCGATGAAATACGGGGTCCAGTCGATCGGCGGGGCAGGAATGATGAATGCGGCTACGACGATGGGGATGGAACCGAACAACATCTGCCATGCGGTCAGGGACAAGAGATCCATATCGGGGGCGCGCTTGTGCAGCTTCTTTGCCAGCATCACCGCCAGCGCCCAGCTGACGCCGGCAAGCACCGCCAGCACCATGCTGAACAAATCCGCCCCGAGATGCAGCGGGTCCAGGATGAATAGTATGCCCATCACCGACAGCAGCGCCGCCAGCCACTGGCTGCCCTGTATCCGCTCGCCCAGCAGCGGCCAGGCCATGATCATGACCCAGAACGGCATGGTATAGGTCAGCACCGCCGTCTTGCCGGCACCTCCCTCGACCAGCGCCCATATGATCAGACCGGTGAATCCGCTGGTCTGCAGAAAACCGAGCACGATCAGGGTCGGGATCTCCTGCGGCCTGATAGGCCGGCGCAGCAGCAGAATCAGCGCGAGTAGACAGAGCGCCCCGAGAAAGTTGCGCAGCGCACCGAACTGGAAGGGGCCGGCATCCGCTAGCGCGTTCTTCATGACGACCCAGTTATAGCCCCAGAGCAGGGAGAGCAGCAGCAACGCCGCCAGTGCACGGAACCGGTTGGAAGTCCACGGCATGATGATCCTTATAATAAAAACTTGAGACGGAACGGCATACGCTACCGTTCACCGGATTGCGACAGAAACGGGAACCTCGGCGGGCTATCCTTCCGGGTCGCTGAAAGCACCGATACCGAGATTGATGCGGTCCAGCATCTGATGCAGGCGTTCGCGGTCCTCCTCGTCGAGGCCAGCCATGCAGCGGCGCAACCGACTGTAATAGTCCGGCATCACCTCATCCAGCTTGGCCTGTCCAGCAGGCGTCAGCCTGACCGAGATGCTGCGGCGGTCGCGCTTGTCCATCAGGCGCTCCACCAGACCATCGCGCTCCAGCCCGTCGATCAGGCCGGTCATGGTCGCGCGCGTGACACCGGCCTTTTCCGCCAGCACGGACGGCGTGAGGGTCAGACTGTCCTCACGCATCAACAGGACCAGCACCCACCAGCGACCCTGCAGCAACCCATGACGGCTCAGGCACAGGTCAAGCGCATTGGAGAGATCGGTCGCCAAACGTAGCAGGTGCAGGAATGCGGCGATGCCGCTGATATCCGCCTGCGGATAACGCTGGGCGAATTTCTGCAGGACCTCCTTGTCGGGCAGATTGCGTAACTGCAACATAATAAGGTGAGATTATAGTTAGCTAGCTAACTATGTCAAGCAAATGAAATGCTGGTCTTGCCGCAAAACGAGTGTATATTTTCAAAAGAAACTCCCATAAAAACACCAGCTTGGAGGAGGAGCGTATGAAGACCGTAAGACAGCTGCTTGATGCCAAGGGCTACGAAGTGCTTTCGATCCGGCCGGACGCTGAAGTGTTCGAGGCCCTGCAAATCATGGCGAACCATCGTGTCGGCGCGCTGGTCGTGCTGGATGAGGAAGGCCGTCTCGCCGGCATATTTTCCGAGCGTGACTATGCAAGGGAAGTCGCGCTCAAGGGGAAAACCTCCAGAAACACCAAGGTCGGTGAGGTCATGTCCACGACGGTCATCACTGTGACACCCGACCAGCTGACCGAAGAATGCATGGAGTTGATGTCAGGTAAGCGCATACGTCATTTGCCGGTGCTGGAGAACGACCGCGTCATCGGCATCCTATCCATCGGTGACCTGGTCAAGGAAACCATCGCCTATCAGCAGTTCCTGATCCAGCAATTGGAACAGTACATCAGAAGCTGAAAGGCAAACGGCGCCACACCCCGAGGGGATGGCGCCGTTTGCAGAGGAACCGGGTTTACCGGAACATCAAAGACAGCGCGCTACCATCGCATTGCTGAAATCGCCCGCAGGCAGGGGCAGGCGCACGAAGATGCCGCTGCCGGCGGCCTCATGCACCGGCTGGCCGTCCCTATCGTAGAGCGACTCCACCACGATCTCGCTGTTGCCCGCCGGGCGAATGACCTGTAGCCGGTCGCCTATCGCAAAGCGGTTCTTGACAGCGATATCGGCCAGCCCCTGCGCCGCATCATAGCCGACGATGTCGCCGACATAGAGGCTGCGGTTGGATTTGGAATGTCCCTGCATGTAGTTCTGGTGTTCCATGGTGTGGTGACGCTGATAGAACCCGTCCGTATAGCCACGGTTGGCCAGATTCTCCAGCTCACCTAGCAGGCTGTAGTCGAACGGACGTCCCGCCAGCGCGTCATCGACCGCTTTCCGGTATGCCTGACATGTACGCGCGACGTAGTAGCGCGACTTGGTCCGCCCCTCGATCTTCAATGAATCGACACCGATCCGCATCAACCGCTCGACATGCTCGATGGCGCGCAGATCCTTGCTATTCATGATATAGGTGCCGTGCTCGTCTTCCATGATCGGCAGCAACTCGCCTGGCCGGCCGCGCTCCTCGATCAGGTACACCCGGTCCGCGGCAGGGTGCCGCTCCATGCCGCCGCATTCGGACAGGCCGGGACGCTCCAGTTCCGCCTTGAAGTCGAAATCCTTGAGCCGAATCACACCCGCCGGATCCTCTGCCGCATCATGCACCTTGTAATCCCAGCGGCACGAGTTCGTGCAGGTGCCCTGATTCGGGTCGCGGTGATTGAAATAACCGGAAAGCAGGCAGCGGCCGGAATAGGCGATGCACAGAGCGCCGTGCACGAAGACCTCCAGCTCCATGTCCGGGCACTGCTGACGGATCTCCTCGATCTCATCGAGCGATAATTCGCGTGACAGAATGACGCGTGTCAGGCCCAGGCTCTTCCAGAATCTGACCGCCGCATAATTGACGGTATTGGCCTGTACGGAAAGATGGATCGGCATCTCCGGCCAGCGCTCACGCACCATCATGATCAGACCGGGATCGGACATGATGAGGGCATCTGGTTGCATGGCGATCACGGGCTCCATGTCGGCCATATAGGTCTTGACCTTGCTGTTATGCGGCGCGATGTTGCTGGCCACGAAGAACTTCTTGCCGCGCCGGTGCGCCTCGGCAATGCCTTCGGCCAGCTCCTGCATGCCGAAGCCGTTGTTACGCACGCGCAGGCTGTAGCGCGGCTGCCCCGCATAGACCGCATCGGCGCCGTAATCGAACGCCGTGCGCATGCGGTCGAGATCGCCGGCCGGTGCCAGCAGTTCAGGTATGCGCATCGCCATTACTCACCGATGATCTTGACCAGCACGCGTTTTCTGCGGCGACCATCGAACTCGCCGTAGAAAATCTGCTCCCACGGGCCGAAATCCAGACGTCCGTTGGTGACGGCGACGACCACCTCGCGCCCCATGATCTGGCGCTTCATGTGCGCATCGGCGTTGTCCTCGCCGGTGCGGTTGTGATGATAGTTGCTGACCGGCTCATGTGGCGCCAGCTTCTCGAGCCAAACGCCGTAATCGTGATGCAGGCCGGATTCGTCGTCGTTGATGAAGACGCTGGCGGTGATGTGCATGGCATTGACCAGCACCAGCCCCTCCCGGATTCCGGACTCCTGCAGGCATTGCTCAACCTCGCCGGTGATATTGATGAAGGCCATGCGGGCCGGCGCGTTGAACCAGAGTTCCTTGCGGTAGCTTTTCATGCTGCGGATTTCTCCCAATATGTTTGCGAAAGTACTTCAGGCTGAATGACTTGAATTATACCGCGCCTTGCAACCGCCAGTTGTCGTCGTGTAAGAGCGCTGCGTATAATCGCCTGAAAAAGGGAGGCGGATGGCTGCAGCAAGCTTTCACATCGAACTGGACCAGCAGGGCCGTCCTCATGTACGGCTGCTGGGCCAATGGTCGCTCCGTTCCGTCGAGAATGACTTCGCCGCCCTCAAGACCTCACTCGCTCCCTACTTCGCCGACCCATTTGCCAGCTGGGACCTGCAGCAGGTGGAACAGCTCGACACGGCAGCAGCAGCCGTACTCTGGGCCGGCTGGGGTGCCAGACTGGACGATCACCGCATCAGCCTGACCGATCAGCAGCGCGCCATATTCGACATGCTGGCCAATCTGGACACATCCATCCGGATACGCAGGCAGCCGGACCTGATCGGCCCCGTCGCCAATCTCGGCAAGCTGATCGTCGAATTCGTCTCGCACTTGCGCGACTTCACGCAACTGCTCGGCCTGCTGTTCCTTGAGATCCTTTACGTCATCAGGCGTCCGCGCGAATTCCCGCTGCGCGAGTTCAGCGCCAACATCTACAAGAGCGGCGTCACGGCGCTGCCGATCAGCGCGCTGCTCGGCTTCATGATCGGCGTCGCGCTGAGTTATCTCATGTCCAAGCAGCTGCGCGCCTTCGGCGCCGACATCTTCATCGTCAACATCCTCGGTCTCGGCATCATCCGCGAACTGGGGCCCATGCTGATGGCCGTGCTGATCGCAGGCCGTTCCGGCTCCGCCATGACGGCGCAGATAGGCGTCATGCGTGTCACCGAGGAAATCGACGCACTGACCACCATGGGCATCTCCCGCATCCTGCGTGTCGTGCTGCCCAAGGTGCTGGGACTGACCTTGATCGCGCCCCTGCTGGTGTTATGGACCTCGGCCTGGAGCCTGACGGGAGGCGCACTCTCGGCCAATATCGAGCTCGGCATCAGCTTCCGCTTCTTTTTCGAATACCTACCGACCGTCGTGGATCCGGTCAATCTGACCCTGAGCCTGATCAAGGGCCTGCTGTTCGGTTTCGTCGTCACGCTCATCGCCTGTCATTTCGGCCTGCGTGTCAAGCCGAACACGGAAAGCCTGAGCGTCAGCACCACCAGCTCGGTCGTCACCGCCATCACGGCCGTGATACTGATCGACGCCCAGTTCGCCATTCTGACGAGGGGCATAGGCGTATGACCATGCAGCTCGGACAACAGGACGTCATCTGCGAGGCACGGCAGGTATGGACCATGTTCGACGACAATGTCATACACCAGAGCCTCAACCTGCAGGTGCGCACGGGCCAGATCGTCGCTCTGGTCGGCGGTTCCGGCAGCGGCAAGACCACCCTGCTACGCCATATCGTCGGCCTGACGACACCGACCCGTGGCGAGATATTCCTGTTCGGAGAGAATCTGCATCAGATCGAACGGCTCAAGCAGAAACGTCTGATGAACCGCATGGGCATGCTGTTCCAGCAGGGCGCCCTGTTCTCCGCGCTCAGCGTCTATGACAACATCGCCTTTCCGTTGCGCGAGCTGAAGCAGTTCGACGAAGAAACCATCTGCCGACTGGTCATGCACAAGCTGGCGCTGGTCGAACTCGAACCCAAGCATGCAATGCTGTTGCCGGCGCAGCTGTCGGGCGGCATGATCAAGCGCGTCGGGCTGGCGCGCGCTCTGGCGCTGGAGCCAGAACTGCTGGTACTGGACGAGCCGACCGCAGGACTGGATCCAGACCGCAGCAAGAAATTCGTCGATCTGATCAAGCAGCTCAAGCACACGCTGGGACTGACCGTGCTGTTCGTCACGCACGACCTCGATACGCTGGTCCAGATGGCTGACCGCGTGGCAGTACTGGCCGACCGACAGATCGTCGCAGACTGTACGCTGGATGGACTCGGCATGATCGACCATCCCTTCGTCAACAATTTCTTCCACGATATCAACTCGCGTCTGGAAAGGGCACAATAAGCACATGGAGAATCGCACCTATGCCATCGCGGTCGGACTGTTCACACTGCTGCTCAGCCTGGCCCTGCTGCTCTCCTTCTGGTGGCTGAGCGGTAACCATGGACAGAACACGGACTACACCGTGGTTTCCAGCCTGCCGGTAACCGGGCTCAGCGTGGAATCGGCCGTGAAATACCGCGGCGTCAATGTCGGCAAGGTAACCGACATCCGCCTCGATCCGTCCGCGCGCAACACCATCCGCATCGACATCCAGGTGATGGACGACCTGCGCCTGAGCAAGCAGAGCCATGCGAAACTGCGCATGCAGGGCGTGACCGGCCTTGCATTCATCGATCTCGACGATACCGACGCCGCCGACGCGCCCTTGCTGCCGAAAGGCGGTGAGATTCCGCTGCTACCTTCGACGATGGACAAGCTGCTGGCAGACGGTCCACAGCTCGTGTCCCAGTTCGACACGCTGCTGCAGAACAGCATCGTCCTCATCGACTCCGCCAACCGACTGCTACAGGAAGTCGAGCCTGGTAGACTCGGCAGCGCGCTGGACAATCTGGAACGTGCCAGCGGCAAGCTGGAGCCGCTGCTGGACATCGCCTCCGATACGTTCCGGCGCATGGGCGACATGGCATCCGAACAGAACCGGGCCGCACTGACCGAAACGCTGGACAGCATCCGGCAGACCGCGCATGCCGCCCAGCCGCTGCTTGACGAACTGGCTGCCACCGCACGCGAATTCCGCAATGCGACGCAGGAAATCGGGACGAACGGCCGGCAGCTGGGCAGGACACTGAATCAGGAAACGCTGCCGCGCATCCATCAGCTGAGCGACCGGCTGGATCGCGACCTCCGGCAGCTCGGGGAACTGCTGGATCAGCTCGAACAACATCCGGAAAGCGTGCTGTTCGGCAAGCCAAGCGCCCGTCCCGGTCCGGGCGAGGACGGCTTTCAGCCCGACATGAATCATTGAGAGAGCATGCCATGCGCCATATCCTGCTTTTATGTATGACAATCCTGCTGACCGCCTGTCTGGGCAAACAGCGCCCGGTAACGGAATCCGTAGTTTACGACTTCGGCCTGCCGGATACGTCCGCACGCCATGACATCCGCATCGATATCGGCCGCATCACGGCGACCGACGCCATCGACCACCGCCGCGTGCGCTATCGTCTGCAGTACCGGGATCCGGCCCAGGTCCATTTCTACGCACACAGCCGCTGGTCGGACTCTCCTGCCGCCCTGATCGCATCCAAACTGCGCAGCATGGTCAATCCGTCGAAATCGGCTGCATGCGCACTCCACATCGAGATCGAAAGCTTCGATCAGGTATTCAGCAGCCCCGAATCCAGCAGTGGTATCGTCCGTCTGTATGTCACGCTGCAGGCCAAGGACTCACAGCAGGCACTGCAAAGTCAGATGCTGCAGGCCAGTGCATCAGCCCCCAGCGCCGACAGCAAAGGCGGTGTCGCCGCGTTGCGTGAAGCCGGCACGGATGCGTTGAAGCAGGCGCTGCAATGGGCGGATGTGGCAGCGGAACAGACGACGGCCTGCGCAGCCTGAACTGCGGCAGACCGATGGAAAAATCGGTTGCCATTCATCGATGCGGGATTAAGATATCGGTATATGCCGGTCAACCAGAAGTTGCGACCAGGAGGTTTTCATGGACAACAAATATGGTTTGGGCAGTACCCGTGTGGCGCAGGAGCACCATGAGGCGCATGCCAAATCCGCGTTGGCCCCGGCGCATGTCTGCCGCTTCTGTGGTCATGACAAGCTAACGCTGTGCAAGACCATGCAGGACCACCGCTGCGACAACTGCGGCGAATGGCAGAACGACGCCTTCGGCTATCCGACCGGGCGTAGCGCCGACTACTGATTCAACCGACGATTCACCCGAAATCTTTAGACAGGATGCAGTGGTATCTCTATCTGCTGGAATGCGAGGGCGGCAGCTATTACGCCGGCATCACCACCGACCTGTCGGCACGCTTCCGCGCCCATCAGGCCGGCACTGGCGCCAAATACACGCGCGCCAATCGCCCTCTGCGCATCCTGGCCAGCCGCGTCTACCCGGACCGGTCCAGCGCATCCGCCGCCGAAGCCCGCCTGAAGAGAATGCGGCGCGAAAAAAAGCTGGGGTTCTTTACAGAACCCCAGCCTTCTTTCGAATCCTGAATTGTCTCAGCAGCCCTTGTACTGTTTGGCCTTGCACTCGTTGGCGAGCGTGCGCGTCAGCTGGCGCTGCTCCTCGGTCATCTTGCTGCCGTAGAAAGTGGCGACTTTGGTCTTGCCGATGATACGCTTACCGACATCCGGATTCTCTATGGAAACCAGAATCCACATGGTGCCACGCACGAGATCCTCCGGCACACCGATGCCGCGGACATACATGTTGCCGAGATTGAACTGCGCCTCGGCATTGCCCTGTTCGGCGGCCCGCTGGTACCACTTCAGCGCTTCCTCAAGATTCTGTTCGAAGATGTCGCCGCGGAAATAGAGGATGCCGACATTCAGCTGTGCCTTGGCATGCCCCTGCTCGGCCGCCTTCAGATACCAGTCGGCGGCTTCTCGATAGTCTCGGGTCGGGATGTCGCGGTTGAAATGCATGGCGGCGATGCTGTACTGCGCCTCGGCATGCCCCTGCTCGGCCGCCCGGCGATGCCACTTCGCCGCCTGCTCGTAGCTCTGCTCAACCCCCATGCCGCGGTAGTACAGCTTGCCCAACTCATACTGGGCGGTGACATCGCCCTGCTCGGCCAATGGTTCATAGATGCTGGCAGCAGTCTTGAAATCCGCCATCTTGGCGGCTGCGATGGCATCCTCCAGCGTCGCTGCATGTAGCGGCTGGATCAGCGCGAACAGCAGTGCCAGACCGGAAAGTTTCAGGATATGTGTCTTCAAGGCATTCCCATTCGCGAACGAGGATTGAACATCAGGCAATCTGGTGCTGGTGATAGGGATCGAACCTACGACCTACGCGTTACGAGTGCGTTGCTCTACCAGCTGAGCTACACCAGCACGATCAAACCGGTATTATAAAAGCTCATGCGGTTGGCGGCAAACCCTGTCACGCATGGACCCGATTTCCGCTCCTCAATGCCGGTCAGGCTGCACCACGAGGCCGGTAAACATGCGCACGACAAAATAGACCAGAGCCGAGAGCATGCGTTTCAGATAGTTCCCACGCGTCCAGTCCTCGGCCAGGATTTCCTGCGCGCCGTCGGCAATCGTCCGCTCGATATCCGCAGCCAGCCGCCGGGCAAAGGCACCGTCCTGCACGACGATATTGGCCTCGCGCGCGAGCAGCAGGCTGAAGGTGTCGATATTGGATGACCCGACGGTCGCCCATTCATGGTCGATGACGGCGACCTTGCTATGCATGAAGCTCTTGCGGTATTCGTAGACTTGCACGCCAGCCGCTAGAAAATCCGAATAAAAGTAATGCGTGGCGAACATCAGGAAGTATTCCTTCTTCCCCTGCAATAACAGCCTGACCTTCACGCCGCGTCGCGCTGCCGCGACCAGCGCCTTGCGGAAATTGAGGCCGGGAACGAAATAGGCATTGGCGATCAGGATCTCCGACCTGGCAGCGTTGATGGCCGCCAGATAGCTCTGTTCGATATCGCGCCTGTGCAGCAGGTTGTCGCGCACGACGAATGCAGCCCGCATCCTCCCCTGCACAGGGCTGGCCGGCGGCAGGATATCGGCCTCCACCCGACGCAGATGCGACCACGCGATGCTGCGCCAGAGCCGGCGTGCGCTGGTTCGTATCTGTGGCAGCAGCTCGCCGCGGACTCTGACCGCATAATCGATACGAGGCGCGTCATGCCGCGGCACATTGAAATCGTCAATGATGTTGATGCCGCCGACGAACGCCACCTCGCCGTCGATGACCACCAGCTTGCGATGCAGACGCCGCAAACGGCTCCGCTTCAGGGTCCATGGTGAAATCTTGGGCCGGTAGAACATGACATCGACCCCGGCCTGCTGCAGTTCCCGGACATAGAGTGCCGGCAGGTCACGGCTGCCGAAACCATCGAGCAGTACATGCGTCCTGACTCCCCTGAGAGCCGCGCGCTTGAGCGCTTCGCCGATACGCACGCCGGTCGCATCGGCCTCATAGATATAGGTCTCCAGATAAATCTCATGACGCGCGCCGTCGATGGCGGCTTCCAGCGCCGGAAAATATTCCAGGCCGTTCTTCAGCAGATCGATCTGGTTATGTTCCGTAAAGAAAATCATTGCTGCCTGACCAGCGTCGCACTGAGTGCGGCATGATCTGAAACCTGCGCGAACCTCGGTCCGGCGTGCACTTGTACATGCCGGACATCGAAACCGCGCTCATAGATGCGGTCCAGCCGGAACAGTGGCAACACGGACGGAAAGCTGCGCGCAGCCTTGCCCTGATGACGCTCGAACACCTCATGGAGATGCAGACCCTCCGTCAGCATCCTACCGGCACTCATACCCCAGTCGTTGAAATCCCCGGCGACGATCAACGGCGCATCGGCCGGCACGGCGACCTCGATGCGCTCACGCAGTCGCTGTACCTGTTTCTTGCGCCAACTCGCAAACAGGCCGAGATGAACGCAGATGCAATGCAGCGGCAGTGGCCAGTCGGGAACGGCAATCTCGGCATGCAGCATGCCGCGCCGTTCGGCCCGATGCGCTGAGATATCGATGTTCTCGGTCTTGATGATGGGAAATTTGGAAAGCAGCACGTTGCCATGATGGCCGGCCGGATAAACCGAATTCTTGCCGTAGGCGAAATCGGACCAGACAGAATCGGCCAGGAACTCGGCCTGTCCTTCCATCGGCCAGTGCTTGAAGCGCTTGCTGCGTGCCTCGTGCACATCCTGCACTTCCTGCAGAAACACGATCTCCGCCTGCAGCTGACGAATCAGGTCGCGCTGCTCATGCAACGCGAAACGGACGTTGAAGCTGGTCACACCCTTGTGAATGTTGAACGTGGCAATGCGCAGGGTACTGTGCATATGCAGCGTGTCAGATCACGAAACTTCGAGCATGCGGTCCAGCGTCAGTTTGGCGAGCCTGGCTTCGGCCTCCGGCACCTTGATCTGGTTGACGACATTGCCTTCCGCCAGATTCTCCAGCGTCCAGGCGAGATGCTGGGGATCGATGCGCGCCATGGTCGAACACTCACATATCACGTGCGACATGAACTGTACCATCTTGCCCTGTGGCTTCATGTTCTCCGCAAGACGGTTGACCAGGTTGAGCTCGGTACCGACCAGCCACTTGGTACCCGCCGGTGCCTCACTGACCGTCTTCAGAATGAATTCGGTGGAACCGACATAATCCGAATTGAGGCAGACTTCGAACGGCGATTCCGGGTGCGATATGACCAGACCGTCCGGATGCTCGGCGCGAAAGCGCGTGATGTTCTGCTCGCGGAACATCTGGTGCACGGCGCAATGCCCCTTCCACAACAGTATCTTCGCGTTGTGGATCTGCTCTTCGGTCAGACCGCCCATCGGCAGGTCCGGATCCCATACCGGCATCTGCTCGAGCGGGATGCCCATCTTGTAGCCGGACCACCTGCCCAGGTTCTGGTCGGGGAAGAACAGCACCTTTTCGCGCTGCGAGAACGCCCATTCAATGATCCTGGGCGCATTGGTCGAGGTGCAGACGATACCGCCGTGCTCGCCGCAGAATGCCTTCAGGTCGGCCGCCGAGTTGATATAGGTGACCGGCGTGATGGTGGCATCGAAGTCCAGCACCCTGGACAGTTCCCGGCGCGTGCGCTCGACCTTGGCAAGATTCGCCATGTCTGCCATGGAACAGCCGGCGGAGAGATCGGGCAGAATGGCGATCTGTTCGGGGCGCGACAGAATGTCTGCCACCTCCGCCATGAAGTGGACGCCGAGAAAGACGATGTATTCGGCATCGGTCTCGCCCGCATAGCGTGAGAGCTTGAGTGAATCGCCGGTGTAGTCGGCATGGCGATAGACGCTCTCCTGCTGATAGTGGTGACCGAGAATCACCAGCCGGCTGCCAAGCTTGGCCTTGGCCGCGATGATGCGTTCCTGCAGCTCCGCTTCCTGCGCTGCCTGGAAACGTTCGAAACGAATCGGTTCCGCCTTGAGCGGCGCTGCTATCGTGGGTGTTGCCATTTTGCTTCTCTCATAAAGTCAGTCCATACCGCGTGCCCAGCAACCTGAGCGCATCGACATTGGTCCAGGAAAAAACCTTGCCGGCCGCGGCCCGCCAGTCCAGCCACTCGTAACGCACATGCTCGGCAGGTGCGAGTTGGACAGGCAATGGCGCCGGCAATTCCAGACCGAACACATGTTCGGTATTGTGCGTCACCCCTGGCGCATAGCGATGCCGCCAGTGGGGGAAAATCTCATACACATTAGAAAACTCCCAGTTCTCCAGCTTGTAGTCCAGCGCATCGAGGCCGGTCTCCTCGCGCACCTCGCGGATCGCTGCGTCCTCCAGCCGTTCCAGCGTGCCATCCGGCAACCGCTCCAGACTGCCCGTGACCGACTGCCAGTAGCCCTCCTTGTCCGCGCGCTCCAGCAACAGCACCTGCAAATCCGGCGTATGAATCAGCACCAGTACCGAAATCGGCGTCTTATATCCCACTAGTTCCCTTCAAACCCGCACAGGGCGAACGTTCCGTAACCTGCCGACTCCAGCTTGGGCCGCCCCTTGAGATCGACGAGGTCGATGACGAAGGCGCATTCCGCCACCTTGCCGCCCAGTGTCTCGATCAGCCGGATGGCGGCCATCGCGGTGCCACCCGTGGCAATCAGATCATCCACCAACAGCACGCTTTCACCCGGTGCGATGGCGTCCAGATGAACCTCTACCCGGTCACCGCCATACTCCAGCTCGTAATCGTATCCCGCCTTCTCGGCCGGCAGCTTGCCCTGCTTGCGGATGGGCACGAATCCCACGCCCAACTCATAGGCAAGCGGGGCACCTATCAGAAAACCGCGCGCCTCAATGCCCGCCACCTTGTCGATCCGCCAACCCCTGTAGCGGTCAAGGAAACCGTCGACGGTGCGCTTGAGTCCCTGCGGATCCTTGAGCAGCGTCGTGATGTCCCGGAACTGCACACCGGGTCTGGGATAGTCCGGGATGGTACGTATGAGTGTCCTGATATCCACGGAACCCCGATCATCCCCAGAAAATGTGCAAAGCAGCGGCCATACTCATCACGCCACCGGATTCTGCTGGCGGACACGGATATGCAGCTCGCGCAGCTGCTTCTCGTCCACCTCGCTCGGCGCATGTGTGAGCAGGCACTGCGCACGCTGTGTCTTGGGGAAGGCGATGACATCACGGATGGAATCGGCGCCAGCCATCAGCGTCACCAGCCGGTCGAGGCCGAAAGCGAGACCGCCGTGCGGCGGTGCACCGTATTGCAGCGCTTCGAGCAGGAAACCGAATTTTTCCTGCGCCTCCTCCTTGCTGATGTTGAGCGCGTCGAACACCTTGGACTGCACTTCCTGGCGATGGATACGGACAGAGCCACCGCCGACCTCCCAGCCGTTCAGCACCATGTCGTAAGCCTTGGAGAGCGCCGCACCCGGGTTGGTGGAAAGCAGGTCCTCGTGACCGTCCTTGGGGGAGGTGAAGGGGTGGTGCAGCGCGACCCAGCGCTTGTCTTCCTCGTCGTATTCGAACATGGGGAAGTCCACGACCCACAGCGGCGCCCAGGCACGGCCATTGAGATGTCCCTTTTCATGACCGACCTTGGCACGCAGCGCACCCAGCGCCTCATTGACGATCTTCGCCTTGTCGGCGCCGAAGAACACGATGTCACCGTTCTGCGCACCCGTGCGCTCGATGATGGCCCTGAGCGCCACCTCGTGGATGTTCTTGACGATGGGGCTCTGCAGGCCGGACTCGTTGAGTTGGGTGACATCGTTGACCTTGATGTAGGCGAGCCCCTTGGCGCCATAGATCTTGACGAATTCGGTATAGGCATCGATCTCGGAACGCGAAATGCTGCCGCCGTTCGGCACGCGCAGCGCCGCCACACGTCCGCCTTCCATATTGGCCACACTGGAGAACACCTTGAATTCGACATCCTTCATGACATCGGTGAGCTCGGTGATTTCCAGCGTAACGCGCATGTCGGGCTTATCGGAACCGTATCGGCTCATCGCCTCGGCATAGCTCATGCGCGGGAACTTCTCGGGCAGCTCGACGCCCTGCACCCTACGGAACATCTGGCGGATCATCTCCTCCACGATGTCCATGATCTGCTCCTCGTTGAGGAATGAGGTCTCGAGGTCCACCTGCGTGAATTCGGGCTGACGGTCGGCCCTGAGGTCCTCGTCGCGGAAACACTTGGTAATCTGGAAGTAGCGGTCGAAGCCGGACACCATGAGCAGTTGCTTGAACAGCTGCGGCGACTGTGGCAGCGCGAAGAACTGGCCGTGATGCACGCGCGACGGCACCAGGTAATCGCGTGCGCCTTCCGGCGTGGAGCGTGTGAGCATGGGCGTCTCGATCTCGACGAAGCCGTGCTCGTCGAGATAGTCGCGCAGCACCTTGCTGACACGGTAGCGCAACATGAGGTTCTTCTGCATGGCCGGACGGCGCAGATCCAGATAGCGGTGTTCCAGCCGCACGGTCTCGGACAGGTTGTCGTCATCCAGCATGAAGGGCGGCGTCAGCGAGGGGTTGAGCACCTCGATCTCGGATGCCAGCATCTCGACCTCGCCGGTCGGAATATTGGGGTTCACCGTGCCTTCCGGACGCGCGCGCACCTTGCAGACCACGCGCAGCACGTATTCGTTGCGTACCGATTCGGCGATTCTGAAGGCTTCGGGAGTATCCGGGTCAACGACGATCTGCGCCATGCCCTCCCGGTCGCGCAGGTCGATGAAGATGACACCGCCATGGTCGCGACGGCGGTGAGCCCAGCCGCAGAGCGTGACGGTCTGGCCAATGTGTTCTCGGTTCAGGTGGCCGCAGTAATGGGTACGCATATACAGATTTCTTAAGATGAATAGGGTTTAAGGGAAACTTCGGTATCCGACTGATGCAGGTTCGGGGTTCGAAGGCCGATCAAGCTTGGCGGGCGCACAGCCTTTCGGCTGCGCACCGCATCACTCAATGACAGGCGCAGTTGTCACCGCAGGAAGGTATAGCGTCCGCGCCTTCAGACTTCTTGGCGGCCGGCTTGCTGCCACTGTTCTTGAAGTCAGTGACATACCAGCCAGTACCGTTGAGCTGGAAACTCGGCGCAGACAACTGCTTGGCGAAGGTCGCCTTGCCGCACTCCGGACAATCCGTCAGTTCCGGCTCGCTGACCTTGCGCATGACTTCCTTGCGAAAACCACAGCTTGTGCACTGATAATCATAGATAGGCATGTCGAAAGCTCCGAACATCAATCAAAAGAAGGGAATTATACCCGAGATGTACATGGCGATTAAAGGCGAAATATCAAGTGTTTAGAACCACGAACAACGATCGTTCACCGCAGGCCGCCGCACTCCCGTCACCCGCTTCCTGAAATTTGTAAAAATATGTATCAATTCTATACAGCGAATGCCCGACCACCGCGCTGTTTTACAGTAGTTCGAATATTAAAAAATGAAAAATATGATACTATCGAACCATGACCCAAGGCACCGAAACAGACTCCTATATTTCGACACGCGTCGCAGCACAGATGTTGGACGTGTCATTGCGCACGATACAACTATGGGTGGAATCAGGCGCCCTCAAGGCTTGGAAAACGGCCGGCGGACATAGGAAAATCTCCCTGAAATCCGTCGAGGAAGTTCTGCGCAAGAGGCAGGAATCCCTGCAGTCGGAAAGCTACAGACCCGCCAGACAGGCTTTTCAGATTCTTCTCGTCGAAGACGACGAAGGCATCCGTCAGATGTTCAAATTCTTCTTCACCGACTGGAAGCATCCGGTGGAGTTCGACACTGCCGATGACGGTTTTGACGGGCTGGTCAAACTGGCGACCTACAAGCCGGATCTGTTGATCACCGACATCACGATGCCGGGCGTCAACGGCTATGACATGCTGAAGTTCCTGGAAAAGTCGCCGCAGTTCAAGAATCTCGATATCATCATCATCACGGGCTTGACTGCCGACAAGGTCGAAGAATACGGCCCGTTGCCGAAAAACGCCACCCTGTTCTTCAAACCGCTCAGCTTTGATGAACTGGATGCGCATATCTCGGCCATCATTACAAGAAAGAACCGGGAGAAGCAGGTTGCGGCAGACAACGTCTAGCGTAGGGCTTTCCGCCGAACAGCTTTCGGCGCTGTTCCCGTTTCATTTCGTCATCAACCGCGCATTCAAGTTCGTCCAGACCGGCACCGGTATCACCGAAAAATTCGATCATGGCATAAAACCCGGTGCCTATCTCGATGAGTTCTTCGAGATCACCACACCGGCATCGCTGCTCAACTGGGGCTATCTGCGCTCCATGGAGAACGAGATCTGCTCGTTGCGCCACAGAAAGACCCAGATCGATTTCAGCGCCCGTATCTTCCGCGCCGGCGAAGACAGGCTGATCTTCATTCTCAAGCCGCTGATCAACACCAGCGCCTACCTGGAACAACTCGGACTGGAGGTCACCGACTTTTCCAATCACGATCTGATTCACGACCTGTTCCAACACAAGCAGCACTCCTACACCAAAAGCAAGATCAGTCTTTCGGATGCGCTGATCGCGCAGCAGGATCAGCTGAACGAGATCCGTCATCTGCTGGCGAACCAGGAGGCCGAATCACGCAAGCTGGCGCACATCATCTCGCGCTCGACCTACTGGATCATCATCGCCAACGCGCAGGGACGTATAGAATGGCTCAATGACGCCTTCCTGCGCAGTTCCGGCTACACCCAGGAAGAAGCACTCGGTCGCGAGTTCAACCTGCTGTTCGACCTGCCCGAAGCGGAATTCGCCGAACTCTATCGGACGCTGCGATCCGGCGGCAGCGTGCAGAAGGAAATCAAAGTCAGCAACGGCAACGAGACGCGCTGGATCGACATCGATATCCGTGCGCTGACCGACGACCGCAACGAAATCATCAACTTCATCGCCATCGGCCGCGACATCACCGAACAGAAACAGGCCCAGCTGCTGAACGAACGCCTGAGCGCGGAACTCAACACCATCTTCGATCTCAGCCCGGACGGCTTCGTTTCGTTCGACGAACACGGCAAACTGAGCCAGCTGAACAACGCATTTCTTAGAATGACCGGACTCGATCAGGACCAGCTGACCGGCATCGATGCGGAAAGCTTCACGTCCCTGCTCGACAGCCTGAACGAATACGCGCAGTCCGCAGACAGCGCACATCTCGCCGACATCATCAGGATCAGCAAACCGAAGCTGACTATCCTCAGGCACTCCATCAAGACCGTACCGGATGCCGAAGGCAAGCGGCACAAAGTGATCCATTACTTCCAAGACATCACGCACGAATACGAGTTGAGCCGAATGAAGGGCGAATTCCTATCCGCCGCCGCGCATGAGCTGCGCACGCCCATGGCCAGCATCTACGGCTTCACCGACCTGCTCATCAAGCGCGATTACGACCAGGCCCAGACCAGGGAAATCCTGCAGAACGTCTACCGGCAGGCCACCCGCATGACCAAGCTCATCAACGACCTGCTGGATCTTTCCCGCATCGAGGCCAAGGGCAGGCTGGAGTTCAGACCCAAGCCCATCAGCGTGAATCAGCTGATCCATTCCGCGTTCGAAGAATTCAAGGTGAACTGCGCAGGCCGGACCGTCACCATCGTGCCGGCCGACGACGGACTCGCCATCCTGGGCGAATTCGACAAGCTAACGCAGGTCCTGATCAACCTCCTGTCCAATGCCAATAAGTATTCCGAGACAGACAGGGAAATCATCATCGACACGCTGCAGCAGGAACGCGACGGCGTGCCGCTGGTCGGCATTCGCGTCACTGACTTCGGCACAGGCATCCCGAAAGCGGATATCGCAAAACTGTTCGATCCGTTCTTCCGCTCTGCACAAACCATGAAAGTCCCCGGCACCGGGCTGGGCATGAGCATCGTGAAGCAGATCGTGGAATTCCACGGAGGCAGGATCGATATCGATTCCGAGGTGGGGATGGGCACCAAGGTCACCTTCTGGATACCACAGGCACCGCCAGCCACCGACATCAGCAAGGAGTAACAGCCATGGCAAAGATTGTCATCGTCGATGACGAACCGGATCTGCGAGCACTGATCCGATTGTCGCTTGAAATCAATCAGCACGAATTCTACGAGGCATGTGACGCGCAGACCGGCCTGCAACTGATCGAATCCGTCGATCCAGATCTGATTCTGCTGGATGTGATGATGCCGGGAGAGATCAACGGCTTCATTCTCTGCGACATACTGAAATCGACCAGCAAATTCGAGGACACGCCCATCATCTTCATCACCGGTGCCGACTCGGACGAGGACAAAGCCACCGGCCGTCTGTCCGGCGCCAGCCATTATCTGGTCAAGCCCTTTCAACCACAGGAACTGGTGGATCTCAGCGAAGCGTTGCTCAGGAAAAAAAAGCCGGCTGCCTGACTCAGGTACCAGGCTGTTCAGGGTGTCCACACCTGGTACCCACGGCCACGAGTCAGGAGCCGGAAGTGGGAAACTGGTTTAATTCAGCATGAAGCCGAAGTTGAAACTGAAGGTCAGGTCGTCCTTGTTGCTGTCCCTGCGGTTATCCAGCGCCTTGGCGATCGCCATGTCGAGCACGCCCAGCACATCCGTCTTCAGCCGCACTCCTAACGCCAGTGACTTGATGCGGTCGATGTCGGTCACACGGACCTTCTGATATGTTCGGGCCATCTCGGCCAGGAGATAGGGCTGGACGCCGACCAGTTGGAAATAGGACAGATCCAGCGAGGCCGGAATCAGCCGGTTCACCTCCGCACTCGCACCCCAGCCAGAGTCGCCGTAAATGAATCCGGGGCGAAACGCGCGACCGAATTGATAGCCACCGAACTGAACGCGTTCGACCACCGGCACATAGTCCGGACTGTATTGGCCGACCATGGAAACCGCGGTACCCAAGCGCCAGGGCCATGCGTTTCTCAGCGTGGCACCGATATTCACCTTCTCGAAATCCAGGTCTGCAGGGTTCTCACCCAGCCCGGTCACCGGAAAATTGGTACGCACACTCTTGCTCGCGCCGATCGAGTCTATCCCCTTGCTCAGCGCAAGCTGCAGTCCCAGGCTCTTGTCCGGATGCATCAGCGTGTAATCCGCCGCCAGAACCAGTGCACGCGAGTTCGTTTTGCTCGTCAGGCTGCGCAGCGTCTCGGTGTTGCGAATCCTGTCCTCGTAATTGATGGCATTGATGCCCACGCTCCCCGTCAGTGTCTGATACCGATCGGCAATGAACGGATAGCTGAGCGACGTGCTGAGTCGCAGCGACATCACGTCACGCGCCAATCCGGCCGGATAGTCCTCGTCATCCGAGTCTCCGGTATAGAACGACCCCTCCACATTGAGCCGCAGGCCGCTGCTGCCTAGCAGCTGGCTGTAGGAAGCGGCGTAGTATT
Source organism: Methylophilaceae bacterium (assembly GCA_036562645.1). Lineage (GTDB taxonomy): Bacteria > Pseudomonadota > Gammaproteobacteria > Burkholderiales > Methylophilaceae > UBA6140. The sequence continues at coordinate 25,612 of DATCJT010000118.1, read as the reverse complement.
CCTCGCTGTCCTCGGACAGCAGAGTCGTGAACCTGGCCTGTTCTGCGGCAGGTCCGTGGCTGTTGGTCTGCACGCTGACGATCGCGCGCGTTTTTGGTCGCAGTGATTCGAAACGCCCGACTGCAGAAATGGCCTGACGTGTCGCCTTGACGGTCAGAATGGCGGACCCGTCCCGGGTTTTCGGTAGTGGCAGATAGGCCTGAAGCCCCAGTCCCTGGACTAGCCGCAGCAGCCCGGTCACGCGCTCCAGCGTCGCTGCACGCAGCGGCCTCTCCTCCAGCAGCGGCCGCACGATCTCGCGTATCCGCTGTTCGGAATTGCCGAAATCACCCTCCATGACCAGCTTGCCGACAAAGCCCTCGATCACCTCGATCTTGACCTCATGATTGGCGAAGGTCTGGGCCGGTATGTAAGCGAACGACAGCGGATATCCGCGGTCGCGGTAGAGCTTGGTGATATCGGATGCAAGATTCATGTAGTCCTGCACCGTATGCACGCCATCGAGATAGGGCTTGGTGATGGCATCTATTTCTGCCGACGGGATCGTCTTCGCACCGATGATATCGAAACGCTTGACATGGATCCTGGTCGCAAGCAGCTTGCGCAGCCTTTCGTCCACTTCCTGCCTGGTATCCAGCTTGACTGCTGGGTCTCTCGACGGCTGCGCCTTCTCGACGGCAGGCAGCGCACCCTCTGGGTTGGCATCGGCCATGGCCTGCTGGCTGCCGACCAGCAGCGCCATCGCGCCAAGGCAGACCAGAGTTCGCTTGATTCGCATAAGAGTTTGACCTTATTGAGATTCGGTGCGGGCTATCCGGACTGGATCAGGGATAGCCCGCAACCGACAGGGGATTACTTCTTATAGGCCGAGGTTGTTAAGCAGACCTGTCACGGGGGCCAGAAGACCACCGTTACTGGCTTCACCGCCACCCAGCAGACCCGTCACAGGTGCCAGAAGTCCGCCGTTACCGGCTTCACCTCCACCAAGCAGATTCGTGACCGGTGCCAGCAGACCGCCCACGTCAGCGCCACCGCCCAGCAAGCCGGTGACCGGAGCCAACAGACCGCCATCGGCATCGCCCGTACCACCGGTCGTCAACGGCAGCAACCCTTCCGGACCGACGATGGGATCCAGCAATGCCTGATTGCCGCCAGGAGGTGTGGTCAGCGGCAACAGACCGCCAGAACCGATGACCGGATCGAGCAGTGCGCCCGTCAGCGGCGCGTCACCACCACCCAGCAGACCCGTCACAGGTGCCAGAAGTCCGCCGTTACCGGCTTCACCTCCACCAAGCAGATTCGTGACCGGTGCCAGCAGACCGCCAGCATCCGGTACACCACCACCAAGCAGATTCGTGACCGGTGCCAACAGGCCATTCTCCGTGCCGGAACCTCCACCGCTTGTCAGGGGGAGCAAGCCGTCGGGTCCGATCAGCGGATCCAGTAGCGCCCGTTCACCGCCTGGTGGTGATGTAAGGGGTAGCAACCCGTCGGATCCTACGACGGGGTCAAGCAATGTGCCCGGACGTTCCACGTCGTCCGGTGCGCTAACCAGAGGCAACAGTCCGGTAGGACCGATCAGGCCGTCTACCAATCCGCCGTTGCCCTTTTCACTAACCAGAGGCAGCAAGCCGTCATGGCTGATCACCGGGTCGAGCAACGCGGTTCCGGTATTGGCCACGCCACCCTCGCTGACCAGCGGGATCAGGCCCGCAGGACCGACCAGAGGCCCGAGCAACGGGTCGAGCAGCCCTTCACCGCCACCAGTCAGTCCAAGCTTATTCGTCAGACCGCCATCGCCCAGCACGGGATCCAGTAACGGGCCAGGGCCTTCACCACTTCCCGTCGTCAACGGCAGCAGGCCGTCCTTGCCAACCACGGGATCGAGAACGGTGGCAGTTCCTGATGTGCTGGTCACCGGCAACAATCCGTTCGGACCGATCACGCCATCCAGAAGTCCGCCGAGCAAGGAGTCGCCACCACCGGAGCCACCACCTCCACCGCCGCCGGAACCTCCTCCACCCCCGCCGCCGATCACGGTTGTATTGGTTGTCGATGGCCTGACCACACTGCCCAGACCATCACTGTCGCAGCCGCTCACAAAGAACGCCGATGCCAGCGCCAGAGCGACCATTCTCCGAAGTTTTCTGTTCTCCATTTGTGCCCCCGAATTCCCGAGATTGATTAACGTATTTCATATTTTTCACTTTTGATACACCAAAGTCAAACATTTTTTATCATTTTTTTCATTTTGATGTATGATACGACTTAAGGCAAAAGCTGACCTTCATCGCGTAGCAAACATCAGGGCGATGAACTCAGGGGATTGCAGCATCGGAACGAACTTGAATTTCAATCTTTCAGGGTGACTATCATGAAGACCAAACTTGCAAGTGTGGCCGTTACAGCCGGCCTTGCTCTGTTAACCTGCGGTATCGCCGGCGCGGAAGATCAGCACGGCTTCAGCACCGAATCCTGGTATGCCATCGGCGGCGCCAGCCTGCTCTACCCCGACACCGACCTCGACGCCTCGAATGACAGTCCCGGACTGCATCTGCGTCTGGGACGGGAACTGACGGAAAACATCGACCTGCAGATCGGCTTCTCCTATCACAAGGCCGACGAGGACCACCACTCTTTCGATGGCGGCGACTACAAGCAATTCAACCTGACGGCGGATGCGCTTTATGTATTCTCGCGCGACAAGTTCAGACCTTTCGTGCTTGCCGGCATCGGCGCATCCAACAATCGCATCTCTTACAGCATCGCTCCGGGCTATCTTCCTGCCGGTAAGGTCTCCGGCTCTGAAACCTCGCTGGCAGGCAACTTCGGCGTCGGATTCCAGTATCTGTTCAATGACCAGTTCGGCCTGCAAGCCGATTTCCGCCGCATCATCAGCAAAGCGGAGGCCAAGACCAGCGAAATGAGCGTGGATGGCACCATTGCCAACAATCTGCTGAACATCGGCCTGCTTTACCGCTTCGGCGGCAAGCCGGCCGCCATTCCCGAACCCAAGCAGGAGCCGGTCGCCCAGGAACCGCAGGTCGTGGAACGCATCGTGGAAGTGGAGAAGATCGTTCCGGCCGAGCCGCAGAAGATCGAGACCCACACCTTCTTCGCATCGGCGCTATTCGAGTTGAACGAATACAAGCTGTCGGAAGAGGGTAAGAATATCCTCAAGACCCAGATCGCACAGAAACTACTGGAAAACAAGGCGCTGGGGGACGTTACGATCGAAGGTCACACGGATCGCCTCGGCACCGATGCCATCAACGAACAGCTCTCACTCAGACGCGCCAACGCGGTGCGCGACTTCCTCATCAGCCAGGGCGTGGATGGCAGCCGGCTGAAGACCATCGGCAAGAGCTCCAGTGAGCCGCTGGTTTTCTGCGAGGGGCCACGCAGTGAACGGGTCATCAAATGCCTGCAGCCCAACCGTCGCGTGGTCGTGCAAATAGAAGTGAGATCAGGGTCCTGACGAGCCACCGGTTCAGTCAGAATGGAGTAGCGGCCATGCAGCGCCCAAAATTGACACTTTGGCGCTGCAGAATTTATAGAACGGATGCCAAGGCACCGATAAAAGCGCATAATCTTGGCCTTAATTCCACACTCCCAGCATGGTTAGTAGTAGCGACATTTATTCCGCTTGACTGGATTTCTCTTTCTGACAAACTGGTCGCATTGAATTTTGTTCGTTTTGCAAGCATTACCGAACACCCATCACGCAGTCCATCTTTGCTACGGACAGGCGTGCGGCTGGGCAGCTGGTTACCTGCATGGCAGGCTCGTCGAAACATCGACCGCAACTTTCAGAGATCGGTTCAGGAGAATTCGAATTGACGAAAGTATCTAGCAACTGCATTGCCATCACAAATGCAAACCATTGCTCGAACTGGCTCTACGGCCTGAATGACAGTGCCTCCAACCTGATCTTCGTCGAGCCCGGGGACGGAGGAAGAATTGCCAGCCTGCTCGATACGGTCGACATCGACTTCGCCCTGGTGCACCTAGTCTCGCAGGACAGGGAATTCCCCGCAGCGGACAAGCCACAGGCGTTCCGCCAAGAACTCGCCCTGATCGAGAACCTGATCGATAGCAAGCCTACTCTTGCCGTCATCGCAATGGTGGAAACGCTGGAACAAGACATCGTTCTGCCCATCATCCGTTCCGGTGCACGCGACATCATCCAGATCGGCACGCCCTCCCATGAGGTACAGGCCGTCATCAAACGCCATCATAGACGTAGCAGCCGGCCCATCCTGCAACCGCAGCTGGAAACCGGCCACGTCTACACCCTGTTGAACGCACGTATCGGCGACGGTAACTCGCTATTCTCCATGCACATGGCGCTAGAGCTACAACAACACGGTTCCACGCTGCTGCTCGACCTCGGCAGCCCGAACGCCGATATCATGCTCATCATGGGCCTGACCGCCAAATTCAGCCTGCTTGATGTCATCCAGAACAGAATCCGGCTGGATGCGGACCTGATCGAAGGCGGATTCGCGCGTCATGCTTCCGGTCTCAGCCTGCTCTCCATGCCGGAAGACACGCTACGCTACAGCCAGCTGTCACCTACCGACCTCAGTCTGGTCTTGCATGCACTGAAACGCCACTTCGACTACATTTTCATCAACCTGGCTGGTGTCATCGATACGGAACTGTTACGCGCAACGCTCGCAGCTTCATCGGCCACATTCATGCTGGTGGAGCAGACCATCCCGAGCTGCAAGCGTAATCTGGACCTGCTCGAATCGCTGCGCCAGCTGAAAATCGCCGTGCCGGACGGTCGTCTGGTGGTCGACCGCCTGATGGACAAGATATCGCCGAGTGCGGACGACATTGCCGAATCCTTCGGTATGCCATTGGCCGGTACCCTGCCCGGCGCCGGCGACCTGCGCCTGCGCTGCATCAACGGCGGTGAATCGATGTTCGACAAGGCTCCCCACGGTAGCTACGCTACAACCATCAGAAGGCTGGTCGATGACCTACCCGGTACACGCCCGCGTGCATATCCGCGTCGGCCGATTTCCCTGTGGACACGGCTGAAGATCGTTATCAACCAATTTTTCCGTAGCAGGTAACGATGCATCCCGGACCCTACAGTCTCATGCCGCAATACCAGGTCCTCAGGTCGCGCCTGCATGGTTATCTGGCCACGGAGATCGAAACGGATGCCATTCAGCTGTCGACGATGAGCGAGGATCAGGCCAGAACCTACATCAGCGCCAAGGTGTTCAAGTTCGTCGCATCGGTCGATGACGCCGTGGATGCCCGGCAAATCGAGGCCCTGACCGCGGACATGATCGACGAGCTTCTTGGCTACGGCCCGCTACAAAGCCTGATCGAGGATGACGACGTGAACGACATCCTCGTCAATGGGGCTCACAACATCTTCATCGAACAGGACGGCGTCCTCTACCCGACCGGCTACCGCTTCGCCGATGACGAGCATGTGCTGCGCGTCATGCGCCGCATACTCACGCCGCTCGGCCACTGTCTCGACGAGTCCAGCCCCATCGTCGATGCCAGACTGCCTGACGGCAGCCGCATCAATGTCATCATTCCGCCGCTGGCCCGCAACGGCCCCTGCGTCTCCATCCGCAAATTCCGCAAGGAACCGTTCTCCGGCGAAGAGCTGATCGCATTCGGCACGCTCAGCCGCGAGATGCTGGATTTCCTGCTCGCCGCCGTCGAGCGCAAGGTCAACATCATGATCAGTGGTGGTACAGGTAGCGGCAAGACCACGCTGCTCAACCTGATGAGCCGCGCCATACTGCCGGGTGAACGCATCGTGACGATAGAGGACGCGGCCGAACTCAGGCTGCATCACGGCCACGTGGTCAGTCTGGAGACCAAGGCAGGCGATCTGGAAGGCGAGGGTGAGGTCACGGCCCGCACACTGGTCAGGAATGCGCTGCGCATGCGTCCGGACAGGATCATTCTGGGCGAAATCCGCGGCGATGAGGTGATGGATATGCTGCAGGCCATGAATACGGGGCATGAGGGTTCGATGAGCACCATCCATGCCAACAGCCCGGAGGATGCGTTGCTCAGGATCGAGCTTCTAGCCGGTCTCGCTGGCTTCCGCGGTTCGGACCAGACGCTGCGCAAGATGATTGCCGCCTCCCTCGACCTGATCGTTCAGGTCAGCCGCACGGCAAACGGCGACCGTAGGGTCATGTCCATCGTCGAGGTGTTGGGAGTGCGCGATCAAATCTTCGTCACCCATGAACTGTACAGCTACGACAGCGTACGACAGGAATTCGTCGCGGCGCCGACGCCAGCATCGAGCGAAAAGCTGAGAACCCTGTTCCGGGGTAGGTGATATCGGGAAGATTCGGTCATTTTTCGCAAATTTGTTACAGATGAGACCGAATCATGCCGATAAAGATTTCAAACGTGCCATAGCCTGACATGGCACCAAGACCAAGCCGAACCAAACGGCTCATTATTTCAATGTCAGGCACTTTGAAGGAAACAGAGAGGAATAACCCCCATGAAAACTTTGCTGAAAACCCACTGGAACCGCTTCATCCGTGATGAAGAAGGTGCGAGCGGCATCGAATACGCACTGATTGCAGCCATGGTAGCGATCGCACTGGTCACCTTCGTCACCCCCGTTCGCGAATCCGTCGTTGCCATCTTCGAAGACATCCGTGACGCCCTGCAGTCAGCAGCAAGTGGCGGCGGCAACTAAGCAACGCCCATGCTGGCAACCAAGGCACTGGTCGTCGCCTGGTCGCTGACGGTCTGCCTGACGGACCTCAAAACGAAGCGCATCCCGAATGCGCTGACCTTTGGTGCCATGCTGTTCGGCATCGGGGTTCTCCTCGTCACCGGACAGACTGCGCTGGGAGCAGACTGGCAGTCCGCATTGCTGGCTGCCGGCATTGGGCTGATGCTGACGGCGCCGGCTTGGTTCGCCGGCTGGCTGGGCGGCGGCGACGTCAAGCTGCTGCTCGCCATCGGCCTGCTCTCAGGCTGGCATCTCACGCTGTTCAGCTTCATCGTCGCCGGGCTGCTGTCCGGCGTAGCAGTCGTCCTATCCCTACTGCTGTCCAGATACTTCGCTCTGGCCATGCCACAAAAGCGATGGCTGCCGTTCGGCGCAGCCCTGTCGGCGGGACTGCTGCTGGCGATGGGGGTATATGAATGATCGCAGGACTGAAAACCGGACGCGGACGCATCGGTGCCGTGCCGCGCAGCAGAAGGCTGCAGCGTGGCGCGGCTGCCATCGAGTTCGCATTGATTTTCATCGTGTTCTTCGTCCTGTTCTACGCCATCATCAGCTACGCCATCGTCATGCTGCTGCAATCCGCCTTTCTGCATGCAGCTGAGGAGGGGGCGCGCGCAGCAATCGCCGTGGATAGGCTGGCCAGCAGCGACTATGCGGCCACTGTCGAAAGCCATGCCACGGAGCAGGCCCTGGCCGCACTGGACTGGATGTCGGACAGCCTGAAAAACAGGGTCGCCGTGGAAGCCTCCCTGTCCGGCAGCATGCTCGACGTGAAAGTGGTTTACAGCGATTACACCAGCGATCCACTGGTGCCGATTCTGACGATCCCGGTCATCGGTCAGGTTCCCAATCTGCCGAACGACCTGGCCGGTACGGCCAGAATCAACCTTTACTGATTACAGCATCAATTTAGCGACGGGCTTACATACCATGAACAGTACATTACTCAGATTCCTGGCCATGATTCTTGCCATCGGTGCCATCGCCACCGCCTGGATCGGCTATCGCATCAGCACAAGGCCGCCGGCGGATGCCGTCAAGGTCGTGACTCCGAGCTATCCGCAAGTGATCGCCGCGCATGACATTCCGCCGGGAAAACTGCTGACCGCAGACGATGTGGAACTGGTCACGACCGCCGAGCCGCATCCCCAGGCCTATCGCTCCGTACAGGATGTGCTCGGCAAACTGACGCAGGCACCGCTGATCACGGGCGAGGCGATATTGCCACGTCACCTGCCGGCGCTGGGCGTACTAGCCGAAGCGCTCGGCCCGGATGAGCGCGCAGTCGCCGTCAAGGTCAACGAAGTGATCGGTGTCGGCGGCTTCATCAAGCCGGGAGACCGGGTCGATGTGCTGCTGTTTCTGCGTGCGGAACGCGAAACCGACAACGTCAGCTCGGCACAGGTGGTACTGAAGGACATCAAGGTGCTGGCCTACGGCGACACCATCGCGGAAAACGACAATGCTGATCAACAGCCGCAGACAAACGGCACGACAGACAGCCTGACCGGAAAAGCCGGCGGCAGGAAATCCGAAGCCAAGAAGGAAAAGGAGAGCCGCTCCGCCATTCTCGCCGTGCCCGAACATCAGGTCTCGCGCCTGATGCTGGCAGAAAGCAGCGGCGTGCTGCGTCTCGCGCTGCGCGGCATGCAGCCTCCGGAAGCACAAGCCGATCCGGCAAATCAGTTCATCCGCCTGGAAGATGTGGCGAAGCCCGTCGTCTCCCAGCCCGCAGTCACAGCGGATGGCGCAGCGCCGACACAGCCGTCACCGGGCAAAAGGACCGCCTCGTCAACCAAGCGTGAACGCATCATCCTCCACAAGGGCGAGCATGTGGATGTCGTAACCGTCAGCCGATAACCAGAATCGCAAAAAAGGTGAAGCATATGTCAATACTGAAGAAATGTTTGTTGGGTGCGGCCGCCTGCCTTTGGCTGTCGTCACTGGCGGCTGCAAACGATGACGCCTCCTTCACGCTGGAAGCGGGTGGACAACGGGTCTATGCGCATACCAAGACCGTGAAGCGGGTTGCCGTCGGCAACCCCGAAGTCGCCGGCGTCACGCTGCTGACTTCGCGCAACATCCTGATTACCGGCAAGCAGCCGGGCACCACCGAAATCTCACTCTGGGAAAGCGAAAAAGACGCACAGCCGGCACGCCGCATCAGACTCATCGTCAATGCCGCGATCGGCCTCGAGCAGCAGCGCCTGCAGCTGAGCCGCTCCATCTCGGCCGTCCCGGCAGGCGCAGACGTCGCCATCAAGGGCGAGGCTCAGACCCTGGAGCAGCATGCGCTGGCCAGACACGCGGTCGATCCGGAGGTCAAGGGACCGCTGGATGCGACACAGAGCGCCTTCGAGTCCCAAGTGCAGATCGATATTAAGGTCGTCGAGGTCAGTCGCCAGAACATGATGCGTGCCGGCTTCTTCATCGGCAGAAACAAGGACCACCGGACCCTGGCCATCAGCACTCCCGGCAATCTGAGCAGCATCGAGGGCGGAGTCGGCGGGTTCAGCCTGAACAGCGCCTCCGGATTCCTGCCCAACAATTCGGCCTTCAACCTGATCGCCGGCAATTCCGGTTCCGGGTTCCTCAGCGCCCTGAGCCTACTGGAAGCCAACGGATTCGCCTACACGCTGGCGGAGCCGAGTCTGACCGCCATCTCCGGACAAAGCGCCACCTTCCTCGCCGGCGGTGAATATCCAGTCCCGGTCCGTAGCGGTGGTGGTTCCGACAGTTCGATCAGCATCCAGTACAAGGAATACGGCGTGCGCCTGATGCTGACGCCGACCGTGCTCGACAATAACCGTATCTTCCTCAAGGTCTCACCGGAGGTGAGCGAACTCGATTTCAGCAATGCCGTGCAGACCGGCGGCGTCGCCGTGCCGGGCCTGCGCGTGCGCAGGACGGACACCAGTGTTTCGCTCGGTCACGGCGAAAGCTTCATCATCAGCGGGCTGGTCAGCCGCAGTTCACTGAACGACATCGACAAGCTACCTGGGCTAGGCAACCTGCCCATCATCGGCGCCTTCTTCCGCTCCACCCGTTTCGATGTCGAAGACAAGGAACTGCTGATGGTGGTGACACCCTATCTGGTGCGCCCGATTGCCAGCAATGCACAAAAGCCGGCCCTGCCTGGCGCCAACCTGCATGATTACCGACCCAGCTTCAGCGAACTGTTCTTCCAGACCGGGCCCAAGCCGGATACCGGCCTGCCGGCCACGGGGGTTTCCAGGTAGCACGAATCATGACGAACAGTTTTCTCGCCATCACTAGGTCGTCGGCAACGGAGGCCTGGCTGACCGCAGCCCTCGCCGGCCTAGGCAACACGATCACGGTCAGCGATTCCAGGCTGGAGCAGGTCCTGCAGCTGGCAGAATCCGCCCCGGCTTCAGCCCTGTTCATCGAAATGAATCCTGCCGATTATCGGCAGGAAATCCAGCTGATGCAGGAACTGACCGCAGCCCAGTCCATGTTGCCGGTCTTTGTCATCGGCAACGAGGCCAATCAGGACATGCTGCTGTCCGCCATGCGCGCCGGCGCCCGCGATTTCATCCGCATCGGTGCTTCCGCCGAAGAGGTCGCCCGCTCCGTGCAGCGCTGGGCGAACTTCACACCTCGCACACAACTGACGGCGGCAAGTCAGGCCGGCCGTGTCACGGCTGTCATCAGCGCGCGGCCGAACGCCGATGCCGCCATGCTGGCCGTTCATCTCGCGCTCGTCATCGGCAGCGAGACACCCACGCTGTTGCTGGATATCGGGGTGCCGCAGGGAGATGCCACATTCTTCCTCGGGCTTGCGCCTAAATTCACCTTCATCGATGCCCTCAACAATCTGCATCATCTCGACGCAACACTGATCGAGACCGGCTTCGAGAAGCACAAGAGCGGCCTGACCATCCTCTCGCTGCCCGACGAGCCATGGTCCGACCATCAGGTATCCAGTACCGATATCAACATGCTGATGCATGTGCTGCGCCGACATTTCTCCCAGATTGTCGTCAACCTCGGCGGCACTGCCCAATCCGGCCTGCTGACTACGGTGCTGGTCAACTCCGACCAGAACTTCCTGCTGATCGAGCAAACCCTACCCAGCTGTCAGCAGAACCTCCATCTGCTCAAGCACCTGCGCGAGAAGCGAGTGCCACGCGGCCGCACCGGCCTCGTCATCGACCGCTATCTGCCCAAGCTGAAACCGGATGCAGCGAGCCTCGCCAAATCCTTTGACCTGCCACTGCTGGGCATCCTGCCGCCTTGCGGCATGGACCGCATCGCCACGATGAACTCCGGTATCAGCATGCTGGAGCTTGCACCCAACAGCGCCTATGTCCAGCAAGTCCGCAAGCTGGCGAAAATCGCCACAGACGATACGCTCACATCCGAGCCATCTGGACTGTGGCAGCGGCTCAAGCACGCCCTGTTCCCACAAGGCGGCCACACATGGAAGGCTCCACGATGATAGGCCGCATACTGGGTTCGCACGCAGTGCAGCAGACCGGAACGAGCCAGCCCTTTCAAGAGCTGAAATTCCGGCTGCATCGCTACCTGATCGACGAGATAGAGCGCGAGAACATCGACCTCGCCATCCTCACCCGCGAGCGGCTCGGCAGTTACGTTCTCGGCAAGATACGTGCATACATTGCCGACCGGCGCCTGCCAGTGAGCGGCGTGGAACTGCAGAATCTGTGCGGCCAGATCATCGACGAACTGGCAGGCTTCGGTCCGCTCGAGAGCTTGATCAACGACCCGGAAATCGATGACATTCTGGTAAACGGCCCGCGCCGGATCTATGTGGAACGCAAGGGCAAGCTGGAAAAAACGGATTACCGCTTCATCGACGACGACCATGTGCTGCGCGTCATACGCCGTATTCTGGCACCGCTCGGACGCCGGATCGACGAAGCCAGCCCGATGGTGGATGCCCGCCTGCCTGACGGCAGTCGGGTCAACGCCATCATCCCGCCACTGGCACTGGACGGCCCTAGCATCTCCATCCGCAAGTTCCGCAAGGAACCGTTACTGGCGGCTGATCTGCTGCAACTGGAATCCATCAGTACGGACATGCTGGACTTTCTCACCTTCGCCGTACGGCGCCGCTGCAACATCATCGTCATCGGCGGCACCGGCTCCGGCAAGACCACGCTGCTCAACGTGCTGAGCCGTTTCATCACGCCGGAGGAACGCGTGGTGACGATAGAGGATGCCGCAGAACTGCAGCTCAAGCATGAGCACGTGGTACGGCTGGAAACACGCCCGCACAACATTGACGGAGAGGGCGAAATCTCCGCCCGCGATCTGGTGCGCAACGCCCTGCGCATGCGACCGGACCGCATCATCCTCGGCGAAGTGCGCGGCAACGAGGTCATGGACGTCCTGCAGGCGATGAATACCGGCCACGATGGCTGCATGACCACCCTGCATGCCAACAACTGTCCTGACGCCATGCTGCGTCTCGAGATGCTGGCCGGGCTGGCGAACTTCCAGGGCTCTGAAAGAACCTTGCGTCAGATGATCGCTGCGGCGATCGAACTCGTCGTGCATATCAGCCGGCTGCCGGATGGCCGGCGCAAGGTGGTGTCGATTACCGAGATCGCCGGCATACGTGAAGGAGAGTTCGTCATGAACGAACTGTTCACCTACGACGACACCAGCTTCAGGAAAACCGGGATACAGCCGACCAGCCGCAAACTGCAACCGGCAGGAGCGGACGCATGATCACCATCAACTACGTCGGAGTACTGCTCATCGCGTTCAGCCTGCTGGTGCTGGCCACCGCGCTCTGGTTGCTCCACCGTAGCCGCAAGGCACGGTTCCTGGAACAGGTAGACAGCCGCTTCGAGCAGATTCTGCGCCAGCAGCCGGTCATCGATCCACTGCAGCCCAGCGGACGCCCGTCCTTCTGGCAGCAGCTGCGTCTTCGCGCATCCATCTATGCCGGTTTCGAAATCAGGAACAGCCATTTCTTCACCATCCCCGCACTGTTCATCCTGATCGGTCTGGCCGGTCTGATGGCGTTCGGCTGGCTTGGCGCCCTGCTCTCCTTCAGCCTGTCCCTGTTCGTGTTCGGCTTCGTGCTGCCCTACCGGCGTCTGCGCCGCAAGCAGGCCCTCATCGTCAGCCAGATCCCCATCTTCATCGATCAGGTACTGCGCAGCCTGAGTACCGGACGCAGCCTGGAAAGCGCCATCAGACTGGCTGCCGAGGACACCAAGCCCCCGTTCCGCTACATGCTGGACCGCATCATGCGTGAGACCGACCTCGGCGCAGACATGACCGACAGCTTCACGCAGGCTGCCGAACTGCACGGTCTCAAGGAATTGGGGCTGATTGCGCTCGCCATGCGCATCAGCAACAGCTACGGCAGCAGTCCGAACGACATGCTGGACAGAGTCGTGCAGATGATACGCCAGCAGGAGCTGGCACGGCGCGAACTCGCGGCCATGACCGGGGAGACCCGCATCACCGCTTGGGTGCTGGGGCTGACCCCTCTGCTGCTAGCAGCCTACATGCTGATGGTCAACCCCAACTATATCAACCTGATGCTGCAGGATGACAGTGGCAAAACCATTCTGATGGCTGCCCTGGGCTTTCAGGCCGTCGGTTCACTCCTGCTGTGGCGCATGCTGAAGAGCATATGACGAACATGAACTACTGGTGGTGGATAGCAACCTTATTGCTGATCGCGGCAGCGACAGTCATCCTGCTCGCCGCCCGCGAGAACAGCGCAGACTCGCAAGTCAGACGGCGGTTCCGCGAAGCGCTGCGGCAGAAAGGTCCACAGGGTCCGCAATCCGGTGTGGAATCCCGGCAGTGGCAGCAAGCCCTGCTGGAACGCTTCTCACGCGGCGAAATGGATGAGTTGCCGCTGCTGCTGCGCCAAGCCGGCTGGGGAGGCGCAGAGGCACGCTATTACTTCCTGCTCGCCGCATGGCTGCTGCCGCTGGCCTGCTGTCTGGCCGGTGCCGCCTATGCGGCTACGCAGGGAGAAGACCTGGGACATATCCTGCTCTACGTGCTGTTCGGCTTCGGCCTGCCGTTCGTAGGCATACGCCGCCTGCTGCGTTGGAAGGCGCAGAGCCGGCAGGAAGCCATCCGGCGCGAAGTCGTCACCTGGCTGCATTTATTACGCATGTTATTTGATGCGGGGCTATCCGTGGAACACATCCTGCACGTCACCGAGGAACAAGGACGCGACCTGATCCCCAATATCGCGCACGAACTGCGCCAGGTGCTGGTACGCATCCGTGCCGGTCAGGAGCGCGGTGAGGCGCTGGCCGAAATGGCCGGTCCGCTTGACGTGCCGGAACTGAACGACGCGGTCGCGATGATTCGTCAGGTGACCCGATACGGCGGCAACATCAGCGAATCGCTCGCCAGTTATGCCGCGCTGCTGGAACAGCGTCAGGTCTCCGAACTGCGTGAATACGTGAGCAAGCTCTCAGCGAAAATGTCCATCGTCATGATGGTGTTCCTGTTCCCGGCCCTCATCATCTTTCTGGCAGGCCCCGGGTTCATGGGTCTGGTCAGAGCACTGAAAGGACTGACATGAACGGAATGCGCATTACATCGGTAAAGCAGCGACAGGCGCTCGGCCTAGCCATCCTGCTGGCCTTGCCGGTGCCGGCGATTGCCGCACCGGCGGACGGCCTGCCGGCCACGAAAAGGAGCAGTGCCTGCGCGGAACTGCCGGGCGAGGACGCGACCAATCTCGGCCTGATCCGCCAAATGCTGCTGGAAGGTAGACCGCATGCCGCACTCGCCTTCCTCGACGCAGGCGGCATCGCACATCCGCAGGCCGACATACTGCGTGCCGACGGCCTGCGCCAGAGCGGTCGTGAGGAACAGGCAGCGCAGATCTACCGCCAGCTGCTCGATTCCTGCGTGAGCGGTCATGCCTATCGCGGCCTGGGCCTGATCGCCGCGAGCCAGGGCAATATCGCGGAAGCCCTGGCGCATCTGCGCATGGCGAGCGCCGCCTTGCCGACCGAGCACACCATACGTAACGACTACGGCTACATGCTGATGCTGACCGGTGACACCAAAGCCGCTCTGCACGAATTTCTGACGGCGATCGAACTCGTGCCCGATTACCGTCAGGCAGCGCACAACCTGTTGCTACTGCTCTACCGCAGCAACGACGAGCAAAAGGCCCGCGCCTTCGCCGACCGCTTCGGCATCAGCGCGGAGGAACAAGCGCGGCTACAGGCTCTCGCACGTCAGCCGCTCGCGCAGCACAACACCGACCAGACCATCATCCATGAGGATTAAGACAGGAGCACCATGATGAACCACACCGTCCTGCTCGCACTGACCTGCATGCTGTCCGTGACAGCAGCATATGCCGAAAGCCCGGTATCGGAACAGCAACCTCCGGCAGAATCGCAGCAATCCGCGACACGCGCGTGGCTGGAACTGCAAAGCAGTGGCAGGGTTGCATCAAAGCAACCACAGCCGTTGTCCGGAGATGTGCTGGACAAGGTGCACAAGCGCTATGTCGATAGCTTCAGCAGGCCGATCCCGGAGCGCTTCGACCACGAATCGTATGCCGACGACTAGCCGTTTCCGGCAGCGCGGCGCCATCGGTCTGATGGGCGTGCTGACGCTGCTGATCGCGATACTGTTTGCGGCACTGGCCGTGGACAGCGGGCGGCTTTGGCTGCAGCAGAGAAAATTGCAGTCCATCGCCGATATCGCCGCAATCGAGGCCGCCCACACCCTGAGCGGTTGCGCCGGCGACGCCGCCGGCCTGCTGACGGCAGCAACCGCCGCCGCGCAGAATGCGGCCGAGAACAACGGATTCCAGGGGAATCTCGCCAGCAGTCCGAATCTGGTGAGGCTGGGCAGCGTCAGTACCAGCGGCGGCATACGCGAATTCGTTTCCGGCAACGGCGCATCGGCAGTGTACGTGCGCGCCACCCAGGAAGTGCCAAGCAGTCTGATTGCCGGCGGCCTGTTCGGCGACCGCATCATGCTGTCGGCCGAAGCCGTCTCGCTCGCCGCCTCATCGCTCGCCGCATTCAGCGCGGGCAGCTTTACGGCAAGCCTCAATAGCGAGGATTCCGTACTGCTCAACGCGCTGCTCGGCGCGATACTCGGCTCGCCGCTCAACCTCGGTGCCATCCATTACGAGGGCATCGCACAAACTAACATCAAGCTGCAGGACCTGTTGAACGTGGCACTGGATGTAGGCAACTATGACGAACTGCTGAATACCGGCGTACAGCTGTCCGAGCTATTGGGTCTCTACGTGGAAGCGGCGAACCGCAGCGGCACCGCCGACCTTCAGGCAATCGCCGCGATGCAGAACATCGCCAACGTTGCCGTGCGCAACCTCAGGCTGACACTGGGAGAAGTGCTCGCGATCACAACGCCGAGTATCAACGAGGCAGCCAATGTCAGCCTCAATGCGCTTTCGCTGATCACGACCAGCGTGCTGGTCGCCAACGGCAAGAATGCCATCACGCTGCCGCTGGGCATCAATCTGGGGTCGATCGCCAGCATCAATGCCATGGTTACCGTTATCGAACCGCCGCAGATCGCGGTCGGACCGCCCGCTGGTGCGGATGGCACAATGTGTACGGTCGCAGAAACCGCACAGATCCGCATCAGCGTTCCCGTCCTGGTGAATGTGCTGGGTCTGGCCAAGGTCGACCTCGCGCTCAACGTCGAAGTCGCCCAAGGTTCTGCCGGGCTGCTCGATATCGACAGCAGTGACGGCACCACCAGCGTGCGGATCGCCGCGCAGCCCGGCATCGCCGCCATCTCGCTGACCAATACGGCGGGCAACAATCCGGCAAGAGTTTCCCTGATTGCGGGCCTGATCCCGCTCGCCGACATAGGTCTGAATCTGCCCTTGCAGCCACCCGGCAGCGAAACGCTGACATTCGACATGGATCACCCGGTCACCGACCATCTGCCACAACAGGCATCGGTCAGCAGTGGACTGGGCGGCAGCCTGCAGAATGCCCTGGGGCAGAAGGATACGCTGGAAGTCAAGCTGCTCGGCATACTCAACCTCGGCCTCGTCAATGACGTGATCTCACTGGTCGTGAGCCCGCTGCTCGGTGAAATCGGGCGCGTATTGCTGGATCCGCTGCTGAAGCTACTCGGCATCAGGCTGGGCGGCCTCGATATCTCCCTGGAAAGCGTGCAGCAGCACCAGACCAATCCGCTGGTCATTTAAGTCATGACCGAGATGCTGCAGGCAACAAAAAAGCGGGAGGCTAAAGCCTCCCGCTTCTTCATTTTTACTATAGGTGCATTTTAGAACGGAATATCATCATCGAACTCATCGAACGACGACGAAGGCGCTGCCGGCTTGGATGCCGGTGCTGACGGCCGCGCCGGCGGTACTTCGTAGTCCTGGTTCATGTCGTCAAAGCTGGCAGCCGAACCGCCTTCGCGACCGCCGCCCAGCATCTGCATCTGGTCGGCGATGATTTCCGTCGTATAACGGTCCTGCCCATCCTTGGTCTGCCATTTGCGCGTCTGCAGACGCCCTTCGATATAGACCGAGCGTCCCTTCTTCAGATACTCACCGGCGATCTCCGCCAACCTGCGGTACATGACGATGTTATGCCATTCGGTCCGCTCCTGGCGCTGGCCGTTCTTATCCTTCCAGGTATCGGTCGTCGCGATACTGAAATTGCAAACGGCCTCACCGTTCGGCATATAGCGAACTTCCGGGTCACGCCCGAGGTTGCCAACCAGAATCACCTTGTTTACTGATGCCATGTCTTCTCCCTGTTAATCCGCTAGTTTGCCGCAATCAGTCGCAACACTTCACTTTCGTCGAACTCCTGCTGCATATCGACTTTTAGTATAACCAAACCTTCATCCGCAAGCACAACCGCTTCGCGTACCCCCGCAATCGCCGCCAGTTTGCCGGAAAGCGTTTGTGCCGTGTCCTGGCTCGTCTCGCCCAAATGGTACATCCGGCTTCTGACCGCAGGCGGCGGCTGCATACCGAGCGCCGCTGCCAGCCAAAGCAGCATCAGTGCGCTGCAGCACAGGAAAACGGCAGAATGGCCGTACGCATGGGACAGATAGCCACCCAGCGCACCGCCGACGAAGATACCGATCGACTGCGCCGTGTTGTAGACGCCGATCGCCGTGCCCTTGGAAGCCGCCGGCGCCAGCTTGGAAATGATAGAAGGCAGTGTCGCCTCCAGAATGTTGAATGCGATGAAATACATGCCCAGCGACAGCACGATGCCCCAGAAGGCATCGATAACGCCGGCGAACAACAGCTGTGCCGCCAGCATCAGCGCGATCGCGGCCAGAAACACCTGCTTCAGCCGTGCCCTTTTCTCACCGTAGATGATGGCCGGCACCATCAGGGCGAACGACAGCACCATGATCGGCAGATAGATCAGCCAGTGATCGTTCTCGCTCATGCCGCTCGACTGCCGGATCGCGAATGGCACAACGACGAACATAGCCATCTGCGCTGCATGCAGCGCAAAAATGCCGAAATTGAGGCGCATCAGCTGCATGTCGCGCAACACCTCCTTCAGCTTGCCCGGCGCCGCCTCGGCGTCCGAATGAAAGCGGCTGACGACCGGGTCCGGCACCAGAAACCGGACATCGAGCATGGCCAGCACGGCGAGCGCGCCGGTCAAGAGAAAGATGCCCGGCACGCCGATCCACTGGTTCAGGGCCGGCCCCAGCACCAACGAGAGCGCGAATGTGATGCCTATGGTTCCGCCTATCATGGCCATCGCCTTCGTGCGATGCTCCTCACGCGTCAGGTCCGCCACCAGTGCCGTCACGACGGCCGATACCGCGCCAGCACCCTGTATCGCCCGGCCGATGATGACAGTCGTCAGGTCCGTGGCAAAACCAGCAATCAGACTGCCGATCAGGAACAGCACAAGACCGACATAGATCATGCGCTTGCGCCCGAAGCGGTCGGATGCCATGCCGAACGGCAGCTGGAACATGGCCTGCGTCAGGCCGTAAGCTCCGAGCGCCAGGCCGATCAGCAGGTGGTTGTCGCCGCCGGACAACGTCTCCGCATAGATTGAGAAGATCGGCAGGATAAGAAACATGCCCAGCATGCGCAACCCGTAAATGGAGGCAAGACTCAGGCTGGCCCGCACTTCTGTTGCGGACATACGTTCTGAATGCGGCATGGAAAATCGATTGAGTCGAACGGTGAAAATTGCGTATATTATCAGGTTAGCCCAATGCCCGTCAGACACTCATGGAATTCATACGCATACGCGGTGCCCGCACCCATAACCTGAAAAACGTTTCACTCGATCTGCCGCGCAACAAGATGATCGTCATCACCGGCCTTTCGGGGTCGGGAAAATCATCCCTGGCGTTCGATACGCTGTATGCCGAGGGCCAGCGGCGCTATGTCGAATCCCTGTCCGCCTATGCCCGTCAGTTTCTGGCACGCATGGACAAGCCGGATGTGGATATGATCGAGGGGCTGAGCCCGGCCATTTCCATCGAGCAGAAATCCACCTCGCACAATCCGCGCTCGACGGTCGGCACCGTCACCGAGATCCACGACTACCTGCGCCTGCTCTACGCCCGTGCCGGCGACCCGGAATGTCCGGAACACGGCATCAGGCTAGAGGCGCAGACCGTCTCCCAGATGGTCGATACCATACTGGCGTTGCCGGAAGAAACCAGACTCATGATACTGGCGCCCGTCGTCAGCAACCGCAAGGGTGAGCATCTCGACCTGTTCGAGGACCTCAGGGCGCAGGGCTTCGTGCGCATCCGGGTGGATGGGGAGATCTACGAACTCGACGCCGCACCCAAGCTGGAAAAAAACTACAAGCACAGCATCGATGTCGTGGTCGATCGCCTCAAGGTCCGCGCCGACATGAAGCAGCGCATTGCCGAATCATTCGAGACCGCGCTCCGGCTCGCCGACGGCAAGGCGCTGGCCGTGGAGATGGACAGCGGCAAGGAGCACCTGTTCTCGGCGAAGTTCTCCTGCCCGGTATGTGATTACTCACTGGCCGAACTGGAACCGCGCCTGTTCTCGTTCAACAACCCGATGGGCGCATGCCCCAGATGCGACGGTCTCGGCCAGATCAGCTTCTTCGACCCCAAGCGGGTCGTCGCCTTTCCGCATTTGTCGCTCGCATCCGGCGCCATCAAGGGCTGGGACAGGCGCAACCAATTCTATTTCCAGATGCTGCAAAGCATAGGCGCACACTACGGCTTCGACCTCGAAACACCGTTCGAGGAGCTGCCTGAGCATATCCAGCATGTGCTGCTGTACGGCAGCGGCAAGGAGACCATCGCTTTCAAGTATCTGAACGAGCGCGGTACCGTCTACCAGAAGACACATACGTTCGAAGGCATCCTGAACAACCTGCAGCGCCGCTATCACGAGACCGACTCCAGCACCGTGCGCGAGGAGCTGGCCAAATACCTGAACTCGCAGGCATGCCCCGACTGCAACGGCACCCGCCTGCGACGCGAGGCACGCCATGTCAAGGTTGGCGGCCGCAACATTCACGAGATCTGCGAGATTCCGCTCAAGCAGGCACTCACTTTCTTCGAGAGCCTGACACTGACGGGGCAGAAGCTCGCCATCGCGGACAAGATCGTCAAGGAAATCTGCAGCCGCCTCCGCTTTCTGACCAATGTCGGCCTCGAATACCTCTCGCTCTCCCGCTCCGCGGAGACGCTGTCCGGCGGTGAAGCGCAGCGCATCCGGCTCGCCTCACAGATCGGCTCGGGTCTCACCGGCGTCATGTATGTTCTGGATGAACCGTCCATCGGTCTGCACCAGCGCGACAACGACCGTCTGCTGGAAACGCTGCTGCGCCTGCGCGACCTCGGCAATACCGTCATCGTGGTCGAACATGATCAGGATGCCATACAGGCTGCCGACCATGTGGTAGACATCGGCCCCGGCGCCGGCGAACACGGCGGCCAGGTCGTCGCCAGCGGCACGCCGGAGGAGATCAAGGCCAACCCGCAGTCGCTGACCGGACAATATCTGAGTGGTGCCAGGGCCATCATGGTACCGAAGAAACGCCATCAGCCAGATCCGGAGCGCTGGCTGACCATCACCGGAGCCAGCGGCAACAACCTGAAAAACGTCACGCTGAAAATTCCGGTCGGCCTGCTGACATGCATCACGGGCGTATCCGGCTCGGGCAAGTCGACGCTGATCAACGACACGCTCTACCGCGCCGTCGCCCAGCATCTCTACGGTAGTTCGGTCGAGCCGGCACCGTATGAGGAAATCGACGGCCTCGCCTTCTTCGACAAGGTGGTCGATGTCGATCAGAGTCCGATCGGCCGCACGCCGCGCTCCAACCCGGCGACCTACACCGGCCTTTTTACCCCGATCCGCGACCTGTTCGCCGGCGTGCCGGAATCGCGCGCACGCGGCTATGGCCCGGGACGCTATTCCTTCAACGTCAAGGGCGGGCGCTGCGAGGCCTGCCAGGGTGATGGCGTCATCCGCGTCGAGATGCATTTCCTGCCGGATGTCTACGTGCCGTGCGACGTCTGCAAGGGCCAGCGCTACAACCGGGAAACACTGGAAATCCAGTACAAGGGCAAGAACATACACGAAATCCTGGAAATGACGGTCGAACAGGCCAGGGACTTTTTCGACGCCGTCCCTGTCGTCGCCCGCAAGCTGCAGACGCTGCTCGACGTCGGCCTCGGCTACATCACGCTGGGCCAGTCCGCCACCACGCTTTCGGGCGGAGAAGCCCAGCGCGTCAAGCTGGCACTCGAGCTGTCGAAGCGCGATACCGGCCGCACCCTCTACATTCTGGACGAACCCACGACCGGGCTGCACTTCGCCGACATCCAGCTGCTGCTGGACGTCATCCATCGCCTGCGCGACCACGGCAACACCATCGTCATCATCGAGCACAACCTGGATGTCATCAAGACCGCCGACTGGATCGTCGATATGGGCCCGGAAGGCGGTGACGGAGGCGGCACGGTCATCGCGGAAGGCACACCCGAAACCGTCGCCGAAATCCCGGAAAGCTACACAGGCAAATATCTGAAGCAGATGCTGCAGGCCGCAGCATCTTCCGGCAAATAGGCTGGCTTGCCTCAGGCCGGGTCAGAAGAAATAGGCATAGGCGAATATGCCCAGCATCATAAGCGCCAGCACCAGCTTGACCACCAACGCCAGCACGAAGCCCAGCCCCGCCGCCATGCCGACCTTGGTCGCGCGGGCGGCATCGCGGTGTGCCAGCAGTTCACCGGCCACCGCGCCCAGCACGGTACCCAGCACGATGCCCAGAATGCCGGCCGGAATGCCCAGCAACGCGCCGACGAGCGTACCGACCAGCGCCTGACGGCTTGCGCCGGCCGACTTCGTGGTCAGCAGTGAGGCGGCGAAATCGAAAATCCAGGCAGCCAGGGCCAGCGCCCCAATCAGCACGGTGGTCGCGACGCCGACACGGGTGAAATCGTCTATCCAGGCACCGAGCAGCAAGCCGGCAAAAAGCAGCGGCACACCCGGCAAAGCCGGCAACACCATACCTGCCACGCCGAGCAGAATCAGCAACAAGGCCAGCAGCCAGAGCCACTCCATCTATGCACTCCCCCTGATCGCAGCAATCATTTCGGCACCTCGACCAGACGCATGCGCGCCTGTATGGTGGCAGCCTTCCGTTCCAGGAACCGTGTCGAGCGGTGTTGATCGTAATAGCGGGGATTGGGGATCATGGCCGCAAGCTTTGCCGCCTGATAGCCGGACAGATGCTGCGCACCGACGCCGTAATAATGCCGCGCCGCCGCCTCCGCCCCGAACACGCCGTCACCCCATTCGATGACATTCAGATAAATCTCCAGAATGCGCCGTTTGCTCATCATACCTTCCAGCATCAGCGTGATGACGGCTTCCTGCGCCTTGCGCCACGGTGTGCGCTGCGACGAAAGGAACAGGTTCTTGGCCAACTGCTGGCTGATGGTGGAGCCCCCCGCGATCAGCCTTCCCTTTTTCCGGTTCTTTTCATAGGCCTGACGGATGCCATCCCAATCGAATCCGCCGTGCTGCATGAATCTGGCATCCTCGGCTGCGACAACGGCGCGCTTCAGGTGAGGCGATATGCGTTCGTACTCGACCCACTGGTGCTTGAGCCTGGCCTTGGGATTGGCGGCCAGCTGAACCGCCAGCCGGTCGCGCATGAAGGCGGTGGAATCCGGATTCCGGTGTACCCAGTAGCAAACGTGCAAAAAGATCCAGAACTGATAAAGCAGAATCAACAGCAGCAGCGCCAGCAGGCCGCGCCAGACCCACGCTTTGACGCTCATCCGCCGTCAGGCCCTGAATGCTGCGATGACCGGCGCGGTATCGGGCCGTACACCGCGCCACTGATAGAAGGACTCAGCCGCCTGCTCGACCAGCATGCCGAGTCCATCCGCGACCCGTGCCTGTTGCAGGCGCGCGAACTTCATGAAGGGCGTCTCGCGGCCATACATCATGTCGTAGGCGAGCGCGCCCGGCGCAAAGATACCGGCCGGAAGCGGCAGTTCGCTGTCGCTGAGCCCGGCCGAAGTCGCGTTGATGACGATATCGAAGGCCTGCCCCGGCAATTCATCGAAAGCCTGCGCCTGCACCGAAACCAGCCGCAGGTCGCCGCGCTCCTCGACCCTTTTCACCATACGCAAAGCCTTGTCCAACGTGCGATTGGTGATGACGAGCAATGCCGGTTGCTGTTCGAGAATCGGATGCAGCACCCCTTCCGCGGCACCACCGGCACCGATCAGCAGCACACGCCGGCCATGGATGCCCACACCAAGATTGTGCTGGATGTCGCGCACCAGACCGACACCATCGGTGTTGTCTCCGGCCACTCCATTGCCGTCGAACAGCAGCGTGTTCACGGCGCCGGCATCGCTGGCGCGCTCACTCAGCCGATCGGCGAGCTGGAACGCCTCCAGCTTGAACGGTACCGTGACATTGGCGCCTCTGAACCCTGCGGCACGCATTTCCGCAACCGTCCTGGCGAAACCGTCCAGCGGCGCGAGTATCCTTTCGTAGGAAATATCCTGTCCGGTCTGTCTGGCGAAGGCGGCATGTATCTGCGGCGACTTGCTGTGCTCGACCGGATGACCGATGACGGCATAGCGATCCGTCATGCTGCCGCCATTTCCGGAATCATCAAGAAACTCCAACCCTGCATCGCATCAGCCATTGGTCCAGGGCAGGTTCGCTGCCTTCCATCCATTGACCTTGCCGCGCTGTCCGGTGCCGGCATCGGCCGCTCCCTCGAAGCCCTCCAGCACATTGTAGGCTTCGCTGTATCCGGCCTCGGCAGCGGCGGTCGCCGCATGGTTGGACCGGGCTCCGCTGCGGCAAATGAACATGACCAGCGCCTCCGGATCCACTCTCATCTTCAGCTGGCTGATGAAATCGGGGTTCGGTTTCCAGCCCGGGTAAAAGGCCCACTCGATATGCTCGGCGTCGGGAATCCTGCCGACCAGATCCAGCTCGGCATGGCTGCGCACATCGACCAGCCTGGCTCCCGGCGCCTTCTGCAGCACCTGCTGTGCCTCAACAGGCGTCAGAGCACCAGCGTAGGGCAATCCGCGTTCCACGGCCCTCTGGCGGGCGACCTGCAGTATTTTGTTGAGCGTTTCCATGACTGACTCCTGTAGGATGGACACATACGATGCCGGAATCCTGGACGACAGACTTGCCGGCTACCTGCCTGATTATATCGGGTTTCTCGCCAGTCGGAATGAGCACCAACATGGTGCACATTCACCCATCAACGCACCAATTTCAGGCGACATCCCATTGTTCTCTTTTACATCCTTATATGTGAAAATTGAGAATGCGTAATTCAGGCGATGGCACACTTCCTGCTTATTACCCAATCTGAGTACTGTTTCACCCGGATATTCAACCCAATCATCCTTAATCAACCGTTTTAGGAGAATCAAATGGCGGTCGCTGATGTAATGAAGTTGGTGAAGGAAAACGACATCAAGTTCGTTGATTTCCGTTTTACCGACACCAGGGGCAAGGAACAACACGTTACCGTGCCGATCTCAGCTTTCAATGAAGACAAGTTCACCGAGGGCCACGCCTTCGACGGTTCCTCGATCGCTGGCTGGAAGGGCATCCAGGCTTCCGACATGCTGCTGATGCCGGATCCGGATACCGCCAACATCGACCCGTTCATGGATGAACCGACACTGATCCTCACCTGTGACGTCGTCGACCCGACAGACGGCAAGGGTTATGACCGCTGCCCGCGCAGTCTGGCCAAGCGTGCCGAAGCCTACCTGAAGTCCACCGGCCTCGGCGACACCGCCTATTTCGGTCCGGAACCCGAATTCTTCATCTTTGACTCCATCCAATGGACTAACACCATGCAAGGATGCTCGGTCAAGATCAATTCTGAAGAAGGTGCATGGGCATCTGGCGAACATTTCGAAGGCGGTAACATCGGCCACCGCCCTGGCATCAAGGGGGGCTACTTCCCAGTCCCGCCCGTCGATTCTTTCCAGGATATCCGCTCTGCCATGTGCGTCGCGCTGGAAGAGATGGGTATTCCGGTTGAAGTACACCATCATGAGGTGGCAACCGCTGGCCAATGCGAAATCGGTACGAAGTTCAATACATTGACGCGCCGCGCCGACTGGACGCAAGTTCTGAAATACGTGGTGCTGAATACAGCTCACGCTTATGGCAAGACGGCAACGTTCATGCCTAAGCCATTCTTCGGTGACAATGGTTCTGGTATGCACGTACACCAATCCGTATGGAAAGATGGCAAGAACCTGTTCGCAGGCAACGGCTATGCCGGCCTCAGCGAGTTCGCCCTGTACTACATCGGCGGCATCATCAAGCACGCCCGCGCGCTGAACGCCATCACGAACCCGAGCACCAACTCCTACAAGCGTCTGGTGCCT
>DATCJT010000066.1:0-2882 GCA_036562645.1 Methylophilaceae bacterium | reverse complement strand
ATACGCGCGCAGAAGCTGCGTGGTGAGATTTCTGAGCTGCCTATGCGGCAGCTAGCCCGGCAGAAAGCCCCCTCCACGCCGCCGCGATTTTCTGAGCTGCCTATGCGGCAGCTAGCTTCCGATTGCCGGGGTAGACGTGATCCCGCTGATTTCTGAGCTGCCTATGCGGCAGCTAGCCTGACGGCTCTGGTCATTGTGGGTCGGGACGATTTCTGAGCTGCCTATGCGGCAGCTAGCTCCTGCTGCCGAACAGGGAGGCCGATCTACGGTTTCTGAGCTGCCTATGCGGCAGCTAGCCAGCGGCCAGTCGGGGCCGTGTTCCGCGATCATTTCTGAGCTGCCTATGCGGCAGCTAGCGCCGAGAGGGCGGCCGAGCAGGGCCGCACCATTTTCTGAGCTGCCTATGCGGCAGCTAGCGCAGGGCTGTGCTCGATGAGGCGTGGCGCGAGTTTCTGAGCTGCCTATGCGGCAGCTAGCTCTGGGTCATGCCCGAGACGGTCGCGATTGACTTTCTGAGCTGCCTATGCGGCAGCTAGCTTCACGTTTTCTAACCTTCCGGGTCCTGGAAATTTCTGAGCTGCCTATGCGGCAGCTAGCAAGGCCGAGGCCGCCGATGCCGCGACCGCGAATTTCTGAGCTGCCTATGCGGCAGCTAGCTTCAGGATGGCTTCAATTCGGCCGCGGGGCATTTTCTGAGCTGCCTATGCGGCAGCTAGCTCTGAGTCTGCGCACTCATCAGTGTCCCAGCCTTTCTGAGCTGCCTATGCGGCAGCTAGCCCCCGCGTTGCGAGCCTGCGTCTGGACCGCCATTTCTGAGCTGCCTATGCGGCAGCTAGCAGGCCCCTGACTGGAAGGCTGCTGAAGCATTTTTTCTGAGCTGCCTATGCGGCAGCTAGCGACGCAGGGCGCATGGGGCTGCACTACACGGTTTTCTGAGCTGCCTATGCGGCAGCTAGCTAGACACATACGAAGGTAGAGCCCGGAGCATACAAGCTCCGGACCCTGGAAGTGGAGGACACCCCCTTTTTTTGAGGCCTCATCTAAGTTGTTGATTTTCAAAGAGCTGTTGGCGCTTCCCTGGAAAAGGGTCAGAACCAGGGCACGGTCGTGCCCTGTTCCCCCAGGCCGTAGGTGTTGAAACGGCCGGGCACCGGGTCGTGGCGCAGTTCCCCCATGGCAATAAAAAGGCAGAAGGCCTGGCCAGTGCTCAGGCTCCTCAGCTGCACATAGGGCAGGTGGGGGACGTCGGCGGCCGTGGTCGGGATCGCCCTGGCCGCTTCCTCCGCGCTCTCCCCCTTGCGCTTCATGCGCCTGCGCCGCAGGCGTTCCACGTTGGTTTTGAACTGGCGCCGGCGAAGGTTGCGGTGCAGGGCATCTGCTGGCACCGGCGTGACGTCGCTGACGCGGACATGGTCCCGCATGCCACGCAGCCAATCCGAGGCCAGGAACTCGCCCAGAACGGCACCTTCGCCATGGAGGCGCAAAGTGTCTCCCATGCCACGCGGGATCACCGAGTAACCGGGAAAGCTGACACCGATGCTGTCCAGGCGCCGCTGCACCAGAGCGCGGTGCAGACGGTCGAACAGGCTTCCCAGCAGCGCCGGTACATTGGTCTCGGCATCCGGCAGGACAGTGAGGTTGACATAGTGACTGGTCATGTCAGCCATCCGCCTTGCCGAACACGCCGCCGCGGATCAGGGTGGCGATGACGAAGTGCTGCTGCTCCAGGGGTGGCACCTTGCCGTCCACCACCCAGCCATCGAGCAGGGTGTAGAAGTCCATCTTCGCCTTGGGCTGGCGCCAGGCTTTGCCCTGCGTGGTGACCGAGCCGTAGGGCTCCACCGCGATGGGCCCATTCTCCTCGGCGCCCGGATACCAGGTGTCGATGGAACGGATCGCGTTGCCGATCTTCTGGGAGTGGATGGCAGCCGTGCCACCGACGTGGTACAGCGTCTTGCTTTTGTCGCCGCGGCCACGGTCCAGGATCAGTTCCTGCGAGGGGAACACCTCCTGGCCTGCGCCGATGCGGACGAAGGCCGTCACCTGCAGCAGCACGTGCGCCTGGCCGGACAGGCCAGAGGCGATCACGTCCGCCAAGGCGGAAACGGCCTCCGCGTGGGCCGACGGCACGTCCATGTCGCGCAGGGGGATGGACAGGGCGTCGTACACCCACGTTGCCGCGGGCTTGCCGTCCTTCAGTTGAGCCACGCGCACCTCGGCCTGTTCGGCGCCGATGCGGTTGCGCCACAGGAAGCGCCCGTTGGCCAGGTTGAGGGCATAGCGGCGGGCCAGCTCGGCGAAACCGTTGGCCTGCACATAGCCCTGGACCGTCTCCACCAGCCTGTCGCGGTAGGCGCGGTCGTTGCACGCGGAGGGCTCGCCGACATTGCCCAGCACACGGAGGGTGAACTGCACCTTCAAGGTGTCGGCATCGGCCGGAAGCGTTGCCACGTCCACGGTCTGCAGGTTGGGGTTCTCGATGGCGGCATCCAGCTTGGCCGGATCCTGGTCCTTGGCCTTGAGCCGGTTGGAGATGGTGCCGCGGACGGACTTCTCGTGGACGGCCACCGGCTGCCAGCCGTCGGCGGCATCGCGTTCATCCCAGTTGCCGGAGAACAGCAGGGCGTCGGACGGATCCAGCTTGCGCTCGAAGGCCAGGACGGAAGCGGTCTCGATCTTGTTGCTCATGACGGAATTCCTTGTCTTGTCAGTGGGTGGCAATCAAACGGCAGGCGGCGTGGGTGGGGTGGCCGTCCGGTGGGTAACCATTCCGGCAGCGGTAGAGGCCGGAATCGGGTTGGCTGTCGGCCCACCAGAGAAGTTCATCCGGGTGCCGCAGCCGGTGGGTGCCGATCCATTCACCGATGGAGTAAAGGCTCTCC
>DATCJT010000065.1:0-20315 GCA_036562645.1 Methylophilaceae bacterium | reverse complement strand
CCGATGGGACTCAACCAGACTGACAACTTCCTTGTGCTCAAGCCTAGGTCGGAATGGCGCGGGAAGACCAAGGAAGCACTCATCGACAGCCTGCGTGAGGTGATGGAGCAGCTGCCGGGTATCGCCTTCAGCTTCACGCAGCCCATCGACATGCGCGTCAACGAGATGATTCTCGGCGTGCGCGGCGACCTCGCCATCAAGCTGTTCGGGCCGGACCTCGACGTGCTGGCGGCCAAGGCAGAGGAAATGGCCAACATATTGCAGGGTATGGAGGGCAGCGAGGATGTCTATACGCCGCAGAACAGCGGCATCCAATACCTGCAGGTGGAGATCGACCGGCTGGCGGCCGGCCGCCTCGGCTTCGGCATCACCGAGATCGAGGACATTCTGCGCATGCAGTTGGAAGGCAGGGTGCTGGGCGTGGTGCAGGAAGGCCAGCGCCGCACGCCGCTCATGATCCGCGGCGATGCGTCGCTGCGCACGTCACCGGCCGAGTTCGGCAATTTGCTGCTGACGCTGCCGGACGGCAGCAACGTGCCGTTGTCGACGGTGGCAAGGTTGCAGCGTGTGGAAGGGCCAGTCAAGATCGACCGGCAGCGCGGTGCGCGCATGGTCGTGGTGGCCGCCAATGTGCGCGACCGCGATCTGGTCGGTTTCGTCGAGGAAGCGAAGGCGCGCATCGCCGGTGAGGTGCAGCTGCCGGAGGGATATTCCATCGAATGGGGCGGCCAGTTCGAAAACCAGCAGCGTGCCGCCGCACGGCTTGCCATGGTGGTGCCGGTGGCGCTGGGACTCATCTTCCTGTTGCTGTTCGCCACGTTCGGCTCGGTCAGGCAGTCGGTGCTGATCCTGTCCAACATTCCGTTCGCCATGATAGGCGGCGTGTTCGCGCTGTGGCTGTCGGATGAATACCTGTCGGTGCCGGCCTCGGTCGGCTTCATCGCGCTGCTGGGCATCGCGGTGCTGAACGGCGTGGTCCTGGTGAGCCACTTCAATCAGCTCGAGGTCGGCGGCATGGCGCTGGCGGATGTCGTCGTCGAAGGCGCGAAACGGCGGCTGCGGCCGGTACTGATGACGGCTTCCATTGCCGCTTTCGGTCTGGTGCCACTGGTGTTCGTCAGCGGTCCGGGGTCGGAGATTCAGCGGCCGCTCGCCATCGTCGTCATCGGCGGCCTCGTGACATCGACGCTGATGACGCTGGTTCTGCTGCCCATCCTTTATCGTCGGTTCGGGAGATCGTGACATGGAATCCGGTTTGTTGACATTGAATGCGCCACCGGCGCTGGAGGAGACGCTGATCGACTGGCTGCTGGAACAGCCCCACGTGCAGGGTTTCACCAGCATGCAGGTGTACGGCCACGGTTCCATGGCCACGGCGATGAGCGTCGGCGAGCAGGTGCTGGGCCGGCAGAAGCGGCTGCAGTTCATGGTGTACGGCGAGATGCGTGGCCTGCAAACCATGCTGCGTGACTTGCGGCGTGCCTATCCGGAGGCAGGCTTGCATTATGCGCTGTCGCCGGTCGTCAGTGCTGGGTCTGTCGGCAGGGAGCCGGGCGAATGAAGGGATGAAGTTCTTGCCACAGAGGGCACAGAGAAAACCCATCGTTCGAACCGGTACACGGACCAGCCGCGCATTAGACTTTGATATGGGTATGCCTTTCCCTCGTGCCCTCTGTTGCCAGATTGATTTTCCCACGCCGGGCCGTCAAGCCCATGACAGATCAAGGGTTTCTCGGCTGTCTGAAAGCAGCTTTTGCTTGCTTTTCACGCCGGTTTCGCGTAACTTCAAGCCCATTGCTGGGGGTCTGTGAAACGCCGGTTTCACAGTGAGATACACCCTTTGAACCTGATGCGGGTAATGCCGCCGTAGGGAATGCAGTTTGCATTCCCTATCAATCAACTCTTGTAGGGAATGCAGAGCCTCTGTGTTCCATACATGGATCTAACTGGAGCACATGACGTGAACGCAAGCGACAAACACCTCTCCCAATTCATCAACGAGACTGCGCAGGTCGATCCCGGAGCCACGCAGCCGTTCGCCAAATCCCGCAAGATTTACATCGAGGGCTCGCGTCCCGACATCCGCGTGCCTTTCCGTGAGATCAGCCTGTCCGATACGCCGTCTGCCTTCGGTGCGGAGAAGAACCCGCCGGTGGTGGTGTACGATACATCCGGCCCCTATACCGACCCCAACGTGAAGATCGACATCCGTAACGGGCTGCCGGCGCTGCGTGCGAAATGGATAGAGGAACGCGGCGACACCGAGGAGCTGCCGGGACCGACTTCCGTTTACGGTCAGCAGCGGCTGCATGACCCCGAGCTCGCCAAGATGCGTTTCAACCTGCATCGCAAGCCGCGCCGTGCCAAGCCGGGCATGAACGTGACGCAGATGCACTACGCCCGCAAGGGGATCATCACGCCCGAGATGGAATTCATCGCCATCCGCGAGAACCAGCGCCGCGAGAGCATCAGCGAGATGCTGCAGAAGCAGCATCCGGGCCACAGCTTCGGCGCCAGCATCCCGCAGCTCATCACGCCCGAGTTCGTGCGCGACGAGGTCGCGCGCGGTCGTGCCATCATCCCAGCCAACATCAACCACCCGGAATCCGAGCCGATGATCATCGGCCGCAACTTCCTCGTGAAGATCAACGCCAACATCGGCAATTCCGCCGTGACCTCGGGTATCGCCGAGGAAGTGGAGAAGATGGTCTGGGGTACGCGCTGGGGTGCGGACACCGTCATGGACCTGTCCACCGGCAAGAACATCCACGAGACGCGCGAGTGGATCATCCGTAACTCGCCCGTGCCGATCGGCACCGTTCCCATCTATCAGGCGCTGGAAAAAGTGGATGGCAAGGCCGAGGAGCTGACTTGGGAGATCTTCCGCGACACGCTGATCGAGCAGGCTGAGCAGGGTGTGGACTATTTCACCATCCACGCCGGCGTGCGCCTCGCCTACATTCCGCTCACGGCCAAGCGCATGACGGGCATCGTCTCGCGCGGCGGCTCCATCATGGCCAAGTGGTGTCTCGCGCACCACAAGGAGAGCTTCCTCTACACGCACTTCGAGGAAATCTGCGAAATCATGAAGGCCTACGACGTCAGCTTCAGTCTGGGCGACGGCCTGCGTCCGGGTTCCATCTATGATGCCAATGACGAGGCCCAGTTCGCCGAACTGAAGACACTGGGCGAACTCACGCAGATCGCCTGGAAGCATGACGTGCAGGTCATGATCGAAGGTCCGGGGCACGTGCCCATGCATCTCATCAAGGAGAACATGGACATGCAGCTCAAGCATTGCCATGAGGCGCCGTTCTATACGCTGGGGCCGCTCACCACCGACATCGCGCCTGGCTACGACCATATCACCTCGGGCATCGGCGCCGCCATGATCGGCTGGTACGGCTGTGCCATGCTGTGCTACGTCACGCCCAAGGAACACCTGGGTCTGCCGGACAAGGAGGACGTGCGCGAAGGCATCATCACCTACAAGATCGCCGCGCATGCTGCTGACCTCGCCAAGGGCCATCCGGGCGCGCAGATCCGCGACAATGCGCTCTCCAAGGCACGCTTCGAGTTCCGCTGGGAAGACCAGTTCAACCTGGGACTGGATCCCGAGAAGGCGCGCGAGTTCCACGACGAGACGCTACCGCAGGAAGGTGCCAAGCAGGCGCACTTCTGCTCCATGTGCGGCCCGCATTTCTGCTCCATGAAGATCACCCAGGACGTACGCGAGTACGCCGCAAGCCAAGGGCTTAGCGAGGAAGAGGCGCTCAAGCGCGGCATGGAGGAGAAGGCGATCGAGTTCGTGAAGAAGGGTGCCGAGGTTTACCAGAAGGTTTGATCGGCTGAATATCCAGCATCCAATAAAACCGGCAAGATTTACTTGCCGGTTTTATTGGTTAGTGTCTCATCCTGTACGCGAGAGAGCCTTGACGCAGCATGAATTATCCTTTGTGATTGTCTAGAAACACCTCTTCCCGATGACGCGCAATAAAATCTATTTCGGGTAGGAATCGTTCTGGAAGGGTGATTACTTTACCTTCTAGTGGTAAGAGCACTTGTTTAAGAAATGCATCTTTGCGGCGATGCAATGTTTCAGAAACGACTTCAAATTTGTCCGTCAACGTAATAAGACCGCTATCAAACGCATTGTCGTGAAGGGCGGAAAGGCAAAGGCCGTTACGAGGATTCGGGCGGTTCTGTTTGTCACTTCTCCAAGGAACGATATGGCTTGCAACCAGTAGTCTGGGTTCGGAAAGGCCGGACATGCAGCAGCGCCTCTGATAACTACTCTCAATACCGCTCGACGAAAAAAGATTGTTTTATGCGTTGTTGTGTCAGGACTTGCCGTGTTTCACCAGTAAAGTCTTGCAAATCATAAATATCGAGTTGGTCGCTCGGTTCGGTTGATTGAGTGGTCAGTTGCTCTGCAACCATTTTGTCCAGCGGCTTGAATTCATGATGATCTTCGGAACATTTACGCTTTAATGTTGTAAGCGCTGCACCATTCTATATGTATGAGTGGAATCATGAGTTTGGCAGTCGATTGGATCTTGGAACTACGGCGACTCATACCTATCCGAAGCTGAGTGCATTCTCCCGGTGGACTGATGCGCTTAGATCAGAGGCGAGCTTGTCTTGCCGCTCTGATAAAATAGCTGAAAGGACACATTGCATTGACCACACTCAAACTACCCACATCCAGACAGCAGCGCAGCGAACCGAAACACAAGCCGGTGCGGCCCATAGCCCCTGCCAAGAGAGTGTGTACTAGCCCGCCAACGGGCAAGCCGCGCGTGGAAGGTGGCGATCGGCCAGAAAAACCGACCATCGCCGAACCCGAACGCAATCGTTCTGGAGAGCGCAGACGGCATCCATCAACCGGAAAGCCGGGTGACCGCGTCAAGGCCGAAAATCGTGTGCGCAGTCCGCGTGATGTCCGAACCGAGGAGCGTAGCGGTAAACGCGCCAGCGATTCCGAGACCGCGCTCAGGAAAACTTCCGTCACCGATTTACCTCGTCTGTCCAAGCGCATGTCCGAGCTTGGGCTTTGTTCGCGGCGCGAGGCGGATGAATGGATCGTCAACGGCTGGGTCAGGGTGAACGGCGAGGTCGTCGATACGTTGGGGACGCGCGTGTCTCCTGATGCCCACATCGAAGTGAGTGACAGCGCACGGCAGGCGCAGTCGGAACGGGTGACCATTCTGCTCAACAAGCCCATCGGCTATGTTTCCGGTCAGGCCGAGGACGGCTATGAGCCGGCCATCGTGCTGATCCATCCGGACAACCAGTGGGCAGAGGATCCGGTTCGCAAGACGTTCCAGCGCGGATTCCTCAAGGGGCTTGCGCCGGCCGGCAGGCTGGACATCGATTCTACCGGCCTGCTGGTACTGACGCAGGATGGCCGCATCGCACGTCATCTGATCGGCGAGGACTCGACCATAGAGAAGGAATATCTGGTCAGGGTCGAGGGCAAGCTGTCGGAAGACGGTCTGAAACTGCTAAATCACGGACTCGAACTGGATGGCGTCAAGCTCAAGCCGGCCAAGGTCTCCTGGCAGAACGAGGACCAACTGCGCTTCGTCTTGCGTGAAGGCCGCAAGCGCCAGATCCGCCGCATGTGCGAACTGGTGGGGCTCAAGGTCACGGCGCTGAAGCGCATCCGCATCGGTAGCGTGACGCTCGGCAAGCTGCCGCTCGGACAGTGGCGATATCTGAGACCGGGCGAGCGTTTCTGAAAGAACTGAGGCAAAGGGAAAGTACGCCACTCATGGATCTGATTTTGTTGCTGAAGGCCTTTATTCTGGGCGTGGTCGAAGGCGCGACGGAGTTTCTGCCGGTGAGCAGCACCGGTCACCTGATCATCGTCGGCGACCTGCTCTCATTCAATGATGAGAAAAGCAAGGTCTTCAAGATCTTCATCCAGCTCGGCGCGATACTGGCGATCTGCTGGGAATACCGGGCCCGCCTGCGGCATGTGGCCGGCAGTGCCTGCCGCGACAGGGATGCGCAGCGCTTTCTGTTCAACCTGGCAGTCGGTTTCATGCCGGCGGCACTGCTCGGCTTCGCCTTCCATGACCAGATCAAGGAGTTTCTGTTTTCGCCGATCATGGTGGCTGTCGCGCTCGTCGCCGGCGGGTTCGCCATACTGATCGTGGAAAGGTTGGCGCCTGCGCCGACGGCGCAAACCGTGGACGATATGAGCGTCTGGCAGGCACTGAAAATCGGTTGTGCGCAATCGCTGGCCCTGATACCGGGCGTGTCGCGTTCAGGCGCCACGATACTCGGCGGTGTGGTGTTCGGCCTTTCCCGCAAGGCGGCGACGGAGTTCTCGTTTTTTGTCGCCATCCCCATCATGTTCGCCGCGACCACGTATGACCTGCTGGTGAATTGCGACCTGTTGAGCTGGGACGATCTGCCCGTGTTCGCCGTCGGTTTCATCACTGCCTTCTTTGCGGCACTGCTGGCAGTGAAGACTCTCATCCGGTATGTCGCACATCACGATTTCCGTCTGTTCGCGTATTACCGCATCGTTTTCGGCTGTATCGTGCTGGCCTATTTCTGGAATACCTGAGCAAGGGCAGACAGAGACCAAGGATAGGCGGTATGATTTTGCAGGTATCTGCATGTATGCGGGCGCCGTTCGCCCGGGTTGATGGAACTTGAATAAAGAATCGGGTCGGAT
The DNA here is from genome assembly GCA_036562645.1 of Methylophilaceae bacterium. Classification (GTDB taxonomy): domain Bacteria; phylum Pseudomonadota; class Gammaproteobacteria; order Burkholderiales; family Methylophilaceae; genus UBA6140. Next base: position 13,627 of record DATCJT010000065.1, on the reverse strand, counting down.
TATGAACAAATTGCTGAAATACGCAGCCTACGTGCTGGGTGGGCTGATCGTGCTGGCGCTGATCGTGGTGGGCATCGTCGCTGCCACCTTCAATCCCAATGACTACAAGCCGATGATCGTCAAGCTGGTGCAGGAAAAGAAGCAGCGCACCCTGAACATCGAAGGTGATATCAAGCTCGCCTTCTGGCCCAAGATAGGTGCTGATCTCGGCCGCATTTCCATCTCGGAGCACAAGAGCGACAAGGAATTTGCGGCGGTCGAAGGGCTCAAGGTATCGCTGGCGCTGCTGCCACTGCTACGCAAGGAACTGATCGTAGACACCATCTATGTCGATGGCGCGCGCGCCAATATCGTGCGTTACGAAGACGGTACGACCAATTACGACGACCTGCTGAGCGCGGAGGAAAGCGAGTCCGAGCAGATCCGGTTCGATGTGGACGGTATCGTCGTAACCAATTCCGCCGTGACCTATACCGATCTGCAGGCGGGGAACGAGGTCAGGCTGAGCAAGTTCAATCTGGAAACAGGCCATGTCGCGCTGGCGGAGCCGTTCGATGTCAGCACCGATTTCGAATTGTCGGCGAAGCAGCCGGCAATCGATGTCGCCGCAAAAATCCGCGGCAATTTCATGGCCGATCCGGAACAGAAGCACTTCGCCGCGAAAAAGCTGGATGCCAGCGTGACGGGTGACCTTGCCGGGGGCAGGAATGTCGTCGTCAGGTTGAGCGGCGATGTCGATGCCAGGCCGGATACCATGCAGTTTCTGGTCGATGGGCTGAAACTGGCCGTGACCGGCGATTTTGACGGCGCAAAGCTAGCCGTCGATCTTGCAGCGCCGTCCCTGAGCGTGCAGGAGAACGAGGTCAAGGGCAAGGAGGCGCGCCTCAGTCTGACACATGAAAAGGGCAGTGACAGCGTCAAGGCCAATCTGGTGCTGGCCGATGTCAAAGGCTCGCCCAAGGCGTTGCAGAGTAGCGGCATCAGCGGCGATGTGAATGCCAAACAGGGTGCGCGCACCGTGCAGGGCAAGTTCTCCTCGCCTTTCAGCGGCAATCTCGAACAGCTGGTATTCGACCTGCCCAAGCTAGCCGGCAGTGTTGATGTGAAGGACCCGGCGCTACCGGGCGGAGCCATGAAGGGCGAGTTCGCGCTCAAGCTGCATGCCGATGCCAAGCAGGAACGGGTGAACAGCGATTTCAATCTGGCCATCGACACGACCAGGCTCAATGGCGATGTGGCCGTGGCGGGCTTCAAGCAACCCAATATCAAGTTTAATTTGAATGCCGATACGCTAAATCTCAACAAGCTGCTCGGCCAGTCTGCAGCGAAGCCGGAAAAGACGGCCAAGAGCGGGGATAGCAAGCCTGCCGATCTGTCAGTGCTGAAGAGCCTGCTACTGGATGGCAAGGTGAACATCGCCAGCATCCTCTACGACAACTATCGGCTGACCGGCCTCAACATGGGCGTCAAGGCGGACGGCACGCGTCTTAACGTCAGCCCGTTCGCAGTCAAGCTGGATGAGTCGCAGATCAAGGGCAGCCTCGGCATCAGCCGGTTTGAACGGCCGATCTATCATTTCGATATCGATATCGACAGGCTGGACGCAGACCGCTACATCGTCAAATCCGAGACCGAGTCGGCGCAGGCTGCGGCCGCCAAGCCGGCAGCCGATACGCCGATCGACCTGTCGGCGCTGAAGTCGATCAATGCTGATGGCGAACTGCGTATCGGCTGGCTGAATCTGGCCAACGTCAAATCGACCAACGTGCGGATCAAGCTCAAGGCGGATGACGGTGTGGCGCAGCTCTCGCCGTTTTCGGCCAATCTTTACGAAGGTTCGATGAACGGCTCGTTGCAGGTCGACGCGCGTGCCACACCGCAGATCGCCTTCAAGCAGAGCATGAGCGGTATCGCCATCGGTCCGCTACTGACGGATGTGATTAACAATGACATGCTGAGCGGCAAGGGCAACCTGAATTTGGACGTCACGACCAGTGGCGCGACGGTGAATACGCTAAAAAAGTCGCTTAACGGCACTGCCGGCCTGAAACTGGCCGACGGTGCCGTCAAGGGCATCGATATCGCGGGCACGATCCGCAGCTACAAGGATAAACTGAATGCGCTCAAGGGCGAAGCCAATGTCGAAGGCGACAAGACGCTGAAAACCGATTTCAGCGAGATGTCAGCAACCTTCAACATCAAGGATGGGGTTGCGCGCAACGACGACCTCGACATGAAGGCGCCGCTGTTTCGCATCTCAGGCAGCGGACAGGTCGATATCGGCAATGAGACCATTGACTATCTGGCCAAGCCGACCATCGTCAAGACCTTGGCCGGCCAGGGTGGAGCCGGCCTCGATGAGCTGAGCGGCGTGACCATACCGGTCAAGGTCACCGGCACATTCGCCAAGCCCAAGTATGCGCTGGATTTCGCCGGCATCGCTACGGCGGTTGCCAAGCAGAAGGTGATCGACAAGGTTGGTGGCGTGAAGGGCGAAGCGGTGCAGAAACTATTGGAAGGCGATGCGGCTGGTGGGCTGGAAGGTCTGCTGAAGAAGAAGGCAGAGCCCGCGCCTGCCGAGAAGACCGCCGAACCGGCACCGGTCAATGAGACGGAGCCGACCGAGAAGCCGGCGGGCAAGGAGGACAAAGTCAAGCAGAAGCTGGACAAGCTGCTTGGCCGCTGATTCCGGCAAGGATGCAGCGCCATTGTTCGACATCCGACGATGCGGGCGATGGCGTTCTTTGTGACATGAGATCACCGACTCACCGCTTTGAGGCAGCGGCAGGCGCATGAATGATCCACGGAGCATGAGTGCGTTTTCCGACGCCGTCATCCGCTGGCAGAAGCGGCATGGCCGTCATGATCTGCCCTGGCAGAACACGCGCGACCCTTATGCCATCTGGGTGTCCGAGATCATGCTGCAGCAGACGCAGGTGTCGGCTGTGATCGGCTATTACGCGCGCTTCATGCGGCGTTTTCCCGATATCGCCAGCCTGGCTGGCGCTGCGCAGGATGAGGTGCTGCAGCACTGGAGCGGTCTGGGGTACTACTCCAGAGCCCGCAATCTGCATCGGGCCGCGCAAATCCTGATGGAACGGCACGGTGGCAGCTTTCCGCAGCGCATCGAGGAGGTCATGGCGCTGCCGGGCATAGGGCGCTCCACGGCTGCGGCCATCTGCAGTTTCGCCTTCGGCCAGCCGCACCCCATACTGGACGGCAACGTGAAGCGCGTATTCGCCCGCAATTTTCTGATAGAGGATTGGCCGGGCCTGCCCAAGGCGGAGAAGCGAATGTGGGAACTTGCCGAAACACTGATGCCACAGGCGGAGGTAAGCGCCTACATACAGGGTCTGATGGACTTGGGGGCGACGATATGCACGCGCGGCAGGCCGCACTGTGACGCATGCCCGCTACGCGACGGCTGCGCCGCCCTGGCGCAGGGCAAGCAGGCTGTCCTGCCGGTGCCGCGACCACGCAAGGTGCTGCCGGAAAGACACGTCATCATGCTGCTGTTGCTGCGGGATAACGAGATTCTGCTCGAGAAAAGACCGCCCAGCGGTATCTGGGGTGGGCTATGGAGTCTGCCGGAAACCGAACCGGATAGCGATGCTCGGACTGTCGCCCGTGAGCGTTACGGCATCGAGGCCGAATTGCTACCGCCTCTGCCGCAGTTGAGCCATACATTCACGCATTTCCGTCTGCACATCGCGCCGCAGCCCCTGCGCATCATCGGCAAACTGCCGCAGATACGGCAGGACGGCAGCATCATGCTGGACCTCGAAAATGCCATCGATGCGGCGCTGCCTACGCCAGTACGCAAGCTGCTGAGGCGACTGGGTCGTTCGACATCTAGCCAGCCTTGCGCAGGGTCAGATTGAAGCGGCAGTCACCCGTCAGTGGATGACGGCCGGCGGCGAGCGGCAGCACACCGTGAAAGCGCAGGCGATCGACACCGCCCCACACCACAATGTCACCATGCCGCAGTTCCATGTGAAACGTGCGGTCACTGCGGTTCAGACCGCCGAACAGGAAGGTGGCGGGTAACCCAAGGGAAACGGAGACGATAGGCTGGTTGAAGTCCCGTTCGTCACGGTCCTGGTGCAGCCCCATCCTGGCACCGGGACGATACTGATTGATCAGACAGGCGTCGGGTTCGAATCCCTCGAATCCTGCCGTACGTGCGGCAGCGCGGGCGATGTCGGCAAATATGCTGGGCATCGCAGGCCAAGGCCTGCCGTCCAAGGGGTTTAGGGGTTCGTAACGATAGCCCCTGCGGTCGGACACCCATCCCAGATCTCCGCAGCAGGTGGTTCTGACGGACATTTTCTGGCCGCCCGGCGTCGTCATTTCGCGTAATGGTGCTGCAGCCATGACTTTATGCAATGCATGCATGACGGCGTGCTCATGCCTTCTGGCGAAACCGCGTAGCCACCAGGAAGCCGGTCCGATCTGCAGGTTGGCGGAATCGTCGTCGGTGTCAAACAGGCTCATGTGCGCAACATGGATACAAAAAAGCCCCCGAAACGGTGATGTCGCGGGGGCTTGTCGTCACTGCGGAAGGAGGCTTAGATTTCGCCCCAGCTTTCTTCCCACATGCAGTGCTTGATGGTATGACGGTTCTTGATCAGCTCGTCGATGGACGGCTCATCGTTCAGCGCGCGCTTGATGGCGAGCTTGGTGGCTTCGTAGTTGTTCTTGTACATGTCGGCCTTGTCCAGCTTGCCTTCCTTGGCCAGCGGACCACAGCCCGGGTCGATCCAGACCAAGGAGATGATGCAGAGATCGTTGACCTGATCCTTGGGGATGATGCCCTCGATGACACAGTCAACAATCGCGTCTGCCGTTGCAGCTTGAACGACGCCGCCGAACAGTTCGATGTTGATGGAGTCCTTCAGGGTGACCTTGGGCACCATGATGGCAGCCGGACGCACCATCTGGTTGATGTCGCGTACGACGAACATCGCGGTGTGACCCTTGGTCTGTGCCATCATGTTGGCGAAAGCGGCGCCGACCGGACCGTCAACGGCACCGATCAGGATTTCCGGCATGGCAGCGGTAACGTCCTTGCCTTCAGAGAAAACGGTGGCTTCACCAGCCTTGAAAATGATCTTGGACATGGAATTCCTTTAGGTTAACGATTGGGGAAAGTCGCTATTTTACCGAAGCGGTCGGCAATCAACAATTGTTCGCCGGATTGCATGGCGCTGGAAAATCAATCGTTTAGCATGTGTGTCGAGAGGAAGGTCCGCGCCGGATACGGCAGGGCAGGCGGTTGGAGTGTCAGTGCAGTCGCATGTCGCGGTGCGGAATGCCTGCATCCATGTATTCATCGCTACAGACCTCGAAGCCTGCGGCGGCATAGAACGGAATGGCGTGAACCTGGGCGGAGAGCCGGATCGGGCCGTGACCGTATCGGCGACAGAGGTCCACCGCTGCCGACAGCAATGCGCGTCCAACGCCGCGCCGGCGCCATTCCTTCAACACGGCCATGCGGCCTATACATGCGTGGTCCAGTATTCTGGCGCAGCCGATCGCGTCGCCGTTCGCGTCCAGTGCGAGCAGGTGGGTTGCGGTTTCATCCAGCCCGTCCCATTCCAGTTCCGGCGGAACCCGCTGTTCCTTGATGAAGACCTCGGTCCGTATCACGCTCAGGCGTTCCTTTTCCTTCGCCCATTCGACCGTGGCAATGGTGAAGTCAGCTGCTGGTTTCAATTGTCTTCGATATCCGGTAATTCAGTGAATTCAGGCGCTTCCGCCCAAGGCCGGAACATGCCTGCCTCGCTTGCGGCTTGCAGCCACGGGCACTTGCGTGCATTATGCAGCATCTTTTCCAAGTAACAGGCAAGGGATTATCCATGAACAGATATCTGGCAGTACTGGGACGTGTTTTGCTCGCTCAGCTCTTTCTCGTGCAGGTAATCATGATGCTCAATGACTTCATGAACAATCCGGTCGGCTATGATCAGTTTTATAGCGCACTGCAGGCCCATGGGCTGCCCGGGGTCGTGGCACCGCTCATCATCCTCGTACAGGTAGTGGGCGGTCTGGCCCTGCTGGTGGGATACAAGACGCGTGCCGTAGCCATCATCATGGCAGTCTATGCGCTGTTCATCGTGCTTGTCGGACTCACTCCGGCACCGCTGCAGTATCTGGCGATTATCGGCGGCCTGCTGGTGCTGGCTTCCAGCGGTGAGACGCCCTTCAGCATCGATAGCTGCAGAAAGAAGGCGTAAGGCCGGGAGCGATGACGACAAAAAAGGCGCCTCGGCGCCTTTTTTGCTGTTTATTTATCGATGAAAGAATCAGCCCGATCTCAGGTTTTTCGGGAGTTGGAATACGACATTCTCCACCACACCCTGCAGTTCGGTGATCTGATCGGCGCCGAGCGACTTTAGCTTGGCGATGACGTCCTGCACCAGCACCTCCGGGGCTGAGGCGCCGGCCGAGATGCCGATGCGCCGCTTGCCGACGATCCATTCCGGCTTGAGCTGGCTGGCATTATCGACCATGTAGGCTTCCACGCCCTGGTTCTGTGCGACCTCACGCAGACGGTTGGAGTTGGAGCTGTTCGGCGAGCCGACGATGATGACCAGGTCGCAGTCCTTGGCCATGATCTTGACGGCATCCTGGCGATTCTGAGTCGCGTAGCAGATGCTGTCGCTGCGCGGGCCCTCGATCAGCGGGAACTTTCTTTTCAGCGCCTCGACGATGCTGGCGGCGTCGTCTATCGACAGGGTGGTCTGTGTCACATAGGACAGCCTGGTCGGGTCCTGAACCGTCAGTGCCTCGACATCATCGATGGTTTCCACCAGATACATGCCACTGTCTGACTGTCCCATGGTGCCTTCCACTTCCGGGTGCCCCTTGTGGCCGATCATGACGATCTCACGGCCGGTCTTGCGCATCTTATCGACCTCGATATGCACCTTGGTGACAAGCGGGCAAGTGGCATCGAAAACGCGCAGGCCGCGTCGTTCCGCCTCGGCGCGCACGTCCTTGGAAACGCCGTGAGCGCTGAAGATGACGGTACTGCCTGCCGGTACTTCGTCTAGCTCCTCGATGAAGATGGCGCCCTTGTTGCGCAGTTCATCGACGACGAACTTGTTGTGCACGACCTCATGTCGCACATAGATGGGGGCACCGAATTTTTCCAGTGCCTGTTCGACAATGATGATGGCACGGTCTACGCCGGCACAAAAACCGCGAGGATTGGCAAGTACGATGTCCATGATGGGGTTCCGATATGAATTCTAATGTCCGAGCCAGTGCGCAATGGTCAGCAGCAGAATGAAGCCGACCATCAGCAGCAGTACGCGCCAGACAAGGCCGATGGCGCTTTGCAGGCCGTCCGCATCCGCCTCGTCGCCGAGGCCCAGGTCGGGGCGATAGATGATGACACCGTCGAGCGACAACGGTTCTCCCAGTTTGACGCCGAGCGCACCGCCACCCGCTGCGAGAATGATGCCGAGCGCCTTGTCCGGCCAGGCGGACGCCTGTGTACGCCAGCAGTAAACAGCATCCTCGAAGTCACCGACGATGGCAAAGCAGATCGCCGTGATGCGTGCAGGCAGCCAGTCCATCCAGGCGAACACCTGTTCTGCATAGCGGCCGAATACATCGTCTTGCGGTGTATGCCACTCGACCTTGAGCAGGTAGCCGAGTCGATACAGCACCGCGCCGGCCGGGCCCAGTAGAGCGAACCAGAACACGGGGCCGAACAGGCCGTAATGCGAGCGCTTGAGCGTGGCCTCTATGCTGACGCGGCAGAGCTGGGCATGACTGTAGCTGTCCGCGTTACTGCCCTCCCAGGCATGATACTGGTCGCGCGCAAGGTCGAGGTCCTGATTGCGCAGGGAGGCAAGAATCTGCTCCGCGCGCCGTTCGAACTGGCTACAGCGCAGCGTGAAATAAAGCACTGCAGCGCTGAACAGTAGTCCGAGCAGGAAGTGGATGCGCAGCAGGGCGATATAGATGATAGCGATGACGATGGCAGGCAGCAGAGCGCCGGCTGTCCAGGCGATGCCGCCATGCAGCCTCCTGCCGTCATTGAGATTGCGGTCCAGCCACTGCGCATAGGGCCGGAAGACATGCTGCAGCAGGTCCAGATATCTGTGCGGGAAGTAATAGCTCAGCAACAGTGCGGCAAGCAGTGCGAACAGGCTCATGAATTCTTGCTCCACGCGGTTTGCGCCAGCGGCTGGTCTTCCAGCGGCATTTCCACATGCAGGACGCTGGACTGGAAGATTTCCAGTGTCGGCAGATGCAGTGTCGTGTTGTGCTGCTCGGCATAATCGAGCAGAGCCGAATAGACCTTGCCGTAGGCGAACAGCGGATGCGCCCGGATTTCCGCAATGACGACCTTGCGTAATGGGACGGTATCGACCATCAGCGGCGCGGCAGGCATCCGGTCCTTGTCGATGATGAAGCCGGTGCGTGCCTTCAGTTGCTTATAGGGCGTGGTTCTGGGGTCGGACAGGATCAGCGTGATCTGCGCACCGGGCGTGATGCCCTGCTGTTTCAGCACGGAGCGCACCTCTTCCTGTTTTGAAGCCAGTTTCGAATAGGGGCCCTCTGCCTCGAGATAGGCGTAGTAATAGTCGCCGCGTTCACCGGTATCAATCGTGGCGGAAGAAAACAGACCCCACCACCAGAGAATCAAAAGGACGGGCAGAAGAAAAACAATCAGAAAATAATGCCAGTGTTTTTTCACGAGAAACGTGTGACGCGATCGCGCCGTGGTCCATGAGCATGTCAGAAGATACCACAATCAGGCTGCAACATGCACACGATGCCGATGCAAAAACAAAAGCTTGGCTGTGGTCGTGCCGGAATCAATGCATGCGATGGTGTACCGGCGTCATCTCGCACCGGGGCACATAATCTGGGATAATCGCCCAATTTCGTTCAAGTTCGACGGCATTCCACGGTTCAACCATGAAAAATACCGCAACACTTCTCATTACCTGTCCGGACCAGAAAGGTCTGGTCGCTGCGATTGCCGATTTCCTTTATCGGCATGACGCCAATATCCTACATGCCGACCAGCATCAGGACAGCGAGAACAATCTGTTCCTGATGCGCGTGGAGTGGGATCTGGACGGCTCGACCCTGAGTCTGGAAGGTTTCGCCGAGGCGTTCGCGCCGATCGCTAAACGCTTTGACATGGATTGGCAGCTGAAATCGACGCAAAAGCGGCCGCGTGTCGCCATCATGGTTTCACAGTATGACCACTGTCTGGCCGACCTGCTGCACAGGCACCAATGCGGAGAGCTCGCATGCGATATCCCGCTCATCATCAGCAATCACCGGCATGCGGAGAAACTGGCTGCTTTCTACAACATCCCGTTCCATTACATCGAGGTCACCAAGGACAGCAAGCCGCAGGCCGAGGCGCAGCAGTTTGCGCTGTTCGAACAGCACGAGATCGATCTCATCGTGCTCGCGCGCTATATGCAGATCCTGTCCCCGGATTTCGTCAAACGATATCCGCAGCGCATCATCAACATCCATCATTCCTTCCTGCCAGCCTTCATCGGTGCGCGGCCCTATCATCGTGCCTTTGAGCGTGGCGTGAAGCTCATCGGCGCCACCAGTCATTACGTCACGGAAGTGCTGGACGAGGGGCCCATCATCGAGCAGGACATCACCCGCATCTCGCACCGGGAGCAGGTTGACGATCTGATTCAGAAAGGGCGCGACCTGGAACGCGTCGTGCTATCGCGCGCAGTGCGCTGGCACATCGAGAATCGCATCCTGGTTTACGCCAACAAGACGGTCGTCTTCAATTGACGGACAAACGAAAAGGAGGCCTAGCCTCCTTTTCGTTTGCTTGTTGCGTGACTTAGTCCCTTAGCACGGACTCCAGCGCGTACAGCTGGTCTATGCTTTCGCGCCGGCGAATCAGGTGATGGCGGTCGCCGTCCACCATGACTTCCGCCGCGCGCGGGCGCGAGTTGTAATTGGAGCTCATGCTCATGCCGTAGGCGCCGGCGGACATGATGGCGAGCAGGTCGCCCTGATGCAGGGTCAGTTCGCGATCATGTCCGAGAAAATCACCGCTTTCGCAGACGGGGCCGACCACTTCATAGGTGTGAGCGGTGCCCGTTGCTTGAGGCGTGACCGGCTGAATGTCGTGCCAGGCGTCATACAGCGCAGGCCGCATGAGGTCGTTCATCGCCGCATCGACGATGGCGAAATTCTTCGCTTCCGTAAGTTTCAGGTACTCCACCCTGGTCAGCAGCAGGCCGGCATTGCCGACCAGTGCGCGGCCCGGTTCGAATACCAGTCTGATCTTGCGGTCGCCGAGCTTCTGCAGCATGGCTCGTGCGTATTCGCTGAACTCCGGCGGGGTCTCGTCGTTGTAGCGGATACCGATGCCTCCGCCGACATCGATATGCCGGATATGGATGCCTGCGGCAGCCAGTCGGTCAACCAATGCCAGGATGCGGTCAAAGGCATCCAGGAACGGTGACAGTTCGGTCAGCTGCGAACCGATGTGGCAGTCCACGCCGTGCACGTCGATGTTCGGCATCGAGGCGGCGCGCTGGTACAGCTCGAAGGCTTCCTCGTAGGCTACGCCGAACTTGTTGTTTTTGAGGCCGGTGGAAATGTAGGGGTGGGTCTTGGCATCCACATTCGGGTTCACACGCAGTGAAACCGGTGCGCGCTTGCCGACTTCGCCGGCAACCTGATTCAGGCGGTCGAGCTCGGCGGCGGATTCCACGTTGAAGCAGAAAATGCCGGCGTTCAATGCGGCGCGCATTTCGTCCGCGGTCTTGCCCACGCCGGAGAACACCACCTTGGACGGGTCTCCGCCGGCGGCAAGTACCCGTGCCAATTCACCGCCGGACACGATGTCAAAGCCTGCTCCCATGCGGGCGAACAGATTGAGTATGGCCAGACTGGGGTTGGCCTTGACGGCAAAGCACACCAGATGGTCGCTATCGGAAAAGCCTGCCCTGAAGCTTGCGAACGCGCTTTCGAGTGCCTGTCTGGAATAGACATAGCAGGGCGTGCCATAACAGCTGGCGATTTCGGTGAGCGCAACATTTTCGGCATGCAGCGAGCCGTTTACATAACGGAAAGGATTCACTGGTCTAGTCGCTTCGTGAGGTTCTGAGCGTTCTGCCGGCTATTGCTTCTGTACAGCCGGCTGTTCATCCTGCGGATACTGCCGTTCGGGAATGTAGAGAGGGCCCTTGGTGCCGCAGGCTGCGGTCAGCATGCATAGTAGCAGTGATAGACAGAGCGTTCTCATGGCATAAGTTTCTTCAAAAGCCGGATACTAACATAAACCGATGTTTTGACAGGAACCGACATCGGGTTTACCGTTCATCCGTCACAAGATGCCGGTCGTCAGCCGATGCTGGAAGTCGGTGGGATTTTGCAGCAGCATACATGTAGCGTAAAAGGGGATAAAAATGCGAACCAGTCAGGGAATGAGCGGGTTCACGCTCGTCGAGCTTATCATCGTTGTGGCGATAGTCGGTATCCTTTCGACAGTCGCCTTTCCTGCCTATCAGGACTATGTGGCGCGCGGAAAGGTCACGGAAGCTGTCTCTGGCCTAGCTGATCTGCGAGTTAAGTTGGAACAGTATTTCCAAGATAACCGTACTTATGTCGGCTATGTGGATGGCAGCTGCAATCGTTCGAGTGACGGCAAGCCCGCGGTTACAGCGAAAAGCTTTTCGTTCACTTGTGAAACCGCAAGCGACTCGTTCAAGATTACTGCGACCGGCATATCGACAGCCGGTATGAGCGGGTACAGCTACGACATCGATCACAACAACGAAAGAAATTCAACGGTGCCGGGTGGCAGCGGTCCATGCTGGATCATGAAGAAGGGCGGATCATGCTGATCGGTCGTTCCGTGCGGGTACAGCACGGGTTCAATCTGGTTGAAATGGTGGTTGTCACTGCGGTGCTGGCGATTCTGGTAACAATCGCCGTACCCAATTTCGCCCAGATGATACAGAACGGCCGGATTCGCACGGCGGCAGAATCCATACAGAATGGACTGCAGCTGGCACGCGCCGAGGCGGTCAAACGGAATGCAACCGTGAAGTTCCAGCTGAATGTGGTCGATAGCGGCTGGGTGGTCTGTGAGGTGGCCGGTGTGGCGGACGATTGTCCAGGCGAGGAACTGATTCAGGAACGTCCTGCTTCTGAAGGGGCGACATCGGAAGTGACCATCACAGTGGTACCAGCCGGCAATAGTGCTGTGGTCTTTACCGGCATGGGACTGATCGACCCAGCCAGCAATCCGTTTACTCAGGTGAACGTTGACATGAGTTCGGCCGTGATGTCGCCAGACGATAGTCGCGACCTGAGAATCCTGCTCGGTGCCGGCGGCAGCATACGCATGTGCGATCCCAATCGTGACAGTGGAGACCCTCGCGCCTGTTGAGAGAGAACGTCAATGATGAAAGACAGATATCCACCTCGCAAGTACATGATGCCCATTTCAGGCGACAAGCAGCAGGGTGCCGTCTTGCTGGAGGCATTGCTCGCTGTTGTGATTTTCTCCATGGGGATATTGGCGCTAGTCGGCCTGCAGGCAGCGATGCTGAAAAATACCTCGGATGCGAAGTATCGGGCGGAGGCCAGCTTCATTGCGCAACAGAAGCTTGGTGACATTTGGGTTAGTGGGGCCGATCTGGCTGACCATGAAGTGGAAGAAGAGGATGTCTCCAGATATCTACCTTCAGGCAAAAGGTCGGTCAGTGTGAGCGCTGACAGGACAGTGACGGTGACGGTGACATGGCAGATTCCAGGTGAGGATCCGCATACTTATTCGACCACTGCACGCATAGAAGGAATATAGACGATGCGCAATGAAGCCTCAGTGCGTCTGCAGCAAGGGTTGAGCCTTGTCGAATTGATGGTCGGAATGGTGATCGGGCTGCTGGCCACGCTGGTCATCATGCAGGCTTTCACATTCTTCGAGAGTCAGCGCCAGGCGACTTCGGGTTCGGCTGATGCGCAGACCAATGGCAGCCTGGCTTTGATGAATATTCAGCGTGATTTTCAGGTGGCCGGGTTCGGACTGTCCTTTCCCATGGCAGACAAGGAAAACAATCTGTTCCAATGTGATCCCTTACCACCTTCTTATGATCCGGACAATGATCCGGGCACCGACAATGATATCGAGTCGGTGTTTCCCATCGAAATCATAAATGGCGATGGCAATACCAGTGACGAGCTGGTGGCACGTACCAGTACCAAGGCCATCGGGGCAGTTGCTACCAGAATCACCAATGCCTCTGATATCGGTAATGTTGCCGTCACGCGTAATGTTGGTTGCGAGATTGGTGATATCGTGCTTCTCAGCCAGGCATCAAACTGTGCGTTGAGCCGCGTGACCGCATTGGATCCTGCAGATACTACGCATATTGGTCTGGATGCGAGTGGCGGTCTTGTGGCTGGAACCTCGCCATTGGTCAACAACGCCAGAATGACATGTATGGGCAAGTGGCTACCGGAAGCGGATAGGGAATTGGTCGAGAGCCGATACAAGGTCGTCAATAACCAATTGCTGCGGAATGGCGTACCTATAGTCGATGAAATCGTAATGCTGCAAGCGCAGTACGGCGTGACTGCAACACCTGACAGCAATCAGGTGACG
>DATCJT010000051.1:0-15422 GCA_036562645.1 Methylophilaceae bacterium | reverse complement strand
ACTGCAATCTGCCGCGCGATGCCGTCAACGTCAAGGCGACCACCTCGGAGAAACTGGGTTTCACCGGGCGCGGCGAGGGCATTGCCGCCGAAGCGGTCTGCCTGATCCGGCGGAACGCGCAGTCCTGACTGCTCTCTAGGCAGAGATCGGGCAGATTTCGAAATCCGATTTTCAGGAAGTGTTTTGATGATGAAGGACAGACTGGCCGCGCTTTTGCTGGGCGCGCACATTTTTCTCGCATTCCCGGTGCTGGCGGAGCCAGCCGTAGTGGAGGCCACGGACCAGCCTGCCGAAGAGGCAGGCGTGACGGGCGACCCTGTGCACGTATTCCGCGAGATGGAAGTCGCAGAACCGGAGGAACCGATACGCATCGTGTCGAACTTCGGCACGCAGAACCTCAAACTGTACAAGCTGCCGTTCGAGGACGGCTATCCAACTGGCCCGTTCGAGCGGCTGGAGAACAACCAGTTCCTGTTCATCGGCAAGTGCGGCGAGATCTACTTTACGCGCCTGACCGACAGGTTCGAGCTCGTCAGGGGGGACAAACGTCTGACCAAGTATGTCACCGGCGCGGAGAACTCGACGGATGAGAGCAGTGCGAAGAATGTCGTGTATTGCCGTGACCTCTCCGGCGTCAAGGATTCGCTTCTGCTCGGTAATTCGCTGTTCGTCGCGTACACGGTCTGGGATGACGTGTATAACGGCGCACGGCTGGCGGTTTCCGAGTTCGAGCTCGATGTCACGGGCATGGAAGTCATTTTCAAGCGTGAGATTTATCTGAGCCGTCCCGCCATCAAGGAGCCGTTTCTCGGTCATCAGGTCGGCGGCAAGCTGGCGCTGGGCGAGAACGACAACATCTTGTATCTCAGCGTGGGTGACTTCTCCAAGCCGGAACGCGTGCAGGACAAGACCACATCCATCGGCAAAGTCATACGCATCGACCTGAGAAGACTGAGCGCGGAGGTCTATTCCATCGGCCATCGTTCCCCTTCGGGCGGGCTATTCTTCGACCGTGAGACCAACGAGCTCTGGCTGACCGAGCATGGTCCGCGCGGCGGGGATGAAATCAATCTGGTGAAAAAGGGGCGCAACTACGGTTGGCCCGTGGTCAGCTACGGTACCATCTATGAACGCGATGGCATGGGCAATTACTACGGCAATAAATTCAACAGCCACGAGGGGTTCGAGAAGCCGGCTATGACCTTCATGCCGTCGATCGGTATCGGTCCCATCGCCAAGTATGCGAGCACCGGCAAGAACGATTACTGGGACAATGATCTGTTCGTCGCCGGCATGGCGTCGCTGACGCTGTACCGCGTCAAGAGAGAGGGCGGTCAGCTGGTCTATGCCGAGCCCGTGCTGCACGGCTATCGCATCCGTGCGATGGAGATCGATGCGCAGGGGAACTTCTACCTCAAGACCGATCACAACCAGTTCCTGATCTCGGAATGAGGCGGGAGCCGAGAGCTGCTCAGTTTGCCTTGAGCAAGACGATGACGGCGCCGCTGCCGCCATCCTGCGGTCTTGCCTGGGCATAGGCAATCACTTCATCCCGTTGCATCAACCAGTTGCGCAGCTTGTGCTTGAGTACCGGCTCGCGGTTTTTCGATCCCAGCCCCTTGCCGTGAATGATGCGCACGCAGCGGACACCACGCTTTCTGCAATCGTTGAGGAAGGCGGCGACATAGGCTCTGGCCTCTTCCGCCACCAGACCGTGCAGGTCGATGGCATCCTGAATCACCCAGTGGCCGCGCCGCAGTCTGCTCAGTATCACCGGGGAGTGGCCGTCACGCAGGTAAAGCAGCTCCTCGCCGCTTTCCAGCTCGTGGGCAGGGATGTAGTCGTCACTCAGCGAATCGACCAGCGCCTGCTGCTCGTCGAGAATGAGCTGGCGCGGGATGGGTCTGGGCTTGGGCTGCGGATGCTGGACATACTTGGCGTTGAGCGGCCGCGCGCCCTTGACGGCTTCGCGGAAGAGCCGGAATTCAGCTTCCTTGTCTGGATCTTCAGCCATGTTGATGTCTCGCATCCTCATGTTGCCAAACGGAGAAACATGCAATCAATGATGCTCACTCCATCGGCATGATTCCCTACAGGACCGCCGCCCGGATGTTACGGGCAGGCAGCCCGCCTATTTCAGCTGATCAAGATAGCGCTCGGCGTCGAGTGCCGCCATGCAGCCGGTGGCGGCGCTGGTCACCGCCTGACGGTACACGTGGTCCTGCACGTCGCCAGCGGCAAATACGCCGGGGACGCTGGTCGCGGTGAAGTTACCGTCACGGCCTGCGCGCGTGACGATGTAGCCGCCGTCCATTTCGAGCTGACCGACAAAGATATCGGTGTTGGGCTTGTGACCGATCGCGATGAAGACGCCGGCTACCGGAATCTCCTTCGTGCTGTCGTCGTTGACGTTACGGATGCGCATACCGGTGACGCCGCTGTCGTCACCCAGCACCTCGTCCAGTGTCGAGAACAGCTGCAGCTCGATTTTGCCTTCCTCGACACGGGACATCAGCTTGTCCACCAGAATGGCTTCGGCCTTGAACTTGTCGCGTCTATGCACCAGGGTCACCTTGCTGGCGATGTTGGCCAGATACAGCGCTTCCTCGACGGCAGTGTTGCCGCCGCCGATGACGGCGACTTCCTGGTTGCGGTAGAAGAAGCCGTCGCAGGTCGCGCAGGCGGAAACACCCTTGCCGGCGAATTTCTCCTCAGACGGCAGGCCCAGATACTTGGCGGACGCGCCGGTTGCGATGATGAGCGCGTCACAGGTGTATTCGCCGGAATCACCGACCAGCCGGATCGGCTTTTCTTGCAGATGCGCGGTATGGATGTGGTCGAAGATGATTTCCGTATTGAAGCGCTCGGCATGCCGTTGGAAGCGCGCCATCAGTTCCGGGCCGAGTACGCCGTCGGCATCGGCTGGCCAGTTGTCCACATCGGTCGTGGTCATCAGCTGACCACCTTGGGCGATGCCGGTGATCAGCACCGGTTTCAGGTTGGCACGTGCGGCATAGACGGCTGCGGTGTATCCGGCCGGGCCGGATCCAAGAATCAAAAGGCGGGCGTGCTTGGCGGACATGGAAACTTACTCCTGCATAACGTCGAAATCGGTTGCGTCCGGATGGCAACGGCTCAGTGCATCGGGGCTGTATGCGGTTCGGACGGAAAACATCCATTTTACCAGCATCCCTGCCGTGCCATGCTGCAGGAATGATGAAAGTTCGGATGAAAAAACCCCGGCACAGTGCCGGGGTGGCATGGAGCGGCGTCAGGCGGGCCCGATGCCGGACGGCTCGGCTTACTTCTCCAGCAGGCTGCGCAGCATCCACGCGGTTTTCTCATGGATCTGCAGGCGCTGGGTCAGCAGGTCTGCCGTAGCTTCATCGCCAGCCTTGTCGGCAAGCGGAAAGAGCGAGCGTGCGGTGCGGCAGACGGCCTCATGGCCTTCGACCAGTTCCTTGACCATGTCGAGCGCCTTGGGCACCGATTCGCTTTCCGGGATGGATGTCAGCTTGCTGAATTCGCGATAGGTGCCGGGTGCGTAAAAATCGAGCGAGCGAATGCGCTCGGCGATGGCATCGACGGCGAGCGCCAGTTCGTTGTACTGGGTCTCGAACATCAGATGCAGGGTGTTGAACATCGGACCGGTCACGTTCCAGTGGAAACAATGCGTCTTCAGGTAAAGGGTATAGCTGTCGGCGAGCAAGCGGGACAAGCCCTCTGCAATTTCCTTGCGGTCCTTTTCATTGATGCCATTATCCATTTCATGCTCCTTTGTTGGTGATTGTTGTATCCGGAAGGACACCATGTTCCCATCTTAGTTTCAGTATCCGGATAGCGCAAATCATTACGCATGTTCCGTCGATGCGCCGCTGATGGCAGGCATGCGATTATGCCTACTGTGCGTTCTCCGCCGGCGGCATGTCCAGCATCGTCACGCCGGTCAGGCTGGTATGCAGAATGCTCTGCCTGACCGCCTCGATCGCCTCAGGGCGGGGGAAGCTCTTGCGCCAGGCCAGTGCGACCCGCCGCATCGGCGTAGGCTGCTCGAAAGGCAGGAACGCCAGCATGCGGTTCTCTTCACGCGTCGGCACGCAGGCGGTGCTGGGCAGGATGGTCATGCCGACGCCGGAGGTGACCATGTAGCGTATCGTTTCCAGCGAGCTGCCCTCCAGCGTCTGCTGGATGCCGTTGGCGGTCTGGGTGCTGCCGAGCTGTGGGCAGACCTTGAGCACCTGATCCCGGAAGCAGTGGCCGGCGCCCAGCAGCAGGATGGTTTCGTCAGTCAGCTGTTCCGGACGGATGCTCTTTTGCCTTGACCATGGATGATCGGCCGGCATGGCGAGCCGGAACGGCTCGTCATAGAGCGGCTGCGTGACCACACCCGGTTCCGAGAACGGCAGCGAAATGATGATGACGTCCAGCTTGCCGCGCTTCAGTTGCTCACGCAGCTCGCTGGTGTAGCCTTCCTGGACGATGAGCTGCATATTGGGTGCGCGCTCGTGCAGAATTGGGATGATTTGCGGCAGCAGATAGGGGCCGACCGTGTAGATGGCGCCGATTCGCAGCGGATGGCCGAGCGGGTCGCCGCTTTGCTGGGCGATGATCTTGATGCCGTCCGCTTCCTCGAGAATGCGAGCCGCCTGGGCGACGATTTTCTCGCCGACCGGCGTCAGCGTGATTTCATTCGAGCCGCGTTCGAAGATGGAGACCCCCAGCTCCTCTTCCAGTTTCTTGATGCCGACACTGAGCGTCGGCTGACTGACGAAACAGGCATCGGCAGCACGGCCGAAATGCCTTTCACGCGCGACTGCGACTACATAGCGGAGTTCGGTGAGTGTCATGTTGAAGGTTCTGGGTTGCGTCGGTCCTGGATAATGGCATTTTACGCGGATTTCGCTGTGCCCGAGTTGTTAGTGTGGTGCATTGATACTGCTATAATCCATGCATACAACAACTTTAAGAGTCGGGTTCGATCACCTTGTTTTTCCGGAAAAAATCGAATGCAGTGAACGGGCGCCTGATCAGGCCGACCGCCGCCGAAGCCGATCCGCGGAAAATCCGTCTGGTACGGGAGGCATGGTGGCTCGCGCTGGTGACGGTCGGTATCTTTCTTGCGCTGATCCTGTTCACCTATCATCGGGATGACCCGTCATGGTCGCACAGCGCCAGCGACAGCGCCGTCATCCACAATGCGGGCGGCGCGCTGGGCGCCTGGCTCTCCGACATACTGCTGTATCTGTTCGGCTTTTCCGCCTGGTGGCTGGTCGTGCTCAGCTTCTACGCCATGTGGCTGGTCTATCTCAAGCTAGAGGCGGATTCGCAGGAACGGCCCCTGCTGCTCATCAACATGGCCGGGTTCGGCATGCTGCTGCTGGCCTCTGCGACGCTGGAGGCAGGGCATCTTCTGACGCTTCCCGCCGAACTGCCGCTATCGCCGGCCAGAGGCGGCCTGATCGGTACGGTGCTCGACGACCTTCTGCAGGGGCTGCTCGGCTTCGCTGGTTCTACGTTGACGCTGCTATTGCTGTTTGCGGTCGGATTCAGCCTGTTCACCGGCTGGTCCTGGCTCAGGATCACCGAGAAGCTAGGCGCCGCGCTTGAATGGCTCTACTTTACGGTTATCGAGAAATGGCAGGAATGGCAGGACCGCAGGGCCGGTAAGGTGGCCGAACAGATGCGCAAGGAGTTCGTCGAGAGCGAACGCAAGCGCACCGAGGACAGGCCGCCGGTGGAGATCGTGACGCCGGCGTTGGAGATTCCCAAGAGCGAGCGCGTGCAGAAGGAGCGCCAGGTCTCGCTGTTCGAGGGCATGCCGGAAACGCCGCTGCCGCCGCTGCATCTGCTCGATGAGCCGCACGGCGAGATCGAGGTGCAGTCAGCCGAGACACTGGAATTCACATCGCGCCTGATCGAGCGCAAGCTGATGGACTTCGGCATCGAGGTCAAGGTGCTGACCGCCTTGCCCGGGCCCGTCATCACACGTTATGAGATGGAGCCCGCACCGGGCGTCAAGGGCAGCCAGGTGACCAATCTGGTCAAGGATCTGGCACGGGCGCTGTCCGTGGTCAGCGTGCGCGTCGTGGAAACGATCCCCGGCAAGACCTGCATGGGTCTGGAGATCCCCAATCCCAAGCGGCAGATCGTCTTCCTGTCGGAGATACTCGGCTCGCAGGTCTATCACGACATGCATTCGCCGCTCGCCATCGCGCTCGGCAAGGACATTGCCGGCAAGCCTGTGGTCGCCGATCTGGCCAAGATGCCGCACGTGTTGGTGGCCGGCACGACCGGCTCCGGCAAGTCGGTCGCCATCAATGCGATGATTTTGAGTCTGGTCTACAAGGCCGAACCGAGTCAGGTCAGGCTGATACTGATCGACCCGAAGATGCTCGAGCTTTCGGTTTACGAGGGCATTCCACACCTGCTGGCGCCGGTGGTCACGGACATGCGCCAGGCCGGCAGCGCGCTCACCTGGTGCGTGGCCGAGATGGAGCGGCGTTACAAGCTGATGTCGGCACTGGGTGTGCGTAACCTCGCCGGTTACAACCAGAAGATCCGCGATGCGGAGAAATCCGGCAACCGTATCACCAATCCGTTCTCGCTGACGCCGGATGAACCAGAGCCACTGGAAGAGATGCCGACCATCGTCGTCGTCATCGATGAGCTCGCTGACCTCATGATGGTGGTCGGCAAGAAGATCGAGGAACTGATCGCAAGGTTGGCGCAGAAGGCGCGCGCCTGTGGCATCCACCTGGTACTGGCGACGCAGCGTCCGTCGGTGGACGTCATCACCGGCCTGATCAAAGCCAACATCCCGACCCGCATCGCGTTCCAGGTCTCGAGCAAGATCGATTCGCGCACCATACTTGACCAGATGGGCGCAGAAGCGCTGCTCGGTCAGGGCGACATGCTCTATCAGCCGCCTGGGACCAGCAATCCGCAACGCGTGCATGGCGCCTTCGTGTCCGACCAGGAGGTGCACCGCGTGGTGGATTATCTGAAGTCGCTCGGTGAACCAAATTACATCGAGGACATTCTTACCGGAGGCACCTCGGAGGAGGGTGGTGGTCTCGCTGCCGGAGAAGGCGGTGGCGAAGCGGACCCTCTCTACGACGAGGCGGTTGCCTTCGTGCTGAAGACGCGCCGCGCCTCGATTTCATCGGTGCAGCGCCAGCTGCGCATCGGCTACAACCGGGCAGCCCGGCTGATCGAGGAAATGGAGCGGGCGGGACTGGTTTCCGCCATGCAGAGCAACGGCAACCGCGAAGTGCTCGTTCCGAAATCCGAATAAGGATATAGAGTTCCCATGCATAGATTTCTGCTTTTTCTGACGCTGCTCGCGCCTATGCTGTGCTACGCAGCCGGAACACAGCGCCTGACCCAGTTTTTCGACAGGACGACCTCGCTACGCGCGCAGTTCGAACAGGTCGTGACCGACAGCGGCGGCAAGAAAGTGCAGGAGGTCAGCGGCACCATGCAGATCCTGCGACCGGGCAAGTTTCGCTGGGACTACCGCCAACCCTATCAGCAGGAGATCGTCGGCGACGGCAAGCGTATCTGGCTGTACGACCCGGAGCTGAATCAGGTGACGGTGCGCAACATGAGCGAGGCGCTGGGAGCGAGTCCTGCGGCGCTATTGTCGGGTAGCAGGGAGATCGAGAAGAATTTCACGCTGCAGGAACTGGAAGCGCGCGACGGGTTGGAGTGGATCTCCGCCAGGCCGAAGGATGCCGAAAGCGGCTTCGACGAAGTCAGGCTCGGCTTCGGCAAGCTGGGACTGGAGCGCATGGAATTGCTGGACAGCTACGGGAATCTGACCGCCATTCGCTTCTCGTCGATGGAAATCAATCCCGCACTGGCGCAACAGATATTCGAGTTCAAGCCGCCGGCAGGTGCGGACATCGTAGGCGAATAGCGGAATACGGCATTTAGTAGGAAACCCACCCGATCTGTTGCAAATTTGCAACAGATCGGGTGGGTTTTTTCTGTTCAAGGGTGGAAAAAGTGCTGTGTTTATGTATAGTTAACGACTGTATTACAAGAAAAAACGGTTCGGGGAAGATCATAATGTTCATACGACGTCTGCAGGCGCTGGTGCTGACCGTCCTGCTTTCTTTCATTTCAATGCATGCGCTGGCCGACGGCACGCTCGATCAGGCAGCCGATTTCATCAAGCAGAAAAACTTCAAAGCGGCCTACGAACTGCTGGAGCCACTGGAGTCCGAACGGGCAGGGGAAATCGATTACGATTATCTGTTAGGCGTGGCGGCAATCGAGAGTGGCCAGGTCTCGCGCGGCGTGTTCGCGCTGGAACGTGTGCTCGCCCAGCAGCCCAATCACCTGAGTGCGCGCGCCATGATCGCCAAGGGCTATTTCAAGGGCGGTGAAGCCGAGAATGCGCGTGCCGAGTTCCAGAACATCCTCGGACAGAGCGACGATCCGCAGCTGAGACGCCTGATCGAGGACAACATGTCCGCCGTGGACAAGGCGACCGGCCAGGCCACCACATTCGCCGCCTACATCGAGGGTACCTGGGGTTTCGACAGCAACATCAACAGCGCCACCTCCAATTCGACGGTGGCCGCGCCCGGCATTGCGCCCGGCCTGAATCTGACGCTGACTAATGCTTCGCGCGAGCAGTCCAGCAAGTTTCTCGCCGTTGCCGCCGGCGCATCGTTCAGGACGCCACTCACCAGGAACCTGAGCCTGTTCGGTTCCGTGCAGGGCAGCACGCGTACGAACTGGAACAATGAGATATTCGATCCAAGTTTCGTCGACTTCTCTCTCGGGCTCAACTACAAGCGGTTCATCGACAGCTTCACCATCGCCTTGCAGCGTAACACCTACGACATCAACAGCAACCGCTTCCGCAAGTCGCACGGTGTGGCGGCACAGTGGCAGCGCCAGCTGGATGACCAGAACCAGATCAGCGTGTTCCTGCAGACTGCAGACCTGAATTACCCGCAATCCGGCGGGGTGCGGGATGCGCAGCGCACGCTCGGCGGCATCGGCTGGGGACATGCGTTCAGCGGCGACAAGGCGCCCGTGATCTACCTGAGCGGTTACTACGGCAAGGAGGATACGGACGAGTCACGCTTCGATTTTCTGAGCAATGATTTCTATGGCGCTCGTGTCGGCGGCCAGGTGGTGCTCAACTACAAACTGGTGGCGTATGCCAATGCCAGCTATGAGATCCGTGATTACGACAAGCAGGATCCAGCCTTTCTCAAGACACGCGAGGATGACCAGGTCGATTTCTCGCTCGGTTTGCGCTATCTGCCGATGCCAGGCTGGACGATACGGCCTCAGCTCAGCTATCTGAAGAACGACTCCAACATCAGCCTGTTCGATTTCGATCGCACCGTGCTGTCGGTCAGTTTCCGCAAGGACTTCAACTGGTAATCTCATTCGGCACTGGTTCAAGGGACATCACATGAAAACTGCACAATTCAGACTGAATTCCGGGGCCATGATCGCACTGGCCATTTCCGCGGCCTTCCCTGTTGTCGCGCAGGCGGCGGCAGGCCGCGTCGAGTTCGCCATCGGTGGCGTGAACGCGATCACAGCGGATGGTCAAAGCCGTCCACTCAGCAAGGGTGCCGAGATCAATTCCGGAGACACGATCAAGACCACGGATGGCCGTGTGCAGATCAGGTTCACGGACGGTGGTTACATGTCACTGCAGCCCAATACCGAATTCATCGTCGAGAACTACAACTACGAAGGCAAGCAGGACGGTAGCGAGCGCGGCTTCTTCCGTCTGGTGGAAGGCGGCCTGAGAGCGATCACCGGCATCGTCGGTCGCAACAATCGTCCTGCCTACCGTGTTGCGACGCCGGTGGCGACCATCGGTATCCGCGGTTCCGAATATCTGGCCGAATATTACGGCAAACTGAAGGTACGGGTTATCGGTGGCTCCATCTATATCGAGAACGAGCATGGCGACCTGATCCTGTTCAAGGGACAGAGCGCCGAAGTGGAGGAGGATGGCAAGCCGCAGTACAGCGAGGAGCAGTCGGGCGTCCAGGCAAAAGGGCCTGAGGGCGGCAATCCGGAGCAGGGCGAGGAAGAGTCTCAGCAGGAAAGGGAAAACACCAGCCTGTTTGCCGTGAACGACATTCGGGATGAAGAGGGGGTATCGTGTGCGCTCAGTGGCAGCTGTGACCAGATATTGTCCGGTGGAAGTGAGTTGTCCAACGTTCTTGCCAATTATGCTGACCAGAATGCGGTAGGCTATTACTCCGGCTCATCGACGACCGTGTTGGGCAATGGGGCACAAATATATGCTTCTGGTTCTCTAACCGCTTATTTCGGTAATTATTCGGTCTATAACCAACTGGATCTGTCTGCGGAGGTTCCTGATGGTAGTGGTAGCTATTTTGATGCAGATGCGTATTTTTATGGCAATGGCAGTATAGCTGGCAATGGCACCATTTCGCTGCCGAACCTGATTCAGGGAGCTAACAGTAGCTTTTGTAGTTCAACCTGTTCGGTCAGTGGTACCGGTGCATTCAGTGGTGCGGCAGCTGAATCCGCCAGCATCAACTACAGTATAACCGGCATCACTCCAAACATCACTACTGGCAGTGCGAATGTTAACGTGCCCTACAATGCTTCTTATATTGCCGCCGATGGTGGCGAAGGTGCGGAACTTTATCCGTATCCGGGGCCGCCGTCTGTGTCTCCTAATCCGTAAACACCATTCTCGCTTGTTGTTAAATGGCCTCAGATGAGGCCATTTTTGTGTTTCTCCGCCTATTGAGGCAGGTCGGCTTAGTCAAATAGTATATGGCCGTCCAGGCCGATCAACTGTTTGATTTTACGGTTGGCGTAAATGACACCGACTGGTCTTGTGCCTGCCTGTGTCAGAAGATGCATGGCCTGGAAAAAAGCCGTTTGTGTCGGATCCAGATGTATGAGGGTGACGCTTTTAAAGCTTTCGTGCCGATACCAGTGACCGACCATGGTGTCCGCCCCCAGGATGACCAGA
This sequence comes from Methylophilaceae bacterium, assembly GCA_036562645.1. Classification (GTDB taxonomy): domain Bacteria; phylum Pseudomonadota; class Gammaproteobacteria; order Burkholderiales; family Methylophilaceae; genus UBA6140. Next base: position 4,429 of record DATCJT010000051.1, on the reverse strand, counting down.
TCACCATCATATGGAAAGTCACCTGCATAGGGCCTGATACAGGTAACATTCAGATTGCCATCAGGTTCTGCAATCTTCTCATTGCACCATAATTTGACAGGTGAGGATGCGTTTCTGAACCGGGTGATGGCATCTAGTGCCATTGGTTCGTAGGTATTGAATCTTGAGACGATATGAGTGGGCGACATCGCTGGATGTGTCATTGGAGAGTTGAATGACAGCTGAAGTCTACAGCAAAATCTCTGATCTGCTGCAGGCACGGAACTATGCGGAAATCGAGCGCCTCTGTCTGCATGCCTTAAGCCTGAGCGACAGGCCAGATCCCAATCTGCTTTTTCATCTGGGAAACGCAGCTCGCATGATGGGCAGACCAAGACAGGCACTGGTTGCATTTGAAGCGGCAGTCAGGTCGGCGCCAGACGATGCCAATCTTCTGCAGGCATGCGCGTCCTGTCACCAAGCCTTGCAGAATCACGAGGCCGCTCTGGGATACATGCAACGGGCAGCAGGAATTGCGCCGAATCATCCCATGGTACTGGCCAATCTTGCAGCGGCCCTGGAACATGCAGGCCGGTATTCAGAGGCTCTGGAGTTCTACAACAGGGTTCTGGCGCTTGATCCTAAGAATCTGACTGCAAATCTGAATCTTGGTACGCTGCTGCATCGTCTGGGAAGAAAAAGGGAGGCATTGCAGAGTCGTTGGCGGGCTGCAGAATCACTACCAGACCACCCGGGCATTTTATTCAATCTGGCAGGAAGTCTGCTGACACATTACAGGTACTCGGAGGCCATGGAGTATTGCGACCGTGGACTTGCCATTCAGCCCCGACATGCCCATCTGATCTTTCTCAAGGGCATGGTGCTGAGTTGCCTGCAACAATATGAGCAGGCACAGACTCTGCTATCGCAGGCAAGGGTCATTGAACCATCTGTGGTCAATGATTTTCTGATGTATCTCAGCCATCTGCCAGATGGTCAGGATATCATCGTCGATGCAAGAGGGCTGTATCTGGAGGCCATGTATGAGGCCCAGCGCTCATGCTACTGGGAACATCGTGATGCCTATATTCAAACCCTGTATGGCATCACGCACAACCCGGATGATCTGTCCTGGCTTCTTAGTGGTACGGACAATGGTTTCAGAATCCTTTCGCTCGATATTGATGCCCAGACGAGGCTGAAGATCCTTTCTACCATCGCAAGCTCCATTGCGGAACGTGTAAGCAAGTTTGCCGGCCCCGCATACTCATTGGTCAAAAAGCGGAGTCCCGGAATCCGGGTGGGTTATCTGTCACCCGACTTCCGCAATCATGCGACTGCAATCCTGGCACGTCAGATATTTGGACTGCATGACAGAAACACTTTTGAGATCTACGCATATTCCCTACATCGGGGAAAAGCCGACGATCCTTATACCAGGTACATCTCGGCAACCTGCGACAGATTCTTTGACGTGTCGGCCATGGGCGCGCGCGCGATTGCGGACAGGATCCATGCAGATGGAATCGATATATTGGTCGATCTTGCAGGATATACGACTTATAGCCGAAGCGAGATTATGGCGATGCGTCCGGCACCACTTCAGTTTCAGTACCTCGGTTTCCCAAGCACCATGGGAGCCGGTTTCATCGATTATGCGCTGATCGACCGGACGATATGCGCGGATGGTCAGCAGACGGAGTGGTTTGAGCAGGTGGTCCGCCTACCGCATGCGCTCTATCCGTATGACAACGAGGTGGACAATGCGCCGACGTCCTTTAGTCGTGCGGATTTCGGTCTGCCGGAGCAGGCGTTCGTTTTCTGCTGCCTGAACAACAGCTACAAGATCGAACCGCGCATTTTCGAGCGCTGGATGAACATACTGAAGGCGGTGCCGGACAGTGTGTTGTGGTTGCTGGGCAAGGGGCTGGATATACAGGATCACCTTGAACGCGAAGCCGAGCAGCGCGGTGTCGACAAATCGCGCCTGGTGTTCACCGAACGTCTGCCGCTGGAGCAGCACGTCCAACGTTATCAACTTGCCGACCTCTTTCTCGACACCTATTGGCACAATGCCCATACGACGGCGGCCGAAGCGTTATGGCAGGGCTTGCCGCTACTGACCGTGCATGGCGAGGTGGCATCGGCTCGTGGATCATCCTCTATCCTGTATGCGTTGGAAATGCCGGAACTGGTGACGCGCGACTTCGACGAATACGAACGGCTGGCGATTTACTATGCCACGCATCCGGCGGAATATGCCGCCATGCGCGAGAAATTGCGCGCCAAGCGGTATACTGCGCCCATGTATAACACCAAGCTGACCGTCAGGCATATCGAACAGGCGTACCGGATTGCCTGGGAGCGCCATCAGGCCGGTCTGCCGCCGGCATCCTTCGATGTGCCCGAGATCGAAGACCCTGAATTACGAAAGAGCATTCATTGAGTGACCTGTTTGAATCCGTGAGCCCGCAGGCGCCGCTGGCCGAGCGTCTGCGTCCAAAATCGCTGGACGAGGTGGTGGGACAGTCCCACTTGCTGGGCGAGGGCAAGCCGCTGCGACTGGCCTTCAGTTCCGGCAAGCTGCCGTCCATGATACTGTGGGGACCGCCCGGTGTCGGCAAGACCACGCTGGCGCGGCTGATCGCCAGCACCGCAGATGCCGAGTTCATTCCGCTTTCCGCCGTGCTGTCCGGCATCAAGGATATCCGCGAGGCGGTCGAGCGTGCCGAGCATACGCTGCAGCGGTCCGGACGCAAGACCATACTTTTCGTGGATGAGGTGCACCGCTTTAACAAGGGGCAGCAGGATGCCTTTCTGCCGTTCGTCGAGAGCGGGCTCATCACGTTCATCGGCGCGACCACCGAGAATCCGTCGTTCGAAGTCAACAGCGCGCTGCTGAGCCGGGCGCAGGTGTTCGTGCTGAACGCCTTATCCGAGGAAGAGCTGGGCGTGCTGCTGCAGCGTGCCCAGCAGGTGATGCAGGCACCGCCGGTGACGGACCAGGTGCGTGAACAGGTGCTGGCCTATGCCGACGGTGACGCCCGCCGGCTGTTGAACTTCCTCGAAGGTCTGTTCAATGCGGCCATGTCGGCTGGCGTGGCCGAGATCGACGAGACCTTTCTGCAATCGACCATGGCCAGCAAGCTGCGTCGCTTCGACAAGGGCGGCGAGGCTTTCTATGACCAGATATCGGCCCTGCACAAATCGGTGCGCGGTTCCAATCCGGACGCGGCGCTCTACTGGTTCATGCGCATGCTGGATGGCGGCGCGGACCCGCTCTATCTCGGCCGCCGCATCATCCGAATGGCGGTAGAGGACATCGGCCTCGCCGACCCGCGCGCGCAGACCATGGCGCTGGAGGCCTGCCAGATCTACGAGCGTCTGGGCTCTCCGGAAGGCGAACTGGCGCTGTCCAACGCCGTGCTCTATCTCGCCGTCGCGCCCAAGAGCAATGCCGCCTACATGGCCTACAATCAGGCCAAGGCCTTCGTCGCATCCGACAAGTCGCGTCCGGTGCCGCTGCATTTGCGCAATGCGCCGACCAAGCTGATGAAGGCGCTGGATTACGGCAAGGAATACCGCTATGCGCACAATGAGCCGGAAGCCTACGCCGCCGGCGAGAACTATTTTCCCGAGGATATGCCCCAGGTGGAGTTCTACAAGCCCACACCGCGCGGGCTGGAAGGTAAAATCGGGGAAAAGCTCGCTCATCTGCGCGAGCTGGACCGGCAGGCGGGTAAAAGGAACAAGTAGCAAAAAGATGGCCACAGAGGACACAGCGTTCGCAAAGGGAATTTCAAAATAAACCCTGATCCAGGCCATGTCATGAATGTTTGCTGATCAGGATTCTCTGCGGCCTCCCTCTGTGGCTGACAGAAACTCATGGCAACCCAGAAATAAGGACTTTCATGTTAGACATACAGGCATTACGCAACGACCTGGACGGCGTTGTGGCGGCGCTGAAGAAGCGCGGTTTCGAATTCGACGCGGACACCTTCGCGCGCCTCGAGAACGAGCGCAAGGTCGTGCAGACACGCACACAGGAACTGCAGGCGAAGCGCAACGCGACCTCCAAGCAGATCGGCATCGCGAAGTCGAAGGGCGAGGATGTGAGTGCCATCATGGCCGAGGTGGCCGGCATCGGCGAACAGCTGAAGGCGGATGAGGCGCGGCTTGCAGAGATTCAGGCGGAGTTGCAGCAATTGCTGCTGAACGTGCCGAATCTTCCGCATGAAAGCGTGCCGGTCGGCAAGTCGGAAGAAGACAACGTCGAAGTGCGCCGTGTCGGAACGCCACGCAGTTTTGATTTCGAGGTCAGGGACCATGTCGATGTCGGCGCTGCACTCGGGCTCGATTTCGATACCGGGGCCAAGCTCGCTGGCGCGCGTTTCACTTTTATGAAGGGGCCGGTGGCGAAGCTGCATCGCGCGCTGGCGCAGTTCATGCT
>DATCJT010000047.1:0-18701 GCA_036562645.1 Methylophilaceae bacterium | reverse complement strand
CACGTTGTTCTCGATCTTGTAGGTAAGGTCGACCTGCTTGGCGAGCCGCTCCAGAATGGCAGGCAAGGTCTGATCCACTGCATTCAATGTCACCTTGCCCTGGATGGCCGGATGGATGTCGATGTTGAGGTTGCTTTCGCGTGCCAGCGCGAAGAGGATTTCCTTCACTGGCACTTCATTGACGACGACGCTGTAGGTCTGCTCCCTAGGCCTGGGCGCAGGCGGCGGCAGGTAGGCGGTACCCCTGACCGGCTTGGGGATCTCGCCGGCAGGCGCAGGCTTCTGTGGAACGGTATCACCGTCGATGTGACCTGTCGATGGCGTCACCACGCTTTGATGCGTACAGCCGAACAAAGCAAGTGATACCGCAAACCATGTCAACCATGTTCTTCTCATACGCATATGCACCGTTTATCCTGGTTCCACGTTCTAGTGTAACCTATTCGTTGCTTTAATAGGCAACTGCAAGCTATTGAAACTGCTTTATTTCCTGCAGCACTCCACCCACCGTCCGCAACTGGGGCCGATAGGACCGTAACGCTTCAGGAAGCTGCCGCATCGCTTGCTGTGCTGCCTGACGACTCTCATAGCTACCGTACAGCACGGTCAGATACGGCGCATTGTTGACCCGGGTGCGGTACACGTACAGATTATCCAGTTCCATTTCCTGCGCGAGCGTTTCCAGCTGTCTGCGCAACTGTGCGTCGTTGGCACCACCCATGAGCTGGATGCTGACGGTGGTTTCCGGCTGTTGATTCAGCCACTGCAGTGTCATGACCAGTCTGCGTTCAAGCAGGTCATCGCTCGTCACGGCCTGTGCCGCGGCAGTTCCTACCGGCATTTCCGCATGCGTTCCGGCTTCCTCCTCCTTGATCCGGTCAGCCTCTGCCGGCTGGCTTGGCTCTGTGACGGGCTGTTGCACATCTGCGGCGACAGGCTTCGCCTGTTCTGGTCCTGTATCCCGATGCAGCCAGAGATTGAGCAGATACCCCAGCGCCAGACCAGACAGCAGAATGGCGACCGCTCCCAGTACCACCTTCCTGATGTCGTTCCTTTTCAGCTGCTCCGCACCGAACTCGCTGTCACGAATCGCCGCCTTCACGTGCCGGGGAATCACCTGGTACTGGTTCTCGGAGAACGCGGCCAGCAACGCTTTGTCCGCCAGAATGTTGATGCGTCGCACCAGACCGCCTGACGATCTGGCGATCATCCGGATGGCTGTCCTGGAAAACAGGTGCGGGCCGAAATACCCGGCAGCGCGTAGACGGAAGATCAGATATTCCGCGACATCCTTTTCACTCAAGGGTCCCAGATTGAAGCTGTGCGTGATGCGCTCACGCAGCTGGCGGATCTGGGTCTGGTTCAGGTTGTCGTCCAGCTCCGGCTGGCCGAACAACACGATCTGCAGCAGCTTGTCATGACGGGTTTCCAGATTGGAAAGCAGACGGATCTCCTCCAGCGTCGCCAGCGGCATGCCCTGCGCTTCCTCGATGAAGATGACAACGCGTCTGCCTTCCGCATGACGCTCAAGCAGATATGTCTGCAATACCTGCATGACGCGCAGACGGTCCGCGTCAGACGGAAGTCCCAGCTGCAGTTCGAAGGCAATGGCATGCAGCACGTCCTCCGGCGCAACACTGGGATTGGCGAGATAGACACTTTCCACCTGTTCCGGCAACAGTGCCTGCAGCATGCGGCAGAGCATGGTCTTGCCGCTACCGACCTCGCCGACCACCTTGATGATGCCTTCACCGCTGGTAATGGCATAGATCAGGGCGTCGAGAATGGCGCCCCGATTTCCGCCGGAGAAAAAGAAATCCGTATTCGGCGTGATCTTGAAGGGCGGTTCCTTGAGACCGAAATGGGCGTAATACATTATTGATCGTGCTGCATCTGCATGCGGCTATACAGCGTCGTGCGGTTGATGCCGAGCAGCTTGGCTGCCTGGCTCAGATTACCGTGCGTGATTTTCAACGCCGCATCGACATAGGCTTTTTCCCAGGTCTTGAGCACCTGATCCAGATTGACATGGGCCTGTGTCTGCAGATGCCGCATGGCGTGATTGGAAAGCGCCGCCTCATCGTTCGGAAGCGGCATGTCACCCGGGGTGGTCAGCTGCATGAGATCCAGTTCGGCCGCCAGCTGCGCATCGGTCACGGTCTGACCGGCATACTTTGCGGTCAGACGGATAATGATGTTACGCAGCTCGCGCACGTTGCCCGGAAAGTGATAATCCAGCCAGCGCTGACTGGCCTTGTTATCCAGTCTGAACGGCTTTCTGTTGGTTTCCCGGGCATAGAAGTCGCTGTAATAGTCGAGCAGTGTGTAGCGATCCTCCCCTAGGTCACGCAATGGCGGCACCCGCACGGTGAAGACGCTGAGTCGGTGATAGAGGTCGATACGGAAGCGGCCGTTACGCACCTCCTCGCGCAGGTCACGGTTGGTGGCGGCGATGATGCGTGCCCGGCTCTTGCGCGTCTGCGTCTCGCCGATGCGCTGGTACTCACCGTTCTCCAGCACGCGCAACAGCTTGGACTGCATCTCCAGCGGCAATTCGCCGATCTCGTCGAGGAACAGCGTCCCGTCGCCCGCATCCTCGAAATAGCCGGTGTGCGAGGTTTGAGCGCCGGTAAACGCCCCCTTGCCATGACCGAACAGTATGGACTCGGCCAGGGTCGGTGAAATGGCCGCACAATTGACGGAGAGGTAAGGCTTGCGCGCCCTGCTGCTCAAACGGTGCAGGCAGTTTGCCACCAGTTCCTTGCCACTGCCGGATTCGCCCTCGATCAGCACAGGGAAAGGCGCATCGGCAAACTGGGTGATCTGCGTACGTAGCGTCTGCATCGGCAGACTGTCACCGAGCAGACCGCAGCTTTCCTGCTCCTTGCTGCCTTCGGATCTCTCAGCCTCTTGCAGCCTCAGCGCATTCTGCAGAATTTCCTTCAGCCGCTCCACATCGCAAGGCTTGGGAATGAAGTCCACCGCACCCAGCGCCATCGCGTGCTTGACGTTGACTTCTTCATTCTGGCCGGACAGGACATGAATCTTCATGGTCGGCGAATGCGCCAGCAGCTCGCCGATCAGCTTGAATCCCTCGTCCGGCTTGTGCGGTGTCGGCGGAAGCCCAAGATCGACCAGCGCAAGTGCGGGAGGCGCCTCCAGCTGCCGCAGTAGACTTTTGGCCTGGGTCCTCGATTCTGCGACATAGACGTCGAAATTCTTGCTCAATACATAGTGCAAGGTGTCGGTAATCAGGGGATCATCGTCGATGATGATCAGGGTGGGATTCTGTTCTGCCATGAGGGTCTTCCCGCACGATTATTTATTTATTTTTGAATCAGAAAGGTAAGGCAATCTCCTAATATAACCGCATCCACCCGAGGCATCAATGCAAATCGGACGCCCCTGCATGGCCGCGCAACACAGGATGCGGACAGCCTAGAGATCTGCCAACCCCCTGATGTGTGCCACAGCGCTACGCCCCAGCGCACTCAGCGCGTAGCCGCCTTCCAGCGCCGAAACGATGCGTCCCCCGGCATGCCTATCCGCCACCGCCTTTAGTTCCTGCGTCACCCAGTGATAGTCCGCCTCCCGTAGTGCGAGCCCTCCCATGTCATCCTCCAGATGCGCATCGAAACCTGCCGAAATCAGCACGAGTTCGGGCTGGAAGTCTCTAAGGGCCGGAAGCCAGTGCTCACTGACAGTCAAGCGAAACTCTTCTCCGCTACATCCGGCCGCCAGCGGCACATTGATGATGTGCGCATTGCCGCTATCGGCACCGCTATACGGATAATAGGGATGGCGAAAGCTCGAGCACAGCATCACCTGCGCATCGTCTTGGAAGATTTCCTCGGTGCCGTTGCCGTGGTGCACATCAAAATCGGCGATGGCCACACGCTGCAGACCATGATGCCGCATAGCGTGAGCCGCGCCGATCGCAACATTGTTGAACAGGCAAAAGCCGGATGCGCTGGCACGTCCGGCATGATGTCCGGGAGGTCGGATGTTGCAGAACGCATTCTGCACCTGCCCTGCCATCACCAGATCGACTCCGAGCACAACGGCACCGGCCGCATGCAGCGCCGCCTGCAGACTGTACGGGTTCATGCGCGTATCGCCGTCCAGATCGACGAATCCCGCGGATGGCGACATGGCAAATACCTGATCGACATATTCGGCAGCATGCACGCACAACAACTGCTCGCGGCTTGCCGGCAAGGCCTCGAACGGCACCAGATAATCCAGTATGCCGGACGAGATCAGCTGGTCGTGAATGGCATGGATGCGCGCCGCCTCTTCCGGGAAAAGCTCTCCCATGTCATGGGCGAGACAGGCGGGATGCGTGATATAGGCGGTCTGCATGCCTACAGTTCCTTGCTCACCACTTTGATGCTTTCATCGTCCGGGCTGTTTTCGATACTGAAATTGAGCCGCGTCATCAGCTTCAGCATCCTGCTGTTGTCCTTCAGCACTTCGCCTCTGATGCGCTTCAGACCCCTGGACCGCGCTGCATCCATCAGCGCAGTCATCAGCTTGTGGCCCAGTCCCTTGCCACGCATGTGGTCGGCGATCACCAGGGCGAAATCGCAGCTTTCCCCGTCAGGATTGATGATGTACCGCGTCACGCCGAGTTCGACCTCGTGCCCGCCTTCCTCGGTCACTGCCACCAACGCCATCTCCCGGCTGTAGTCTATCTGCGTGAACCGCACCAGCATCGCTTCGCTCAGTTCCTGCACGCTGTTCATGAAGCGGAAATAACGCGACTCCTCGGACAGGTTGCGCACGAACTCCTGCTCCAGCTCGGCATCTTCGGGACGGATGGGACGTATGATGAGACTGGTACCATCCGCCAGTTGCCAGTCCGTGACCAGATGGGATGGGTATGGGTGTATCGCCATATGCGCATAGCGATCGGCGCCCGGCTGACGCAACTCCACCATGACGCGGGCATCTGCCGCCACCACCCCGGATTCATCGACAATCAGCGGGTTGATGTCCATCTCCATCAACATCGGCAACTCGCAGGCCATTTCGGACACGCGTAGCAGCACGCTCTCCAGCGCCTCCATATCAGCCGGCGGCATGTTGCGGAATTCACCCAGCATTTTCGAGATGCGTGTCCGCTGTATCATGTCCTTCACGAGCAGCCGGTTGAGCGGTGGCAGCATGACCGAATAATCCCCCATCACCTCCACCGTGGTGCCACCGGCGCCGAAAGTGATCATCGGACCGAACACCGGATCCTGTGCCACACCGATCATCAGCTCCCTGCCGTTCGGCTTGATAACCATGGGCTGAATCGAAACCCCTTCAATGCGCGCATCGGGCCGATAGTTCTGCACATTTTCGATAATCTCGTGATACGCCGCCCGCACGGCCTGCGCATTGGCGAGATTGAGCTTGACACCCCCGGCGTCGCTTTTATGTGTGATATCGGGCGAATTGATCTTCATCACCACAGGGAAACCCAGCTGCTCAGCGATCAGCAGCGCCTCAGCCGGCGAATGCGCGACCAGGGTTTTCGCGACGGGAATATGGAAAGCCGCCAGCAGGGCCTTGGACTCAACCTCATTCAGAACCTTGCGCCGCTCCTGCAACGCGCTCTCGATGATCATGCGCGCACCGTCGATGTCGGGCTCGACATGATGCGAAAGCGGTCCCGGCACCTGCATCAGCAGTTTCTGGTTCTGATAATAGGTGCTGAGGTAGGAAAACACCTCGACCGCCGGCTCCGGCGTGCGAAAGCTGGGCTTTCTGGCACGAGTGAACGCCTTGCGCGAACTGTCCACCTGGGTTCCGCCCATCCAGCAGGCAAGAAAGGGTTTGCTGTAGCGGTCCGAAAGCTCGATCATCGCGCTGGCCACTTCCAGTGGCCGCGTCATCGCCTGCGGCGTCAGTATGGTCAGCACGCCATCGACCTGCGGGTCCTCCAGGCAGGCCTGCACGGCATGGCGGTAGCGGTCCGCCTGCGCGTCGCCGATGATATCGACGGGGTTGCCACGCGACCAGGTCGGCGGCAGAACCTTGTCCAACCTTTCCATCGTCTGCGGCGAAAGATCGACGATTTCGAGACCGAGGTCGGCGGCACGGTCCGTCGCCATGACCCCCGGTCCTCCGCCGTTGGTCACGATGGCAAGCCGGTTTCCGGTCGGCTGAAAGCCGCATGAAAGCCCGCGCGCGGCGGAAAACAGCTGCTTGATGGTATGCACGCGGACAACCCCGGCACGCCTGACCGCAGCATCGAAGGCATCATCGGAACCCACCAGCGATGCCGTATGCGACATCGCGGCGCGCGAGCCGACCGCATGCCGGCCGACCTTGACCAGAATCACGGGCTTCACGCGCGCTGCGGCGCGTATGCCGCTCATGAAACTGCGCGCGTCACGGATGCCCTCTATGTAAAGCAATATACTGTGGGTGCTGACATCCGATATCAGATAATCGAGAATCTCGCCGAAATCGATGTCCAGTGAGGAACCGAGCGAGACCACGCTGGAAAAGCCGACATCGTTGGCCTTGGCCCAGTCCAGGATTGCCGTGCACAATGCGCCAGACTGCGACACGAAAGCCAGGTTGCCGATATTGGCGCTACCCTTGTTGAACGTTGCATTGAGCCCGATCTCCGGACGCATGACGCCGAGGCAGTTCGGCCCGATCAGGCGCACGCCATAACGCTGCGCATTGTCCAGAACGCGGCGCTCCAGTGCCTTGCCCGAAGCGCCGATTTCGCCGAAACCAGCGGTAATGATGATGGCAGCCTTGACCTGATGGCGGCCGCACTGCTCGATGATTTCCGGTACCGTCACCGCCGGTGTCGCGATGACTGCAAGTTCGACCGGTTCCGTGACCTGATCCAGTGACGCATAGGCCTTGACGCCCTGAATCTCGCGATGCTTCGGATTGATTGGATACAGCCTGCCCTGGAAACCCTGCAGCATATTGTGAAATACGATCTGGCCGACCGAATCGGGTCGGTCGCTAGCGCCGAATACGGCAACCGACTGCGGCGCGAACAAGGATTTCAGTTGGTGCTGGCTCATATGGGCAAAAGGCAGTCAATTCGACAGGGCTATCTTAGCCCATTCACCGAACCGTTGCAGTGCCCATCTACAGAGCCATTGACCTGAATCAATGGATGGATGGCTGCGATTGCCCAATGGGAACGAACGAGAAGAAGCGAGAGTGGGGTGGCTGATCGGGCTCGAACCGACGACAACCGGAATCACAATCCGGGGCTCTACCAACTGAGCTACAGCCACCACCGGGAAAACCGGGATTTTGGCCTGCCCGACAGGAATCGAACCTGTAACCCCCAGCTTAGAAGGCTGGTGCTCTATCCGGTTGAGCTACGGGCAGATTTTGCCGGGCAAACTTGGTAATTCTTTCCTAAACCTGGTCGGGGTGGAGAGATTCGAACTCCCGACATCCTGCTCCCAAAGCAGGCGCGCTACCAGGCTACGCTACACCCCGAGGGGCTGAAATATATCCTAATCCCACGCCCGGGTCAAATTCATTCTTCGCGATTATCGGCTTCACCGACATACCCTGCTAAAATAATGGCTTTTTATGCGTCCACCACCTATGACAGCTCAAATCATCAGCGGCAAGGCTATCGCGGAACAAATGCTCACCGACCTCAAGGGTCGCATCGAGGCGCGTCTGGCTGAAGGTAAGCGTGCGCCCGCGCTCGCTGTGATACTGATAGGCACCGATCCGGCATCCGCCATTTACGTGCGTAACAAGCGCATGGCCTGCGAAAAGGTCGGCATACGTTCCATTTCCCACGACCTGCCTGTCAGCACGACGGAAAGCGAGCTGTTCGCATTGATCGACAGGCTGAATGACGATGACAAGGTAGACGGCATTCTGGTGCAGGCGCCGCTGCCGCCTCAGATGGACCAGAAGCGCATCATCGAAGCCATTCGTGCCGATAAGGATGTGGATGGCTTTCATCCCTACAACATCGGCCGCCTGGCCGTGCGCCAGCCGACCTTGCGCTCCTGTACCCCGTTCGGCGTCATGAAGCTGCTGGAAAGCGCTGGCATCAAGCCTCTCGGTATGAACGCAGTCGTCGTCGGTGCATCCAATCATGTCGGGCGCCCCATGGTGCTGGAGCTGCTGCTGGCCGGCTGCACGGTAACCTGCTGTCATCGCCACACCCGAGATCTGGCCGAGAACGTTTCCCGCGCAGACATCGTCGTTGCCGCTGCCGGCAAGGCGGGTCTGATCAAGGGCGAGTGGATCAAGCCAGGCGCCGTCGTCATCGACGTCGGCATCAACCGTCTGGAGAACGGCAGCATTTGCGGCGATGTCGAGTTCGCCGTTGCCAAGGAGCGTGCCGGCTGGATCACACCGGTACCGGGTGGCGTCGGCCCGATGACGGTCGCGACATTGATGGAGAATACGCTGCTTGCCCAGACTTTGCGAGAAAGTTCAATATGTTAGAAAAATTCCTGGTAACGCATAGGCTGGACTTTATTCGCAATCGTAGTAAACTTGCGCCTGCCTTATTTTTCTGTTAACGCAGTTTTTTGGAAACGGGGCCCTGAAAGCTCCGCGGGACCACAATGGCTGATGCAATCACAAAACACTTTACTCCTTACGAACCGGAACCCGGCGAGGAGTACATGAATGAAAAGCAACTGAATCATTTCCGCAAGATCCTGAATGACTGGAAAGCGGAACTGAGCGACGATATCGACCGCACCGTGCACACCATGCAGGACGAGGTCACGATGTTTGCCGATCCGAATGATCGCGCCAGCCAGGAATCCGACATGGCGCTGGAACTGCGTAATCGCGACCGCGAACGCAAGCTGATCAAGAAGATCGACGACACGCTGAGCAAAATCGACGCCGGCGAATACGGTTATTGCGACAGCTGCGGAGTCGAGATTGGTCTGCGCCGCCTGGAGGCACGACCGACGGCAACACAGTGCATCGACTGCAAGACACTGGACGAGATCCGCGAAAAGCAAGTCGCCAAATAACATCAGGCCCGCGCTGGACGCTGGAACGCTCGGCGGTCCCGCCATGGCCCGGCAATAAAAAAGCCCGCAGTATCGCGGGCTTTTTTTGTCACTGGCGGCTTTACTCCTGCGCCAGCGGTTCTTCGGCTTCCGGCCTTTCCTCGGCTGCAGGCGGTTCAATCAGCGCCTTCATGCTCAGGCGCACACGCCCCTTCTCGTCGGCCTCGATGACCTTGACCCTGACCACCTGACCTTCCTTCAGGAAGTCCGAAACCGAGTTCACGCGCTGATGCGCGATTTGTGAGATGTGTAGCAAGCCATCCTTGCCCGGCAACAGGGAAACGATGGCGCCGAAATCCAGCAGCTTGATCACCGTGCCTTCATAGCTCTGCCCGATCTCGACTTCGGCGGTAATGGCCTCGATGCGCCGCTTCGCCTCTTCCCCGGCTTCTGCGTTGATGCAGCCGATCTTGATCGTGCCGTCATCCTCGATGTCGATGGTCGTGCCGGTTTCCTCGGTCAGCGCGCGTATCACCGCACCACCCTTGCCGATCACATCGCGGATCTTCTCCGGATTGATCTTCATGGTGATGATGCGCGGCGCATATGCCGACAGCTCACGCGCACCTTCGCCGACCGCTTCCTTCATCAGACGCAGGATGTGCAAACGGCCCTCCCTTGCCTGAGCCAGGGCGACCTGCATGATCTCCTTCGTGATGCCGGTGATCTTGATGTCCATTTGCAGCGCGGTCACACCTGCCTCGGTGCCAGCGACCTTGAAGTCCATGTCGCCGAGATGGTCCTCGTCACCCAAGATGTCGGTCAGCACCGCGACGCGATTGCCTTCCTTGATCAACCCCATGGCAACGCCAGCGACCGGTGCCTTGATAGGCACACCGGCATCGATCAGCGCCAGGGTGCCGCCGCATACGGAAGCCATCGAGCTCGAACCATTGGATTCCATGATTTCGGAAACCAGACGGAAGGTGTAGCCGAACTCTTCCTGGCTGGGCAGCACCGGAACCAGTGCACGCTTCGCCAGACGGCCGTGACCGATTTCGCGACGTTTGGGCGAACCGACACGCCCCGTCTCGCCGGTACAGAACGGCGGGAAGTTGTAATGCAGCATAAAGCGTTCTTTGTATTCGCCCTGTAGCGCATCGATAATCTGCTCGTCGCGGCCCGTGCCCAGCGTCGCCACCACCAGCGCCTGTGTTTCGCCGCGCGTGAACAGCGCGGACCCGTGGGTGCGCGGCAGAACGCCGGTACGGATGCTGATGGGACGAACCGTCCGCGTATCACGGCCATCGATGCGAGGTTCGCCGTTCAGAATCTGGGTACGCACCGTGCGGGCTTCCAGATTGAAGAATTCGTTCTTGATCTTGTTCGCTTCCTCGGTCGAGGTCTCTTCCGTAATCAGCTCGGCGAACACGCGATTGCGGATTTCCTCGAGCTTCGCGGAACGTTCCGCCTTGGTGCGTATCTTGAACGCGGCTGCGACATCGGCCTCGGCCAGTTCGCGGATGCGTTCGATGAGGGCCGTATCCGGTTCCGGCGGCACCCAGTCCCACGGCTCCTTGCCGACCTCGGCAGCCAGCTCATTGATGGCCTTGATCACGACCTGCATCTGCTCATGCCCGTAGACAACGGATCCCAGCATGACTTCTTCCGAGAGTTCGTGCGCTTCGGACTCGACCATCATCACGGCCTTTTCCGTGGCGGCGATGACCAGGTCAAGCTTGGATTCCTTCAGCTGGCTGGCAGTCGGATTGAGCACATATTCGCCGTCGATATAACCGACACGGGCAGCTCCCAGCGGACCATAGAACGGAATCCCGGAGATGCTCATGGCGGCAGATGCACCGATCATGGCAGGGATGTCTGCGTCGATCTCGGGGTCGGAAGACAAAACGGTCGCCACCACCTGCACTTCGTTGTAGAAAGCCTCCGGAAACAGTGGGCGGAGCGGGCGGTCGATCAGACGCGACGTCAGAATCTCCTTCTCGGAAGGACGGCCCTCACGCTTGAAGAAACCACCTGGAATACGGCCGGCGGCATACGATTTTTCCTGATAATCCACGGTCAGCGGAAAGAAGTCCTGACCCGGCTTGACGGTCTTATTGCCGACCACTGTCACCAACACCACGGTATCGCCATAGCTCACCATCACGGCAGCATCGGCCTGGCGTGCTATCTCGCCGGTTTCCAGGGTGAGCGTATGCGCTCCATACTGTATGGTCTTGGTTACTTTATTAAACATTTTCGTCCTCTTCTCAACAATCAACATTATGCACTCTTACTCTTCTAGAGCGCTCTCAGCAAGCAGGTATTAGCAATACCGTCCAACAAAAAAGCCGAAAGCACCGCTCAACACCTGTTGATGCGATGCTTTCGGCTCGATTTCAATTCACAGATAAGGCGATCTTGTGAACTTCAAATTACTTACGCAGACCCAGGCGCTCGATCAGCGCGCGGTAACGATCAGCATTCTTGCGCTTGAGATAATCAAGCAGCTTGCGACGTTGGCTAACCAATGCCAGCAGACCGCGACGGGAATGATGGTCCTTTGCATGAACCTTGAAATGCTCGGTCAGCGTAGTAATGCGCTCCGTGAGCAGCGCAACCTGAACTTCCGGGGAGCCTGTGTCATTGGCTGCCAGTTGATATTCGCCAACGATCTTGGCCTTTTCTGCTGTCGTAATAGACATGTTTTCTCCTGGATATACTTTACCTGCAGTAACCGCGCATTCTAACGCTAAAAGCACTGTGTTATCAAGCGTATATTACTGACCCGAAAAAATTGTTGTAAAAAATGCACGCTACGGCTGTGCCAGCAAACGTTTTGGTGCAACCCGGCCGTCACGATCCAGTTCACCCAAACCGAGAAAACGACGTGACTGATCGTAAATACGGAACAGTCCCTCGATTCTGACTCCCGCCTTCCAGACCGCCTGACCGTGCGACAGATAATAGGCGCTATCGTCGTCCAGCGTGACTTCCGGCAGGTCCGCCACTGCAGCATCCACTCCCAGCAGAAGCGCATCCCGCTCCTCTGTCGTCATCCTTTCCAGCTGCTCCAGCGTATAGGCGTTCTCCAAACGAAAGTGCCCTGTGCTGAGCCGCCGCAATCCGGCCAGATGCGCACCGCAGCCCAGCGTCTTTCCGATATCTTCGGCTAGGGTCCGTATATAGGTGCCCTTGCTGCAAACAACCTCGATCTCGGCATGCTGTGCATCCTCATCGAAGCCGGTCAACTCAATCGCGTGTATCGTCACCTCACGTGCAGGACGCTCTACGGCAACGCCATCGCGTGCGTACTCATACAACGCCCGCCCCTGATGCTTGAGTGCCGAATACATGGGAGGCACCTGTTCGATGTGTCCGACGAACTTTCTCAGCACTCCCTTGAACTCCTTCTCGGTCACACGAATGCCGCTGCGCTCCAGGATTTCCCCTTCCGCATCCCCGGTCGTGGTCGTGCTTCCCAGCTGCAGCAAGGCACGATAACTCTTGTCTGCATCCAGCAGAAAATGGGAGAACTTGGTCGCCTCCCCCAGACATATGGGCAGCAGACCCGTAGCCAGCGGATCCAGACTGCCGGTATGGCCGGCTTTGGCCGCCTGATATAGCCGTTTTACCTGTTGCAGCGCCTGGTTGGAGGAATATCCCAGTGGCTTGTCGAGTAGCAGCACGCCATCAATGGCGCGCTTGATGCGCCTGAATTGCATACGAAGAATGGTTGCGATTGAACTGGTTCAGCTGGATGACTTATCTGCCGGGTTTCCGTCCGATTGCGGCCCACTCGACAGCGCTTCGTCGATCAGCTTCGAGATCCGCATGCCGCGGTCGATGGAAACGTCGTAGATGAAGTGTAGCTGCGGCACGGTCCGTAGCATCATGCGCTTGCCAAGCTGGCTGCGCAGAAAACCCGTGGTCTTCTCCAGGCCGGTCTGCAGCTCCGCCGAAGCGGCAGGTGCGCTGTAGTAGACCTTTGCATGCGCGAGGTCACCGCTCACCTCCACCTCGGTGATGGTCACCATACTGACGCGCGGGTCCTTGACCTCGAACTGCAGCAGATCGGCGAGTTCTCGCCGAAGCTGCTCTGCGACACGGTTACTTCTGGAAAACTCCTTGGCCATCAATATTTCCCATTCAGCCTTGCACAGCCGGTAAACGCTTTACAGCGTGCGCGCGACCTCGACCACCTCATAAACCTCAAGCATGTCGCCGACTTCGATGTCGTTGTAACTCTTCAGCGACAGACCGCACTCAAAGTTGGCTTTGACTTCCTTGACATCGTCCTTGAAGCGCTTGAGCGAATCCAGTTCGCCGTCATGGATCACGACATTGTCACGCAACACGCGAACACGCGCGCCGCGCTTGACCAGGCCATCCGTCACATAGCAGCCGGCAACCGTACCTACCTTGGAGATGCGGTACACCTCGCGCACCTCGACCATGCCGATGACGTTTTCCTTTTGCTCTGGCGCCAGCATGCCGCTCAGCGCCGCCTTCACCTCGTCAACGGCCTGATAGATGATGTTGTAATAACGGACATCGACACCAAGCGACTCGATCAGCTTGCGCGCACCGGCATCGGCACGCACGTTGAAGCCGATCAGCACCGCCTTGGATGCCGAGGCCAGGTTGACGTCCGACTCGCTGATGGCGCCGACCCCGGTATGGATGATATTGACCTTGACCTCGTCCGTGGACAGTTTCTCTAGCGATGTTGCCAGCGCCTCATAGGAGCCCTGGACATCCGACTTGATGATCATGGGCAGGGTCTTGACCTCGCCTTCCGCCATCTGTTCGAAGATATTCTCCAGCTTGGCTGCCTGCTGGCGTGCCAGCTTCACGTCACGGAACTTGCCCTGACGGAACAGTGCGATTTCACGTGCCTTGCGCTCATCCTGCAGAACGATGGCTTCCTCGCCTGCATTCGGCACGTCAGAGAGACCCAGCACCTCGACGGGAATCGACGGCCCGGCTTCCTTGACCTCCTTGCCATTCTCGTCGAGCATGGCACGCACACGCCCGTAGGAAGTGCCCGCTAGCAGCATGTCGCCACGCTTCAGCGTACCCGCCTGAATCAGCACGGTCGCCACCGGACCGCGACCCCGGTCCAGACGTCCTTCGATGACCAGACCCTTGGCCGGGACATTGCGCGCAGCCTTGAGTTCCAGGATTTCCGCCTGCAGCAGAACTGCCTCAAGCAGGTCATCGACGCCCTGTCCGGTCTTGGAGGACACCTCGACGAACATCGCATCACCACCGTATTCCTCCGGAATCACCTCATGGGTCACCAGTTCGGTCTTTACACGTTCCGGATTGGCACCTTGCACGTCGATCTTGGTGATGGCCACCACCAACGGCACACCACCTGCCTTGGCGTGGTGAATGGCTTCGATGGTTTGCGGCATGACGCCGTCATCTGCCGCCACGACGAGAATCACGACGTCCGTCGCCTTGGCACCGCGCGCGCGCATGGCCGTGAACGCCTCATGGCCCGGGGTATCGAGGAAGGTGATCATGCCACGCGGCGTTTCCACGTGGTAGGCACCGATATGCTGGGTAATACCGCCCGCCTCAGCCGACGCAACACGGGTGCGACGGATGTAATCCAGCAGGGAGGTCTTGCCGTGGTCAACGTGACCCATGACGGTTACGACAGGCGGACGCGGCTCCTGTACGGCCTCCGTATACTGACTTTCATCCAGGAATGCTTCCGGGTCATTGGCGGCAGCGGCCTTGGCAATGTGCCCCATTTCCTCGACCACGATGATGGCCGTCTCCTGGTCCAGCACCTGGTTGATGGTCACCATCATGCCCATTTTCATCAGCGTCTTGATGACTTCGCTGGCCTTGACCGCCATCTTGTGGGCAAGATCCGCAACGGTAATGGTCTCCGGTACCGTCACCTCATGCACGACAGGCTCTGTCGGCGCATTGAACGCGTGAGCACCTTCGCCCTCACCGCGATGTGACTTAGCCTTATTCTTGTGACCGCGCCATGACTGCGTAACGCCGGTGTCGCCGCGTGTCTTGATGCCGCGCTTGCGGTTCTCGGCATCGCTCCATTCCTTGCTGCTCTTACCCTTCTTGGCTGCCTTGTCATCTGGTTTGGCGGCTTCCTTGGCAGGCTTGTGCAGCGTGCCTTCCGACAGCTTGCTGGCCTTCTCCGCCGCGTCAGCAGCCTCCGCCGCACGCTTGGCCTCTTCTTCCAGGCGCTTTTGTATCAGCGCCTGTTTTCTCTGCAGTTCCTTGGCCTGCATTTCAAGCAGGGCTGCATGGCGACGCGCTTCCTCTTCGCGCAGCGCAATCTGCTCCGGTGTCAGCACGCTCTTCTTCAGCGTGCCTACGGTCGAGGCAGTTTGGACAGGAGGGGGAGTCTCCGCTTCTGCCGGTTTCTCTGCCGCCACCGGCTCCGGCTGCGCGACCTCCTGTACCGGTTCAGCCGGCGCAGCCACTACGGTTTCCGGCTCGGCCACCGCCGCTTTCTCGGCTGGCGGCTCCTCTGTCACCTGCGGTTTGGCCGCCTGTGCTTCGGCCTGCTCCAGCTCAGCCAGATCACGTCTTACCAGAACGCGCTTCTTGCGCACTTCCACCTGGATCGTGCGCGCCTTGCCGCTACTGTCGGTCTTCTTGATTTCCGTGCTCTGCTTGCGCGTCAGCGTAATCTTGTTCTTTGATTCCTGGGCGCCGTGCTCCCTGCGCAAATACTCCAACAAAGAGGTCTTGTCCTGCTCCGTCAGCTCATCATCTTGCGCAGTCTTGTTGACGCCGGCGCTCCTCAGCTGCTCCAACAGCAACTCGGCAGGCAAATTCAATTCGCTGGCAAATTGTGCTACGCTCGATTTTCCCATACTGCTACCTCTCCAGTTGTTTCTTTTGCGCCTTCCAGCGCCTTTACAAATACGCCATCGTCAGCTGCCTTGCAGCCTCCTCAGGCAAACCACGGCGCACGGGCGGTCATGATCAGCGTTTTGGCACGCTCGGCATCCATGCCAGTCATCTCAACCAAATCATCCACAGCGAGATCTGCCAGATCCTCCATCGTGGTCACACCCTGCGAGGCAAGCTTGTGAGCAGTCACTTCATCCATGCCTTCCATATTGAGCAGGTCGGCGCTGGCCTCTCCCGCCTTTTCTTCCTTGGCAATGGCCTCCTTCAACAATGCAGCACGCGCACGCTTGCGCAACTCGTTGATGGTATCCTCGTCGAAAGCCTCGATTTCGCTCATCTCAGCGAGCGGGACATAGGCGACTTCTTCCAGCGTGCTGAAGCCTTCTTCTACCAGAATGTCCGCCACCTCTTCATCCACGTCCAGCTTTTCCATGAACAGGTCACGCGTTCTCTTGCGCTCCTCCTCATGTTTCTGCGCTGCTTCCTCTTCCGTCAGGATGTTCAAGGTCCATCCTGTCAGCTCGGAAGCCAGACGGACGTTCTGACCATTGCGACCGATGGCCAGTGCCAGCTGGTCCTCGGACACAACCACGTCCATGCTGTGCGCATCCTCATCCACGACAATACTGCTCACTTCCGCAGGCGCCATGGCATTGATGACAAACTGCGCCGGGTCCATGGACCACAGAATGATGTCCACACGCTCGCCGGCCAGCTCGCTGGTGACAGCCTGTACACGCGAGCCGCGCATGCCGACGCAGGTGCCGACCGGATCCAGTCGCTGGTCATTGGTCTTGACGGCGATCTTGGAGCGAAGACCTGGATCGCGGGCAGCCGACTTGATTTCCAGCAGGCCTTCTTCGATTTCCGGCACCTCCAACTCGAACAGCTTGATCAGGAATTCCGGCGCCGTGCGCGAGAGGATCAGCTGCGGACCGCGGCTGTTACGCTCTATGCGCAGCAAATAGGCACGCACCCGGTCACCGACGCGCAGATTCTCCTTGGGAATCATGTGTTCGCGTGGCAACAGGGATTCTATACGGCCCACCTCGATAATGGCATTGCCTTTTTCCATGCGCTTGATGACGCCAGTCACCAAGTGCTCCTTGCGCGCAAGGAAGTCATTCAGAATCTGCTCACGCTCAGCCTCGCGCACCTTCTGCAAAATGACCTGCTTGGCCGCCTGCGCACCGATGCGGCCGAACTCGATGGACTCAAGAGGCTCCTCGATATAGTCACCCTCTGCCAGCCCGCTGGCACGCTCATCCGTCACGGCGATTTGCGCGGCCGGGTTTTCCACGGCATCCTCGGCTACAACCTGCCAGCGGCGGAAGGACTGGTATTCGCCGCTATTTCTGTCAATGGCAACACGAACATCCGCATCTTCAGTAAAGCGTTTCTTGCTTGCAGAAGCCAAGGCCAGCTCAAGCGCGGTAAAAATGATCTCCTTCGACACATTTTTTTCATGTGCCAGAGCATCCACCAGTAACAATATTTCGCGACTCATCTCATTCTCCGCATAAAATTCTGCAAGTTAAAACTCCGGTGCAAGCCGGGCCTTGTCGATATTGCTCAGGGCTATCTTGTGCAACTCGCCCTCACATTCAATCAGCAGGTTTTCCGATTCCAAACCACGCAATATTCCCAGAAAATTCTTCCTATTCTCAACCGGAATGCGCAGCCTGACCTGCGCACGCTCACCGGCAAAACGTTCGAAATCGCTCGGCTTCTTCAGCACCCTGTCCAGCCCAGGAGAGGACACCTCCAGCCTGTCATAATCGATATCATGCTCCACAGCGAGCAGATTGCTCATCTGATTGCTGACCAGTACACAGTCATCAATCGTAATGCCTTCCGGCTTATCGATAAACAGACGCAGCAACTTGCCACGATTGGCCATTTCCAGATCGACCAGCTCATATCCCAGCTGAGCCAATGACCGCTCCAGCAAAGCATGCAAATCCTGCATCAGTCCATCCTCAAACAAATCGCGGAAACAAAAAATGGGCTCAAGGCCCATCAGAAAATGACATTATATCAACCAATTCAATGAATTGGTATGCTTAACCCCATAAACACAAAAGCCCTCTGATAGAGGGCTTTTGTTTTCGGCCGGATGTTATCCGGACGACCGTATTAAGAAGCTTGGCGGTGACCTACTTTCGCATGCGAGAAGCACACTATCATTGGCGCGGATTCGTTTCACGGCCCTGTTCGGGATGGGAAGGGGTGGGTCCAAATCGCTATGGCCGCCAAGCATGACCGTTGTGCCGACAATTGCTCATCGGCCGATATGCTCATATTTCGAAGCGCATCAGCGCTCCGCTTTAACAAACTGGAAGAAGTAAAGTTTCTGGTGTAGTCATTGACTGCCGCCCTGGATCCCTTGCATCGAGCCACTGGCTCAAGTATCAAGGTTATAGGATCAAGCCTCACGGGCAATTAGTACTGGTCAGCTTAACGCATTGCTGCGCTTCCACACCCAGCCTATCAACGTCCTGGTCTCGAACGACCCTTCAGGAGGGTTGAACCCTCAGGGAAGTCTCATCTTGAGGCGAGTTTCACGCTTAGATGCTTTCAGCGTTTATCTCTTCCGGATTTAGCTACCCGGCTGTGCCACTGGCGTGACAACCGGTCCACCAGAGATCCGTCCACTCCGGTCCTCTCGTACTAGGAGCAGGCCCCCTCAAACTTCCAGCGCCCACGGCAGATAGGGACCAAACTGTCTCACGACGTTTTAAACCCAGCTCACGTACCACTTTAAATGGCGAACAGCCATACCCTTGGGACCGGCTACAGCCCCAGGATGTGATGAGCCGACATCGA
>DATCJT010000037.1:0-2867 GCA_036562645.1 Methylophilaceae bacterium | reverse complement strand
GCAGTATGGGAGGCTGAGATGGCGCTGTTTATGGTTTCATACGATCTGCACAAGCAGGGGCAGAACTATACCTGCCTGACTGACAAGCTAAATGATTACGTAACGCACTGGCATTTGCAGGGCTCTGTTTGGTTCATCGAGTCGGAAAGCCCGGCCGCCGTGATCGCTAAAGCACTTGCTGAGTGCCTCGACGCGAATGATAAATTGGTCGTCGTCAAACTGAGCCGCGATGCGGCCCTTTCAGGTTATGGAGACGACGCTGCGGCGTGGTTGGACGCCCATCTTTAGCGATGCGTCCACTGGGGGATTGTAGTCCTTGCTTGGCGCGGGCTCGGTGCCCACAACGAAGTCGTAAAAGGCCCGCGCCTCCCTGACGGGCTCTTCCGCCCCCTTGGAAAGGGCCAGCCGAAGGCATTCAAGTCGGATTTGATGTTCATTCAACATCTGAGCCCCTTTCCTTCTGCTCGTAAATTGATCCAGTGCGGCGCGACGGTAGTCCTCTACTGTCATGGCTTTCTCCGAACGGTGCCGTCCGGGGCGATGAACACGGTGCCCGGCGGCAGGAGACGGAAATCTTCCTCAGTCCGTACCGGTACAGGGCGGCTTTGCCCCCCACCCCCACCGGCCTGTTGTGCCCCCGCGCCGCCCAAGGCCTCGGCCTCCCGCCGCAGGTCTCCGAACACATCCTGCTGCTGCATGCGAGCAATCCAGTCCGTCTCGAAGTCGAAGAACGAGCCGTCCTTGTTCTCCTTTTTCCAGTCGCGGAAGGCGCGGGCTTTCTCAATCTTCAACTTCTCGACGCGGCGCGCGGCTTCGATGATGAGCTTATTCGCCCTCGGGTCGTTCGCGAGGCTCATGAGGGTGCCCAATAGGAACTCACGGTCGGCATCCGAAAAGTTGTTGGCCGGGAAGCCGCCGGAGCCAATCATTTCAACCATCATGCTGCCTCTGAGGGCCTCAAATGCCTGTTGGTCGGCAAGCTGATCCGGGTTCAGCCCAATGCGCTTGAGGAACTCATCATTCAGGCCGAGCGCCTTGGCGAGTGCCGTGAGCTTCATTTTCCCGGGCACGAGGCGCCCTTGTTCGACCTGATCGAGGCGCTTTTCAGCCAAATCGAGCTGGGCCAGCTTCTGGGAGGCTGCCCCGGCTGCCTTCATCGTTTCGGCTGCCGCCTCTCCGGCCGCCTTCCCGAACGCCTTGGTCTCCTCGCGCTCCCCGGTCATGTCCACCGTCATGGCGCCGGCTTTTTTGTTGTCCCGCATCCACGTCGTGAAGTCGGCCGGCTGCTGCCCAGCCGCCGTCGCCTGCCGCACGTAGAACTGATACTCGCGGATGTCGTCGGTCGGCTTGTCGGCGTTCTGCCGGTCAAGGCGTTCCTTCAACGCCATGTCGATCAGGCTGCGCTGCTGGTCGTTGAGGCCACGCATGCCCCGGATCTGGATAAGCCGCTCAGTAGACGCGCCCGGGAAGATGGTGAAAGGCTGAGACGCCTCGGGCACCGCGAAGCCCTGTACCGGCGTACCGCCCGCCATCGGAATATCGGCCTGCGCCACCTGGGCCCGCTGCCCACCTTCGCCGCCGAGGGCCGTGGTAAATTTGCGGCTGTAGTCCGCAACCGACGTGCCGAGGATATCGCGCCGGTTCGGGTCGTTCATGCCGCCCTCACCCGCGAACCAGGCACGGGCCGCGCCCTCTGGCCCGTACTTCTGCGCAAGACGGCCGAACTCGCCCTTGAACACGGCCTCCTGCGCCTCCGGGCTGGCAAGGAACTCCTGCGGCGACATGGCCCGGCCGACATATTTCCGGGTCCACTCGGGAATATTGGCGCCCATGACCTGATACTTGCCATAGGCGCGATCCCCGGTTTTCGTCACAGGGCCCAGCGCGTCGTACCGGCCGCTGCTCTCTATTCCAGCGATGGCATTGCCGAAGTCCACGGAGGGCGACAGCGACGCGAACGTGGGGGCGCGGCCGGAAGCATTGTAGGACGGCCCAGACGCCGCACCGGAAAGCGATCCAAGAGACGGTTGCTGACCGCCGCCCATGATGGACTGCCACGCCTGCTCAGCCGCAGACTGCGCCTGAATGTCCTGATTGAGCTTCGACAGCTCAAGCTGCGTTTTCTGCTTGGTCAGGTCACCAAGCTCTGACCTGAGCTGCCGCTCACGCGCCTGATCGAACCCGCTGAAGAACGCATTCGGCAGGTTCGCCAGCATCTGGTCGATGCGGGGATACTGGGTCGTGAGATCGTGGATGACCAACCGCGCCATCGATCAACCCCCATCAACCAAGAAGCCTGGTGAAAAAGCCGCCGGAGCCGAGACCCGAGCCGAGAAGGTTCAGGCCGCCAGTGATGGCCCCCAGCATGTTCGCCTGGTTCTGCGCCTTGGCCGCGTCGCGCGCCTTGAGCGCGCCCACGACAAGACCGATCGCGTCCTTGTCGTTCTGGTCCATGATACCGGCACGCGAACCGTAATAACCCATGTCGAGGTCGGCCAGCGAGCCGAGCGCCCCGGCCTGTCCAGAGATGCCCTGACCCCACAGCTGCATCAGCGGGAGAGCCGCATTGCGCTCCTGCGTCAGTGTCTGCGAGGCGAGCCCAGTCGCAAACCGGATCGCATCAGCATCAGCGTTGCCAGAATTGAGCATGCCCGATGCTGCACGGCGGCGGTTAAGCGCCTGTAGGCCTTGATCGAGCGCGAACTGATAGCCAGCCGTATTCTCAAGGGCGGACTGATCGCCCGACAGGAGCGCCAGATAGCGGTCGATGCCGGCCTGCCCCGTGCCGGTCATGGTGCCATAGAGGTCGCGTGCCTGCCCGAGATAGCCCTGCGCGCCCGTGTAGCCCTTTTCTAGCTCGCCCAGGA
>DATCJT010000015.1:0-2466 GCA_036562645.1 Methylophilaceae bacterium | reverse complement strand
CTACCGGCTCCAGTGGTCGCCAGGGCGCTTTCTGCGCTCCGCCCGGCTCAACCTGACCGGCTCGACGCCTCGCGCTTCCATCGCCTCCCTGGCCGTTTTAGCGGCATGGCACGGGTCGCGGCACAGCCTCTGGAGATTTCCCAGCTCCGTCTTCCCGCCCTTGTACGTGGGGACGATGTGGTCGCACTCGCCATCCTCCGTCACACGCCCGCAGGCTTGGCATGTGTACTGGTCCCTGCGCTTGACTGCCTCTACCAGCCTGCGCCATGGCCTGCCGCCTCGGCCTTTGCCCCAGCGGTCAGGCTTGTTCACGGCTTCAGTTCGCGCACCATTTCCATGAACCATGCCCAGTCATCAGAGACGGCAAGCCCTATCAGGTAGACGATGATGAATGCCCCGCCAATTCCACCGACTACAGAGACCCATCCGCCGGCTGCGTAGATCAGGCCGATCATTCCAACAAGTAGGCAGGCAACAGCAAAAGTCCTAGCAGTCACCAACCCTTTCATGTGGCGCATGACCCGCCGCTTTAGCCTCTGCCACCGCGTCTGGCCCTTGATCACGGCATCGCACACAATCTCAGTGGGCAACTCAACCATGCACTCGACCTTGGCGCGCCATACCTCATTCACCTGTGCGACCAGCTCGACACGGGTCACGCCGGTCAGCTCTTGGTCGCCGACGAACAGCTTGGTCCCTTGGCATCGATGCGGACCTTTGCTGTCACGAGGCTCAGCCGGCACTACTCGCAGGATAGCCATCACCGCAACCCCTCGCATCGGTCCATCCACTCGGCCCACTGCATAATGCGGCGCATCACCCGCCAGTGCTGCTTGCCAGGGCCTTTTGCTCCTGCGGCAACGGCGATTTCCTCCGGGACGAAGCGGATGGAGAAGTCAGTAACGGCAACCAGCATGCAAAGCTCCATCACCGCATCCCCTTGAAGTCGCTCGGCAGGCTGGATTCCGGCCTGTCGCATTCCTCTCCTTCGGGGTCATTGACGTACAGGTACACGTCGGCCAGTCGCTCCAGCGCGTCAGCGATCCGGTTCAGCGCGGCCGACAGCTCAGGCGCCGCCCTCTGGATTCTCTCGTCGCTCATCGTCCGCCTCGCCGTGGATGCCTAGCGCCTTGCCTGCCGCTTCAGTGACCGCCAGAACCGCGCCCAACGCGGCAGCCTGTACCGGCTTGCCCTGCGCCTGCTTCTTCCTGCGCTTCTCGGCCAATGCTTTCCTGCGGCGCTCACATGCTTTGCAGCCCATAAGAGTTCCCTAGTTCACCGTCTCCGGCGCAGCATTCGCCTCGTACACGTCCGCCGCCTTCCGAAGCAGGTCCCCGACCACGTGCCTCGGAAGGCTCAGGCCGATCAGCCGGACGCCGCCCGATTCCAGCAGTCGCAGCGCAAAGCCGACTTGGCCTTGCTCTTGACACGCCTGAGCGAACGCGATGCCCAGCTCGTCCAGGGTCATCGGGTCGCCTCGTATGCCTCGATCAGGGCCTGGATTCGGGCGTCGCAGGCGGCTCCGATTCCAACAGCAGCCGCGACAAGCTCTGCTCCGCGTTGAGCGGCCGCTTCAGACTCTGCGGTAGCGGCGGCCTCTCGGGACACGCTGGCTGTTGCAAGAGCTGCGATTTCGCGGCGCAGCCGGAGATTGCCAGCGCGCAAATCACGGGTGCGAGCCTCAACTTCACGTTCGATTCGCTCCTGTTCGGCTGCCTGTGCCGCCTCGATCTCAGCGATCCTTTCGGCAGCCCTGCGCTCAGCCTCGCGGGCCCTGCCCTCTGCCAGCGCCACCCGTTGCGCCGCGTCACGCTGCGCCATCGCGAGCGCACGCTCTGCTCGCTCTGCACGCACAGCGCCGGGCTGATAGCCAACCCACGCGCCCGCGCAGAACGCAATAGTGAGACCCAGCGCGTACACGTAAATCCGCGCAGAGGCGCTGGGCATATTGATCATTCCTCAACCTCTCCGATGCAGACGCGATACTCCGCCTGCCTGCGCAGCGTCAGACCGCGCACAGTCCGCCCGCCCGCCTTGTCCCACCGCAGGAGCTGGCGGCACCACACCTCCGGCGGCTCGCCCGCGTTGATCTGGCGCACCAGCGTCGAGCCGCAGGCCGCGCCGGTGCCGACGTTGTACGCCCACGACGTGACAGCAGCCCACTGATGCACCTCCAGCGGGCGGTGAATGCACTTGGCCACCGCGTCTGCGTACCGCGCGACACTCTCACGCAGCATCGCGTCGCACTCGTCCGGCGTGTAGCTGCGCATCTCTACGCCAGTCTGGCCGTAGCAGACTGTCCACACGCCAACGGTGTCCAGGTACGGGTCCGTCTCCAGACCTTCCCACGGCCTGATGATCGCCGCGGCAGCGATCAGCACAGCCGCAACCGTGCCGCCGATGACTTTACCGCTCAGATTCCTGGGCGCGCTCACGATACTGCCTCATGCGAGCGATGAACTCCTC
>DATCJT010000014.1:0-2887 GCA_036562645.1 Methylophilaceae bacterium | reverse complement strand
GACAGCCGAGCGCATCGCGGTGACGCGACGCATCCCAATCAGATGGAACCAAGGAAATGAGCAACTACTCGAAGCAGATCGCCGATCTTCAGGCGACCCGCAAGGCGAAGGCCGAGGAAATGAAGGCCCTCGCCAAGACTGCGGAAGAGCAGGGCCGGACGTTCGACACCGGCGAGCAGGAGCAGTTTGACGAGCTGAAGGCGGCCATTGCGCAGATTGACAAGAGCATTGCCAATCTCCGTGAGCTGGATGCCATTGAGAAGGCCGAGGCTGCCGATGCCGCGACCGCGAAGGCGGTTTCTGGCGACGAGCGCGCCAAGTCTGCGGTGTCCGTGGTCCGTGGCGGCGACGTGCAGGTCAAGGACACCACCAAGCTGGATAAGGGCATCAGCTTTGCCCGCATGGCCCGCGTCAAGGCGCTGGCGTTCACTGGTCAGGCTGGCACCCGCAACGAGATCGAGATTGCCCAGAACCTGTATCCGGGCGACGAGTCGCTGGTGAAGTCGATCCAGAAGGCTGCGGTCCCGGCGGCGAATACTCTTAGCACCACGTGGGCGGGCAACCTGATCAACGAGGGCGGCGCTGCGTTCGCCGACTTCGTGGAGTACCTGCGCGAGCGCAGTCTGTACGGCCAGATCAGCGACCGATTCCGCAGGCTGCCGTTTGACGCGCCGGTGCTTGTGCAGAGTTCTGGCGGCACCGCTCAGTGGGTCAAGGAGGGTGACGCGAAGCCGCTGACGCAGTGGACCTACACCCGCGCCAAGCTGACCCCGCTGAAGGTGGCCGCGATTGCCGCTGCGACCAAGGAAACGCTGATGCGCGCCTCGGTCAATGCTGATGCGTTCCTGCGTGACGAGCTGGCCCGTGCGGTCAATGCTCGCATCGACGGCACGCTGATCAGCACCGCCGCTGCCGTGACCGACGAGTCGCCGGCTGGCCTGCTGAACGGCACTTCGCCGCTGACCCTTACGGGCGACGGTTCGGTGCAAGGCATCCGCTGCGATATCGCTCAGTTCCTCAAGGAACTGGTCGGCGACAACCTGAGCGTGTCGGGCGCCTTCTGGGTCATGCCCGAGACTGTCGCGACTGACCTGTCACTTGCCACCAACGAGGTCGGCGCTCCGGCGTTCCCGGGCATCACCCCGAATGGCGGCACGCTGGCCGGCCTGCCGGTGTTCACGTCGCAGTACGTCCCGACCGATAGCGATGGCCCGGTGGTGGCGCTGATCAAGGGCGACGAGATCTTCCTCGGCGACGAGGGCGGCGTCCAGGTGTCGGTGTCGGATCAGGCGTCGCTGCTGATGGACAACGCGCCGTCGATGGACAGCACCACGCCGACCGGCGCCAGCGCGATGGTCAGCATGTGGCAGACCAACTCGGTCGCGTTCCTGGTCGAGCGCTTCATCAACTGGCAGAAGCGTCGCGCTTCGGCGGTTGTGTGGGCGCACGTCAACTGGAACGCCTGCGCGTCCTAAGCGGGCACTTTGGAGGGGCTGGGAAACCGGCCCCTCCTTTTTCGGCGAGGTGAACAGTGCGAATTCAATACCGCGCGAACGGTATGCAGCGCGAGGTGCGGGACAGCGTGGGCGAGGCGCTGATCCGCCGCAATCTTGCGGCCCGCGTTTACCGGACGCGGGAGCTTGTGGCCGATGAGCCGGAAGAGGCGCCTCGCACAGGCAAGTCCAAGCGGAAATACAAGCGGCGCGATCTGGCTGCCGAGGATTGAGATGCGAATTTTCGGGTTCAATATCACGCGCGAGAAGGCGGCGCAGCCCGTGACTGACTGGCGTCGTGGCTGGCGCGTCATCCATGAACCCTACACGGGCGCGTGGCAGAAGAACGACGAGCTGAAGCGCGGCGATCTGACCTGCTACCCGGCTCTATTCGCCTGCCTGAGCCTGATCAGTGAGGACATCGGCACCATGCCGTTCGTCCTGAAGGAGCGGGGCGCGGACGGCATCTGGCGTCCGGCGACCAATCCTGCCTATGACCCCGTGCTGCGCAAGCCCAACGGTTTCCAGACGGACCAGCAGTTTCGAGAGCAGTGGGTGTTGTCCCTGCTTCTGGACGGCAACACCTATGTGCTGAAGGAGCGTGACGCGCGAGGCGTGGTCGCGCGGATGTATATTCTGGACCCCAGCCGCGTGACACCGATGGTGTCGGAGATGGGGCGGGTGTTCTACCGGATCGCCTACACCAATGCGCAGAACCTCCTCCCGCAGCAGTACGGCGCGGAGGAGATCACGGTCCCGGCGTCGGAGGTCATCCACCACCGGATCAACTGCCTGCATCATCCGCTGATTGGCGTTCCGCCGCTGTGCGCGGCTACTCTAGCGGCTGGCAAGAATTTCAAGATTCTCCGCAACAGTTCGGCGTTCTTCGGAAACAACGCAAGTCCCGGTGGCCTGATTACAGCGCCCGCGGGCTTGACGGAGGAAGAGGCCGACGCAATCCAGGCCTCGTTCAATGAAAAGTACGCCGGCGAGAACAGCGGCCGGATCGCCGTCATCGGCGCGGACCTGAAGTTTACCCCGTTCGCCTTCAAGGCGGCCGATTCGCAGCTTGTCGAGCAGCTTCGCTACTCGGACGAACAAATCTGCCAGCCGTTCGGCATCCCGCCGTTCAAGATCGGCATCGGCTCGATCCCAGCGGGCATGACAGTTGACCAGATAAATCTCCTCTACCACGAGGACGCGCTGAGCGGCCACATCGAGGCGATGGAGAACCTGCTGGATGATGCCCTGAGCCTGCCGCAGGACTGGGGCATCTGGCTTGATACGGAACCGCTGTTCCGCATGGACGAGGGCAAGCGTGCGGAGATCGAGACGAAGCTGGTCGGCGGGATGATCAAGACGCCTGACGAGTCCCGCGCGAAGTTTGGCCTTGC
>DATCJT010000012.1:0-2239 GCA_036562645.1 Methylophilaceae bacterium | reverse complement strand
CTTGGTCTCAACTTGCAAGCGCAACACCGGATGAGAATTTCGCCATCTCTTCGGCCAGGACCTCTTCCGGGGTTTTCCACCCCAGCGTTTCCCTCGGTCGGCCGTTGAGCAGGCGGGCAATGTCATTGAGCAACGTCTGGCTGGCGAGCGACAGGTCACTGCCTTTCGGCAGGAACTGACGCAGCAGGCCATTGGTGTTCTCGTTGCTGCCGCGCTGCCACGGCGCATGCGGATCGCAGAACCAGATGTCCATCTTCAGCCGCCGGCTCAGTTCCTGGAAGTTGGCCATTTCGCTGCCCCGGTCATAGGTCAGGCTCTCGCGCAGCAAGGCCGGCAGCTTCTTCATCTGGCGAGTGAAACCCTCCACCGCATCCGCCGCTGTGCAGCCATCCATACGGCACAGCATCACGAAGCGCGTCTTGCGCTCCACCAGCACGCCCACCGCGGAGCGGTTGTAGGCGCCTTTGATGAAGTCGCCCTCCCAGTGCCCGGGCAGCAAACGATGCTCGATGTGCTCCGGTCGGTTCTGGATCCGCAAGGCCTCGGGCACGAAACTCCGGGCCGCTGCAGTGGTGCGGCGGCGCCCACGCGCCGGCTTCGCTTGGCGCAGCGCGGCGACCATGCCTTGCTTCAAGGCACCGCGCGGCTGGGCGTAGATGGTCGCATAGATCGTTTCGTGGCTGACCAGACCGGGACGTTCGGCGTCGGGCATCTGCCGCAGTCTGGCGGCAATTTGCTGCGGCGACCAGCGCGAGAAGACCAGCCGGTCGTGCACGTGCTGGTACAGCGCAGTGCCCGGGAGCAGCAAGCGCGGACGGCGACTGGTGCCGCGGCGCTGGCGGTACCCTTGGCTGGCCCGCGTCGCGTCGTAGGCGCCAGGTCCGGCCCGCTGCAGCTCACGCGACACGGTAGAAGGCGAACGGCCCAGGCGGCGCGCAATCGAACGCAGACTGCTGCCGTTCTGGCGTTCGATCATGATCACGGCGCGGTCTTCGGGACTCAGATGGTGGTAGGTTCTGGACATGGCAACGCCCTGATATGGGGGCGTTGCACTTGGAAGTTGAGTCTAAGGGGTCAAAGGAGATGATTCAGGGGGGAGGGCGCTATTGCCTCTGGATCGATGATGATGACGTAGACGAAGCACTACTTATTCCGCCCATTGCAGATCGCATAGCTCGGGTTGCCGCGTTCCGTGCCTCAAGCAAGGCGGCGGAAACTCGCTCAGCCGCGGCATATCCACATCGCTTTAGGCAGATTCAAGCAGTTGCGTCTAGCTATACGATCGCTCTTCCAGCAGTGTCTTCGGAGAATCGTGCCTACTTTACTGTTGGGCTGACTGATGCCCAGACCATACATTCCAATCGCAACTTTGCGATCTATGACGCGCCGCTGTGGAACTTCGCTATTGCGTCATCCCGGATGCATCTTGCGTGGCTCTCGGCGGTCTGTGCGCGTTTTGAGCTGCGTTACTCGTACTCCAACACGATTGGATGGAATGCCTTCCCGCTTCCGGATTTAACAGAGAAGAACAAGGAGGATCTTACGCGCTGCGCGGAAGACATTCTGCTGGCCCGGGAACGGCACTTCCCGGCGACCATCGCGGATCTCTACGATCCCGAGAAGATGCCCGATGACCTGCGCGCGGCGCACGAGCGCAACGACGAAGTACTGGAGCGCATCTACATCGGTCGCCGCTTCAAGAACGACACCGAGCGGCTGGAAAAGCTGTTCGACCTTTACACCAAGATGACAGCGGCAGCAGACAAAGCGCCGGCGAAGAAAGTCGCCGCGAGGAGGAGGATATGAGCCGACCTGAGCCCTTGCGGCCAGTGTACGACTTCTCTTCCGCTCCCAATCCCGTTGTCCTGCTTCGAGGTAGGGCGGAAGTGCGCATACGCGATGACCTCTTTTCAGGTGAGGCTGAGCTGGTGCTGCGCTTTTCCCCGGCTCCGCGTTTGGTCTTCCATGCGAAGATTTCGATGCCAGAAGGGAAGAAATTCTTGTCCTTATTCGGCGACTCGATTGAGTCGTCGTTTCTATTCAATGGGCAGAGTATTGTTGGGTTCGAGGGGGCCTGGAAGGCAAGTGCTGACGTGTTGGATCTGAATTGGCATCCTGAATCCGAACCGGTGGCACTTTGCGACATGGAGTCGAAGACATCGGTTGCTGCGATCTTTCATTTGTTCAACTTTCCGGACTTCCGGGGCGGTCTACATCAAGACGCTGCTCCATCTGGGTG
>DATCJT010000007.1:0-44181 GCA_036562645.1 Methylophilaceae bacterium | reverse complement strand
TCAGTTCGTCGTCACCAGCCTGGAACGGCTACCGTATCCAACCATCATCTGCGACACCTCTGGCCTGATTCGCTTCGCCAACCAGGCGGCTGCACGGCATTTCGATATGACTGACAGCGACCTTCTGCTG
The DNA here is from genome assembly GCA_036562645.1 of Methylophilaceae bacterium. Taxonomy (GTDB): domain Bacteria; phylum Pseudomonadota; class Gammaproteobacteria; order Burkholderiales; family Methylophilaceae; genus UBA6140. Next base: position 44,051 of record DATCJT010000007.1, on the reverse strand, counting down.
AACCGGTATCTGCCTGCCCTGATGGCCGATGTAAAACCTGACGAGCATGAGCCGCCTCTGATTTCGCATGAACTTATTACAAAAGCCCCTTCCACAGTAGAAGGTGAAGCCAGGGACAGCAAGGGGCGGGATCTTATCCTGAAATGTGTCTCCATCACGAAAACAGAAAATCTACATTCCGGCTGGATTCTCAGTTTGATCGACATCAGCGATTTACGCCAGGCAGAAAGAGACCGGGAAGAGGCCTTTCGCTTCATTACGCATGACATCCGGGCGCCGCTGTCATCCATCATCACCCTGCTGGAGCTGGATCGTCTGCAGAATCCCGAACGGGACGATACGTTGCTGGCGCAGCTGGAGCATTTCGCCAACAACGCATTGGAACTCGCTGACGATTTCATGCACCTGTCGCGTGCGAAATCCGCCGAATACCAGATGGAAGCGACCGATCTATGCGACCTGCTGATGGAAGTGTCGGATGAAGTCTGGGCAACTTGCCGCATGCGCGATATCCGCCTGAAAACGTCACTCACCGAGTCTCCGGCCTATGCCATGGTAGACCGGCCTCAGTTCAAGCGCGCCATCACCAATCTGGTGAGCAACGCGATCAAGTTCAGTCCGGACGGCGCAGAAGTTATCTGTGGCATTTCCGGCGAGAACGACGAATGGGACATTGCTGTCATCGACCACGGCATCGGCATCCCGCCTGAACGGCAGGCCGGTATCTTCGACCCGTTCAACCGCGTACATGCCAGCAGCCACCCCGACATCAAGGGCACCGGACTGGGACTCGCCATCGTGCAGGCCATCGTGAAACGCCATAGCGGCAGGGTGACTCTGCAGAGCGAACCCGGTGCAGGCAGCACGTTCCACATACGAGTACCGGTTTTTGTGCCCGATGAGCCTGAATGATGACGGCACCGGCCATACGACGCGGACAAGACAAAAAAATCGTGTCCAGTGCGCCGCACTGGACACAATCTGACTCATTTTACGCTGCTTATTCTTATTGCCGTATCAGGTAATCGAACGCACCCAGCGCGGCGCGCGCACCGTCACCGACGGCAATCACGATCTGCTTGTACGGCGTGATCGTCACATCGCCAGCAGCGAAGACACCCGGCAGCGAGGTCATGTTATGGCTGTCAACCTCGATCTCGCCATACCGGCTCAGATTGACCGTACCCTTCAGCCAGTCGGTATTGGGCACCAGACCGATCTGCACGAACACGCCCGCAAGCTCGATATGACGCGATGCGCCGGTCGCACGGTCAGTATAGGTGAGGCCGTTGACCTTGCCGCCGGCACCAGTGATCTCGGTCGTCTGCGCCTGGCAGATGACCTCGACATTCGGCAGGCTGTAGAGCTTCTTCTGCAGCACCGCATCGGCACGCAGCTGCTCCGCGTATTCCAGCAATGTGACGTGATCGACGAAACCAGCAAGATCGATGGCAGCCTCTACACCGGAGTTGCCGCCACCCACCACTGCGACCCTCTGCCCCTTGAACAGCGGGCCATCGCAGTGCGGGCAGTAGGCGACGCCATGGCCGCGATATTCCTTCTCGCCGGGGACGTTCAGCTCACGCCAGCGTGCACCCGTCGCCAGGATGACGGCTTTACCCTTCAGCACGGCGCCATTGGCCAGTCTGACATCGAAAAAGTCACCGTTCTTCGTCAGCTGTTCGGCACGCTGCAGATTCATGATATCGACCTCGTAGCTCTTCACATGCTCTTCCAGCGCCGCCACCAGCTTCGGCCCCTCGGTTTCCTTGATGGAAATGAAGTTCTCGATGGCCAACGTATCCATCACCTGGCCGCCGAAACGTTCGGCCACGATGCCGGTGCGTATGCCCTTACGGGCGGCGTAGATGGCGGCCGAGGCGCCGGCGGGACCACCGCCGACGATGAGCACGTCGAACGGCTCCTTCGCATTCAGCTTCTCGGCCTCACGCTGCACGCTGCGCGTGTCGATGCGGGCCAGGAACTGCTCGAGCTCCATGCGTCCCTGATCGAAATGCTCACCGTTCAGGTACACGGTCGGCACCGCCATGATCTGGCGCTCGTCAACTTCCGCCTGGAACAGGGCGCCGTCGATCATGGTATGGGTGATGCCCGGGTTGTAAAGCGCCATCAGATTGAGTGCCTGCACGACATCCGGGCAGTTGTGGCAGGACAGGGAAACATAGGTCTCGAAGTGATACTCGCCCTCGATGCTGCGGATCTGTTCCAGCGTTTCCTCGCCGGCCTTGGGCGGATGACCTCCGGCCTGCAGCAGCGCCAGCACGAGCGATGTGAACTCGTGGCCCATGGGGATACCGGCAAAGCGCACCCGTGCCGTTTCCCCGGGACGACCGATGCTGAACGAGGGGCGGCGCGCATCGGTACCGTCTTCCTTCAGGCTGATCAGCGTTGACAGTGCGGCGATCTCGCGCAGCAACTCACGCATTTCCTGCGCCTTAGCACTGTCATCGAGGCTGGCCACCAGCTCGACCGGCTGCCTAAGGTTTTCGAAATAGGCCTTCAGCTGGTTCTGGATGTTGGTATCGAGCATGCGTTCTCCTCTCACATTTCTGGATTCTCACTGCAAAACGGTCGCGCAAGGCGACCGCTTCACGCTGAAAACCCGCCCGGGTCTCCCTCCCCGGGCGTTCTCAGGAAACAACCTATCTGCCGGCTGCTCGGGCCCGCTCGTCACGAGCCCGCAACTGCCGGTTTTTCACCTGGACTTAGATCTTGCCGACCAGATCGAGGCTCGGTGCGATTGTTGCCGCACCTTCGTTCCACTTGGCCGGGCAGACCTGACCCGGATGCTCAGCCACATACTTGGCTGCCTTCAGCTTACGCAGCGTTTCCTTCATATCGCGAGCGATTGCGTTGTCATGGATTTCGATGGTCTTGATCACGCCTTCCGGATTGATGACGAAAGTACCGCGCAGTGCCAGACCCTCTTCCTCGATGTGCACGCCGAAAGCACGTGTCAGTTGATGCGTCGGGTCGCCGATCAGCGGAAACTTCGCCTTGCCGACAGCCGGGGAAGTCTCATGCCAGACCTTGTGGGAGAAGTGGGTGTCGGTGGTCACGACATACACTTCGGCACCCAGCTTCTGGAATTCAGCATAGTTTTCCGCTGCATCCTCGACTTCGGTCGGGCAGTTGAAGGTAAACGCGGCCGGCATGAAGACCACGACGGACCATTTGCCCTTCAGGTCGGCGTCAGTCACTTCGATGAACTTACCGTTGTGAAAAGCCTGTGCCTTGAACGGTTGAACCTGGGTATTGATAAGAGATGACATGTTGCCTCCTTTTAGTTGGTTGGTTGATAACAGGAACAAGCGCTATTCTACTGACATCGAAACTATAAACAAAATTGATTGTTTATAATGCATCAATAAATAAAATCTATTGATGCCAGCCTATCGCCCGTATTGAAAAAATCGATTTGGCTTCATCACCATACCGATTCAGTATAGCGTTATGATGATTGATAAATTGCGGTAAGGTTCCGTGCACCGCAATCGGACAGGTTACACCCATGCCAATGACACAGCAAACCACGACGGAAAAGTCTTCCGGCACAGGCTGGCTCGACGCCCTGCGCATCCATGCCGGTGAACACCGCGTCACCGCCATCGGCTTCGGCGTGGCTCTGCTCGCTACGCTTGTGCTGCTGGCACAAAGCCTGATACAGGCGTTCTCCGGCGAAACCAGCTTGGCCCTGCGCTACGCAATGCTCGGCGGGCTGGTCGGCTTCGCCACCACCGCGCTCGGCGCACTTCCTGCGCTTGCCATGCGCGCCATTCCGCAGAAAATCGAGGACTCCATGCTCGGACTTGCAGCCGGCATGATGCTGGCCGCCAGCGCATTCTCGCTGCTGCTACCCGGACTCGAGGCGGGAGAGGCACTGCTGCACGCAAAGCTGCCGGCCGCGTTCGTCGTCGTGCTGGGCATGATGCTGGGCGTGCTGCTGATGCTGGGACTGGACGAGTTCACGCCGCACGAACACGAAAAGAACGGGCCCTGTGGTCCCGGGCATGAGCGTTGCGGCCGTGTCTGGCTATTCATATTCGCGATCGCGCTGCACAATCTCCCGGAAGGCATGGCCATCGGGGTCAGCATGTCACAGGCGGACCTCTCGGTCGGCCTGCCGCTGACCACGGCCATCGCCCTGCAGGACATTCCGGAGGGGCTAGCGGTGGCACTCGCCATGCGCAGCGCAGGCTTTTCGGCACGCAGGGCCGTACTGGTCGCTATCCTGAGCGGACTGCTAGAACCGGTCGGCGCCTTCCTCGGTGTCGGGCTTTCGAGCGGGTTTGCGCTGGCCTATCCGATCGGTCTCGGCCTCGCCGCCGGCGCCATGATCTTCGTCGTATCACACGAAGTCATCCCGGAAACGCATCGCAACGGCCACCAGACACCTGCCACGCTGGGACTGATGGCAGGCTTCATCCTCATGATGATGCTGGATACCAGCCTTGGCTAATTCATAAGTTCATTTAAAGCCAGAAGTCCTGCTGTTTCGGCACGGGCGTTTCCCCCTGCGCACGCAGCCAGCGCTCCAGCACGGCCAGCACATAATGGATCTCTTCCTCGCTCAGCGTGCGGCCGGCGTCGATGCGGTGCCATTTGGCCAGACAGCCGCGACAGCAGCAGGCGGTGGCATGCTGGGCGACGAAGACCGGATGGCCGCGATACGGTGTCTGTTTGCCGTCATTCGGGATCACAGCAGGTGCCAATCGGCGGCGTATGAAATCGTCGGCATGCAGCATCACCAGCGCCAGCCCCTTGTCCTCCAGATAGGCGCTATCACTGCCCCGCAGGCGAAAACTGCGACGGAACGACGACTTGGCCAGTGCCGCGAACACATCGTCCAGGTCCCGCATCTTTCCCTCACTGCAACTGACTAAGCGACAACCTGCGCAGTTTTGGCGCCAGCCTGGCCGTTACGCCGACCACGCCCAGCGTCATCAGACCACCGAACACCACGGATGGCACCAGACCGAGCAGGCGTGCGGCAAGACCGGACTCGAAAGCGCCCAGTTCGTTGGACGAGCCGATGAAAATGCCGTTGATGGCGGAAACGCGACCACGCATATGGTCAGGCGTCACCAGCTGGAAGATGGTCGCGCGCAGCACCACGGAAATGCCGTCGCAGATGCCGGCCAGCAACAGCATGAAGGTCGCGAGCCAGAAATTGCCGCTCAGCGCAAAGATGATGATGCAGACGCCGAAGCCCGCCACAGCCCCCAACAGCCATCGCCCCGCATGCAGATCGATCGGGTTACGCGCGAGATAAAGGCCGGTGATGACGGCTCCGATGGAGGGTGCCGCGCGCAGAATGCCAAGCCCTTCGGGACCGTAATCGAACACTTCCTGCACGAACGCGGGCAGCAGCGCCACGGCTCCACCGAACAGCACGGCGAACATGTCCAGACACTGCGCACCGAACAGCACCTGATTGCGATACACGAAACGCAGGCCTTCGGCGATGCTACGCAACACCGGCGCGCTGTCGGCAGGAGGCGGCTCCTTCACTTTCAGCGTGAACAAGGAAACGGCGGCGCCAAAGCACAACAGCATGGCGACCAGATAGGCGACCGTGGTGCTGAAGAAACCGACCAGCAGGCCGCCGATCGCCGGTCCCGCGACCATGCCGAACTGGATCATGGAACTGCCAAAGCCCGCCGCCTTGGCATAGTGGCTGCGCTGCAGCACCAGAGAAAACATGGCGCCGTAACTCGGGGCGATGAATGCGCGGGCAAATCCGGTCACCGCCGTCGCTCCATAAATCCACAACGTCGCATCGCCGTGCAACCATCCCTGCGACACCGCCACCAGCGTGAGCGCGATGACGAACAGGATCAACGCCGACATGACGCCGAACAGTCGGCGTGAATAATGGTCCACGGCATGACCGGCGAAGAGCGCACTTGCGAAATACGGCATCACCTCGGCCAGACCGACCAGCCCCAGTGCGAGCGGGTCGCGCGTGAGCTGGTAGATATGCCAGCCGACCACCACGGCCATGATCTGATAGGCAAGCACCAGCTGTACACGGAACGAAAGCAGCTGCAGAAACCTGCAGTTGAGGTGGGGTGGCAATTGCATGATCGTGAAGGAATCGGAAGGAAACCGAATGATAGCGGCAAACAAAAGCGTTACGCAAAGCCACCGCACCCGAATCCGCCGTCGACGCATTACGGCAGCGCGGTTTGATAAGATGCACGGCATGTCCGGATACCGTCGCATTCTCCGCCTCTTGCTGATGCTGCTCTGCCTGCTGCCGGCAGCCACTCAGGCCGAGACTGCGCGCATCACCGTCTATGTGACCGTGGACTGGGAAGGCTTGTCACTCGATGACGAGAACCTGCAGTCCATACGCGAATTCCGCATGCGTCATCCGCACATCCCCATGCTACATCTACTGAATCCCGCGTATTATCTGCGTCCGGGTGCGGACAGCAAGGCGGTCACGGCGAAAATCCGTTCGACACTGCTGCCGGTCGATACCGTCGGCATGCACCTGCACGGCTGGAAGGCACTGCTGCAGGCATGCCGACTGCCCTACCGCAAAGCGCCGTCCTTCGCCGACAAGGACGAAAGCTGTTCCGATGGCGATTGCGGCTACACCGTCAGCCTGGAATACGCCTACAGCGAGGCCGAACTCACGGCATTGCTCGCCTGCGGCAGCGAATTGCTGCAACAGCAGGGGTTCGAGCGTCCCGTCCATTTCCGCGCAGGCGGCTGGCAGCTCGGTCCCAGGCTGGCGGCAGCCCTGCGTCAGGCCGGTTTTCGCTGGGACAGCTCGCGCATTGCAGCCGACCTGCTGCTGCCGAAATGGCGCGAAGCAGGCAGCATGATCGACATGCTGCGCGAACTGCATGGAGATGCCTCCATCCTCGACCAGCCCTATGAGCTGCTGCCGGGACTCATGGAGTTCCCGGATAACGCGGCACTCATGGACTACACCAGCACCGAGCGGCTACTGGACATTTTCCGCCAGTTGCTGGAAGCGAAAAAGCCGGTCATGGTGACTGGCTTTCATCAGGAAACCGCGTTCGTTTATCTGGACGACTTCGAGGAAGCCATCCGAGGTATGGAAAGAATCGCCGCCGAACGCGGTGTGCTCCTCACCTGGGGACGCTACGACTGAGCGTCGAGCCGTTGCAGTATGGCCCGCAGCTCGGCGCGCGGGTCGGTGTAATCCTCATACTGGCGATCGGTGCGACGATACCAGTAGCGACTGTTCCACTCATCCCCTTCGATCTTGTGCAGCACCGCATGAATCCAGTGAGCTAGAAGATGATTGGAGTCCTGCGCGATATGATGGGCACCGTGCCAATCACCGCTCAGCGCCAGATGGACGGCTTGTTTCAGGGTCTCTGTCTCGCTCGGCCTGTCTCGCATGCTTCCCCCGGTGTCACGAACAAAAAAACGGCCAATGGATTTTACTCCACTGGCCGCTTTTATGAATTTCGTGTAACCCGATACTGGGGTTTGAGCGTTGGGCTCAGACCTTTTGAATATTGGATGCCTGCTTGCCCTTGGGGCCTTCAGTCACATCGAAGCTTACACGCTCGTTTTCCTTCAGGCTCTTGTAGCCCGAATCCTGAATTGCGGAGAAATGCGCGAAAAGATCGTCGCCGCCGTCGTCCGGGGTAATGAAGCCAAAGCCCTTGGCGTCATTGAACCACTTAACACTACCTGTTGCCATTTGTAAATCCTTACTGAAAATTGGGAGGCACCCTGAAAGTTTGCTTGTTCAAAAACCCGACGGTATTACCAGCAGACAATCGAAAACCAAACGCCTGTTGAGCGTTATACTGGCATCCCGCTCGGCGGTCAACAATTATTTTGATGAGTTTCCCTTTTATTTCCGAGATTTAGCACTTTTTTCATTGATTTCGCCCGGCAGGCGCCACTGAATCTCAGACATCCTCGCCCAGAAAACCGCCGCTCTGGTGCGCCCAAAGCGCGGCATAAAGCCCACCGTTCCTGAGCAGCGTCTGGTGGTCGCCCTCTTCGACGATGCGCCCTTCGTCAAGCACGATCAGCCTGTCCATCGCGGCGATGGTGGAAAGCCGATGTGCGATGGCGACGACCGTCTTGCCCTCCATCAGTCGGTACAGACTCCCCTGGATGGCGGCCTCCACTTCGGAATCGAGCGCGCTGGTCGCTTCGTCCAGCAGCAGGATGGGAGCATCCTTCAGCATGACGCGTGCAATAGCGATGCGCTGGCGCTGCCCGCCCGACAGCTTGACGCCGCGCTCACCGACATGGGCATCATACCCCGTGCGCCCCGTGGGATCGACCAGCGTCTGGATGAAGGTATCGGCCTCAGCCCTTCTGGCCGCCTGCTGCATTTCCGCCTCCGTGGCATCCGGCCGCCCATAGAGTATGTTTTCGCGTACCGATCGGTGCAATAGCGAGGTGTCCTGCGTCACCATGCCGATATTGGCACGCAGGCTATTCTGTGTGACCTTGGCGATATCGACGCCATCGATCAGGATGCGGCCACCATCGACATCGAAGAACCGCAGCAGCAGATTGACGATGGTCGATTTTCCTGCACCCGAGCGGCCAACCAGACCAACCTTTTCACCCGGCCGTATATGCAGGTTGAAGTTCTGCAATACCTTGCGCTGCCCGCCGTAAGAGAAATCCACCGCTTCGAAGCGTATCTCTCCGCGCGTGACCTTCAGGTCCGGCGCACCCGGCGCATCCGTTACCTTGTGCGGCAGCGACAGCGTGTTGACGCCATCCTGCACGACGCCTACCTGCTCAAAGAGCGAAGTCATTTCCCACATGACCCAGTGCGAGATGCCGTTCAGCCGCAGCGCCATCGCCGTGACTGCCGCGATGCCGCCGATGCCGACATCTCCCTGTGTCCAGAGCCAAAGGCCGATTCCGCAGCTACTGATGATCAGCAGCATGCTCAATGTGTGATTGACGACCTCGATGCCCGTGACCAGCCGCATCTGCCGGTGCACGACCGCCAGAAACTCCTCCATGGCGAATCTGGCATAGCTGGCCTCTCTGCCGGCATGCGAAAACAGCTTGACCGTGGCGATATTGGTATAGGCATCGGTGATGCGTCCGGTCATCAGCGAGCGGGCATCCGCCTGCGACTGCGAGACACGCCCGAGACGGGGCACGAAATAGCTGAGCGAAGCGACATACAAGGCCAGCCAGCACAGAAAGGGCAGTATCATCCACAGGTGGAAGCTGCCGACGATCAGCACCAGCGTGATGAAATAGATGCTGACGAACACCATGATGTCCGCCAGGATGAACCACATGTCACGCACTGCCAGCGCCGTCTGCATGACCTTGGTGGCGATGCGGCCGGCGAACTCGTCCTGGTAGAAGCTCATGCTCTGGTTCAGCATCAGACGATGGAAATTCCAGCGCAGCCGCATCGGGAAGTTGCCTGCCAGCGCCTGATGCTTGACGAAGCTCTGCAGACCGATCAGCAGCGGGCTCAGCAGCAGAACCACCGCCAGAAACAGCAGCTTGCCGCCTTCCTGCTGCCATAGATCGGCGGGGGGGATGTCGGCCAGCCAGTCCACGACCTTGCCCATCATCGCAAACAGCAGCGCCTCGAAAGCGCCGATGGCTGCCGTCAGCAGCGTCATCAGCGCCAGATGCACGCGCAGCCCCTGCGTACCAGCCCAGACGAATGCCCAGAACCGGCGCGGCGGCGCCTGTATCGGAGCCTCGGGAAACGGATGGAGCAGTTTTTCGAACCAGCGGAACATTTTTTCGGCTTCAGTAAATTTCGAATTCAGGTGGCCATTTTCCCCCAAGCCGGCATTTGTTGCGAATGATAAACGTCCAATTCACCGGCGAAGGTTGAGCCGTGGAGCCGAGTTTGGCAACATAGCGGCTTGCAGAAATCACGTGGAATCGCCATGTCATACAGAACCGTTTTCCTGTTCGCACTGCCGTTCACGCTCGGCGCATGCAGCAGCCTGAGCCAATACAACCCGTTCAGTGAGGACAAGCCGGCTGCGGTGTACAAGCCGGCGAACGCGACGGAATACCAGTGCGACGGCAACAAGCAATTCTTCGTACGCCGCCTGACCAAGGAAAATGCAGTCTGGCTCATCTATCCGGACCGCGAAGTGCGGCTGGAAGCCCTCAACGAAGCCAGCGAGCGCTATGGCAACGGTATCGCAACGCTGGATATCGGCAGTGAAACCGCCAGCCTGACCGATGGCCCCGCCATCAACTACACGAACTGCAGGGTGGTCGGCAACAAAGGCTGAGCACTGCGCAAGCCGTCACCGCGCGGCGACGGAATTCAGGGCAGTCAGGCCTCATCAGCGGCAGACAATCAACTCAATCGACTGTTTCCAAATAATTTTATCCATCCGGCCCGATTATTGCTGGCCATGCATCATGCGCCTGCCAGCAGGCCATGATTTCAACAGCAATGGAGGTCGGATGAAACCCGTTCAAAAAACCATCGCAGCATTATTGCTGCTTGCTTTCATCAGCGGCTGCTCCAGCATGACCAAGCGGCAGCAAAACGCTGCCGCGGGCGCCGCCATCGGTGGCGTCGCCGGCGCCGTCCTGACCGGCGGCAGCTCGCTCGGCACGGTCGGAGGAGCAGCCATCGGCGGTGTCATCGGCCATGGCATCGACGGTCTGGCGAAATAAACCATCGCCAGATCGCGACATTTCAACGCCTTGATGAAAAAAGGGAAAGCGATGATCGCTTTCCCTTTGTCGTTTCATGGCGACAGCCAATGCCGACGCCTCATAACCGGCTCAGCCCTTGCTGCGGAAAGTCACCACCAGCACGTCACGATAGGCGGGATGATCCGGGTCGATCCGTTCGACCGGAGTCACGCCGTGCATGCATCGATGATCGTTGACCACTGCGATATCCAGCGGGTCTGTCAATGTGAAGCTGTCCAGCGTGCGCTGTTCCAGATCATGCATGGTGGTCGTGCCGCTGCGAATGTTGACGCGCCGCACCATCATGACCAGAACGAAATCGACGCCATCCCGATGCACGCCTTCAGGCGTCGGCCGTCCCGGCTGGTCGTTGGCGGCCTCGATGCGGAACTGATGCAGCTCGATATGCCAGGCAGGTATCGGCTTCAGCCGCGAAAACAACCGGTGCGCGAAGCGCAGGATGCTACGCATGCTGCGGCTTTCCATCACTTCCGGCAGAATCGGTTCGAACTCGCGTGCGATACCACCGTTCAGGCGGTTGTATTCCAGACTCTGATAATGCGGCTGGTGTGGCTCCCGCCGGATCGAGTCAGGCGTCCCTCCGGCGCTCATGACCGCATAGCGCCTGCGGCGGTAGCGCCCGCCGTCCCCCATGTACTGATCTAGGGGCATGTCATTCCAGCTTGCGGCAAACTCGTCCCAGTCGGACAGCGCCGCCTCGTCTTCTGACTGCAGAATGGCGCTGACCTCATTGGCCGGCGCAAAGCAAAAACCTGCGGCATCGATGCGGCTGACGAGCTGCACCAGGATAGTATCGTTCATCGGAAGACTGGCTGGGAAAGATGGATATCCCATTTTAGCCCAAGCCGAACTTGCACATGCAGATTTTTCAGCATGCGCAGCCCGCATCGAGGAAAAGCTTGACGCTCAATGACAAAATCACAATCATGACCGCATGATGTCTTTTCGCGCCAGCCTCTCGCCATTGATTCATACCGACGCGGAGCTTCGCTGAATCATGCTGGCATTCACGCTTCGCACACTATGCCGACTGCTGTTTCGCGTGCGCCTGCACGGCAATGTGGAGGTACCGGCGGACGGCCGTCTGCTTGTCATCGCCAATCACGAATCCTTTCTCGACGGGCTGTTGCTCGGCCTGTACCTGCCGTTCCGCCCGACTTTCGTCGTTTTTACGGGGGCCCTCGACAACTGGCTGTTCCGGCAATTCCTGAAACTGGTACCGCATCTGACCGTGGACCACGCCAGTCCGCTCGGCATCAAGAAAATCATCCGCCTGATAGAAGCCGGCGAGCCGGTCGTCATCTTCCCTGAAGGCCGCATCACCAGCACCGGCAGCCTGATGAAGGTCTATGAAGGCCCGGCGTTCGTCGCCGTCAAGACCGGCGCCACCATTCTGCCCGTATGCATCCGCGGTGCCGCCCACTCGTATTTCGGCAGACTGTCGCGTGATTTCCCGAGGAAATGGCTACCGCGCATCGATCTCTGGTTCATGCCGACCACGCGCCTTTCGGTTCCGGACGTGCATGGAGGGAAGCTGCGCCGCAAGCTCGCCGGCGAAGCCATGTGCCGCCTGATGCAGGAGATGCTGGCCACCGCGCAACCGGACCGCACGCTGTTCGATGCCCTGATCGATGCCGCACGCCTGCACGGACGCAACACGCTGCTTGCGGAGGACATGAAGCAGACGCGCGACACCTACGGCAGCCTGCTGAAAAAGAGTCTGGCGCTGGGCCGCCTGATCGCCCGGGTCAGCCGGCCGGAAGAGACGGTCGGCGTGCTGATGCCAAATGTCAATACGACGGTCGCGCTCATCTTCGGCATCAGCGCAATGAACCGCACACCCGCCATGCTGAATTACACGGCCGGCGTGCATGCCATTCGGAGCGCCTGCGAGGCATCCGCGGTCGGCGTCATCATCTCTTCGCGCCAGTTCATCGAAACGGCACGTCTGCAGGATGTGATCGACGCGCTGCACGATTACCGCATCCTCTATCTGGAGGACATGCGCGACAGCTTCGGACTGCGCGACAAGCTATGGCTCATGCTGTTCGCACTGCGCCTGCCGCGCCGCGCGAAACAGGCCAGTGATCCGGGCAGACCGGCGGTCGTCCTGTTTACCTCCGGGTCCGAAGGCAAACCCAAGGGTGTGACGCTCAGTCACCGCGCCATCCTGGCCAATATCGCACAGATTCGTGCCGTCATCGATTTCACGCCCAAGGACAAGTTCTTTGTCGCGCTGCCACTGTTCCACTCCTTCGGCTTCACCGCTGGTGCGATACTGCCGGTGGTCAGCGGCACGCCGCTCCTCATTTATCCTTCACCGCTGCATTACCGCATGATTCCGGAAGTCGTCTACGACAGCGGATGCACCATACTGTTCGGCACCAGTGCCTTCCTCGCACATTACGGCAGACTATCCCATCCTTACGACTTCCACAGGCTGCGCTATGTGGTGGCCGGCGCGGAAAAGCTCAATGAAGAGGTACGCAGGCTCTGGATGGACAAGTTCGGCATCCGGCTGCTGGAAGGCTACGGCACCACGGAATGCGCTCCGGTGCTCGCCGTCAATACACCGATGTTCTACCGCCAGGGTTCGGTCGGCAAGCTGCTCCCGCTGCTGCAGTACCGTCTGCAGGCGGTACCAGGCATTGAGCGCGGCGGCCTGCTACACGTCAAGGGGCCAAATGTCATGCTCGGCTACTACCACCATGACCGGCCCGGCATACTGGAGCCCACCGCTTCGGAATTCGGCACAGGCTGGTACAACACCGGTGACATCGTGGACATCGATGCAGACGGCTATGTCCACATCCTGGGACGCGTCAACCGTTTCGCCAAGGTGGCGGGAGAAATGGTGTCTCTGGAAAGCGTCGAGCAGATCGCCCGTCACGCCGCTCCAGATCATCAGCATGCCGCCAGCACACAACCCGACCTGCAGCGCGGCGAGAACATCCTGCTGTTCACCACGGCGCGTCACTTGCAGCGGCATGACCTGCAGCAGGCCGCGCACACGCTGGGGCAACCGGAGATCGCCGTCGCCCGCAGGATAGTCATCGTCGATGCGCTGCCACTGCTCGGTAGCGGCAAGGTCGATTACGTCCGGCTGAAACAGATGGCAGAAAGCGTGAAATGAACACCGAAAGAAGCGGCAAACCCCATTTTTGGCAGGCAGCATAACGAATGCGAGCACACACAAACATACACGCCTGGAGGTGATACATGCGCCCGCCCCCCGTGCCTCAGGCCATCCCTCTCTGCTCGCGCGGCATGATCGCCGTACTGGTCGCGCAGTTCGTATCCGCCTTCGCCGACAATGCGCTGCTGTTCGCCGCCATCGCCTTGCTGAGATCGCAGCTGGCGGACAGCTGGCAGATTCCCCTGTTGCAGCAGTTCTTCGTCATCGCCTTTATCGTGCTCGCGCCGTTCGTCGGCCCGTTTGCGGACAGCATGCCCAAGGGCCGTGTCATGCTGCTCGCCAACGGCATGAAGTTCATCGGCGCCGCCGCCATGATGTGCGGACTGCATCCGCTGCTGGCCTATAGCATCGTCGGTATGGGCGCTGCCGCATACTCACCCGCGAAGTACGGCATCCTGAGCGAACTCGTCAGCCCCGACAAGCTGGTCAAGGCGAACAGCATGATGGAAGGCTCCACCATCGTCGCCATTCTGCTCGGCGCCATCACCGGCGGCATGCTGGCCGACCATTCCGTGGGCGGGGCGCTGGCCGTCATCACCGGCAGCTATCTACTCGCGATGGCCGCCAATCTGTTCATTCCCCGCCTGCAGGCGGCCCATCCCCTCGATCATTTTTCGATGCGTATCCTGTTCCGTGATTTCTGGCAGGCGCTGCGCACGCTGTTCCTTGATCGCGACGCGCGCTTCTGCCTGCTCGGCACCGGCGTATTCTGGGGCGCGGGCGCCACCCTGAGACTGCTGCTGGTCGCCTGGGTGCCGGCGGCATTGCTGATCAGCGATCTGAGCACTCCAGCAAACCTGAGCGGCGCGGTTGCCATCGGCATCGCGCTCGGCGCATTCGCCGCCGCCAGGCTGGTCACGCTGAGGACCGTCAACCGCGCGTTGCCAGCCGGCATCCTGATCGGCATGCTGGTCATCGCCTTTGCCTTCATCAGCCATCTACATGCCGCGATTGCCATGCTGATTCTAATCGGTGCCTGCGGCGGCTTTTACGTCGTGCCGCTCAATGCACTGCTGCAGGATCGCGGACATGCGACGACCGGCTCCGGCCACGCCATCGCGGTCAAGAATTTCTTCGACAACCTCTGCATGCTGCTGATGATAGGTACCTACACCATGATGGAGAAGGGTGGGGTGCACATCATCACATCCACCGTGCTGATCGGCATCATCATCGTCGTCAGCATCGGCCTCATCACGTACTTGCGCCTGCGTCAGGACAAACGAACCGTCTGACGACTCCACAATCTCATGAAAATCATGAGCGTGTTTTCATGACTTTAGGGACGAACACCTTTGCGAACAGGCATAAAGTGGCATACACGTAATGCGGTTGCATCAGGCAGTTGCAGTACGAAACTCCAATCATGAAAGGAAAATGCCATGTGGACCAAGCCAGCTGCTACTGAAATGCGTTTCGGTTTCGAAGTCACCATGTACGTCTGCAATCGCTAAGAATCGCAGATCAGCATGTACGACGGGCCTGTTTCGACAGGCCCGTTTCATTTTGCAATGACGCAGCCGTCCGGTCAGCGGCTGCAACCTGCAACACTTTCTCGCGTCATACTGACAAACATTACATATCCGCAAACGCAGGCATGACATGACCATACTGTTCGTCTCCCACGGCGCACCCACACTGGCCACGGAACCCGGCGCCACCGGCAGGCTGCTCGCGCAACTGGCTGAGAACATTCCTCGGCCGACCGCGGTCCTGGTCATTTCCTCCCATTGGGACACACTGCAGCCACGCCTCAGCAAGGCGACCGCACCGCAGACCATCCATGACTTTTACGGCTTCCCACCCGAGCTCTATCAGATCCGCTATCCGGCACCGGGCGCACCCGAGCTTGCGAAGAAGGCAGCGGCGCTGCTGCGGCAGGCGGGCTTCGAAACCGGGCTGGATGCAACACGCGGGCTGGACCATGGTGCCTGGGTGCCGCTGCGCCTGATGTACCCCGATGCCGATATCCCGGTCACGCAGCTTTCCATCCAGAGCCAGTCCGGCCCGCGGGTTCATTTCGAAATCGGACGGACTATTGCCGGCCTGCAGAAAGACGGTGTGCTGATCCTCTGCAGCGGTGCCGTAACGCACAACCTGCGCCATTTCTTCACAGGCGAACGCAATGCGGAGGTACTGGACTACGTCGCGGAATTCGCAGACTGGCTGGGACAAAGGATCGCTGCCGGCGACACGGCGGCATTGCTGGATTATCGCAACAACTTCTACGGCCGCCAGGCACACCCCAGCGAGGACCACATCCTGCCGCTGTTCGTCGCACTGGGTGCAGGTGCAGGTGCGCCGGTCACACGCTACCAACCGGAGACCACCTACGGTATCCTCGCCATGGATGTCTACCGCTGGTCGGACGTCAGGGATTGAGCGGGAACTCCCTGGGCAGGAGCACCCAGATCCTGCCCTGCTGCTTCATGGCGCCTGCCTTGCGGCCTGCCTCGGCACCGGCTCCCCAGTAAAAATCGGCACGCACCCCGCCCTTGATGGCGCCACCGGTATCCTGCGCCATCATCAGCCGCTTGAGCGGCCTGTTGCTGTTGGGATAGGTGGTGGCAAGAAACACCGGTGCACCTAGCGGGATGTGTCTGGGATCGACGGCGACCGTGCGTTCGGCCAGAATCGGCACCCCCAGCGCACCGATGGGGCCGGGCAGACCGGCCGGCAACTCACGGAAGAAAACATAGCTCGGATTGCTGTTGAGCAGGTCGCGCAGCTTGTCCGGATTGCTGCGCGCCCAGTCCTTGATGCCCTGCATAGAAGCCTTGTCCAGGGTCAGCTCGCCTCGCTCCACAAGCAGGCGGCCGATGGACTGATAGGCGTGGCCGTTCTGGTCGGCATACCCGACCGGAATCCGTTCGCCGTTCTCCAGCTGCACGATGCCGGAGCCCTGCACCTGCAGGAAGAACAGATCGACGATGTCATCCACCCATAGCAGTTCCTTGCCCTGCAGTGAGGCCGGCTGCTGCTCGATTTCAGCCCGGCTGTAATACGGCACCAACCGATTCTCGACCAGTCTGCCGCGAACGCGCTTGTTCGCCAGTTCCGGATAGAGTTCGGCGAGCTCCACGGTAATCAGGTCATCCGGCCGCGCATAGATGGGGTAGGGATACTTGTCCGACTTCTGGCGGCTGCCCTTGAGCAGAGGCATGTAATAGCCGGTAATCAGGCCGCTGTCGCTGCCGTCCGTATTGGTCGCCTGGTAGGGCGTGAAGTGCTGCCTGAAATAGGCACGCACGGCAGCATTGGTCGGATTTTTGATGGCCGCAGCGGCTTCGCAGGCAGTCCGCCATTCGGCACGGTTCTTCAGCGTACCGCAACCTATCTGCCACGCAGGCCAGGCCTGCGCCAACTGGTCCTGATGGAAGCCGTCCACATCTTCCCAGCTGACCGGCTTCAGCACACTGTAATCGGTCGCAATCCTGGGCGTCTCCACCGGCTTGACCGGCTCCTGCGGCGTGACGATTTCCGGCAGGCGCACGGGCACGGATTCGGCGGCCGCTTCCTCAGGCGGGGCGGGCGGTTCCGGCTTGGGCTTCTGCGCAGAACAGCCGGCAACAAGCAGCAGAACCAGCACGACGGAAAGACGGAAGCGGGAGGCGATGACTTGCATAACGGTTACAGCCTGATGGCCTGAAAAAATGCGGATGTCATTAGTGCAGAATGCGTGGCATGGCCAGCGTGAACTGCGGGATATCGGCGACGAACTGCACACCGTCTTCCGCCGTCAGCTGGTAGCTACCGCGCATGACGCCGACCGGTGTGCCGATCACTGCACCGCTGGTGTATTCGTACTGCTCGCCGGGCTGCAACAGGGGCTGTTCGCCGACCACGCCCAAACCGCGCACTTCCTGCACGACATTGTTGGCATCGGTAATGATCCAGTGCCTGCTTATCAGCTGCGCCGCCACGCTGCCGGTATTGCGTATCGTCACCGTGTATGAAAATACGTAACGCTGACTGGCCTCGTCAGACTGCTCATCGATAAAGGCAGTTTTCACCGTCACGGTAAATTCATAGCGGCTGGTCGGCATTGGCTGTCTATTCGATCAAGCCCGTCGTGGGGGAACTCGGTGACGCCGAATACAGCTTCTTGGGCATGCGGCCGGCCAGATATGCCTCGCGCCCGGCCTCGACGGCCTTTCTCATGGCGCTCGCCATGCGTACCGGGTCGCCGGCGGCAGCGATCGCCGTATTCATCAGCACGCCGTCGCAGCCCAGTTCCATGGCAATGGCGGCATCGGACGCGGTACCGACACCGGCATCCACGAGCACCGGAACCTTGGCATTCTCGATGATGATCTGCAGGTTCCAGGGGTTCAGGATGCCCATGCCGGAACCGATCAGCGAAGCCAACGGCATGACGGCGACACATCCGATTTCTTCCAGCCGCTTGGCGATGATGGGGTCATCCGAGCAATAGACCATGACATCGAAGCCTTCCTTCACCAGCGTTTCCGCAGCCTGCAGCGTCTCCGTCATGTTCGGATAAAGCGTCTTCGGGTCGCCGAGCACTTCCAGCTTGACCAGCTTGTGGCCGTCCAGCAGCTCGCGCGCAAGCCGCAGCGTGCGCACGGCATCCTCAGCCGTGTAGCAGCCGGCCGTATTGGGCAGATAAGTGAATTCCTCGGGCGGCAGAAAATCCAGCAGCGACGGTTCACCGGCATTCTGGCCGATGTTGGTGCGACGGATCGCCACTGTGACGATTTCAGCGCCGCTCGCATCCACCGCTGCCCTGGTCTCTGCGAAGTCCTTGTATTTGCCCGTACCGACCAGCAAACGCGAGTGGTAGGATTTGCCCGCAATGTTCAATGTATCAGTCATAATCGCATTCATCTTTAGCCGCCACCGACCGCGCCGACTATTTCCAGCTTGTCGCCATCCTGCAGCACGGCCTGCGCGAACGTGCTGCGCGCCACGATTTCACCGTTCCGCTCGATCGCCAGTCGCTTGCCGACGAGACCAAGCTGCTCCACCAGTTCGGCGACCGTCATGGTCGGCACATCGAACTGACGCGCGTTGCCGTTGATGACCAGCCGAATCAATTCATACCTCTCAAAATCTTAATAGAAAACCGCACCCAAACCCGGTCACGTACCCGCAGCAGGTTTTTTAAGGGATGGCTACGTGAAAGTGCCCATTTTACGTGGGTTGACAGGCATTTAGCAAACCGGGCCGCCTGTCCGTGGCCGCAACGGTCAGCAAACGGCAATTCCGGTGCTGCGTTTCGATTTGCCGAGCGAGCGCCCGAGATTGCATTCGGCAGAACAAGGAAATTCCACCCGGCCTCGAACGGAAACCCACACCTTGCAGCCATCTCACCGTGGCAAGCCGATTGCCGACCGCTATAGCCTGTGCGTAAAATGCAGTCTGCGCGGGCGTAGTTCAATGGTAGAACGCCAGCTTCCCAAGCTCGAGACGCGGGTTCGATTCCCGTCGCCCGCTCCAGTCAGGGGTCTCAGACCTCTACCATCTCGAAATCCTCCTTGCGTGCGCCGCATTCCGGACAGGTCCAGTTGGGCGGCACGTCTTCCCAGCGGGTGCCGGGCGGAATGCCGTCTTCCGGCGCGCCCTTGGCCTCGTCGTAAATCCAGCCGCAAATCGTGCACATCCAAGTCTTCATGTCACTGCCTCCGTCCAATCCCAGAGTCCCGAACCGGAACATCCGACCATCGTGGCCTGCTGCATTCTGGGGTAAAATAACACAGTTGCAAACGACGTGATGCAGACGTCGCTCCCGCACAGCCTGTGCATACACGCGAAACCCCAGTGATAGTCCATTATGACCCAGACACCGCCCACCGTTCTCACCTTCGCCGCCACCGACCCCAGCAGCGGAGCCGGCCTGCAGGCCGATATCCTGACCTTTGCCAGCATCGGCTGCTATCCGCTGTCTGTCGTGACCGCCATCACTGCCCAGGACACGGTCGGGGTCGAGAACATCATGGTGTTCGACGCCGACTGGGTCAATGAACAGGCACGCACCATCCTCGAGGATGTACAGGTCTCCGCCTTCAAGCTCGGAATGCTGGGCAGCGTCGAAAACATTGCCGTCATCGCCGAGATCGTGGCGGACTATCCTGATGTCCCGCTGTTGATCGATCCCATTCTGGCTTCGGGCCGTGGAGACGAGTTGACCAACGACGAGATGCAGGCAGCCATGATCGACTTGCTGTTCCCGCAGGCGACGTTGATCACGCCAAACAGCCTGGAAGCCAGACGTTATGCCTTTGCGGACGACACCGAGGAAGTCGAGAACATGTCGCTGGAAGAAAGCGCCCAGCGTCTTTTGGCCATGGGGCCGGAATTCGTGTTGATCACCGGCACCCATGAACGCAGTCCGGAAGTCATCAACACGCTGTATGGCGAAAACGGCCTGATCGGTTCCTATGCCTGGGAGCGTCTGCCCGGCAGCTATCACGGCTCCGGCTGCACGCTGACCTCCGCCATCGCCGCCTGCATGGCACACGGCCTCAGCATCGAGGAAGCCGTGCAGGAAGGGCAGGAGTACACTTGGCAGACACTGAAAAGCGCCTTCCGTCCCGGCATGGGCCAATACGTGCCGGACCGCATGTTCTGGGCACGCGAGCAGGATGAGGATGACAGACCAGTCTCCGGCGCGCATTAGTCCGGCCATCCGCGGCCTGTACGCCATCACCCCGGACGAGACCGACAGTTCTCGCCTGCGTGATATGGTCGCCGCAGCTCTCTCCGGCGGCGCCGGCGTGTTGCAGTATCGCAACAAGCGGGCGGACCGATCCTTGCGCCATGAACAGGCCGTCATGCTGCTGGAACTGTGTCGCCGCCATCAGGTGCCGCTGATCGTCAACGATGACGTGATGCTGTGCAATGAGATCGGCGCCGACGGCGTACATCTAGGCGGCAGCGACGGCGATCTGCGTCGGGCGCGTGCACTGCTCGGGGACCGCATCATCGGCGCCTCATGCTACAACGACCCGGAACTGGCGCGGCAGGCCGAACTGCATGGTGCCGATTATGTCGCCTTCGGCGCCTGTTTCCCGTCACGTACCAAGCCGCAGGCGGTGCATGCCGGACTGGAGCTGTTCGGCTGGGGTCGCACCGCGCTTCGGCTACCCATGGTCGCCATCGGCGGCATCACACTGCAGAATGCCGGACTCGCCGTTGCCGCCGGGGCAAGCGCGGTTGCCGTCATCGGGGCATTGTTCGAATCGGAGGACATAGCGCATACTGCACGCCAGTTCTCCCGCATGTTCGACGGGTAACTGATTTCATAAGGTCGAAGCAAGCACCTGGAAGGAGCTCATCATGGCTGAAGAACTCTTCAACAACGGTCACCATGTCTGTATCCGGTTCAGTGACCTCACTGATTCCAGCGCCTCACAGGCCGTGCAGTCCAACCAGTTCCTGATCGTCACGGACGGCCACGGAGCGCTCATCGACCCCGGTGGCAACATGACCTACAACGCGCTGATGATGGCGATGGGCAAGTATTTCAATTTCCGCAAGCTGGAATACATCCTCGCCTCGCATCAGGATCCGGACATCGTCGCCTCCGTCAACAAATGGCTGATCGGTACCGAGTGCAAAGTGCTGGCGCCTGCCGTCTGGGAACGCTTCATCCCGCACTTCTGCGGCGTCGGCAACACGAATGACCGCATCATCGGCATCCCTGACAAGGGCATGAACATCGAACTGGGCAACACGACGATCAAGGCGCTACCCGCGCATTTCCTGCATTCCGAGGGCAACTTCCAGTTCTACGATGTCACCAGCAAAATCCTGTTCTCCGGCGACCTCGGCGCATCGTTGGTAAGCGGGGAACTGGCCAGCCAGCCGGTTACCGATTTCGATCAGCACCTGCCGGCCATGTTGCCGTTCCACAGGCGCTACATGACTTCGAACAAGGCCTGCCGCCTGTGGGCAAACATGGTGCGCGGCCTCGATATCGAATCCATCGTGCCGCAACATGGTCGTGCCTTCGTCGGCAAGACCATGGTCAACCGCTTCATCGACTGGGTGGAAAACCTGGAATGCGGCATCGATCTCCTGACCCAAGACCATTATCGTATCCCTTGAGAACCCTGATATGACCTCACGCAACCAACAGCTTTTCGAACAGTCCCTCTCCCTGATTCCGGGCGGCGTCAATTCGCCGGTACGTGCCTTCGGCTCGGTCGGCGGCACGCCGGTTTTCTTCAAGCGCGGCCAGGGCGCCCGCCTGTGGGACGAGGACGGCAAGGAATATATCGACTACGTCGGCTCCTGGGGGCCGATGATCCTCGGTCATGCCCATCCTGAAGTCATCGAGGCCGTTCGGCAGGCCGCCGCCAATAGCCTGTCCTTCGGCGCGCCTACGGCGCTGGAGCTGGAGATGGCGGAACTGGTGACCAGACTGGTCCCCAGCATGGAGCAGGTGCGACTGGTCAGTTCCGGCACCGAAGCCACGATGAGCGCGATCCGGCTCGCGCGCGGATTCACCGGCCGCAGCAAGATCGTCAAATTCGAAGGCTGCTATCACGGTCACGCCGATTCCTTGCTGGTGAAGGCCGGCTCCGGCGCACTGACCTTTGGCCAGCCCAGTTCCGCCGGCGTGCCTGCAGAAGTGGCCGCTCACACCCTGACGCTGCCGTATAACGATATAGCCGCCGTGGAACAGCTTTTCGACCGGATGGGCGACGAGATCGCCTGCGTCATCGTCGAGCCGGTGGCCGGCAACATGAACCTGGTCGTTCCGCAGGAAGGCTTTCTGCAAAGCCTGCGCACGCAATGTACGCGCCACGATGCCGTGCTCATCTTCGATGAGGTCATGACCGGCTTCCGCGTTGCGCTCGGCGGCGCACAGTCGTTGTATGGAATCAGGCCGGATCTCACGACGCTGGGCAAGGTCATCGGCGGCGGGCTGCCGGTCGGCGCCTTCGGCGGCCGCAAGGACATCATGGCCTGTCTGGCGCCGCTCGGCCCCGTCTATCAGGCTGGCACGCTGTCCGGCAATCCGGTGGCCGTCGCCGCCGGGCTTGCGACCCTCAGGCTGATCCAGGCCGAAGGCTTTTATGAACGCCTGTCCGCCAGCACAGGGCAGATGGTCGATGGTTTGGTCGCTGCGGCGAAACGGGCCGGGATCGCCTTCTCCGGTCAAAGCGTGGGCGGCATGTTTGGCCTCTATTTCGCCGAAAACGTGCCTCACTGCTTTGATGACGTGATGCAATCCGACAAGGCGGCATTCAACCGGTTCTTCCATGCCATGCTGGAAACAGGCGTCTATCTCGCGCCCTCCGCCTTCGAGGCAGGCTTCGTCTCCGCCGCTCATACACAGGCGGACATCGAGGTCACCATAGACGCGGCAGCGCGCGTCTTCAATCGTTAGCCTAACACTTCGAAACCGCAACCGGAAGTGCCGTCGTAAGCACCCGCTCTTGGGCTGGTTACGACGGCTACATTGCACCATATTGGAATGGTTCCGGTCAGGAATCCACTCCCGCCCTTCTTAAAAATCTTCTTGCAAAACAATGGATAAACGCTTTAAAGTAGCGCCTCGCACGAAATTCGTGCATTGAAAGCGGTTGCCTCATTCTGGTGCAAAATGATCTTTACAAAACGCAATCAAGCTCATCTTGATGACGACCAACAAGACCTGCAAGACCAATTGCGGCACGTGTAATCAACCATTTATCTGAGGAGCATCATGCCATACGTTGCGGACACCATCGCTAAACTGAAGCGATCCAGCCCGGCTGAATTGGAGTTATACCAAGCCGTAGAAGAAGTACTCACCTCACTACGCCCCCTTCTGGACAAGGACCCCAAGTACAAGAAGCACAACATCATCGAACGCATCGTCGAACCCGAGCGCCAGATCATTTTCCGTGTGCCCTGGATCGACGACAAGGGCAACGTGCAGGTCAACAAGGGCTACCGCATCGAGTACAACTCCGCCATCGGCCCCTACAAGGGCGGGCTGCGTTTCCATCCCAGTGTCTATTCCGGCATCATCAAGTTTCTCGGCTTCGAGCAGATTTTCAAGAATGCCCTGACCGGCCTCGCCATCGGCGGTGGCAAGGGCGGTAGCGACTTCGACCCGAAGGGCAAGTCGGACAATGAAATCATGCGGTTCTGCCAGTCGTTCATGAACGAGCTCTACCGACATATCGGCCCGACCACGGATGTGCCCGCCGGCGACATCGGTGTCGGCAGCCGCGAAATCGGCTACATGTTCGGCCAATACAAGAGACTGACCGGAAACTACGACGGCGTGCTGACCGGCAAGAAGCTGAACTGGGGTGGCTCGCTCGGCCGCACCGAAGCCACCGGCTACGGTTCCGTCTATTTCGCGCAGAACATGCTGCAGGCACGTGGCGACACCCTGGAAGGCAAGATCTGTACCGTATCCGGCGCCGGCAACGTCGCCATCTATACGATCCAGAAGCTCTACCAGATGGGTGCGAAGCCGGTCACCTGCAGTGATTCGCGCGGCATGATCTACGATGAACGCGGCATCGACCTTGCCCTGCTGAAGCAGCTCAAGGAAGTCGAAGGCGCCTCTTTGGAAAAATACGTCGAGCATCACCGCGGTGCCGTCTATACGCCTGTCAGCGCCTATCCGGAAGGCCGCAACCATGTCTGGTCGGTCCCTTGCCAGGCCGCCTTCCCGAGCGCCACACAGAACGAGCTGAACGAGGCCGATGCCGATGTACTGCTGAAGAACGGCTGCATCTGCATTTCCGAGGGAGCCAACATGCCGTCCACGCCGGGCGCGGTAGAGAAATTCCTCAAGGCCGGCATCTGCTACGGCCCGGGCAAGGCAGCCAATGCAGGCGGTGTTGCCACCAGCCAGCTGGAGATGGCGCAGAACGCCAGCATGCAGCAATGGACTTTCGAGGAGGTGGATGCCAAGCTGCAATCCATCATGCACGGCATCTTCATGCGTGCTAGCGAAACCGCCGCGGAGTTTGGCCAGCCGACCAATCTGGTATTGGGCGCCAATATCGCCGGCTTCCGCAGGGTTGCCGATGCCATGATCGATCAGGGCGTCGTGTAAGCCATAGATCGCTCGTCAATCGAAACCCCTGCAGCCCCAAGCTGCAGGGGTTTTTTCATGCACCAAATCAATGCATTGCATCCCGACCAGACCTGTCCGACACCGCCCTATATGCCCGAAAGCCTGATGCAATGCCGGCTTCACCGATATGCGTCAAAATAGTGCAGTGCACCGACCCATGCACCATCATAAGGCAAACAAAAAATAACTGAGATAAACACTATACTTTTTACAAGTGTTTAATCTACAATGGTTTTCCTTGACCCTTGGCAAACATTTCGGATTTGCCTGATTGCTTGCACGCTTCTTGCTTTTCTGCTGAACCACGTAAATTTTTGCCTGTGCATTCAGGAATGCCGGCAGAGGCAATCAGACAGATAAAGGTAAGTTGGTGATGCATGTGAACAGTGAAGCAAGCGTAACGAAGTTACATACCCCGCAACAGCAGGGTCTCTACAATCCGGGTAACGAACACGATGCCTGCGGCGTCGGCTTTATTGCAAACATCAAGGGCAGGAAAAGCCACGACATCGTCCGCAAGGGTCTGCAGATTCTCGCCAACCTGACCCACCGTGGCGCTACCGGTTACGATCCCAAACTGGGTGACGGTGCCGGCCTCCTGCTGCAGCTGCCCGACACCTTCCTGCGCAAGGAAGCGCAACGCTTGCAGATCGACCTGCCGCCCGCCGGCGAATATGCCTGCGGCATGATCTTCCTGCCGCAGTCCGCCAACGGCCGTCTCGCCTGCGAATCCATCATCGCCCGTATCGTCCACGAAGAATCGCAGACACTGCTAGGCTGGCGCGATGTGCCGCGCGACAACCGCAACATCGCAGAAGCCGCGCGTGCCGTGGAGCCGGTCATCCGCCAGGTCTTCATCGGCCGCGGCAACGGAACCGCCAGTCAGGATGACTTCGAGCGCAAGTTGTTCATCATCCGCAAGCGTATCGAACATGCCGTTCGTGCCTTGAAGCTGGAAGATACATCGCAGTTCTACATCCCCTCGCTGTCCTCGCGCACCATCGTCTACAAGGGCATGCTGCTCGCCAGCGAGGTCGGCGTCTATTATCGGGACCTGCAGGATGAAAGCGTGGTCTCGGCGCTGGCGCTAGTGCACCAGCGCTTCTCGACCAACACCTTCCCAGCCTGGGATCTGGCCCACCCGTTCCGCATGATTGCACACAACGGCGAAATCAACACCATGCAGGGCAACGTCAACTGGATGACGGCACGGCACGGCGCCATGCGTTCGGCGCTGCTGGGCGAGGACCTGGAAAAGGTCTGGCCGCTGATCGCGGAAGGGCAGTCGGACTCCGCCTCCTTCGATAACGCACTCGAGTTGCTTGTGGCAGGCGGCTACTCCCTGCCGCACGCCATGATGATGCTGATTCCTGAGGCATGGAACGCCAGGGACAGCGAAGGCAAGCCACTGATGGACGAGGATCGCCGCGCCTTCTATGAATATCACGCCGCACTGATGGAACCGTGGGATGGCCCGGCAGCCGTCGCCTTCACCGATGGCCGCATGATAGGTGCCACGCTGGACCGCAACGGTCTCCGGCCCGCCCGTTATCTGGTCACCGACGACGACCATGTCATGATGGCCTCGGAAATGGGTGTGCTCACCTTCCCCGAGGAACGCATCGTCAAAAAATGGCGCCTGCAGCCCGGCAAGATGCTGCTGATCGACATGGAGCAGGGCCGCATCATCGACGATGCCGAGGTCAAACAGTCGCTCGCCCGCTCCAGACCTTATCGTCAGTGGATCGAGCAATCGCGCTATTTCCTCGGCGACCTGCCCAAGATCAGCAGTCAACTGGAACTGAAGGCGGAACTGCTCGACATCCAGCAGGCCTTCGGCTATACCCAGGAAGACATCAAGTTCATCCTGCAGCCGATGATGGCCAACGGCGAGGAAGCCATCGGCTCCATGGGCAACGACGCTGCGCTGCCGGTGCTGTCGAATCGCCCCAAGCAGCTCTACAACTACTTCAAGCAGCTGTTCGCTCAAGTCACCAATCCTCCGATCGACCCGATTCGCGAGGAGCTGGTCATGTCGCTGGTCACATTCATCGGCCCCAGACCCAACTTGCTGGGCATCGATGAAACCGACCCGCCATTGCGTCTGGAAGCCAGCCAGCCCGTGCTGACGCTGGATGAGCTGGCGCAGCTGACGGACATCGACAGCCTGACGCAGAACCGCTATCGCGCACTGACGCTGGACATCACCTATCCACGGGAAAACGGCAGCAGAGGCATGGCCAAGGCCATCGAGTCGCTCTGCTCCGCCGCCGAGCAGGCGGTGAGGAACGGCTACAACGTGCTGATCCTGTCCGACCGCGCGATCGGAGCCGGCCGCCTGCCCATACCGGCGCTGCTCGCCTGTTCGGCAACGCACCAGCATCTGGTACGCGCCGGCCTGCGCACCAGCACCGGCCTCGTCATCGACACCGGCTCCGCCCGTGAGGTCCATCACTTCGCCCTGCTGGCAGGCTATGGCGCGGAAGCCATCTGCCCCTGGCTGGCACTGGAAACCATCCAGCGCATGGCCGGCAAGGACAGCAAGGACGCACAGAAGAATTTCATCAAGGCGATCGGCAAGGGGCTGTACAAGGTCATGTCCAAGATGGGCATCTCCACCTACCAGTCCTATTGCGGCGCACAGATTTTCGAGGCCGTCGGCCTGAACAGCCGCTTCATCGCCGATTACTTCACCGGCACAGCCACCACCATCGAAGGCATCGGCCTCGATGAAGTGGCGGAAGAAACCTGGCGTACCCACCAAAGCGCTTTCTCGGATGACCCGGTATTGGCCGATGCGCTGGATGCGGGCGGCGAATACGCCTTCCGTGTACGCGGCGAGGAGCACATGTGGACGCCAGACTCCATCGCCAAGCTGCAGCATGCCACCCGTAGCGGCGAATTCAGCACCTACAAGGAATACGCCAAGCTGATCAACGATCAGAGCAGGCGCCACATGACGCTGCGCAGCCTGTTCGAGATCAAGCCCAGCGGCGCACCCGTTCCGCTGGATGAAGTCGAGCCGGCCAAGGATATCGTCAAGCGCTTCGCCACCGGCGCCATGTCGCTCGGCTCCATCTCGACCGAGGCCCATGCCACGCTGGCGGTCGCCATGAACCGTATCGGCGGCAAATCCAACACCGGCGAAGGCGGCGAGGACGAGAAGCGCTTCATCCCGCTGGTCAAGGATAGCACGCTGGCCGAAGTGATCGGCAGTACGCTGATCGAAAGCGACATCCCGCTCAAGGCCGGCGATTCGCTGCGCTCACGCATCAAGCAGGTCGCATCAGGCCGTTTCGGTGTCACCGCCGAATATCTGGCCAACGCCGACCAGATCCAGATCAAGATGGCGCAGGGCGCCAAGCCCGGCGAGGGCGGCCAGCTGCCAGGACACAAGGTGAGCCCTTACATCGCCAAGCTGCGCTTCTCGGTGCCGGGCGTCGGCCTCATCTCTCCGCCGCCGCACCATGACATCTATTCCATCGAGGACTTGGCGCAGCTGATTCATGACCTGAAGAACGCCAATCCCAAGGCCTCGATTTCGGTCAAGCTGGTCTCCGAAACCGGCGTCGGTACCGTCGCTGCCGGTGTCGCCAAGGCCAAGGCCGATCATATCGTCATCGCCGGACATGACGGCGGTACCGGCGCCAGCCCGCTGTCCTCGCTGAAGCATGCCGGCACGCCGTGGGAGCTGGGTCTTGCCGAAACCCAGCAGACACTGGTGCTGAACCGGCTGCGCGGGCGTGTCGTCGTGCAGGTCGACGGCCAGATGAAGACCGGCCGTGACGTCGTCATCGGCGCGCTGCTCGGTGCCGATGAATTCGGTTTCGCCACCGCGCCGCTGGTCGTCGAGGGCTGCATCATGATGCGCAAATGCCACCTCAACACCTGTCCGGTCGGCATCGCCACGCAGGATCCCGAATTGCGCAGGCGCTTTACGGGACAGCCCGAGCATGTGGTGAACTATTTCTTCTTCGTCGCTGAAGAAGTGCGCGAGCTGATGGCGCAGCTCGGCATCCGCAGGTTCGATGACCTGATCGGCCGCACCGACCTGCTGGACATGCGTGCCGGCATCGAGCACTGGAAAGCCCAAGGCCTGGATTTCAGCAGGATATTCCACCAGCCCCGGATTTCCGCAGATGTGTCGCGCCGTCATGCCGAGAATCAGGACCACGGACTCGAGCATGCGCTCGACAACGAACTGATCAGACGCGCCATGCCCGCACTGGAAAAGGGCGAGAAAGTGGTCATCGACCTCCCAGTGGTCAATACCAACCGTACCGTCGGAACCATGCTGTCCAACCAGGTCGCTGTGCGCTACGGCCATAACGGCCTGCCAGACGACACCATCACAGTGCGCCTGACCGGCACGGCCGGCCAGAGCTTCGCCGCGTTCCTCGCCAAGGGCATCACGATGGAGCTAACCGGCGAAGGCAATGACTATGTCGGCAAGGGTCTGTGCGGCGGCCGCATCGTCATCAAGCCGCCCAAGGCATTCCGCGGCAAACCGGAAGACAACATCATCGTCGGCAATACCGTCATGTACGGCGCGACCGTTGGCGAAAGCTACTTCCTCGGCGTCGCCGGCGAACGCTTCTGCGTGCGCAATTCCGGTGCCAGCGCAGTCGTCGAGGGTGTCGGCGACCACGGCTGTGAATACATGACCGGAGGCACCGTCGTCGTACTCGGCCAAACCGGCCGCAACTTCGCAGCCGGCATGTCAGGCGGCATAGCCTACGTTTATGACATCGACGGCAACTTCGCCCGCCGCTGCAACCTGAGCATGGTTGAACTGCACAAGGTGGAGGCTGCCGACAAGGTTAGCACGCCGGCTGGGGAACACCTCGGCCAGGCCGATGAAACCACCTTGCTGACACTGCTTGCCCGGCATGCCGAATTCACCGGCAGCGAGCGCGCCAAGGCCATTCTGGCGGACTGGAATCATCATCGCGGCAAATTCGTCAAAGTCTTGCCGATCGAATACAAGCGCGTGCTGGCTGAACGTGCGAAAGCCGCCAGCAAGCAGGCTGCATAAGGAATTGGGAAAAGATCATGGGAAAAGTCACTGGATTTCTTGAATACGAACGCCTGTCCGAAGCCAGCCAGCCGGTAGCCGAGCGGGTCAAGCACTACAGGGAGTTCGTCCTGCATCTGACGGACGAACAGGCCCAGATACAGGGAGCGCGCTGCATGGACTGCGGCATCCCGTTCTGCATGAACGGCTGCCCAATCAACAACATCATCCCGGACTGGAACGATCTGGTCTATCGGCAGGACTGGCGCCGCGCAATCGACGTGCTGCATTCGACCAACAATTTTCCGGAATTCACCGGCCGCGTCTGCCCGGCCCCCTGTGAGGCCGCCTGTACGTTGAACATCAATGCCGATGCCGTGGGCATCAAGTCGATCGAGCACGCCATCATCGACAAAGCCTGGGAAATGGGCTGGGTGACCCCACAGCCGCCGACGAGAAAGACCGGCAAGAAAGTCGCCATTGTCGGTTCCGGGCCAGCGGGGCTAGCCGCCGCCCAGCAGTTGGCACGCGCCGGCCATGATGTCGTCGTGCTAGAAAAGGAAGACCGCATCGGCGGCCTGCTGCGCTACGGCATCCCGGATTTCAAGCTGGAGAAATCGCACATCGACCGCCGCATGGCGCAGATGGCTGCTGAGGGTGTCGAGTTCCGCGTCAATCAGAACGTCGGCGAGAACGTCAGTGCCGATGACCTGCTGGCCGAATATGACGCCGTCGTCCTCGCCGGCGGCGCCGAGAAGCCGCGCGACCTGCCGGTGCCGGGGCGCGAGCTCGATGGCGTGCATTTCGCGATGGAATTCCTCACGCAACAGAACAAGGTAGTTGCCGGCGACAACATCACGAACCAGATCGTGGCCACTGGTAAGCATGTCGTCGTCATCGGCGGCGGAGATACCGGATCCGATTGCGTCGGCACTTCGAACCGTCACGGCGCGCTCTCGGTCACCCAGCTCGAGCTGATGCCACAGCCGCCGGAAAAGGAGAACAAAGCGCTGACCTGGCCCAATTGGCCGCTCAAGCTGCGTACCTCCAGTTCGCATGAGGAAGGCGCCAACCGAGACTGGTCTGTCGCCACCAAGGAATTCATCGGCGAGAACGGCAAGGTCACCGGACTGAAGGCCGTCCGCGTCGAATGGCAGAACGGCAGGATGACGGAAGTGCCGGGTTCGGAATTCACCATCCGAGCGGATCTCGTCCTGCTTGCCATGGGCTTTGTCAGTCCGATGCAGAAGGTCCTGGACGCCTTCGGCATCGAAAAGGACCAGCGCGGCAACGCCAGCGCGACTACGGAAGGCGCCGGCTGCTATCAGACCAGCCGGCCCAAGGTGTTCGCCGCTGGCGACATGCGTCGCGGCCAGTCTCTCGTCGTCTGGGCCATCCGCGAAGGCCGTCAGTGCGCACGCGCGGTAGATGAGTTTCTCATGGGGGCCTCCACACTGCCACGATAGGCCCCCAATCACAAGGCCATTTCCGGAATTGGTTGGGTTCTCGGCGACCCAGGCCTTATAATCCGGGTATGGCCTTTTTTACGGCATCTGCCGCACCCAAATGACGACTCTCAGGAACGATACCTTTCTGCGCGCACTGATGCGCCAGCACACCGATTACACGCCGGTCTGGATGATGCGCCAGGCGGGCCGCTACCTGCCGGAATATCGCGAGACCCGCAAGAATGCGGGCAGTTTCATGCAGCTTTGCAAGAGTCCAGACTTCGCCACCGAGGTCACGCTGCAGCCGCTCGACCGCTACCCGCAAATCGATGCCGCCATCCTGTTCTCCGACATCCTGACCGTTCCCGATGCCATGGGTCTAGGGCTGTACTTTGCCGAAGGGGAAGGGCCGAAATTCGATCGCACATTGAGCGAAGAAGCGGATATCCGCAATCTGACCGTGCCTGACATGGCCAGTCTGCAATATGTTTTCGATGCGGTCAGCCAGATCCGCAAAGCGCTCGATGGTCGCGTGCCGCTGATCGGCTTTTCCGGCAGCCCCTGGACACTCGCCACCTACATGGTAGAGGGCAAGGGCGGCACGGAATTCCTCACCATCAAGCGTATGGCCTATGCGCGCCCCGATCTGCTGCACCGCATCCTCGACATCACGGCACAGGCCGTCACCGCCTATCTGAACGCCCAGATCGACGCGGGCGCGCAGGCCATCATGATTTTCGATTCCTGGGGCGGCGCCCTGGCGCACGATGCCTACCGCGAATTCTCACTGGCCTACATGCAAAGAATCGTCACCGGCCTGACCCGTGAGAAGGAAGGACGCATCGTGCCGCGCATCGTATTCACCAAGGGCGGCGGGCAATGGCTGGAAGTACAGGCCGGGATCGGCGCCGATGCGCTTGGCCTCGACTGGACGCTGGATATCGGCGAAGCGAGGAGGCGCGTCGGCGACAAGGTCGCGCTGCAGGGCAACCTAGATCCCGCCGTCCTGCTCTCGACACCGGCTGCCATCGAGAAGGCGGTTGCCGCCATCCTCGCCAGCTACGGCAAGGGCAGTGGCCATGTCTTCAACCTCGGTCATGGCATCACGCAGTGGACCCCACCGGAAAACGCAGCCGCCATGCTGGAGGCCGTTCGCCGCATCAGCCCGCAGTATCACAGCGCCTGACCGGGCCGCATGCGGCGGCGCCTGGACACCGCCTCCGCTCCTAGTATTCGAGCGGATCGACATCCACCGCCCAGCGTACCCGGGCATTCAGCGGATGCAGCCTAAGTTCGGCCACCAACATATGCAGCAGTTTTTGCAGCAGCAGCCGTTCGCCACTATGCAACAGCAGCTGACCACGCTCCATTCCCTTCAACCGTTCCATCTGTGGTCGCACCGGGTCATAGACGATGACGCCGTCTATCTTCTGAGAGCGGGCAAACTCGCCGGCAAAGCGCAGAAAGCGCTGCACCAGCGCAAAATCGTTGGCCTCCGCCTTGATCAGGGCGGCATGGCTGTAGGGCGGGAACTGCATGATCTCGCGCTCGTGCAACTGGCTGTCGGCAAAGGTAGCGTAATCGTGTCCGCGCAAGGCATTGAACAGGGCATGTTCCGGGAAAGCTGTCTGGATCAGCACCTCACCGGCCTTGTCCGCGCGTCCGGCACGCCCCGCGACCTGCATCAGCTGCGCGAAAAGCCGCTCAGCCGCCCGAAAGTCGGGGCTGAACAAGGCGCTGTCCGTATCGATGACGCCAACCAGCGTCAGATTCGGAAAATCGTGCCCCTTGGCTAGCATCTGCGTACCGAGCAGTATATCGACCTTGCCGGCATGCACTGCGGCAAGCATGTCGCTCAAGGCATTCCGGCGCTGCACGCTGTCACGATCGACCCGGAGAATGCGCGCCTCGGGAAGCAGTTCGGTCAGCGTCTGCTCCAGCCGCTGCGTGCCGTGACCGGTGGGATGGAGGTCGGCATTGCCGCAGCTCGGGCATGAGAGGGGGATTTTCTGTTCATGGCCGCAATGGTGGCAGCGCAATCTACCCTGACGCAGATGCACCACCAGCCTTGCGCTGCAGCGTGTGCAGGACGCAATCCAGTAGCAGGCACTGCAAAGCAGGACAGGCGCATAACCGCGCCGGTTGATGAACAGCAGGCTTTGCTCGCCGCGTGTCAGCCGTGCACGCAGTGCATCGACCAGCTTCTGCGACAACCCGTCATGCAACGCGTTACGCCTGGTATCGATGCAGCGGATCTGCGGCAGTCTCGACTGCGCCACCGCCCGGTTCGCAAGCTCCAGCATTCCATACTTGCCGGACTTGGCATTGTGCCAGGTCTCCAGGGCAGGTGTTGCCGAGCCGAGTACGATGGGTACCTTCTGCTGTTGTGCCCGCACCAGCGCGACGTCGCGCGCATGGTAACGCATGCTGTCCTGCTGCTTGAAGGATGCGTCATGTTCCTCATCGACAATCACCAGCCGCAGGTCCTTGAGCGGCGTAAACACCGCGAGCCGTGTGCCGATGACGATGCGTGCCTCGCCTGACTGCGCCAGCTGCCAGTTCTGCAGACGCTCCCCTTCGCCCAAATGGCTGTGCAGGGACACCAGCGGCAGGTGCGGTAATCGGCTGCGGAAGCGCGCCTCCAGCTGCGGTGTCAGGTTGATCTCCGGCACCAGCACCAGCGCCTGACCCGCATTATCTGCCAGCAGCCGGTCGATCAGCCGGATATAGACCTCCGTCTTGCCGCTGCCGGTGATACCGTACAATAGCCAGGGCCTGAATTGCCGGACATTGTCGCTGATCGTCTCCACCGCCCGGATCTGGTCTGCATTGAGTTCCGGCGCAGGCATCTGCCCGGTTTCCGTTCTTAGGCCAGCCAGCACTTCGCGCGCCTGCAGCAGCCCTGCCTGCTGCAGTGCCTGAACCGCCTTGCGCCAATTGGGAGAGATCTGCGCCAATGCCGCCTCAGTCAGCTCTCCCGCCTGCTGCAATGCGGCCATGATCTTGTGCTGGACGACCTTGCGCCGGACAATGACCGTCGGGTCGGCATCCGCCGCCAGACGGTAGGCGAACTGACGACGACTGACCGCAGGCGTCGTTTGCCGCAGCCGGGCCGGCAGTATGGACAGCAGTGCCTGGCCGTAAGGATAGTGATAATAATCGGCACAAAACCTGAGCAGCCGGAAGACGCTCTCGTCCAGCATCGGCTCATCGGCATAGCCATGCTCTATGGGTTTCAGCCTATCCGCAGGAAGCTCCGATGCCTCGACGCGCGCCACGACCAGGCCGATCTGGCGTCGTCTACCGAAACTGACCAGGACGCGCTGGCCGACCGCGACACCGGAACCGTCATCCAGGTAATCGAACAACGTATCGAGCGGCACATCGAGTGCCACCTTAAGAATGGGAGCGGTCATGAAATCGGTTACGGCTTGCGGGCCCAGTAGGTTAAAATGGCGTTTTTTGAATAATCGATTCTGCCTTGAAAGCACATCTTACCGAATTACTCGGCATCGCCGCAAAAAGCCTGATTTCGCAAGGCACCGATGCCAGCTTGTCGTTCGACATCCAGATCGAACGCCCGAAGAATGCCGATCACGGCGATTTTTCCAGCAACCTCGCCCTCGTACTGGCCAAGCCGTTGCGCCAGAACCCGCGCGCCATCGCCGACAGCCTGATCAAGGCGTTGCCTGCTTCCGAGTTCATCTCTCGTGTCGAGATCGCCGGTGCCGGCTTCATCAACTTTTTCCTCAGCCCCAAGGCCAGACAGGCGGTCGTGCGCGATATCCTGCAACAGGGGGAACGCTTCGGCTGGAATCAGAGTGGTGGTGGCCGCAAGCTGCAGGTCGAGTTCGTCTCGGCCAATCCGACCGGTCCACTGCATGTCGGCCACGGCCGCGGCGCCGCCGTCGGCGACTGCCTTGCACGCCTGATGGAAGCCAACGGCTGGGATGTCACGCGCGAGTTCTATTACAACGATGCCGGCGCCCAGATCGATAACCTGACCAAATCCGTGCAGGCGCGCTGCAAGGGTATAGATCCCTCGCATCCGGACTTCCCGGAGGACGGCTATCGGGGCGAGTACATCGCCGACATCGCCAAGGCCTACCTGGCAAAAGAGACCGTCGTCGCCGACGACGTGCAGTATGCGGCTTCGGGCGACCCGGATGACACCGAGTCCATTCGTCATTTTGCCGTCGCCTACCTGCGCCACGAGCAGGATCTGGATCTCCGGGCCTTCCAGATCAAGTTTGACGTCTTCTCGCTGGAGTCGGCGCTCTACACCAACGGGCAGGTCGAAAGCACGGTGCAGGCCCTCATCGCCAGCGGTCACACCTATGAGCAGGATGACGCACTGTGGCTACGTACGACGACTTTCGGCGATGACAAGGATCGCGTCATGCGCAAGAAGGAGGGTGGCTATACCTACTTCGTACCGGACGTCGCCTACCATGTCGGCAAGTGGCAACGCGGCTTCGTCCGCGTCATCAACGAGCAGGGAGCCGACCATCACAGTACCATCACCCGCGTGCGTGCGGGGCTGCAGGCGCTTGGTATCGGCATTCCCAAGGACTGGCCGGAATACGTGCTGCATCAGATGGTCACCGTCATGCGCGGCGGCGAAGAAGTCAAGATTTCCAAACGCGCCGGCAGCTACGTGACGCTGCGCGACCTGATCGAGGAAGTCGGTTGCGACGCCACCCGCTATTTCCTGGCGGCAAGGCGTGCGGACTCGCAACTGGTATTCGACATCGATCTCGCGCGCGCGCAAAGCAACGACAATCCGGTGTATTACATCCAGTACGCTCATGCCCGCATTTGCAGCGTGCTGAACCAATGGAACGGAGACCTCGCAGCGCTGGCCTCGGTCAATCTCGATCCACTGCAATCCGCCCATGAAACCGCGCTGCTCAAACGACTGAGCGAGTTTCCGGAACTGGTACAGCTCGCCGGCGAAGAACTCGCGCCTCACATGATCGCCAACTACCTGAAGGACCTGGCTGGCGAGCTGCACAGCTATTACAACGCCGAACAGTTCCTGGTACCGGACGAGTCGCTCAAGCTGGCACGCATGGCGCTGATCCGCGCCACGCAGCAGGTATTGAGGAACGGTCTGCAATTGCTGGGAGTCAGCGCCCCGGAGAAAATGTAACCGACGAGATTCAGGAAGACACCATGACCCGCGACTACAAGAATTCCACACCCGCCCGCGAAAGAAAGTCCAGCAAGGGCAGCCCGTTCTTTTCCGGCCTCCTGGTCGGACTGGTGCTGGGCGTCGGCCTTTCGGTCATGCTGGCGA
The DNA here is from genome assembly GCA_036562645.1 of Methylophilaceae bacterium. Taxonomy (GTDB): domain Bacteria; phylum Pseudomonadota; class Gammaproteobacteria; order Burkholderiales; family Methylophilaceae; genus UBA6140. Next base: position 7,343 of record DATCJT010000007.1, on the reverse strand, counting down.
TCTTCGTGACGGGGGGGAAATCGCCTTTCGAGAACAAGGTGACGCCGGCTGCCGTCATCGAGCCGGAAGTCAGCATCGAGACCACGCCTGCCGTGCCTGAAGCTTCCCCTGAAGCGACAGAGGAACGCCGCTTCGATTTCTACACCATACTCCCCGGCAACGAAACCCAGGTGACGGAACGGGAAATCCGACAGCCCGCGACCGATTCCGTCGTCAGCAACGAAACCTATTTCCTGCAGGTCGGCGCCTTCCAGACCGAACAGGAAGCAGACAACATGAAAGCGAAGCTCGCCCTGCAGGGTATGGAAGCCATCGTGCAAACCGCCGAGATTCCTGGCAAGGGAACATGGCACCGCGTGCGTGTCGGTCCTTTCAGCGACATCGGCCAGATCAATCGCACGCGTGCGCAACTGGTGGAAAACGGCTTCACGGCGGATCTGATCAAGGTCGACAGTCAGATCAGAAATCAGTAACCTTTGCTGCTCGAAAGTCAGCCGCACTGTTAGACGGAGCGTTAAGAACTTTGTGAACCACCCGAACTCTATCGGGTCACCCTTAACAACCCCATTACGAAACAAGGAAACCGATAATGAGAAACCTGTTCGCTGCCCTGATGCTACTTGCTTCCACCAGCCTGATGGCAGAACCCATGGCCGGCATCGAATTCAATACCGTGGCGCAGACCATCCCGACCGAAGACACCAGCAAGGTCGAAGTCATCGAACTGTTCTGGTATGGCTGCGGCCACTGCAACTCACTGGAACCACAGCTGCACGCATGGGCCAACAAGCTCCCGGCTGATGTCGTATTCAAGCGCGTACCCGGACTGCCGCGCGCGGACTGGGCGCCGATGGCAAAGGCCTACTACGCGATGGAGAGCCTGGGTGTGCTGGACAAGCTGCATGACAAGATCTTCGCTGCTATCCACAAGCAAAGAACACTCAATCCGACCGATGAAAAGGCAGCCATCAACTGGATCGCGAAAGAGGGCGGGCTGGATCAGGCCAAGGTCGAGGAAGCTTTCCGTTCCTTCTCGACCAACACCAAGCTGAACCGCGCCGCGCAGATTTTCCGGGCCTCCGGCGCTACCGGTGTACCGTCACTGATCATCGACGGCAAATACCTGACTTCCAGCAGCATGGCCGGCGGCAATCATCAGGTACTGAAAGTGGCGGACTACCTGATCGCCAAGGCTCGTAGCGAAAAGAAGTAATCCTTACGTCATCCGAGTTGTCCAGATTTCGGTAAACCCGGTATGGCAGAATCGGATACCTCCGGTGCCGGCAACAACCGTACCGCGTTCATCACCGGCGCCTCCAGCGGGATCGGCGCCGCCCTGGCCAGACACTATGCCGCGCAGGGCGCCAGTCTCGGGCTGGTCGCCCGCCGCGGTGAACTGCTGCAGGAACTGGCGGAAAGTCTAGACACTCCGGTTGCAACCTATGTCGCCGACGTGCGCGATGCCGATGCCATGGCGGCCGCTGCGCATGACTTCATGCAGCGGTTCGGCGTGCCTGACATCATCATTGCCAATGCCGGCGTCAGCCGCGGCACGCTAACCGAAATCAGGGCGGACACGGCCGCCTTCAAGGCCATCATGGACATCAACGTGCTGGGACTGCTGCACACGTTCCAGCCATTCATCGCGAGCATGCGGCAGCGCGGTAACGGATCCCTGGTCGGCATCGCCAGCATCGCCGGCATTCGCGGCCTGCCGGGGGCGGGCGCCTACAGCGCATCCAAGGCGGCGGCAATCAGCTATCTGGAGAGCCTGCGCGTCGAAATGCGGCCTTACGGCATCCACGTCACCACCATCGCGCCCGGCTATATCAGGACGCCAATGACGGACGTCAACACCTATGCCATGCCGTTCCTGATGGATGCGGATGCTGCCGCCGCAAGGATGGTGAAAGCCATCGACGCAAGGCGGCGCTTTTTCGTCGTGCCATGGCAAATGGGTTGGCTCGCACGGCTGATGCGTCTGATCCCGCCTTTTCTCTGGGACTGGGTCATGAGGAACGCTCCGAAGAAGGCGCGTCTCGACTGGGACTGGCTCTGATCGCCTGCCCCTGAGCATGACCGTCCTCGTATCTAGCAGGGTGGTTCCAAAAGACTTATCATGTGCATTCACCGTCTTAGAGATTCAATGGCGCGGACGCAACGGGCGCCAGTCTGAAACAAGGAGTGCGACATGTCCCTGATCAAGGTTGAACACAATCCGGATGAATCCCGTCTGCAGGCGCTGGGAGTCTTTTCCTGGCCCACCTGGTCCAAGGAAGTCTCGACCTTTCCGTGGTCCTACAGCGAACAGGAAACCGCCTACATTCTGGAAGGCGAGGTCACCGTCACCCCCAAGGACGGCGGCGAGCCGGTCAGTTTCGGTGCCGGGGATCTGGTCACCTTTTCACCCGGCCTTGCCTGCACGTGGGAAGTGAAAAAGCCTCTGCGAAAGCATTACCGGTTCGGCTGATGTCGAGTCCGTCCAGGCCCAAAACTAGCCCGGACGGACAAAAACCCTTATACTTCGGCCTACGTAAAGTAGGTCAAAACGCTTTCTGCATACCTGTTTTGCATCCCCTTTTTTGTCATTTCTTCAACCCGTATGCTGAACTTCAGCCATACTTGAAAGGTTATTCATGTCCAAGATCGTGATTGAAAAGAACCCGAGTCAGGAACGCCTGCAGCAATTGGGTGTTTCCAAGTGGCCCATCTGGGAAAAGGAAGTCTCGAAGTTCCCGCTCGACTTCAGTTCTACCGAGTGCGCCTACCTGCTGGAAGGCGAAATCGTGGTCACACCCAAGGGCGGTGAGCCTGTCCGCATCGTCGCCGGCGACCTGGTGGCATTCCATGCCGGCCTCGATAGCCAGTGGGAAGTCGTCAAGCCGTTGCGCAAGCATTACAGCTACGATTTCCCCAACGGTTTCTGATTGCGGAAGTCCGTGTTTTAAGAGGAAAGGGAGCTACGTGTTCCCTTTCTTTTTTCCGCGTCCGTCAGCTCGACGCTCAGACCTTGCGTTTTGCCTGCACCACGCCAGACACCTGCTTGACCAGCCCCAAAAGACGGTCAAGCTGCTGCAGGTCGGCAATTACAACGGAGAATTGCATACGTGCCAGCTGATTACGGCTCACGGTATTGACCTGGGTCACATTGACTCTTTCGCGTGCGAACAGGTCGCTGATGTCGCGCAGCAGACCCTGACGGTCGTACGCCTCGATTTCGACATCGACATCAGTATGGCTTGCACCGGCACCCCATTGCGCCTGCAACAGGCGATCGCGCCGCGCGGTGTCCAGCCTCGTGACAAAGCTGCAGGCACGACGATGGATGGTGACGCCACGATCGCGCGTGACATAGGCAACGATGTCTTCCGGAGGCGCCGGCTTGCAGCACTTTGCCAGCTGCGTCTGCAGATTGCCCACACCTTCGACGATGATGCCGGGCGCATGTCTAGCCGTGCCTGCCGTCTGACTGAACAGCGGCTGTCTGCTCGCATCCTGCGCGCTTGCGGCCGTTTCATCGCGCAGGGCCTGTTCGATCTGGTGTTCCGTTACCTCGTTGCGGCCGATGGCTGCCAGAAAATCATCGAGTTTCGAGAAATGGAATCGGTGCGCAATGCTTTCCTGATTGACGCTGGTCAGCCCCAGCCGGTGTAGCTCCCGGTCGAAGCGGATGCGTCCCTGAGCGATGTTCTCGGCCATCGACTGCTGGTTGAACCAGGCCCGGACCTTGGCGCGCGCACGCGAGCTATGCAAATAGCCCAGCGCCGGCATCAGCCAGTCGCGGCTGGGCCCGCCCTGCTTGGCCGTCAGTATCTCCACCCGCTGGCCGTTCTGCAGTTTGTAATTGAGCGGCACGATTTTGCCGTCCACCTTGGCCCCACGCGTGCGATGACCGAGATCGGTATGGACGGCGTAGGCAAAATCGACCGGTGTAGCACCTTCCGGCAAATCGATGACCTTGCCCTGCGGCGTCAGCACATAGACCTTGTCCTGGAACAGGGCGTGATTGAATTGCTCCAGCAGGTCCCCGCGGTCGGCCACATCCTCCTTCCAGGCCAGAATCTGCCTCAGCCAGGCGATCTTCTCATCGAACTTTGCATCCGATTTACCGCCTTCCTTATAGCGCCAGTGCGCCGCCACGCCAAGTTCGGAGTCGTAATGCATCTCATGCGTGCGGATCTGCACTTCCAACGCCAGCCCCTGCGGCCCGATAACGGCGGTATGCAGTGAGCGGTAATTGTTGCTCTTGGGTCTCGCGATGTAGTCGTCGAACTCGCCCGGAATCGGCTTCCATAGGCTGTGGATCATGCCGAGCACCGTGTAACAGGTCTGCACATCATCGACATGGACACGCACGGCACGCACGTCATACAACTCGTCGAATTGCAGATGCTTGCGCCGCATCTTGTTGATGATGCTATAGATATGCTTGGGCCGGCCGCTCACTTCAGCCTTGATGCCGGCCGCTGCCAGTTCCTGCTGCAACTGACGGACGACCTCTGCGATATACTGCTCGCGGTCGGCCCGCTTCTCGTCCAGCAGTCTCGCCACTTCCTTGTAAAGCTGCGGCTCGAGGTAGCGCAGCGACAGATCCTCCAACTCCCATTTGAGCTGCCAGACACCGAGCCGATTGGCCAATGGCGCAAACAGCCCCTGCGTCTCCCGGGCCAGCTGCAACTGCAGATCGGCAGGCGCTGCAGACAGGTTACGCATGGTTTGCAGACGTTCTGCCAGCTTGATCAGCACCACGCGGATGTCTTCCGCCATGACCAGCAGCATCTTGCGTAGCCGCTCGATCTGCTGGCCAGCATCCGGATTCTTGCGCTGCGGCCGATGCAGTCCAGCCATTTCGCTGAATTCGCGAATCTGCTCCATGCGCGACAGTCCTTCGACCAGACGCATAATCGTATGGCCGAAACGCTGTTCCAGTATGGATTGCCAATCCTGCAGATAGGCCGGCACGGCATGCAGCAGTGTTGCCGCAACGGTCTCGTGATCCATCTGCATGGAAAGCAGTATCTGTGCGGCCTGCCGCGCATGTTCGAGTAACGGCGTGCCAGTGAGGTCAAAGTGCCCGGCATAAAGCTCGCGGACAAATTCGTCGGCCTGCTGCAGCGTTTCGATTTCTTCCGGTGAATGACGATCCGCCAGCAGATGGCGCCATGTGAAAGGCTGATGCGCTTCCAGCAGTGATGGAGAGGGATGTTCGACAGTCACGTTCGAGATTATGGCATTAATATCCGCCGCACGACACCGGCCGCTTCCATGCAGAACGGCAGCGTCAGGTCAGGCACACCCCATTGACCGGATCAGTTCATCAATGGTTCATAAATGACTATCAGCAGCGTCATCAGCGAAGCCATCAGCGCCTTCCCGAACCGCCTGAGGCCATTTTCCAGTTCCTTGCAGTTGAGATTGGCGAAACTGAAGCGTGCCGCCCGCACCTCCTCACCGGTGGCGCTGAATTCCTTGCCGGACACGAATCGGACCTTTTCCTGCCGAGCGTTCTCCGCCAATGTTTCCATATCGACCGGCTGGTGAAACCGCAGCCAGTAGGCGAGCCCGCCTCGGGGAATGTCGAAATCCACGTACTTGCCCAATTCCTCATACAGTATCCGCTGCATGTGCTGACGCCGCTCGGCAAACTCGCGCCCCAACCGGCGGCGATGACGCTGCAATTCCCCGGATTCCATCAGCTCATTCACGGCATACTCGAACAAATATCTGTTCTGACAGTCGATCAGCTGTTTCTCCGCCTTGCAGCGTGCGATCAGTGCCGCATCGCCGACCAGGTAGGAAACCTGCAGGGCAGGGGACAGCACATTGTTCAATGAGCCCAGATAAACCACCCGGCCTGCCGCATCCGTACTGGCGATCGGAAAGGGCAGGGACTCGTCGAAATAGAACTCGTGTTCCCTGTCATCCTCCAAGATGAGGAAGTCATGCAGCTCTGCCAGACGATACAATTCCTTGCGCCGCTCCGGCGTCATCATCACCGCAGTCGGGAACTGATGCTGCGGCGTCACATAGACCGCCCGTATTCTTTTTTTCCTTGCCAGTGCGGCAAGCTGTTCCATATCCATGCCGTGCCGGTCTAGATCGACATATTCCAGCTCGGCCCCGTTACTCCGGAAGACTTCCCGCACCGCCGGGTCGGAAAGTCGCTCGAACACGACGCAATCCCCGTTTCCGACCAGCACCCGCGCCAGCACGAATATCGCCATCTGGTTGCTGAAGAACATGCAGATCCGCTCGGCATCGACACGGAAGTTCTTCTCGAGATTGACCATGGTCGCAATGGCATTGCGCAGGGCAGGCATGCCCTGCGGGTCATGCGCCTGGCTATTGGAACGCGTCGCTATCAGGAGGGCCCGGCGAAAGGCGCGCGAGAAGGTTTCAAGTGGTGTCAGCCGATTGTCGGCCGTGTTTTCCGAGAAATCTATCCACCCGGTCTGTCTGAGGTGCTCATGCTCGATAGCCGCCCCTTCCTGCCGTACTTCCTCGGAACCGGCCGGACGCAGCACGTTGCTGTAACTCGGTATCACCGGCAACTCGCGTGCGACAAAGGTTCCCCTTCTTTTCTCGGTTGCGAGCCAACCCTGTGCGATCAGCTCCTCATAGGCCAGCACCGTAGTCTTACGATTGACGTTCAGCGTTCTGGCCAGTTCCCGCGTACCAGGCATCACGGTCGATGGCGGCAAGCGGCCGGTCTGAATCTCATGGATGATTTTCTCGGCAATCTGCAAATAAATGGCCTGATTGGTATCCCTGTCGAGCTCCAGTTTCAGATTCCATGGTCTCAGCATTTTTCATCCTCAATCACAGAATCGGGTGATTTTCCCGAAACATAAAGCCTAACCCTGCAAACCGTGTCAAATCGCTTATTTGACGTCTTCCAATGCAGCATTTCAACTCACGAAAAAACACTACATCATTGATTAGGAATGACTATCACCTTATCAGTTATAACAGAATAGCACTGGACCATCTACTCCATGTCATCTGGATTATCTGGACCATCATGAATTTTGTATCTGGACGATTATTGTTCATTAACATTTCGTTACAGTTTTGAGCCTGATGTAACAGATCATTGTTTCATCAGAGGATGATTGCCCTCTCAGGGCAGTCTTTCCGCAACTAATCAAACCCATTGATTGGAGATAGATATGGAGATGAGCAAACTCAAGCTGGCAGTTGGTCTGGCATTTGGTGCTTCCCTGGCTATGCCGATGGTTGCATCCGCTGCTGCGGACCAAGAAGCCGCGATGAAGGACAAGAACAACTGGGTGCACCCGCGCGGTCAGCACAACAACCAAGGCTACAGCCAGTTGAACCAGATC
>DATCJT010000006.1:0-7552 GCA_036562645.1 Methylophilaceae bacterium | reverse complement strand
ACCAGCGTATGGTCTTCGATGTTGGTGATGACGCCGCGAGCGCGACCTAGGTAAATCTCATCCATCCCCATCCAGCGAGGAGTATCACGCTTGTGCTGGGCTTTGAGCTGAGTGGCATATTCATCGAAGACATTGCGGACGGTTTTTTCATCAATTCCAACTTGTTCGGCCACAGTCGCAAAGGTGTAATTAAGTGACTGGCGACCGATCCAGTGGACCAGCCGTTCCGTCATCTGGCGTTTCTCGTCCACCTCTGGAATGGTGGCAGTGAATGTCCTGCCGCATGGCTTGCACATTAGTCGCGGTGCATCGAGGTGGATCATGACCTGTTTACCATGTGTCGGCAGATCGCGCACGTAAAGCGGCAGCTTGCCGTGGCCAATCACCTCTTGGGATCGACCGCAGTGAGGGCACAGTCTGGCAACGCTAACCGGCTCCGCCTTGATATGGTATTCCCGTTCGATTTCTTTGAAGTCCAGCACCCGCAGGCCGGAGAGATTAAGAATATTGACTGGCATAACGGATGCTGAATTCATTCAGGGAATGATTCCCTAATCCCAGCTCAACGCTCCTCCTGTCTGGTATTCAGTCACACGGGTCTCGAAAAAGTTCTTCTCTTTTTTGAGGTCGATCATCTCGCTCATCCATGGGAATGGGTTGGTCGCGCCCGGATATAAGACATCCAGACCAATCTGCTGGCACCGGCGGTTGGCGATAAACCGCAGGTACTCCTTAAACATGTGCGCATTTAGCCCGAGCACGCCGCGCGGCATGGTGTCCTCGGCATAGCGGTATTCGAGTTCCACGGCTTGCCGCATCAGGTCGTTGATTTCTTCGCGGAAGACAGGCGTCCACAGATGCGGATTTTCCAGTTTGATGGTGTTGATGAGGTCAATGCCGAAATTGCAGTGCATGGACTCATCGCGCAGGATGTACTGGTATTGCTCAGCCGCCCCCGGCATCTTGTTCTGCCGGCCAAGGGCAAGGATTTGTACGAAGCCAACATAAAAGAACAGGCCTTCCATCATGCAGGCGAACACGATGAGCGAGCGCAGTAACTGCTGGTCGGCTTGCAGTGTGCCGGTTCTGAATTCGGGATTGGTCAGCGTTTCAATGAACGGAATCAGGAACTCATCCTTGGCCCGGATGCTGGGGACTTCCTGATAAGCGTTGAACACTTCACCCTCGTCCAGCCCCAGGCTTTCTACGATGTACTGGTAGGCATGGGTGTGGATCGCTTCCTCGAACGCTTGCCGCAGCAGGTATTGGCGGCATTCCGGCGCGGTGATGTGGCGGTAGGTGCCGAGCACGATGTTGTTGGCGGCGAGCGAATCGGCGGTGGTAAAGAAGCCCAGGTTGCGCTTGACGATCAGCCGCTCATCCGGGGACAGTGCGGTGCTGTCCTTCCACTGTGCAATGTCGCGGCTCATGGAGATTTCCTGCGGCATCCAGTGGTTGGCGCAGCCCGCCAGGTATTTGTCCCACGCCCAGTGGTACTTGAACGGCACCAGTTGGTTCACGTCGGTCTGGCCGTTGATGGCTCGTTTGTCGGAGACATTGACGCGGCCACTGGTACTTGATGGGGTAGTGTCAGGTCGCGTTGTAGTGGCAGACGTAGTGGATGGCACGCGGTTTTGTTCGGGTTGATGCTCTACAGTAGCCTCGTCGAGTACTTCATCTTCAAATGTCAGCATGGTCGTTCCTTGGTAATTGGTTCAATGGATATGTCGATTACTGGCAAGCTTCGCAAGTAGGGTCATCGATCAGACACTGCTTGGGTTCCGCTTCTGCAATTGTTGCCGACACGGCGTTGAGTTCGCCGCCCTGGCCGGTGGACTTCTCGGCCGCAGTGGCTCCCAGTGAGCGCAGGTAGTAGGTGGTTTTCAGGCCACGCTGCCAGGCCAGCAGGTAGATGTCGTTCAGTTTCTTGCCGGATGGCGCTGCAAAGTACAGGTTGAGCGACTGCGCTTGGTCTATCCATTTCTGGCGCCGGGCCGCAGCCTCGACCAGCCAGACCGGATCCACCTCGAACGCGGTGGCATACAGAGCCTTCAGTTCCGATGGAACGCGCTCGATGGCCGCCAGCGAGCCGTCGTAATACTTGATGTCCGCCACCATCACGTCATCCCACAGGCCATAGCGCTTGAGGTCGGTGACCAGTGCCTCGTTCACCACGGTAAATTCTCCCGACAGGTTGGATTTGACGTACAGGTTCTGGTAGTTCGGTTCGATGCTTGCCGACACGCCGACGATATTGGAAATGGTGGCGGTTGGCGCGATGGCGACGCAATTCGAGTTGCGCATGCCGTGTTCCTTGATGCGCGCGCGCAGCGCCGCCCAGTCCATGGTCTCACTGGTATCGACCTCGAGGTAGCCGCCGCGTTCCTCGGCCAGCAGCTTCAGCGAGTCCTGCGGCAGGATGCCGCGATCCCACAGCGAGCCCTCGTAGGTGCTGTAGCGGCCGCGCTCCTCGGCCAGCTCGGTCGATGCCCAGTAGGCGTAGTAGCACACGGCTTCCATCGAACGGTCAGCGAATTCGACTGCCTCCTGCGAGGCGTACGGCACGCGCATCATGTGCAGGCAGTCCTGGAAGCCCATGATGCCCAGGCCCACCGGACGATGGCGCAGGTTGGAGTCGCGCGCCTTCTTCACCGCGTAGTAGTTGATGTCGATCACGTTGTCGAGCATGCGCATCGCGGTGCGGATGGTCTTCTTCAGCTTTTCGTGGTCGAGCTTGCCGTCCTTCATGTGGGCCGGCAGGTTCACCGAACCCAGGTTGCAGACCGCGATCTCGGAATCGTTGGTGTTGAGCGTGATCTCGGTGCACAGGTTGGAGCTGTGAACCACGCCGACGTGCTGCTGCGGCGAACGGATGTTGCACGGATCCTTGAAGGTGATCCAAGGGTGGCCGGTCTCGAACAGCATGGACAGCATCTTGCGCCACAGATCAACTGCCTGCACCTTCTTGAACAGCTTGATCTCGCCGCGCGCGGCCTTGGCTTCGTACTCGGTGTAAGCCTGTTCGAAGGCGCGGCCGTACTTGTCGTGCAGGTCGGGTACGTCGGAGGGCGAGAACAGGGTCCATTCGCCCTTCTCCATCACGCGCTTCATGAACAGGTCCGGAATCCAGTTCGCGGTGTTCATGTCTTGCGTACGGCGGCGGTCGTCGCCGGTGTTCTTGCGCAGGTCGAGGAATTCCTCGATGTCCAGGTGCCAGGTTTCCAGGTAGGCGCACACCGCGCCCTTGCGCTTGCCGCCCTGGTTGACCGCCACCGCGGTGTCGTTGACCACCTTAAGGAAGGGAATGACGCCCTGACTCTTGCCGTTCGTACCCTTGATGCGAGCACCCAGCGCCCGCACTGGCGTCCAGTCGTTGCCCAGGCCACCGGCGAATTTCTGCAACAAAGCGTTTTCCTTGATGCACTGGTAGATGCCGTCCAGATCATCGGATACCGTTGTGAGGTAGCACGACGACAACTGGGAATGTAGCGTGCCGCTGTTGAACAGCGTGGGAGTGGAACTCATGAAATCGAAGCTGGACAGCACGCGGTAGAACTCGATGGCGCGTTCCTCACGGTCGATTTCGTTGATCGCCAGCCCCATCGCTACGCGCATGAAAAATATCTGCGGCAGTTCGATACGGCGATCCTCGATGTGCAAGAAGTATCGGTCATACAAGGTTTGCAGGCCAAGGTAGCCGAATTGCAGGTCGCGATCGACATTCAATGCAGCTGCCAGCTTGGCATGATCGAATTGCGCCAAACGGGGATCCAGCAATCCGGCATCGATGCCGAGCTTGATGTATTTGGGGAAGTATTCGACATGCGCAGCGGCCAGATTGTCCTTGGCTACTGGGGCACCAAACACTTCACTGCGGATCTGGTCCAGCAGCAGGCGGGCAGTGACGTAATTGTAGGCGGGTTCGCGCTCGATCAAGCTGCGTGCCGAGAGGATCAGCGCACGGCGCACTTCCTGCGCTGAAATGCCATCGTAGAGGTCACGCACCGCCTGCTCTACCACTCGTTCGGCGGAAACCGCATCGCCCAGGCCGGAACAGGCAGCGGCGACAGTAACTTTAAGTAAGGCCGGATCAAGTGGCTTCCGCTGACCGCTCTCGTCCACCACATGCAGCAAGGGTGCCGTCGGCGCGGCATGCTGGGCGCGTTCCGTAGTGCGTTTTTCCCGGTACAGCACATAGGCGCGCGCTACATCGTGCTCGCCAGAGCGCATCAGGGCCAGCTCGACCTGATCCTGAATATCCTCGATGTGTACCGTACCGCCAGCAGGCAGGCGACGTGCCAGTGCATGGATCACCATGTCGGTCAGGCGCTTGACCTGCTCACGGGCTGCGCTGGAAAGCGATGCGCCTTCCCCCTGCACGGCAAGGAATGCCTTGCTTAAGGCAATGGAGATTTTTTCTGAGTTGAATGTCACCACTGCGCCGTTACGACGAATAACCTGATATGAAGGGGATGCTTGAGTGGTGGTTTGGCTGCTGCCGACCGCTATATCGTCCATGGTATGGCTCCCGGTAAGTCGGGCGGGGAGTCACTTTTAAGACGCAATACATCCCACATTCAGGGACAAATCGCATGCCACAAGGACTTGCATGAAGGAGCGCACGCAAAAACGACGCTTCCTGTCTGCCGAGGACACCCCGCCTCAAACGTTGTAGAAAAATTCCACGGCAGGTTTCCTGGCTCCCGGGTCGTCGCGTGTTGCAAGCCTTCCCGGTATATACCAGTGGCTCAAGATAAGCGGCACGCTCGCCGGATACAGTTGCGGGGGCAGCTCCGGCTTTCAGGCATTGCGCCTGTTACCGGATTCCCTATTACCCCGACCCTCAAGAAAGCGGGTCAGGCACCGTAGTGGTTGTCATTAAACACAATAAAATGCGATGTTGTCAACACAAGACACAATATATTGTGTCCGCGGAGGGATTTATGCTGTAGAGCAATGCGTTGCGATGGTATTGTCGGGACTCGACAAGTCACTCCTGCGTATCGGGTTTCTTGAGGGTAGCCCCTGCCGGTTTGAAGTCATGCAGGTCGATTTTTGTTTCTACTGCTTGCACGGCACAGCCCCAGTCCAGTCGTTGATCCTGGGCATAGCGTTTGCCAAGTTGCCAGGCGATTTCGGCGCGCGCCAATTCCACCCCCAGATAAAAGGCATGCCCACCGTCGGTTTCGACATGTAGCTTGGGATATAGCTCGAAAGGGGCTTGCGCGGTGTGCATGCCATCCCGATTAAATACATGTATGCCTTCCTGGCTGATCTGGATGCGGAAACTGGGGTCCTTGATCTCGGCCGCGATGGCTTCGATTTCCTGTCGGCTATAAGGGAACGGATTGACGTCGTGCACGGTGAGCAGGTCGGGGGAGATATGCTTGGGCAGGCTGCTGACCTTCTTGGCGGCATACATGATGCGACGCGCCCGGTCTGCCTCGCTGATGGCTCGATGAGCGTGCTCGCTAACTTCGGTTGCCAGGATGTGGTTAATGTTGAGCTCCGAGCAGATGCCTAGCAGTAGCGCGTTGATGCCCGAGGTATCGGCATGCGTCAGTTCGGTCAGGTTGCCGACCCCCATCATCATTTCAATATCGGGATGACGCCGCCTGCATTCGTAATAGCGTGCCAGTGACTCGCTGAACCCGAAATGGATCGGATCCAGGATGGGATCGACGACAAATGACCGGCCCTTTGCCTGTAATTGGCGAATGGAGTCTTCCACCGAATCCAGATTACCATGCTGATCCGGAATGATGATGGGCGTAGAGGCTACTTCGTCGGCGATCCAGAGACTTTTGCTGTTCAGGCTGAGCAAATAGTCCGCTCCAGCCTTTCCACCGGCGATCAGGTCGTCTGATTCCAGTGAATCCAGGCTGACGGTATACCCTGCCTGCTTCAAGGCCTGGATGGACTCCGTCAGATGTGGAAAGGGCCTGCCCGGCTGGCAGCCGATATCGATCACATCTGCGCCATTGCTGCGATAGTATTCGGCTCTTTCCAATATTTCTGCGACACTCAGAAACGGAGCCTCTACCACTTCGGCGAAAATTTTGGTTTTGTATTGGCTCAGATCAGACTGTTTGATTTTTTTGCCAAAATAGAGCGGTAAATCCTTCACTTCTTCGGGCCCTCGTTCCACTGGAATCCCCAATTTTTCAGAAAGGGCGACCAAGTCGCCCGGGCAGCGGCCGGGAATGATGATGCGGGTGGCGCCATAAGTGTCCTTCAGGCGACGGGCAATCATGTCCGCATTCATCAGCGCGGCGACCTTGACCCCCATTTCGAGTACCGTGTAGCTGAATTCCGGCTGCATGTCGGCCAGAATCTGCCTGAGCTGCTTTTCAGCCAATTTGCCGGTAAGAAACAGGATGTGTTCCGTCATGTTTGCAGTATTGATTCCAAGTGTGCCGCCATTCTAGGCTAACCACGTTCCAGAACACCACTTCAACCATAGACAGGGAAGCGTTTCACCAAGGCTGCCACCTGATTACGGATCTGGGCAATATTTTCAGCGTCACACGGGTTGTCCAGCACGTCAGCAATCAAATTGCCCACCAGGCGTGATTCCTCTTCCGTGAAGCCGCGTGTCGTCATGGCAGGCGTTCCCAAGCGGATGCCGGACGTCACGAATGGCTTTTCCGGGTCGTTCGGGATCGCATTCTTGTTGACGGTGATATGTGCATCACCGAGGATTTTTTCCGCCTCCTTGCCGGTTAAGTCCTTGCTACGCAGATCGACGAGCATGAGGTGGCTTTCCGTGCGACCGGATACGATGCGCAGGCCACGCGCCTTCAATGTCTCAGCAAGCACGGCGGCATTCTTGACCACTTGCTGCTGATAGGTCTTGAATTCAGGCGCAAGGGCTTCCTTGAAAGCCACGGCCTTGCCGGCGATCACGTGCATCAGCGGGCCACCCTGGATGCCAGGGAAAATAGCTGAATTGATTGCCTTCTCGTGCTCTGCCTTCATCAGAATTACCCCGCCACGCGGCCCCCGCAGACTCTTGTGGGTGGTCGTGGTGACAAAATCGGCATGAGGAACCGGGTTTGGGTAGACGCCGGCCGCAATCAGTCCTGCATAGTGCGCCATGTCCACCATGAAATAAGCGCCGATGGCTTTGGCGACACGGGCAATCCGCTCAAAATCGATGCGCAGAGCAAAAGCCGAAGCGCCGGCGATGATAAGCCTGGGGCGGCGTTCCTGTGCCAGGGTTTCGATGGCCTCGTAATCGATGTCTTCACGCGCGTTCAGGCCGTAGCTGACGACATTGAACCACTTCCCGCTCATGTTGAGCGGCATGCCGTGCGTCAGGTGACCGCCTTCAGCCAGATTCATACCCATGATGGTGTCTCCCGGCTTCAGGACAGCGAAGAACACCGCCTGATTGGCCTGGGAGCCGGAGTTGGGCTGTACGTTGGCAGCCTCGGCTCCGAAGAGTTGTTTCACACGCTCAATTGCGATCTGTTCCACGATGTCCACGTTCTCACAGCCGCCGTAATAACGCCTGCCGGGATAGCCCTCGGCATACTTGTTGGTCAACTGG
>DATCJT010000168.1:0-3099 GCA_036562645.1 Methylophilaceae bacterium | reverse complement strand
GTTAAGTAAAATGACGTGCATGAGCATAACGTTTCGTTACACTCATGTGCACTCATCAGATCGCACGAGAAGCTCCGATCTTTAGGTTGGGAAAGGGAAGTAAAACGGGCTCGGGATGAGCCAGGATAGTGTTTCGTACCGTAGTGGTTGTAAATTGACAATAAAACAATTACTTTAACTTTATTACACTTGACTGCGAGGCCCCTGCTGGCAGATGGTAAGTCACATTGGTGTGGCGCAGCTAGTGCTTGGTCATGAGTGAGAGCTGGGCTCGAATGTGCGGATTTATTAGTCAGAAAAGGAGGAAATGTGACCACAGATGTGATTAGTGTCTTCGCGATTGTCAATGGCCAACAGAATTGAGCCAGTTTCGGCCATTAAAATTGAGCCACTTTTTCCGGTTACTATGAATTGTTTAGTTTCGCTTTCAGTCGATAACTGTCCCCTCCGAGCATAAAAATATGTGAGTGATGGATGATGCGGTCGACGATGGGCACGGCCACATTGTCGTCAAAGAAGAATTCGCCCCAGTCCGTGAACGCCTTGTTGGTGGTCAGGATGATCGACCGGTACTCATACAGCGCATTGATGAGCTGAAACAGGTTGTGCATGCCCTGCCTGTTCATCGGCAAATAGCCCAGCTCGTCGATGATCAGGCAATCGAACTTGAGCAGCTGGTTGATCTTCTTTTTCAACTCGCCTTTGAGCTCGGCCAGTTCCAGGGTCTCCATCAGACCCAGGGCGGTATGGAAGCCGATCTTGTAGCCGGCCTCGATCGCTTTCAGGCCGATGCCGATGGCCAGATGGGTTTTGCCGACCCCGGGCGGGCCGATGAAGACCACGTTGTCGCGGTTATCGATGAAGCCGAAGTCCAGCAGGCTGTTGACCTCGCGCTTGCTGATCGTGGTCTGGAAGCGGTAGTCGAACTCCTCCAGACTTTTATGCAGCGGAAAGCTGGCCCGTCGCCGGTTTTGCTCGACGCGCTTGCTGTTGCGTTGCTGCTGTTCATGCCGGATCAGGCAGTCGGCGAACTGCAGGTAGGAGCTGTCGCTGGCTTCGGCCTGACTCAGCAGCTGCTCCAGGTGATCGGCAATGCCGGACAGGCACAGGCTGCGGTATTGCCGGGCGACCTGGTCAATAGACGGCATGGCGCTCTCCCTGGCCAGTGGAGCGGCCATTCAGGGTGCCATAGCGGGCCAGGGCGGCCGAGGACGGAGGGTCTGCCGGCGACGGGTTAGGCTGAGTGAGCCGCTCGGGATGCTGCTGCCAGGCCTCCAGGCGCTGCTTCAGACCGCTGGCGGTCAGCCGCGGCAACTCGATGAGCCGGCTCAACAGGGGCTCAGGGATCTCGCCGTGGCGCTGGCGGTGCTCGGTCAGCACCTGCTTGGCGCCCGCCAACTGGTCCTTGTAGATCTTCGGCGAAGTGGCTTTCAGCAAGACGCAGAGCGCCATCGCTAGCGCCTCTCGGCCGACCAGCTGCTGCAGATCAGCTTCCAGCGCTTCAATGCGCAGGCTCTGGTCGCGGTAATGGTGGGTGTTCTTGATGACCTGGCCTTTTTCCAGGCACAGCCGATGCTCAGCGATTATCTCGCCCGTATTGAGATCGCTGACCAGCAACTGGCCGTCCTGTTCGCGGACACCGACCCGGGCACTCTGATAGGCCATGGGTACCGAGTATTTATTGGACAGCCAGGCGATCAGGCCGGTCTTGTCGGCCTTGCGCGTGACCACGAGAGCCTGCGCGTCATCGACACAGGACGGGGTCAGGTAAGGCTGCATGCGGGCTCTTTCATCCCGATCGTAGAGGGCCCGAGGCGGCTGGCCGGTGCTGCCGTGAATCCTTTGGTTGGCGATCCGGTCCAGCCAGTCGGCCAGGGTCTGCTCCAGGTCCTGCCAGCTGGCGAAGGCTTCACCGTACAAGCCGTTGTGCTTGACATATTTGACCCCGGCCTCGACCTTGCCCTTGCTTTCCGGATCGTAGCCTTCGCAGGCCCTAATCGCAAAACCGGCTGCGGTCGCATACTGATGGAAGCGCTGGTTCAGGGTCAGTTCCCGGAACCGCTCGTTGATCACGACCAGCTTGGTCTGGTCGTACACGCATTCGCTCGGCCGGCCGCCGAAATAGCGGAAGGCGGCATCATGCTGGCGGACCAGCGTCTCGGTATCGATCGGTCGAGCCGAGAACGACACATGCATCAGCCGGGAGTACGACAAGACGAACACCATGAAATAGACCGTGGTCGGCACGCCGCCGATCAGGACGCCGCGCAGCTCGCCGCCGTCGACCTGGCACTGCTCGCCCGGCACCATGTCCAGCACCGGCTCATAGTAGCGGGCCTGTTTGACAGGGAGCTCCTGCTTGAGCGCCTGGATGTAACGCCGTACCGAACGGTCGGACACGGCCAGGTCATCCACCTTGGCCTTCAACTTGCGCAGCACTTTCACGGCCGACAGGCCGGGATAGGTTTGCAGCAGCTGGATGATATAGCTGCGGTAATCGTCCAGTTTCTTGCTGCGCTCCGTGTCGGCCAGCAGCGCCGCAATCGCAGGCTCCGGCAGCTTCAAGTACTTGCTGACGGTGTTGCGGGAAATCCCCAATTGTTGGGCAATCTGACGCTCTGATAAGCCGTTGCCGTGATTATGTAATGCTTTGATCTGATGGATCACTAGCCACTCCTTCATGCCGCTCCCTGAACAAAAGTCAGGGACTGTGGCAAATATTGAGATAAAGATAAAGGAAAAAGTGGCTCAAAATTGTTGGCCAATTCTGGCTCAGTTTAATTGGCCAGCTACAGCTTAAGCAATCTCCAGTCAAACTTTATGCCGTGAAATATCATGCTGGCGCGTTTAATCGTGCAGTATTCCTTTGACCGGTCTAATTCAATCTCAAGGCGCTTGACCTTCTTAACGGCTTGGCTTGCCGTGTTCATAGCGGTAGCTTCGCGCCGGTTTCCTATTTCGGCCTTGGTCCGAATGGCTTCCTGTGCGGTTTCGTACTGGAGCGCCCAAGCTCGCGCAGCTTCGGCAGGGTCGTTAAAGTTCGGCAGGGTTAATTGATGATTGCTTTCCAGTTCAAGCCATCGCTGATTGATTTTATGG
>DATCJT010000166.1:0-1511 GCA_036562645.1 Methylophilaceae bacterium | reverse complement strand
TGCCCAGGCGATTGTCGCAGAAGCTCGGAGGCGTCTTGCTGAAATGGGAGGCAAGGCGTCTCAGCTTCCTGCGATGATCCAGCGTGTCACGCAAGAATATGAGCTATACGACCAGCAAGCGCAGATGTCGGATGGCGGCCACCCACACAACTACCAGATGCCGAACAACATGGATGCGTACATCGATGAAGTTCTGCAAATGTCTGGTATGAAGCCGAAGCCGACTGCATCTGCTGCTTCCACACGTGCATCATCTGATGCGTCTGCAAACCATCCGTCGCCGCCGCGTCGTCCCGCTGAGGAGGAGCCGGAAGGTGAGACTGCCGTTGCAGAGGAAAGCAGTGATGGTGCTACACCGGCTGCGGAAGGTGGCGGTATCACTGCTAGTGATCTTGCTGCTGCGGCTGGTGCTGCTGGCGGTACTGCTCTACTGTTTCACGTGCTGCGCGGAGCCGGACGGACACCGCAACAGGCTGAGGCTGATGCGCCGCGAACGCCGGTCGATGAAATGATCGACGCGATTGACGGCAATGATGGCAGTACGTCTCGCGCTGTTGCTGTGCGTGGTACGACTGAGCCTGCTACCGTCGATGCGCCTGGTGTTGTAAGCGGCGATGCACCAGATCCTCAGAGCCGCATTGATCAGGCATTTGCTGTCGATGCCGAGGCACGTAAGGCACTTCCTCCTCAGATGCGTGCAATTCGTGACATGTCTGCGAACTTCGAGAACACTGCACGCGCTGTTGCGGAAGCGTCTGATCCTGCCGATGCGGTTCGGCGTCTGCGCGAACTTGGTATGGATCTGACACAGGATCAGGTTGACACAATTGTGCGTGACTTCAAGACGCTGAAGGAACGTGCGGCAAGTGTTGTAGGCCGCGCTGCTCGTGGTGCTGCACGAGGGGCAATGTAATGCAAATCGTCAAGGGCGAGCCGCTTCGGTTGCCAGACGGAACGATGGTGCTGCCGGAAGCTGATCCAGACTCCGGCAGCAAAGTTGTTACTGTAGCTGAGCAGCAAGAAGCGCAGACACGTCAAGAGATTGAAAGAGAGTTGACAGACCTCTTGAACAATCCGATGACGAACGAGTTCTCGCAGACGTACAAGCGTACACTTGCAGATGTTGACGTCGAGTTTGCTCGTATGAACGTCATCATGCTCGTGCTGGCGTACACAATGTGGGGACTCGATTCGTATGCGATCAGTCAGTTGCTGAATGTGCGTACCGAACAGGTCGAAGCACTTAAGTCGTCTGATCTGTACAGCAAAACCAGCCAAGAACTGATCGAAGCAATCCGGTACGCTGAGGCTGCAACTGTACATGGGTACATCGCTTCGAAGTCGCTTGCGGCTGCTCGTGTCGTTGCTGCTTCGCTTACAAGTCCTAGCGGCGATCTTCGTCTCGCTGCTGCCAAAGACATCCTCGATCGTGGCGGGTTCCGTCCTGCTGATCGTGTTGAACACGTGATGAAGTTCGAGGATGAGCTGCGCATTCGTTACGTGCAAGACAC
>DATCJT010000165.1:0-2767 GCA_036562645.1 Methylophilaceae bacterium | reverse complement strand
CCTTATCATCGAGCCCAATGTGTGGTCCGGCTTCAGCCTGCTGCGTGGCGGCCAGACCAACGGCATCGTCGGCAGCTACGAGCAGGTGGCGGAGCGGCTGGACCAGCTGGTCCAGCTGGGTGCGGATGCCTTCATCCTGGCCAGTACGCCGCATTTGGAGGAAGCCTATCGGGTCGGCGAGGAAGTCCTGCCACTGGTACGCGGCGATACCAGCGCCCCGGCACTCCGTGCGGTGGGCTGAAAGGCCTGACATGGAACAGATCTGGTTCACGCGTTGTCCGGTGCCGACTGCGACCGGCCTCGCTTACCGTCTGGGCTGGCTGCAGGACGAGTTCGCGCCTGACGGCATCGAAATCAAGGCATTGCAGGAAGCGCCGCGCGAGCTCTCTCGTCATCACTACGACCATGCGCTGCCCAATCTCATCCGCGAGGGCGGCAGTCTGCTCGCACTTGCAGCCAGAGCGCAGGGAGCCCGCACACGGCTTATCGGCCTCACATGGATAGACGAGTGGCAGGCCATACTGGTCAGGTCGGATTCCGGCATCTCGTCTCCGGCTGACCTACAGGGCAAGCGCGTCGCACTGCCGGCATATATCGAACACGAGATCGCATCGCATGTGCGTGGATGCAGCATCGCGCGCGGCATGACCCTGCAGGGTATCAGGAACGCGCTGGCCTATGCTGGCCTTGGGCTGGATGCCGTGAAATTCGTCGAAGTCGGCTCCGGTCGCGGCGCTTCCGGCCTGTGGGAAGGGTTGGAGCAGTTGGCGCGCGGCGAGGTCGATGCCGTCTACGTCAAAGGTGCCCCTGCAGTGGAGGCGGCAGAACGCCATGGTGCCGTAGTCGGCATCGATCTCGACGCTCTCGGCGAGCGGCGCTATCGCGTTAACAACGGCACACCAAGGCCGATCACGGTGCATGAGGATTTCCTCGAAAACCATTTCGATCTGCTGACACGGTTTCTGGCGCAGACCCTGCGTGCGGCGGACTGGGCCAGGGACAATCTCGAGGGTGTGCACGGCATCCTGAGTCAGGAGACCCATGCCGGCGGCGAGGGCGTACGGACAGCCTATCGCAACGGCTTCCACCAGTCGCTGCATCCAGCGCTTTCAGAAGAGCTGCTAGACCTCTTTCGCATCCAGAAGGACTTCACCCTGCTACACGGCGTGCTGGATCGGGATTTCGATCTGGACGCATGGGTAGACATGCGTCCGCTGCAAGCAGCGCGGCGCCTGCTGGAAGAACGGCAGGGCGATTGTCTGGCTGTCTGAACCACCCAATTTCAATCATCAAATTCAATCATCAAAGGAGCGACAACAATGGGAACCATCGATACCAATCTGACTGCTGACGTGACCGAATTCGCAGCCCAGGTCAAGGCGGATGCCGAGCATGCCTTCCGCGTGCTGCGCGAAACCGACACGACGACCGCCTACGGCACGGTCGGCTTCGTGGTGCGTGTGCCGGGCCATGAGAAGCTGGTCGTGGTCAATGATCCCGGCCCGTGGAACCGTCACCAGTCCATCGAGCCTGCCATCATCGGCTTCGACGGCACCGTCTTCTCCGGCAACCATGGCGGAGGCAAGCGCTACAACAAGCTCTTCATTGAGCATCCGGAGATCAACATCATCTCCCACGTGCATACGCTCTATGCAGCAGCATGGGCGCAGACGCACCGCACTTTCCCGATCAATTACGTGGCGTTGAACCGCCACCATCTGATCCGCGAACTGCCGGTCTACATCGACCGTCGTCAGCCGGAGGTCGATTTCATCATCGAGAAGGTGAACGAGAATCCGCATACATTCGGTATTCTGGAGGCGAACGGCGGCGTCACCGTCTGGGGCAAGGGCGGTGTCCGCCAGCTCACCGATACCATCATCCTGCTGGAAGAGGCGGCACGCATCCAGCTGCTGGGTGAGGCCGTGGGAGGCTCCCGTAACTACGGCGCGGGTGCGCTGAAGCAGAACTGGACCATGACCGGCCTCTATGAAGAAGGCAAGAAGCTGGGCCTGGTACCTGTCACCGATCTGTAGTCATGATGGCCGGGGCCGGACCGGCCCCGGATTCTGCAAGTCTTTCAGGAGGATGTAATTTTGGGATCCAGTCTCGACGACAAGGCGCTCGACCAGCTTTTCAGAAACGCGAGGACATACAACGGATTTTCCGACGAGCCGGTCTCGGACGATACGCTAGGCCAGCTCTATGACCTGGTGAAATGGGGCCCGACCGCATTCAATTCCCAGCCGTCGCGATATATCTTCATCCGCTCCGCCGAGGCAAAGGAAAGGCTCGCACCGGCACTCTCCTCTAGCAACCGCGAAAAGACCTTGAAGGCGCCGGTCAATGTGATACTGGCGTATGACACGCAGTTCTTCGAGCATCTGCCCAAGCTCACGGCATCGCCGAATGCGCGCGAACTGTTCGTGGATCACCCGTCCCTCATCGAGCCGACCGCATTGCGCAACGGCAGCCTGCAGGCTGGCTATCTCATCCTGGCGGCTCGTGCGCTTGGGCTGGATGTCGGCGTCATCACCGGCTTCGATGCCGACCTCGTCAATCAGACCTTTCTTGCCGGTACGAGCTATCGGGCCAATGTCATCGCCAATATCGGTTATGGGGATGTGGACTCACTGCGGCCACGCGCAAGACGGTTCACTTTTGAGGAAGTCGCACAGATTCTGTGATTTGTATGGCGCAGATTGGAATGATCTGCAGAAACATTGAAGAACGGTCAGTTTTTGCTGCAGCGCAAAAATAACGCTTG
>DATCJT010000164.1:0-2023 GCA_036562645.1 Methylophilaceae bacterium | reverse complement strand
CGCCTCTCCACCAGAGCCCGCGCGGCAATATTCCTGCGCGCCAACGGCATCTGCCACCTCTGCGGCGGCAAGATCACGCCCGGCGAGGCATGGGACGTGTCGCACGAGATACCGCTGGCCCTCGGCGGCGCGGACGACGAGCACAACATGCGCCCCGCCCATCGCAAATGCCACCGGGCATGGACCGCCGAGAACGACCAGCCGGCCATCGCCAAGGCCAAGCGACGCGAGGCCAAGCACATCGGGGCGCGTGTCCCGAAAGGAATCATCAAATCACGCGGCTTCGCCAAAGCCGAGCCGCAGCGACGGGCGACGCGGCCACTGCGCAAATGGTTCGGGTTCTCCCGCCCCACCACCACCGACGCCATGGAGGGATGAGATGAGCCGTGAACACGACGTTGTGACGCTTTCAGGCGCCGAGTACGACGCCCTCCTCTCCGAAGCAGAGGATGCGGCCAGGCTTAGGGAGGAACTTGCAGCCCTCCGCGCCGCCCCGCCGCGCACTGGAAGGGAGCAAGTGATGAAAAGTGATCATTTGCAGCAGTTTTTGGCAGAGATCGAGGAGCGCATCTGCACTTGCGGTGCGGGCCACGGCAGCGGCGAAGGCCATACGGATTGGTGCGAGTGGGTTGAGGAATATTCCTGTCCACCAGCACCAGAAGCGCAGCAGGAGCCGCCACAAGCCGCATGTGGGCTTGTTTCTCGCATGGGAGAGATCGCCCGCCGCGCCGCCCTGAAGGAGGGACGAGATGAGTGAGATCACGCAGGAGATGATCGATGCTGCACACCCCCTGAAAACCGGCGAGCACGATCTGTTCAAGGAGGCCATGGGTCTGGTCGGCAAGCGTCGGGGGAAGATGGACCTCGTAAAACTCGTGAATTTCCTGCTCTACGAGCGAAAGCGGCTTGAACACGAGGTCAGGCTGCTCGGCTCCGTAAAGGAGCTGGCCAACGCCCTCGGGGCCTATCTGAATGAGAAGGAGCCTCACCCATGACTGAAAAAGACTTCCAGAAGATGAGCACTCCAGGCACGATCTACCTATGGCTTCTGGTTATTGGTAAGATCTGCCAATGGGTTGTCGGCATCTTCTTTTGTATCCTGATATTCGCGCTATTGTTCGCAGGAGCATGATGAAATGCGACGTATCGCCATGCTCCTCGCCCTCGTCGAGGAAAGGGACAGGCTGGCGGAAGCCAACGCGAAGAAGGCCGACGACATCGTGACCCTAGGGCAACTGGTCGGGAAGGCAGAGGCCCGCGCCGAAGCGGCAGAGGCGGCGCTACTCGATGCGCAGAAGAGATTGCGGGGAGCCGGCATGCTCGGCGGCGACAATGACCCGGTAAACGCCGCCCTCCAATGGAGAGATGACAATGCCTAGAAAGGATAGCGTGGTCCAAATCGTTTCTTTGGCCGAGTACGCGCGGGCGCAAGCTGCATCTTACTATGATCAAAACGACGAGGCTGCTATAGCATTTCGCCATATAGCGAACTGCATAGATGACGCCATCAGCAAAGCCTACGAAGCCGGCAAAGAAGCGGGCGCGCGCGAATATGGCAACGTGCGGGGGGAGGTTGAGTACGAATACGAGGTGTGGCAGGACAATGCTTTACAGGCTGGCGGCAGAGAAACCGACTATGCCTCCGCACAGGCCGAAGCCGAACACTACGCGATGATGTACGCCCAAGATGGGCTTGTCGAGGTGCGCATCTACGAGAAGCGCCTTCTCAGCGTCGTCCAGCAGACTGCCGAGCAGAGTGCCATTATCAAGCGCCGCCCGTATAACGCCAGCGGCTCGCTAAGTGAGTATGGGGTTTTCCCCGAGAGTGATGCGCAGTAGCCCGCCGCCGGGCGAGGCTGGCGGCCGGCGATCTGTTTGTCGAGGGAGAGCCTGAGATGGAGGGATGGCCCGCCAATGACCCTAGCGCACCCATCAGCAGGGAGCGCCAGATTGAGCTCATGCAGACCGCTGAGGAGCGCGTGAAGGCCAGCCTGGAATACTGGCGCAGCAAGCCGAAGGTGCA
>DATCJT010000158.1:0-15061 GCA_036562645.1 Methylophilaceae bacterium | reverse complement strand
TCTGGAAAAGACACAATGTATGCAGACGACTGACCAAATGACATCAAAGACGGAACGTCCGCAAGGAAAGCCGGACGATTTGCTCGAGTCCCTGTTATACCTATGCGATCTACATGAGGTATCTACTACGCGTGATGCGCTGCTTTCCGGTTTGCCTCTGACGGACGGGCGTCTGACACCGGACCTGCTCAACCGTGCGGCGGCACGTGCGCGTCTGACCTGCAAGATTCATAGGATCGGGCTGTGGCAAATTCCCGACGAGTTCTATCCCGTCATCCTGTTGCTCAAGGGCGAAAGTGCCTGCCTGTTATTGGGCTGGGACGAGACACGGAAGAATGCCCGAGTGCTGTTGCCCGCCATAGGAGATGCCGAGATTCTGTTGCCTATCGAGGAACTGCAGAATCGCTATGATGGCCATCTCGCCGTACTCAAGCTGAAATACCGATTCGACCAGCGTGCGCCTTCTGTCGGCAACGTCAGGTTACAGCACTGGTTCTGGGGGGTACTATCGGAGAACGGGCGCGTCTATCGCGACATCTTACTGGCGGCGTTTCTGATCAACACGTTTGCCTTGGCCTTGCCGCTGTTCACGATGAATGTCTATGACCGTGTCGTGCCGAACAAGTCGGTCGAGACGCTGTGGATGATGAGCTTGGGAGTTGCGCTGATCATTGTCGGAGACTTTACTTTGCGTACGGTACGCGGGTACTTTCTCGACTGGGCAAGCCAGCGCGTGGACATCAAGCTTTCCTCCCGCATCATGGAACAGGTGCTGGGTGTGCGCATGGAAAACCGACCCGTATCGGTCGGCTCCTTTGCCTCCAACCTGCGTTCGTTCGAAACTGTTCGAGATTTCATCACTTCCGCCACAATTACGACATTCATCGATATCCCGTTTGCGCTGATATTCATTGCCGTGATGGCCTGGATCGCATGGCCGATGCTCATCCCCGTGGTGTTCGGCGGCATCGTCATGCTGGTCTATGCACTCAGTGTACAGATCAAGATGCATGAGCTTTCGGAAACCATGTATCGCGCTAGCGCCATGCGTAATGCGACGCTGATCGAAAGTCTGGTCGGGCTGGATACGGTCAAGGCCATGGGGATCGAGGGTGCGATGCAGACACGATGGGAGCGCAGTACCGCTTTTCTCGCTGAGGTGGGCGGCAAGCTGCGCCTGCTGTCCTCCACCATCAACAATGGTTCCATGGGGCTGCAGCAATTCATCACGGTCAGCATGATATTGCTGGGCGTCTATCTGATCATGCATGGCGAGTTGACGATGGGCGGGCTGATTGCCTGCACGATGCTGGCATCACGTGCATTGAGCCCAATCTCCCAGGCGGCAGGGCTGATGACCCAGTACCACAATGCCACGACGGCACTGACATCGCTGGAAGGCATCATGAGCAATCCGGTCGAGCGCCCACAGGATGCTGTCTTTCTTTCCCGCAGTCATTTCCGCGGTGACATCGAATTTCGCGGGGTGAGCTTCAGTTATCCGGAGTCGGAGCAGGCGGCTTTGCATAACGTGTCGTTCCGCATCCGGGCCGGCGAGCATGTCGCCATTCTCGGGCGCATGGGATCAGGCAAGACGACGTTGCATAAGCTGATACTCGGACTTTACCAGCCTACCAGTGGTGCCGTACTGGTTGATGGTATTGATATCCGCCAGCTGGATCCGGCCGAGCTGAGGCGGAATATCGGCTATGTGCAGCAGGATACCAGGCTGTTCTACGGCACGATGCGCGACAACATCGCAATGGCCGCGCCGCATACCGAGGATGAGGACATCATCCGTGCAGCACAGGTGGGTGGTATCGACGAGTTTATCGACCAGCACCCCAAGGGCTATGACATGACCATCGGTGAGCGTGGCGAGACGCTATCCGGAGGTCAACGGCAGGGAGTCGGCATCGCGCGCGCCATCATCAATCATCCGCCGATTCTGTTGCTGGATGAGCCGACCAGTGCCATGGATTATTCCTGCGAAGAGACCGTCAAGCAGCGCCTGAAGAAGGAAGCGGCTGGCAAGACCATGATACTGATCAGCCACCGTTCATCCCTGTTCGATCTGGTCGATCGCATTATCGTCATAGACAGTGGACGCATTGTCGCTGACGGCAGCAAGCAGGACATCATCAATGCGCTGAAGGCCGGCAAGATCGGCAAGGCGCTGTAACACGGAGCAACAGTGATGAAGCAACGCCTGTTCAATGTCGTCAGCAGTATCAATGAATTTTTTCATCGCAATGCCTGGATCACGAAGCCGGTGCAGCTGGTACTGGATCGCTGGGCACCGAACAAGACCGAGGAAAACCCGACATGGGAGCAGCAGATCGAGATAGCCATCCGGGAACAAAGCCCGTTACGAGCGAGAAAGCTGCTTTACTGGATGGTCGGTATCGTCATTGTGTTGTTCACCTGGGCCAATTTCACCGAGATCGATGAGGTGACACGCGGTGAGGGGCGCGTCATTCCCTCTGGTCAGGTACAGGTAGTGCAGTCTCTTGATGGCGGCATCGTGGCCAAGATACTTGTCACGGAAGGTCAGACTGTCACGAAAGGGGACCCTCTGATTCTGATCGATGAGACACGGGCCGTTTCCTCGCTGCGCGAGAACCGTGCACAGTATCTTGCGTTGTTGGGCAAGGAGTCACGTCTGAAGGCGCTGACTTCCGGGACGGCATTCAATCCGCCGTCGGAGCTGCTGGCCGAGTTCCCGGAGATCTATGAGCAGGAACTCGCGCTTTACAACGCCAGCAAGGCGGAAATGGCTTCGCAGATCGACATCGCACGGCAACAGTTGCGGCAGAAAGAGCGCGAACTGCAGGAAGTGCGTGCGAATCACGCGCAAGCAGACCGCGGCTATCAGCTCATCATGAAGGAGCTGGAAGTGACGAGACCGCTACTGGCTAGTGGCGCTGTCTCAGATGTCGATATCCTGCGTTTGGAGCGGGAAGCTTCCCGTCTGCTCGGGGACCGCGAACAGGCCGGCGCGCAGATCGGTCGCGTGCAGTCTGCCATAGCAGAAGCGCAACGCAAGATCGCCGAGGTGGAGCAGGCGCAGCTGAGCAAGATGCGCACTGAACTGAACGAGACGACCGGCAAGTTGAATGCGCTGATGGCGACCAGTCAGGGACTCTCCGACAAGGTCAACCAGGCTACTCTGCGTGCGCCGGTCAACGGCAAGATCAGCCGCATGTACGTCAATACCGTCGGTGGCGTCATTCAGCCGGGCCAGGATGTGATCGAGGTGGTGCCATCGGACGATGCGCTGGTGCTGGAGACCAAGATCCAGCCCAAGGACATCGCGTTCGTCACTCATGCGCAGAAGGCAACCGTCAAGCTGACCGCCTATGACTACACTATCTACGGAACGCTGGACGCTCGTGTCGAAAGCATTTCCCCCGACTCCATCATCGATGACAAGGGCAATGCCTACTATATCGTCAAGGTTCGTACGCTGGAATCGCGCTTGGGTGAAGGGCTGCCCATCATTCCAGGGATGCTGGCGCAGGTCGATATCATCACGGGCAAGAAATCCGTACTGTCCTATTTGCTGAAACCGGTACTGAAGGCAAAGTCTTACGCACTCACCGAACGCTGATGCAGAACCTGTTCATTACATCTCGCGGCAAGGCGATTGCCGACTGGGGACAAGCATTCCCTGATGCGCACTTTTATAGCGTGGTCGATACTGCGATTCTCGAATCCGCAGCCAAGACGGGCACGGTCATCTGGCTGCATGCAGAAACTCCTCAGCAGGATGTTGCCGCAAGTCTGCAGCAGATTTTGCAAAAGATTCCGCAGGCAAAAGTCGTCGTGCTGTCAAATGTACCGTCTCCGCAGCATGCCTTTGCAATGATGGCGGCAGGCGCCAGCGGCTATTGCCATGCCTATGGCGACGCATCCATGCTGAAGGAAGTGCGCGCGGTCGTGGAGCATGGCGGTCTCTGGCTGGGACGTGATCTGCTACAACATCTCATCAGCGTCAGTACCAGTCTGGTACGCAATCGGCCGGATCAGGCAGCCAATGCGCTAGACAAGCTGACCGCCCGCGAACGCGACGTCGCCGTCCATGTGGCCAATGGACTCAGCAACAAGGAAATCGCGCGTCTGCTGAATATTACCGAACGCACGGTCAAAGCGCATATTTCCGCCTGCTTCGAGCGCCTCAACGTCAAGGATCGCCTGCAATTGGCGCTGATTCTCAACGATAAATCCTCGCGCCAAATCAGCTGATCGATATTGTCCTTCGGGACAATATGCAATTCATGCCAGACGGTGTTCAATGGCATCATCTGCTGCGATGTGCGTCCGGCACCCGCGCAAAACAAACACGATTCTAAGGAGCATCCAGCATGGCTGTAATCGGAACCGTAGTGGCAATATTGGGTGATGGCAATGCATCCGTCGTGGATGCTGGCGGGCAGGAGAAACTGCTCAGACTCAATGATACGGTACAGCCTGGAGATACCATCATCACGCCAGCAGGCGTCGTTGTCGAACTGCAACTGGTCAATGGCAAAAAGATCCTCATCGCTGCCGAGCAGCATGTCCAGTTCAGTCAGGAACTCGCCGATGTGATCACACCGTCTGCGGATGATTCCGCCATTGATATGGCAACGGTCGATGTGGTTATCAAGGCGATCGAAGAGGGGCGTGACATCAATGAAGTGCTGGAGGAGACCGCGGCAGGCCTTACAGGTGCGGCATCGGCCTATGGACATGGTTTTGTCAATCTGGGCCGCATCAGTCTAGTGGTGGATGGTCTCAATTTCGAATTTTCCGGTGCCGCCGATGCGCAAAGAAACGATAGAAACAGCATTGACGATAACGAAACGTTCAACCCTGAGGCCGCAACCCCGAATAATCCGGTGAATACCGCTCCAGTCGCTATGAACGATGGTCCGTTTAGCACGGACGAAGACACGATGCTGAGCAACATTCACGTGTTGGGCAACGACATAGACGCGGACGGTGACGGTCTCACGGTGACGTTGGCGACGGCTTTGCACGGCACGGTCACGATCAATGCTGACGGCACGCTGAACTACATACCGGACACCAACTACAACGGACCTGACACCATCATCTATACCGTGAGCGACGGCAATGGCGGCACGTCTAGTGCCGAGGTTGCGATCACGGT
This sequence comes from Methylophilaceae bacterium, assembly GCA_036562645.1. Lineage (GTDB taxonomy): Bacteria > Pseudomonadota > Gammaproteobacteria > Burkholderiales > Methylophilaceae > UBA6140. Next base: position 9,906 of record DATCJT010000158.1, on the reverse strand, counting down.
GAACCCGGTAGCGGACCTGACGGCAGGAGACGACAGCGTCAGCGGAGACGAAGACACGGTGATCAGCGGCAGCGTGGCCGGCAACGACAGCACGACCTCCGGCGGCAGCCTGAGCTATGCGCTGGCGAGCGACGTTGCGCACGGCAGCCTGACCTTTAATGCGGACGGCAGCTATGAGTACACGCCGTCGGCGAACTTCCACGGCACAGACAGCTTCACGTACACGGTGACGGACGCGGCCTCCGGAGAAAGCCTGACGCAGACCGTGACGATCACGGTGAACCCGGTGAATGACGCTCCGATAGGAACAGGAGATGTCTTTGACGGCACTGATAGCGTGATTGAAGGTGCGACGGTGGTACGTGGTAGCGTTCTGGCCAACGATACGGATGTAGATGGCGATTCTCTGATCGTCGGAGAATTCGCGACCGATTCCTCGGGTACCGGAGCTGTCACGGCCAATGGTTCTAACAGTATCACAACGGCACTCGGCGGCACGGTGGTGATGAATGCCGACGGCACCTTCACCTATATGGCACCGGTACGCAATCACGGTGATGCAGCGCCCGATATCGACAGTTTTGTCTATCGTGCCACAGATGGCAGCACGAGTTCAGATTGGACGACGGTCACCATTAATGTCACCGACAGTGCACCTGTCGCCAATGATGATGTGGACAGTGTCGGTATCGGTGGCACCATCTATGGCAATGTCATCACGGGGGCAGGCGGTACTGTGGCAGGTGGTGCCGACACCTTCCAGGATGCACCGACCCGAGTTGCCACCGTCACATACAAGGGGACGACCTACGATGTTGGCGCACAAGGCCAGGCAGATATTCATGCCGATAACGGCAAGCTGACCATTTATCAGGATGGGAGTTACACCTACGAATCCAACTATGAGAACAAGTCGCTTGCTCCTGGTGGGACGGCCAGTATTGGCGAGTGGACTACAGCCGGTTTTGCTGTCTTTGGATTTGATAGCATGCACGCGGATCAGTTGTATTCCAACAATCAGAATGCAATCGAACTTGCCAGTTTAGATGACGTTGCGGCCAGCCGCGTGCGAGTCCGCAACAATAATAATAGCGACCAGGGCATAGGCGTCGAGGTTAGCAACACAACTGGTGAGAATGCTCGTATTCAGGAAAATGAAAGTTTGGTCATTGATATAGGATTCAATACCAATTCTTCAAAGGTGACACTGAAGGCACTTAGCAGCAGTGAAACCGCCATATGGAAGGCTTATGACGAAAATGGTCAGATCGTTGGTAGCGGCACGATTTCCGGCAGTAATGGACAGGTTGTCACCAGCACCATCACGGCACCAGTCGACTACCGTTATATCGTGCTGACATCCAATGGAGCCACTTATCTTCTGGATGGCATGACGGTAGTGCCGGATACGAGCAATATCGTGCCTGACGTGTTCACTTATACGCTGGTTGATGGTGACGGCACGGTGTCCAATAGCGCGACGCTCACAATCACGACAGACAGCACCATTACGGCAACTGCTGATACCGCAACCGTTTATGAATCCGGATTGCCGGGAGGTACCTATGCTGGCGTCACTGCAACCACCGTGACTGGCAATCTGTTTGACAATGATGTGGGTATCACTCCGACAACAACTGTGGCTAGCGTGAATGGAGTGACCGGAGGTAATGGTAGTACGATCACAATCGATAATGCTATTGGTACCTTGGTAGTGAATAAGACTACTGGTAGTTATACCTATACTCTGAAAAGTGCGACGAAAGAAGGCGTCAATGACACACCGACCTTCAGCTATGTGCTGACCGACAGCGCTACCGGACAGTCATCCAGCGCCAGCCTGGTTGTCAATGTCGTGGATGATGTGTTGAAGGGTGGCGATATTCACGAAACGCTGAAAGCGGCAACGAGCGGGTCGCTGACCTACAATCTGGTCATCATATTGGATCGTTCCGGTAGTATGGCTCAGGATGCTGATGGCCACTGGTCCAAGGATGCAGGCTACGACCCGACAACGGTTCGCATGGATATTGCCAAGGCAGCGCTAGCACGACTGATTGAGCGTTATGATGGATTGGGCGACGTCAATGTCAAGATCGTGGACTTCGGTACGGACGTGAATGAAACCGGATGGTTCATTGATGACCCGATGGGTGCTATCAATTACATCAATGCCGTGCAAGCAGGCGGTGGTACGAATTACCGTACTGCGCTGGATGAAGTGCGTAACGGCTTCGACAAACCAGAAGCGGACAAGACGTTATTCTATTTCGTCACGGATGGAGAACCGAGTGACGGCGGGCTCAATACCACGGCGTTGCGAACACAGTGGGAGAGTTTCGTTGCGGAAAATGGCGATATTTCCTTCGGTATCGGTATCGGCAGTGCTTCCCTGAACGCATTGCTGCCCATCGCCTATCCGAATACCAATGGCGACGAATATGCCATCAAGGTAGCCAACCCTTCCGACCTGGCCGATACGTTGCTAGCGACCGTGGAAGGTGGCTTTGTAATGGGCAATGTTTCGGTATTGTCGAGCAATGGAACGAGCGGTTTCCTGCTCGGTGCGGATGGTGGCAGGGTACAGAGCGTCGAGGTGGATGGGGTGCTTTACAGCTACGATGGCAACGGTCCAAGCAGCACGACCATCATCACAGGCAAGGGTGGCGAACTGACCATAGATTTTCTGTCAGGCAGCTATTACTATGCCCTGACCGTGAACAAGACCATCCAGAACCAGACGGAAACCTTCAAGGTGACGGCGGTGGACGGTGATGGCGACACCAAGACCATCAATCTGAACATCCATCTGGATTACGTGGCGAATCTGGATGCAAATCGTGACATCATTCTGACTAACGTGCAGGGTAATACACCGATCACAGTGTCAGCCGAGGCGCTATTGCATAACGATTCGCTTGGCTATGATGCTGCGCTTGTTAGTACGCAGAATGCAGTCAATGGAAATGTAAGCGGCACGGAAAACATCAGCTTTGTACCTGGCAGTCGGCCGACACAGGCGATACGGGTAGTTACTGAGGCTCCCAATGACGATACGAGCCAGACACAAAACAACGACATGAAGAATGCCGTCAATTTCACGGATCGCAGCAAGTTCGGCACAGTCGGTACCTCTGGTACAGGCTGGGCAGTGGACTCTGGCGTTTCCGGCTACACCCAGGTGTTCAGGGGAACACTGCAGAGTGGTGCGAATGGACGTGACTGGGTCAAGGTATTCCTCTATGCCGGTGAGCGTCTGCGTATCGATGTGGATGGAACGAGTGGTAGTAATTCCAACCCATCCAGCACGGTGACAAGGGTGGTGCTGGATTCCAATGGCAATCAGCTGCTGAGCGAGACGAGCGATGCGTGGTTCAATGCACCGGAAACAGGCGAGTATTACATTCGCCTGCAGGCTAGCGCGACGGTGAACTATAACCTGGTCATGACGATCGACCAAGTCAAGGGACCAATCGGGCCGGCAGTTGGGTCGTTCGACTACACCATTGCAGAAAACGGTGAGACATCGAGTGCGACAGTGGATGTATTCCACGTGAGCGGTAACACCATCACCGGTTCCAATGCCGATGAAATCCTGATCGGTGCCGGTAGTAACAATACGCTGCTAGGTGGTGGTGGCAACGATGTGCTAATTGGCGGGGTAGGTGATGACATCCTGCTGGGTGGTGAGGGTATGGACCGTCTGGAAGGCGGTAGCGGAAACGACACCTTGGACGGCGGTTCAGGCAATGACCTGCTGATCGGCGGCCTTGGCGATGATATCCTGACCGGCGGTCTTGGTGCCGACGTGTTCAAGTGGTCGCTGGCAGATGCGGGTGTGGCAGGTGCGCCGGCGCATGATGTCATCACTGATTTCGGTACCGGTGCCGACAGGCTGGACCTGCGTGACCTGCTGCAGGGGGAAACGACGGAGAGTCTGGAACACTACCTGCATTTCGAGAAATCCGGTTCCGACACCGTGGTTCACATCAGCAGTAATGGCGGCTTCAGCGAAGGCTACAATGCCGGCAACGAAGACCAGACCATTACTCTGCAGAATGTAGACCTGATCGGTTCGTTCACGACGGACCAGCAGATCATCCAGAACCTGATCGATAATCAGAAGCTGATTACCGATTGATGGCAGGGGCTGGCGGTAGTTGCTTCCGGACCATGTATGTAGGGTTGGGATGAACAAAAAGGCGGGCACGCCAAACGTACCTGCCTTTTTGTGTCGGATATCTCACCTATTTAATGGCAGGACCGGTCATGCCGTCCACCCCTAGTTCACGCAGTTTCTCGACTTCGGCCGGTGTCTGCACGCCTTCGGCGATGGTCATCAGACCGATGGAACGGGCTATGAGGCAAAGGCCGCGGAAGAATGCCTGATTGCCCGGATTCTTGTCGATGTCGCTGATGACCGAGACATCGATCTTGATGTAATCGAGGCCGACATCGTGCAATTCTCCCAGCCTGGAAACATTGGCGCCGACGTGCTCAATGCCGAGCTTGCAGCCCAGCGGCTTGATCGCATGGCAGAAGTGGCGGAACGCATCCAGCTGATCGAATGCACCGCGTTCCTGCACTTCGAGCCAGAGTCTGCCGGCACATTCCGGTTTCGCAGAAAGCAGTCTGCTGACCTGTCCGATGAAATCCTGATCGCACATCGCTCGGATGGAGATGTTGAGCGCGATGTCTTCAGCGCCGGTTTCAAGTGCCTCCAACGCCTTTTCCACCACCATGACGTCGATGCGGCTGACGAGGCCAAGACGATTGGCCCAGGAGATGAATTCCCCGGCAGGCAGCCAGCTGTCACTGTTGCCGAATTGCATGCGCACCGGGCTTTCCTGATGGATCAGTCTGCCTTTGTCGTCGCGCACGGGAAAATGCACTAGCTTCAGGCGGCGCGCGTCCAGTGCCTCGATGAGCAGACGCTTCCATTCGGTTTCGTCACGATTCTGATGCTGACGGATATCGTCTGCATCCAAGATGTGCAGCACATCACGATTTTCTGCACCGAGTTTACCGATGACGGTACAGACCATGGCATAGAGCTCGGTGATCTTGTCCTGTCGATTGAAGACGGCGCCGGCCGTAGGCAGGTTCAAACGATCTCGTACGGGGTCTTTGCCCTTGGCTCGGGCGAGCAATCCCTTGACGGTGGATGCCAGTGTGTAGGCATCGGTGTTTTTGCTGCAGAAGACGGAGAAATTGGTGCCGGAAGTACGGGCTACGAAGATGTCTGGCTCCTGATCGGCGAAATCCTGCAGTGCCTGACCCATCCGGCGCAGCATGGCATTGGTCTCATCGTGCCCAAGTTCAGCATCAACCTCGTTCAGACCATCGAGGTGCGTGACGATGAGGACGCCCTGGTCAAAGTCCTCCTCTGCGTCGGTCATGGCATTGACGCGGTTGAAGAAATAGGTGCGGTTCATCAGACCGCTCGTACTGTCGTAGTTGGCCTCGAGGCGCAGTTTTTCCAGCCGGCTGGATTCCGTGGCCAGCATGTTGCGGACGCGCTCGGTCAGTTGGTTCATGGTCTGTACCAGCAGCCTGATCTCGCGTGTCTTGGGCAGGCTGGAACTGATGAAGCGTTTTTCGCCGATGGCTTCGGCCTGCCGGACGACATCATGGAGGGGACGCAGCAGACGTTTCAGCAGCAGACTGCCAAAGACTGCACAGATAAAGCCGACCAGCACGCTGATGACGAACATGCGCTGGCTGGTCTCCCATAGGCCGGCATAGGCCACGCTTGTATCGCTTTCGATGCGTAGACGGCCGAATTGCGACCAGCCGTCCTGAATCAGAGCATAGGCTGGATGAATCTCGAATTCCAGCAGACGGACGAACCAGTCTGGCACGCCGGATTCGGTGTCTTCCCGGCTGCGTTCAATCAGCACATTGCCGTTGGGGTCGGACAGGCGGATCAGCCGATAATGCCCGGTATCGAACTGCGCTGCAATCAGCAGCTCCAAATTCACCGAATCCTTTTCCATCTGCGATATGGTCAGCGCGAGCGACGTGGCGCTGTCCATATTCTTCTCGTTGATCTGCTCGATGATGTAGCCGCGGCTGGTGGATACCATGGTCGCCAGGCTGGCGGCGAACAGCAGTATGACCAGGACAATGGTTGCAATCCATAGCTGTTTGATCAGTGACATATCCAACCTCTTGTGATTATTCTATTCCTTCGTTCCTGGAGCGTTCGAGAAGGTCGCGCCAGCGTGACAGATGGGCGGAAGAGTCCCCCTTGGAACTACCGGAACTTCCCACCCATAATTCGTTGCTATTGAAGCTGAAGATCGGTCTCAGGTCCGGTCTTCTCGATGCGGTGCGGATGTCGCCGATCAGATTATCCAGAATCAGCGGCTCGGCATCCGGCGTTTCGTAATAGCTAAGCACCATGTGTGCCTGGAATACCCGACTGTTGGGTCCGCCGATCTGGGCGCGGACGTAAGTCAGCCGCAGCTTGTCGTTCGGAATGCCCAGTTCGCGCAGGAACATGTATTTGGCGATGCTGTAATCCTCGCAGTCGCCGGCCTCACGGCCGAGGGACTCGAGCGGCGTAGCCCAGTAATCGGATTTTCCCCAGATGTCGATATCGTTGCCGAAAATGCGGATGCGCTGATTGACGAACTCGTTGACGCGTGTCAGCTGTTCCTTCTCATTCTTGCCCTGCAGCTGCGAGAACAGGGTGCGCATATCGTCGATATTCTGTGCTGCACGAGTGCCATAGCGTGCCGATGCAAGTTGATGCAGCAGGTCGAAGTTGATGGCAGCGGAGGGGTTGCCGGGAAGAAGGCTGCAGAATAACAATGCAAGAATTTCGGTTTTTTTGCCGGAAACCATGCGGTAGACAGTGAAAGCGTTTAGAATCCGAACCTTAAGCATGTGCTACCTGGCTGCAGGGAGGCGGCGGGCATCGTATGGCACGTGAGTTGCATGTCGGATTGCGGGAACGAATGGTTTTGCTTGAAGTTCACGGGTAATTCTGCCGGCATTGTTCCGAGCCGTATGAATAATCGAAGAACCGCCGGACAAATTGCAGCCTGGCGGTCATGAATCCAGTATGAAACTTAGAGATACCATGCATACAAATCGTCGAAATCTCGTCATATCTGCCATGATGGCGACATTTTTCCTGCCGGTGGCAGCCAGTGCCGATACACTGCCTACTTTACAGCAAATCATCGAAAAAACGGTGATTTCCAATCCGGAGGTGCAGGCCAGATACCATACCTTCACGGCTGCGGAGCACGAGACACTGATCACGCGCGGGCGTCTGCTGCCACAACTCGATCTGACCTCGACCTACCGCGATCAGGAAAAGATGGTGCCGGACCCGGGCAGGACCGGCAACCCGGAGAGCCGGACGGCGCTGATACTGCGTCAGATGCTGTTCGACGGCTTCATTACCGCGAACGAGATGAAGCGGCTGAATCATGCATCCCGTGTACGGTTCTATGAACTGCAGGGCACCATGCAGAAAGTGGCACTGGAAGCCACGCGCGCTTATCTCGATATTCAGCGCTACCGCCGGCTGGTTGATTACGCCAAGGACAATTATGTCACGCACAAACAGCTCTACGATCGCATCGAGGAGCGTGTGCTGGCAGGTGTCGGGCGCCGCGTGGACCTGGAACAGGCCAATGGTCGTCTGGCGCTGGCAGAGGCCAATCTGCTGACCGAACTGACCAATTTGCATGACGTGACGGCCAATTATCAACGTCTGGTTGGCGAACTGCCACCGGACACGCTGCCGGAGGTCGATTTTTCCGAGCTTGGCGTTTCGCCATCGGCAGTGGAGGCGTTGAATCTTGCCTACAAGCAGAACCCAGATCTTTTGGCCGCGATCGAGAACATTATCGCGACCGAGAACGAGGTCAAGAGCAAGCGCGGCAGCTACATGCCTCGTCTCGACCTGCAGGCGACCAAGGTACTGGATGTCAGTTCCGACGGCAGAAACAGCGCACAGGCAGCCGACGTGCTGGAACTGACGTTGAACTTCAACCTGTTCAACGGGCTTTCCGACCGTGCGGCCATTGATGCGGCGGCAGAGAGACTGATCAGTACGCATGACCTGCGCGACAGGGCATGTATCGATACGCGGCAGACTGTCGCCATCGCCTACAACGACATCGAGCGTCTGCGCGAGCAGCTCGCCTACCGTGATCAGCACCAGCTCTCGATCGAAAAGGCGCGTGAAGCCTACCGGCGACAGTTCGATATCGGTCAGCGCACGCTGCTTGATCTGCTGGATACCGAGAACGAATATTTCCAGGCCAGACGCGCCTACACGAACACCGAATATGACCTGAAGATCGCTTATGCACGCACTTTTGCGGGACAAGGCGAACTGCTGAACAAACTCGGTGTCGTGCGCACCGATCTGCCGGATTATGGCCGTGCCGATTATTTTGACCGCGAGAACGTCTGCGAGGCCGTCGCACCCGCAATGCCGGTGGTGGACAAGAAGCAACTACTGGAAAACGCGCGACCGCTCAGTGAAACGTTGAATCCGTCGGCGCTGGAAATTCCACCGGAGAGGATTCCTGTGCTAGGCGGGGAATCGGCAGCACGTGTCGAGGACCTGCGCTAAACATGGGAAAGCCGCGGTTCGGAACATCCGGATTCACGCGGCACGAGGTGCCTGTACTGCCTCGTTGCATTCGGTTAAGGCACATGGAGCGCGGTGGGACAGGACGGTCCGGAAGATAAAAGGTGTCGCTGTTACAGACTGGCGCGATGCAGGAGTCCCCGGCCTGCGAGATACTGCATGTGCGAACCCAGACAGTCTCTCAATCCCCGTGTCACTGCAGACGTTCGGGAAAATCCTTCCGCTTGATGATAGAATACGCGCCTTGCTTGGCTGCGAGCGCGCGTGCAGGCAGGCCCGGGTGGTGAAATTGGTAGACACAAGAGACTTAAAATCTCTCGACTTAACGGTCGTGCCGGTTCGATTCCGGCCCCGGGCACCACAGTGAACGTCTCCGATCCGTCCCCGACGCAGAGCACCTTTGGTTACTGGGTGTGGTGGTCAGATACCGTCATCCCGTTAAGCCGCTTTAAATCCTCGATGATTTCCCTTGAATGGCGTGATGTGTCTACGCTGAGATAGACCCTGGCGATTCTGCCCGCCGGATCGATGAGAAAGGTGTAGCGCCTGGCAACCTTGGTGAAGCCGAGATTTCTCAGGGCGCCATAGCTGTCAGCCACCTTGCCATCCGTGTCCGAGAGCAGAGGGAAGGGCAGGTTGTACTTTCTGGCAAAGGCGGCATGGGAATCGGTGTCGTCCACGCTGATGCCGACCACACGGGCGTTCAGCTTCTCGATCTGGAACAGGTCATCTCGGAAAGCGCAGGCTTCCTTCGTGCAGCCCGGTGTATCGTTCTTCGGGTAGAAATACAGCACCAGCCACTTGCCTGCGTAGTCCTGCAGCGTGTGAATCCTTTTGCCGGCATCCGGCAGGGCGAATGCCGGCGCGGCATTGCCGATTTCAGGGATGGTGCCGGCCCGGCTGAGCTTGTTGAACACCAGAAAGGTGACGATGACGGCAAGGCAGATGACGATGATTCTCATGGCGTTCCGAACTCCGGAAAACTTGTGCTGATGGTATGTGGATGACAGTTTTTACCGGCCTGAATTCCGTAGACAAAGGTATTGAGGGATATGCCTGAATGTATGCCTGTCGGCTCAGGTTGGTCGAATCATGGTGGTATTGTATAATCCGGCCTTCAGCGAATTGCGGCGCAAACGTTTTTTTGCGGTGCATTATTTTCAGCGATGCCTCCGAAAGCCTTATAGATAGCCGCTTTCCAGACACCGCCCCCGTAGCTCAGTGGATAGAGCATCCCCCTCCTAAGGGGAGGGTCGCACGTTCGATTCGTGCCGGGGGCGCCAATAAAA
>DATCJT010000156.1:0-2218 GCA_036562645.1 Methylophilaceae bacterium | reverse complement strand
CCCAGGTTGGCGATGGTGTGCTCGAGCCGGTTCTGGACGGCGCCCAGGTCTGCCCGCTGGCCCGAAACCTTTTCGATGGCCTGATCCAGGGCACTAATCGCATCGTTCGCCGACGCCTGAGAGGTTACGTCGAGACCACCGACCACAAATACCTGGCCATCGTTCAGCGAGGTAAAAATGCTCGCATCAAATACCTCCTGACCCTTTAGATCGTAGAATTTCTTGTCGCTAGAATTATACGTTGCAACTACATTGCCATTGCTGTCGATGAGAGACTGGACGTTACTAGCATAGGTATACGTTCCAGCCTCAAGGCCTGTGTTCGCGAGCGGAGCGTCCGCCTTCACCGCTGCCCCGCCCCCGCTCACCGTGACCGTCCCCGCAGTCACCTTCACGTTTGCCGTGGAAAAATCGATCGTATCGTCACCGGCGATGTATTTCTGACCACCGTCGTTCGAGTTTGCTACGACCTTTCCACTGGAATCAACAAGCTCGTAGTTCTGTCCTCCCGTCCAGCGGACATAATACGTACCATCCTGGATATCTGTGGTGCCATTGGAACCTAGAACAATGCTACCGCTTGCCGCGTCCTTCGCAAGTACGCTGCTCACCACACGCAGGGCACTGCCGCCCATATTGTCAATTCGTACAGAGATGTTCTGATTCGAATTTGCACCGATCTGGAACCTAATCCCCTGCTGGGCAAACGACCCATCGAGTAGCTTCTGGGTGTTGAACTCGGTAGTCGCGGCGATGCGACCAACTTCCTGCGCCAACTGGTCGATTTCCTTCTGAATCTGAAGCCGGTCAGCGTGCGTGTTGGTATCGCTGGCCGCCTGAACCGCCAGCTCGCGCATGCGCTGCAGGATGCTGTGGGTCTCGTTCAGCGCGCCCTCGGCCGTCTGGATCAGTGAGATGGCGTCCTGGGCGTTACGTTGGGCAGTCTGCAGGCCGCTGATCTGGGCACGCATCTTCTCCGAGATAGCGAGACCCGCGGCGTCATCGGCCGCCCGGTTGATCCGCAGGCCCGAGGACAGCCGCTCCAGCGACTTATTAAGCAAGCTGTTGGTGTGCGACAGGTTCCGCCACGCATTCAGGGCGGCCACGTTGTGGTTGATCCGCATGAACCGGAAACCTCCTTCCTAGGCTGCTCCGCTCGTCAGATGCGCAACATGTGCTGTTATCTACACTCGGCGAGCGGTCACCGGCCCAGGTTAGTACCGAGAACTCGAACCTCAAACAACTCAGTGGAGGATTTCATTAACCACCCAGGAGCTGGAGGACGGCCTGAGGCATGGCGTTAGCCTGGGCCAGCATCGCGGTACCGGACTGGAGCAGGATCTGGTTCCGCGTGAAGTTGGCCATCTCCAGCGCCATGTCCACGTCACGGATACGCGACTCGGCCGCTTGCAGGTTTTCGATGGCAACCCCCAGGTTGGCGATGGTGTGCTCAAGGCGGTTCTGAACGGCACCCAGGTCTGCGCGCTGGCCGGAAACCTTTTCAATAGCACTGTCCAGGGCGCTGATCGCCTGGCTTGCCGACGCCTGGGAGGTCACATCGAGGCCACCGATGACGATGGTATCACCATCAGAGACTGTAGAGCTCCCAAGATCCAGCACAGTGCCGCTCGCGTTATTAAACGCGTTTGCAGTCGCACCTGCACTAGCTGCGGTGGCAACGACTTTGCCACTGCTGTCGACCAGTTCAAGAGTACCTGAATTATCCCGGACAGTGTATGTTCCGGCCTCAAGCGTACTACTGGTAAGGTTCGTGTCGCTTCCGTTGACCTTAGCCGTGGTAGTATTCACCACCCCCAGGGCGACGCCTCCCATGTCGGCGATGGTGACGGAGATACTCTGCCCCTTGTTGGCACCGATCTGGAACGTGATCCCGTTTGTAGCGAACGAGCCGTCCAGCAGCTTCTGGGTGTTGAACTCGGTAGTCGCGGCGATGCGACCAACCTCCTGGGCCAGCTGGTCGATTTCCTTCTGGATCTGCGCCCGGTCCGCCGCCGTGTTGGTGTCGCTGGCCGCCTGCACTGCCAGCTCGCGCATGCGCTGCAGGATGCTGTGGGTCTCGTTCAGCGCGCCCTCGGCCGTCTGGATCAGGGAGATAGCGTCCTGGGCGTTGCGCTGGGCCGTCTGTAGACCGGCGATCTGAGCCCGCATCTTCTCCGAGATGGCCAGACCCGCGGCGTCGTCGGCCGCCCGGTTGATC
>DATCJT010000154.1:0-1541 GCA_036562645.1 Methylophilaceae bacterium | reverse complement strand
GATCAACGGTGGGAGCCCTACATCGGTATCGACAACTTGTTAGATCGTGACTACTACGACAACCTGCGTATCAACGACAACTTCGGCCGCTACTACGAGCCTGCCCCCGGCCGCACGTTCTACGCCGGAGCAAAGCTGACTTTTGAATGACAACCAGCGTGACTTGGACGAATTCTGTGCATTGGGTATGGGCTGATTGAAACATCTTCGAGCGACGGTAAGGGCGAAGCGAGTGCCTGCGAAACCTCGGCGGCCGCAAAAACTGAGTGCAACACCTGACCTTTCCGGTACGGTGTTGCCCCTATGTCCTATTCCGAACTCAGCGTTGAAGAACGCGCCACCATTCAAATCGGTCATGCCCAAGGCCTCAGCCTGCGCAGGATCGCCAGCCTGATCGACCGCTCTCCCTCGACCATCAGCCGTGAGGTGCGTCGCAACCGTGACGCCTGCGGGCACTACTCGGCCCGGACGGCGCAGCGGCGAATGCAAGCCCGTCGCCAGGCGTGTCGGCCGACGCGCAAGCTGGTGCCCGGCACCGAACGCTTCGACCTCATTGTCCACATGCTGCGGGATCGTTTGTCTCCCGAGCAGATTGCCGGCAAGCTGCGCCACATGAACATACCCAGCCTTCGTGATGCCTACGTCTGTCGCGAGACGATCTATAACGCGATCTATGCCCTGCCGGTCGGTGAGCTGCGCAAGGAATTGATCATCTGCCTGCGCCAGGGCAAGACGACGCGCCGACCGCGCTCGGGGGGTGTGGATCGGCGCGGCCAGATTCCCGACATGGTCAGCATCCATGTGCGCCCGCCGGAGATCGAAGACCGGCTGATGCCGGGCCACTGGGAAGGCGATCTGATCAAGGGCAAGGCCAACGCCTCGTCGGTGGGCACCTTGGTTGAGCGCACCAGTGGCTATCTGATGCTGGTGAAAATGAACGATGCGACGGCCACCTCGGCGATGGAGGGCTTCAGCGCGGCGCTCAATGGCATGCCGCTGGTGATGCGCCAGAGCATGACCTACGACCAGGGCCGGGAGATGGCGCGGCACGCGGAAATCACGCAGAGGACGGGGGTGGCGATCTACTTTTGCGACCCGCACAGCCCCTGGCAGCGCGGCAGCAACGAGAACATCAATGGACTGATCCGCCAGTACCTGCCCAAGGGCACGGACCTGTCGGTACACAGCCAGGAGGAACTGGATGCCATTGCCCTGCAATTGAACATGCGCCCCCGCAAGCGCTTCGACTACAAGTGCCCGATCGAAGTCATGAGCGAGGTCGTGCAGAAAGCGATCGCTATGCGGCATGATGCTCCGGCTTCAATTCAATGACTGTGTTGCACTCAGTTTCTGCATCCGCCTTGATCCAGCGCAGTGGGCGTTGTTGAAGAGTCGCCTATGCGGGCTGATTGATCATGAGTTGGATAGCCTGCGATTCTATTTTCTTGGCAGCAACTGGCAGCGCCGTATTGAGCATATTGGGGCGAAGCCAGTGCCTGATCTGAATGGCCCACTGATTTTCTGAAATGCGAACAGTAAGC
>DATCJT010000153.1:0-2534 GCA_036562645.1 Methylophilaceae bacterium | reverse complement strand
CTATGGGCGGCGCGATTCTTCAAGACGCGCAGTCTGGCGGCCGAGGCCGTGGAGACCGGCAAGGTGCGGGTCGATAGCGACCGCGCCAAGCCGTCGAAGGAGGTCAGGATAGGCGCCGAGATCCATATCCGCACCAAGGATATCGAGATCGAGGTGCGCGTACTCGGCCTTTCCAACCAGCGGCGCGGCGCGCCCGAGGCAAGGCTGCTGTACGAGGAAACGGAGGCGAGCCGGCGGCACCGGGAGGAACTGGCAATCACGCGCGCCAACGAACATGCACGGCGCGAGCGCGGCAGTGGCCGCCCGACCAAGCGGCAGCGCCGTGAGATAAAAAGTTTCACGGAGAGCTGGTGATGTTCAGCCTGTGCCGGTCCATGTTTATGGCTGACGGCTGCCGTGTTAGGATGACCTTGCCACAAATGTGGTAAGGTGTTGATATGACTGCGACCACTTCAATTCGTATAGATCAGACGCTCTACGAGCAGGCCAAGGCAGATGCGGCAGTGGAACATCGCACGATCTCAGGTCAGGTCGAGTATTGGGCGAAGATAGGACGGGCTGCGCTGGATAACCCCGATTTGCCCGTGACCTTTATCGCCGAGTCGCTGGCTTCGATGGCAGAGCCGTGCGAGGATGCCATGCCTTTTGTGGCGCGTAGTCGCGCCAAATGAGTCGCGAGGTTCTGCAGACCAGGCGTTTTTCCCGGCAGTACAAGAAGTTGCACGACAATGTGGCGGTCGATGTGGACATCGCCGTCGCCCGGATAGCCGAGAATCCGGAAATCGGTGACAGAAAAAAGGGCGACCTTGCCTGGCTGGTGGTGTACGAATTTCGCAGCCAGGGGCAACTCTACCTGCTTGGATATACCCTGGAGCAGGAGGTCCGCCTGATCTATCTCGAGGCGGTTGGGCCACATGAGAATCTTTATCGCGATATGAAACGCTGAAGCTGGACGAACCAGAAACTACCTGGAATGGAAAGATAAAAATCAATGATATTGGTCACGGGCGGCGCCGGCTTCATCGGCTCCAATTTCGTCATGGACTGGCTGGCGCAGAGCGACGAGCCGGTACTCAATCTGGACAAGCTCACTTACGCCGGCAACCTGCAGAACCTGGCGAGCCTGGCAGGCGACAGCCGTCATGTCTTCGTGCAGGGCGATATCGGCGACAAGGCGCTGGTGTCGTCATTACTGCAGCAATATCGTCCCCGCGCCATTCTCAATTTCGCTGCGGAATCGCATGTCGATCGTTCCATCAGCGGCCCGGATGACTTCATCCAGACCAACATAGTAGGCACGTTCAATCTGCTGGAAGTCACACGCGGCTGGTGGCAGGGACTGCAGGAACAGGAAAGGCGGGATTTCCGCTTTCTGCACGTATCGACGGACGAGGTCTACGGCTCGCTGGCGCCCGACGCGCCGGCCTTCACCGAGGACCACCCCTATGAGCCGAACAGTCCGTATTCCGCATCCAAGGCGGCATCCGACCATCTGGTGCGCGCCTACCATCACACCTACGGCCTGCCCACGCTGACCACCAACTGTTCCAACAACTATGGCCCGTACCACTTTCCGGAAAAGCTGATCCCGCTCATGATCGTCAATGCGCTGGCCGGCAAGCCGCTGCCCGTCTATGGTGACGGGTTGCAGATCCGCGACTGGCTCTATGTCAAGGACCATTGCAGTGCCATCCGGCGCGTGTTGGAGGCAGGGCGGGTCGGTGAGACCTACAACATCGGCGGCTGGAACGAAAAGACCAACATCGACATCGTCAGGTTGATCTGCAGACACCTCGACACGCTGCGCCCACGTGCCGATGGCCAGTCCTACGAGACGCAGATCGCCTTCGTCAAGGACCGCCCGGGCCATGACCGCCGCTATGCCATCGATGCCCGCAAGATAGAGCGCGAACTGGGCTGGAAACCGCAGGAGACCTTCGAGACCGGCATCGCCAAGACCATCGCCTGGTATCTCGATCATCCGGAATGGGTGGAAAGTGTGCAGACCGGCGCCTATCGCGAATGGCTGGCCAGCAATTACGGCAATCGCTGAAGATGAAAGACAGACTCAAAATCCTGCTGTTCGGCTGCAACGGGCAGGTCGGTAGCGAGTTGCAGAAGACGTTGCCGGCGCTGGGCGATGTCGTGGCGCTGGATGTGGACAGCGCGGAGCACTGCGGGGATTTCACGAAGCCCGATGATATCGCCGGAACGATACGCCGCATCCGGCCGGACGTGATCGTCAATGCCGCCGCCTACACGGCGGTGGACAGGGCGGAGAGCGAAGCGGAGCTGGCCTTTCTCGTCAACGCCGAGACGCCTGCCGTGCTCGCACGGGAAGCCGAACGGATAGGCGCCTGGCTGATCCATTACTCTACCGATTACGTGTTCGACGGGTCTGGCGAACGTCCATGGCAGGAGAGCGACGCGCCGAACCCGCTGAACGTCTACGGCGCGAGCAAGCTCGAGGGCGAACGCAATATCGCCGCCGCATGCAGCAGATACGTCATTCTGCGCACGAGCTGGGTCTATGC
>DATCJT010000142.1:0-4037 GCA_036562645.1 Methylophilaceae bacterium | reverse complement strand
AACGTGCAGTTGGTCGATGAGCTGCGAGAGGTTGCGGACTGGTTCCGCTTGCGCGGGCTGGATGAAAACGCCGCTCTGCTCGATCACGCCGCCCATGCGCTTCAGTGCGCTGCAAACTTCTTTGCTTGGTACAACAAGCATTATCCGTCACCGAGCAGCCACCCGCTCCACCCGTGGTTCACCCTTGGCGCCTCACTCATCCCCGAGAAAAACGACAGCGCCGGCGCCGCACTGTCAAAGGAGAACAACAATGACTGACGACATCAAACTGCTACCGCTGCCATCGCTGGACATTGTTCCGAGCGTGGAGCCGGTTGACTACCCCGGCGTTGCACAAGCCCTTATGGACTACGCCCGCGATAATGTCGCCTACGCCACTACCACGCTGCAGGCCGAGGTCGAGGCGCTGCGGGAGGCGCTGAAAGAAATCCGGAGCCGAAGCTCGATGAATTTGGCGATGAACCCAAATCCGTATGAACTCACCGCCCTGCTGGGCGACATACACCAGATCGCCGATGCCGCACTTGCACAGGAGAACAAAGCATGACCAAGCGTCGCACTTACTGGCAGCGCCTGAAAGACCACCCGGGGGTTCCGGTAGCCATCTTCATGACGCTCGTAGGTTTTTTGGCCGGGATGGATCGTGGGGGCTGGTTCGCGGTTTTCGCCGCGTGCTTCGTCGGAGGTTGGTGCTGGGGACTTGTTTTGTGGAGCAATAGGAGTCGGGAATGAATATAACTTATCAAAATGGTTGGGCGGTTCCGGAAGGCTGGAAGCTGGTTCCGATAGAGCCGACGTATGAGCTGGAATGTGAGGTCGGTGGCGTTCGGATGGACGAAGAGTCATTCCTTGACGAATACGCCGATCACGAAAAGATCGGAGAAATCTGCCGCGCAGTGGTGAAGTACAGCCCACCGCCGCCGAAAGCCCAAGACTACAACCCAGGCCCGCTTGAAGTGAGCGTGATCGGCATGCCTGAGTTTGATGCGCTCATTGATCATATCTACGAGGAAGGCACAAGCTCAGAAGGTGTAATCCATCTGGCTAACAAACTCGTCCGTGCAGCGATTCAGTCGCACATTAGCTACGCTCGAAACGCGCAGCCAGTGGCATATAAGTGGGGAGGTGTCCTGATCCGGGCCGAGGAATCTCACCCCGTCCATCGCAAAGAGGGTCAGCCACTCTACGCCACCCCCATCGCCGAACGTGACCAACTAGCCGCCATCGACGCCGCCCGCCGCATTGATGGGGGACGTGGAATGACTGTAGCCGAGCAACTTCTTGAGCACCTTGTTGCTGCTTTGGATTCCGCATTTATCAGCACTTGGCAATCTACTGCCCATTGGCAGAAAGAGCTTGATGAAGCCAGAGAATATCTTGAACAGATCAAGGAAAGAAAATGAACACACACGACATTGATATTGAACTACCGCCGTTGCCTCGTCCACATGTGCCGCGCATCGACGCAGACGTTGACCTGATGGATATACGCCGCCTTGCGAACTGGTGCGAAAAGACCGCGAAGGATTACGCCCGCGAGGCGGTGCGTCTGAATAGTTGCGAGTCCCGTGCCAGCACCCATGCCGAGGGCTGCTGGTCCTGGGGGCCTGGGCACTACGGGTGCGCTGTTGGGACGATTGAGCGGCTGCGCGAGCAGTTGCGCCTCGCAACCGTTGACCAAGCTACCGCGGAGGCCGAAACGAATGATGCACGCGCCGAGAACGAGCGGCTGCGCGAGGCGCTGAAAGAAATCCGGAGCCGCAGCTCGATGAATTTGGCGATGCACCCCAATCCGTTCGAACTCACCGCCCTGCTGGGTGACATCCACCAGATCGCCGATGCTGCGCTGTCAAAGGAGAACAAGGAATGAATGAAGCGCAGCGACGCTATGCGCAAATGAATCCATCGGATAAAATGCAACTGTTCCAACAAAGGCATAGAGGCTAGGATGATTTCAACGAAAGAGGCAGCGGTGATTCTGGGCGGCATTTCAGAACGCAGGGTTAGAACGCTGTGCAGAGAGGGGCGCATCAAGGGCGCGGAGCGAATCGGTGGTATCTGGGTTCTGCCAGATAAGCCGGTGATAGAAGCCGCGAGCCGGATTCGCCCAGGCAAGATTAAAGTGAGAGAGAGGAGACGGAAGAATGGCTAGTTTGAACAAGGTTATGCTGATTGGTAACTTGGGGCGCGATCCTGATGTCAGATACATGCCGAATGGTGATGCAGTTTGCAATTTCAGTATCGCGACGACCGATACCTGGAAGGATAAGAACGGCCAGCGCCAGGAGCGGACCGAATGGCATAACATAGTCATGTACCGTAGGCTGGCGGAGGTCGCTGGAGAGTATCTGTCAAAGGGTCGATCGGTATATATCGAGGGTCGCATCCAGACGCGCAAGTGGGAGAAGGATGGGCAGGAGCGCTATACGACCGAGATCATCGCAGACCAGATGCAGATGCTGGGCGGGCGTGATGCTGATTCAGGAGTAGGTCAGGAGCGCCAGCGCCCTGCGGCGCGTCCAGCACCAGCACCAGCGACGGAAGGGGGGTCGAGCTTTGACGAATTCATCGACGATATCCCGTTCTGATAAGACATGCCGGTCATGCCTGCACTGGATGCCGAAGACGGGAGGTGAGATGCATTGCGAGCATGGCGTGGCCGGTGCGCCTGATGTGAAGGTGTGCAATAGGTTCGTCTATGAGCCTGGGACGGATGAGGAGGAACCGGCATCGGTTGAATGGTGATGAGTGAGACAGGGATTGAAACTGAACCAGAATATCAATGAGGAGAAAACTGGTTGACTGCTCCCCGCCCTTCAGGGCGGGGAGGATGTCAATTTAACGACACCCATACACCTGGCAGGCATCGTTCCAGTCATTCCACAATGCGTTGTAGTCGGCAGTCGTAATCGCGCAACCTATCTCTAGGGCCTCGAGATATTCTTCCTGTCCAGTAACGGCTGTGTCACCGTTTCGCCCGCTTTCGGGAGATGTGCCGATGGTTTCGGAAATGCCGGACAATCGAGAGTCGTGCGCGGCTTTGATGGCGTCGCGCAACTCGGAACGCAGATCAGCAATAGTGCGAGAAGAAGTACTTTTGAGCGCATGATATTGAGCCTCCAGTTTAGCAATCTGTTCAGCGTGCAATTTCTGGCTTGATTCGAGGATGTTTTGATGGATGCGGGCTTTTTCAGCGTTTTCAGCCTCTCTGGCCGCTTTTTCAAGTTCGGCCTGATGCACGTATTCATTGAGGTCTTTTATCGCGTTATCGCGCTCCGCACGCAGCCCCATATAGTGCCATGCGGCCACAATGATGACGATTGCAGGCAGAACGATGCGCCAGTGCTCGATAGCGAACTTGACCACGCCGATGGCCTTACCGATGACCAGTTTAAAGATGCCGATGGCTGTAATCATCTGAGGAGATTCTCCGCAATCCGCCGCGCCCAGCCTTTGCCGAAATGCTGCCATGTCGGAAGGTCAGTCATGAACCTGAGGCGCTCACCATTAATACGCATGGCAATGGTCATGCCGTCAATCTGTCGCGCGGCTTTAATGGTCAGATTGCCGATAACGCCGTCAGGCTTCGCGCCGACTGCACGTTGCAACCAGATAGAAGCCTGACGGACGCCGGAATTGACAGCAGCGTCGAATACATCGAATCGAACCTCAAACGGTAAATCGTCGCACCTGCACTTATCCCAATAATCTCTCTTGTAAATCTGTTTTGCCCGGGCCAGCGTCAGATTCTTGATGTCCTCATCTGGATAGGAGCGCTTGCAGATGCCGTATTTGGTCTCGCCGCCGGGGTCTCGTGGGTCGAATACATGCCCACCCTCATGCCCGATGACCTTCTGGAATGCTTGGTCGAATCTCATTTTGATACCTCGCAACGTTGTTGAATGCGCCTGTCAAACATCATGAATCCTGTGATGCCAGCCAGAAGCAGCCATTTCCCGAAGGCCGTGCCGAGGACGACGCTGAACGCGCCGCTGACCAGCAGGCCGATGCTGATGCCAAGCGCTATGAATCGGCAC
>DATCJT010000139.1:0-2413 GCA_036562645.1 Methylophilaceae bacterium | reverse complement strand
TGGGCGTCTCGGAGGACGTTCGCATGCAGATCATGGGCCACAGCAGCAAGGTCGCGCACCGCGCCTACATGCATGTTGACCAGACCCGTGCGCGGGCAGCGCTCGACAAACTCGCTGAGATCATGCAGTGAGAATCACGCAAGAACCTGTCCCAAATTTGGGACTAAAGTCCCTCCCAAGAAACACTTCCGCAATCATCTATCCACTGGTACGGTTTGCTGAAAAATCTGATAGCGCCGGGTAGGGCGCCACAACAGAACACCTAACCAACCATCTCACAACCCCCCGGGGGATGATCCATGCCAGTCCATGTCCACACAACCATCCCGCTCGCGGCGATCATCATTTCCGCGTGGTCAGTGTGGACACGGCGACTAACCTGGACCAGCCGATGGGAATGGCCACAAACACTCACCGTCGCCGCCAGCGCAGCCGCGACCGCGCTCGTAACACCAATCAGTGAAGATGTGCTAGGTAGTTCGCTGCGTAACCACACTGGTGTCCACAACCTGCACCTGCTCGCCGCGCATCTGTTGTTCGTGGTTGCGCTCGCGTCAGCAGCTTTCGGGTTCCTGATGCGGCTCGCACACCCGGACGAGCTGCGGCGACAGGCCACCATGCTCATCTGGCGCCCAGCTGGTTTCGCCGCTGCCGCCATGATCACCGCGTTCATCCTGTTCAACTGCGGTGGGCACCCAGCCGCCGACCTCGAACGCTGGCAGGTGGCATCCTATGTTGTGACGGCAGCACCGGCATGTCTATGGCTGGGGGGGTTGATCATCACCCAGCTGATTCACCTGCGGCAGTTCCCGAGGCACAGGCCATTTGCCGATCTCTACCTGCTGGCCGCGCTGGCCGCTTTCACTGCCACCGGATGCGAACTGTTGAAAGCGCTTTCGGCGCCGTTCATGCCGAATGATGTTGTTGTGACTGTTGCGTCCTGCGCATGGGTTGGGGTGTTCGCGCTGACCGCCGGCTGGTCCTGGCGGCGAAAGATCAGCGGGTTCAGCGCGCTTCGCAGCGCCGTCAAATGATGGTCAAAGAAAATGGGTTGCCCCCGCCGACTGGGGGGTTCGGCGGGGGCTGGCCCGGTCGCAGGGGGGGTTGCGCACTGGGTTGTGCGGGTATGGACAGCCGCAACACCTAACGTAGTTGATGGGGATTCAACAAGCAAACAAAGAAGGATCCCGGCAGGTTTGCATGACCTGCCGGGATTCTTTTCTTGCGTCACCCGGTATTCAGTTGTGGTGCAACTGGCTGCTTCTCGCCCACGGATGCGCCGCGAGTGATCGGCACCAGTCACGATACAAACCCGAGAACCAACAGGCAAACGTCATAGTGGGGGGGCCTCCTCGCGATCTGTCCAGCCGGCGATCCTGCCGCGCGGGCCGGGGATCCGCCGCAACAGCTCAGCCATCAGCTGCTCGGTCGGGACACGGCCCAGATCGAACACGATAACGTCGTCTGCAGTCTCGTCGTCGGTGACCGGCTCCCCGCCCGCGAGGATGCGGG
Organism: Methylophilaceae bacterium; assembly: GCA_036562645.1. Lineage (GTDB taxonomy): Bacteria > Pseudomonadota > Gammaproteobacteria > Burkholderiales > Methylophilaceae > UBA6140. The sequence continues at coordinate 901 of DATCJT010000139.1, read as the reverse complement.
ACGCCGAACCGGGTTTCCATCCAAGCCCCCGATCCAGTTTCTCCAGAGTTGTGCTCACGCCGCGGCCCGGCCGCCACTCGCCGGCCTCGATGCGCTGCTGAGTGGTGTCGGACGGGCCGCCGCGCTCGGCGACATCACGCTGGGACAGGCCCAGACGTGTGCGCCGCTCACGCACGAACTTCCCCAGCCGTGCCCATTGCGGTCCAGTGATCGTGGCCTTCATAGCCCTAGCATTATCCAAACTGTCGGCAAACGCAACACATGTGTTGGCAAAACGTTCGCCAACTGTGAGCAAATCCACCACCAGCGCAAATCCCATCGATGTAGTTCCCGCAGCACAGTGGGAATGTTTGCCAAAGAATGGGGCTTGCGTTCCGGATACATTTGGCATACATTTGGCACATGCCCGGAAACGATGGCCAATCCAACGAGACTACGGGGACACCACGGCCAAAATTGGCCCAGCCTTCGGCATCATTGCCTCTGGCCACGATCCGCAAACTGCAGGGTTTGACGCTCGACGACGTCGCTGAGCGCATCAACAGCACGCGCGAATTCGCGCGACCGGTCCTCCGGGGAACGATCTGCGCGATTGAGCGGGGGCACCGCGGATCCAGTCCACGGATGCTTGCCGCGATCGCGCGAGCGCTGGGCATCGATCCGAGATCCGTCACCAACAGCAAGCCACACAAAGGAGGCGACGTGAGCACCGTGAGCACCGAGAAACTTCTGTACACGGCTGATGAAGCTGCTGAATTGCTGTCGATGTCGCGGCGGCGCCTGGACGAGTTGCGCCGCGCCGGCGACATTCTCGCCGTCCGGGACGGGCGGAGCTTCAAGTTCAGGCGTGACGACCTCATCGAGTACGCGAGCCGGCTCCCGGCTTACGAGCCGGCGTGAT
>DATCJT010000133.1:0-14982 GCA_036562645.1 Methylophilaceae bacterium | reverse complement strand
CTAGCAACAAATTGCTACATTTTTCCTACGGTTTCCGGAAAACTGTTGCTTTTATGCAACACATGTTTCCGTAATGGTTTCAGAATTTTACGCAACATTCTGAATATTAAGCGACTGTCTTTCCAGGCAGAATCGCGCCGCGATCGACAGAATGGCAGGCCAGTAGCGTCTCAGGTGAGCGACTGCTCCTCGACCGCGAACAGACGCCGGTACTCCCGGATCGCGAACCGGTCCGTCATGCCGGCGATGTAATCGGCGACGGCGCGTGGCTGGTCAGCCTCCACTGCGGCGCGGAAGTCGTCCGGCAGCAGCCCGGGATCCGTGATGAACGCCTCGAACAGTCTGCGAATAATGAGCTGCGCCTTGGCGCTCATGCGGTTGACCCGGTAATGCCGGTACAGCCGGCTACGCAGGAAGCGCTTCAGTTCCGTCTGCTGTTCCTGCATGTCCTCGCTGAACCGGATCAGCGGCGGACTTTCGCGCACCTCATCCAGACTGCGCGGCGCGGCCGCCGCGATCAGCCGTTCGCTGTTCCGGCAAAGATCGACGATCTGGGCATTGATCATGCGCCGCACCGTTTCATGGATCAGCCGTCTCCCCTCCAGCGTGGGATAGCGCGACCTCACCTGCCGCAGGTGTTCCGAGAATATCCGCACCTCGGACAGCTGCTCCAGCGTGATCAGCCCGGAACGCAGGCCGTCATCGACATCGTGATTGTTGTAGGCGATCTCGTCCGCCAGATTCGCGACCTGCGCTTCCAGCGACGGTTGCTGCTTTTTCAGGAAACGTTCACCGACATCGCCCAGCTGTCTGGCATTCTTCAGGGAGCAATGCTTGAGGATGCCCTCGCGCATCTCGAAACTGAGGTTGAGGCCATCGAATTCGGCGTAGCGCTGCTCCAGATAATCGACGACGCGCAGCGACTGCAGATTGTGCTCGAAGCCGCCGTAGTCCCTCATGCATTCGTTCAGCGCATCCTGGCCGGCATGGCCGAACGGCGTGTGGCCGAGATCGTGCGCCAGCGCGATGCCCTCGACCAGATCCTCGTTCAGCCGCAGATTGCGGGCAATGGCGCGCGCGATCTGTGCGACCTCCAGGCTGTGCGTCAGCCGTGTGCGGAACAGGTCGCCTTCATGATTGACGAACACCTGGGTCTTGTATTCGAGCCGCCTGAACGCGGTGGAATGGATGATGCGGTCGCGGTCACGCTGGAACTGGTTGCGCCCGACCGGCGGCGGTTCACGGTGGACGCAGCCGCGGCTTTGCTCCGGGTGCGCCGCGTAGATGGCAAGCTCAGCCATGTGCGGTCGTCGCCAGCGTCTGCTTCAGCAGCTCGATGTCGTAGTCGCTGGTCAACACGGAATTGCCTATGCCCTGCTGAAGCACGAGTCGGATCTTTCCATCCGATACCTTCTTGTCCAGCCCCATCAAGTCCAGATAGCGCTCGACCCCAAGGTCCGGCGCATCGACCGGCAATCCCGCCGCGATGAACAGGTGCCGCATGCGCTCCATGTCCTCCCTGCTGAGCCAGCCCAGCCGGCAGGACAGATCCGCCGCCAGCATGGTGCCAGCGGCAACGGCCTCGCCATGCAGCCAGACGCCGTATCCCATCGCATTCTCGATGGCATGGCCGAAAGTGTGCCCCAGATTGAGCAGGGCGCGCTCGCCGCTTTCACGCTCGTCGGCAGCCACCACTTCCGCCTTGTTCTGGCAGGAGCAATATATCGCGTAGCGCATGGCCTCGGCATCCAGCGCATTGAGCTTTTCGATGTTGAGTTCGACCCATTCGAAGAAATCCTGATCCCGAATCAGGCCGTACTTGATGACTTCCGCCATGCCGGCAGCCAGTTCCTTTTTCGGCAGCGTGCCCAGCGTGTCGATATCGGCCAGCACGACCTGCGGCTGATAGAAGGCGCCGATCATGTTCTTGCCCAGCGGATGGTTGATGCCGGTCTTGCCGCCGACCGATGAATCCACCTGAGCCAGCAGCGTCGTCGGCACCTGGATGAACGGAACGCCGCGCAGATAGGTCGCGGCGGCGAATCCGGTGAGGTCGCCGATGACACCACCGCCCAACGCGATCAGGGTCGTCGTCCGTTCACACCGATTCTGCAGCAGGGCGTCATAAATCCGGTTCAGTGTCTCGCCGTTCTTGTAGGCCTCACCGTCCGGCAGGATGATGGGGATCACGCTGACGCCCGCATCCTGCAGCGCCCGGCTCAGGGTTTCCAGATACAGCGGCGCTACCGTGGTATTGGTGACGATGGCAGCCTGCTTGCGCTTCAGATGTGGCAGCAGCAGATCTGCGTTCGTCAGCAGCCCGTTGCCGATATGGATGGGATAGCTTCTGTCTCCAAGCGAGACTTCCAGTGTTTGCATTGCTCTTGCTCGCATTCAATCCTGCCTGTATTCACTCTTCGTTTCACCGGGACGACTCAGGGTTCCCGGCCCACCCGTTGCTGGCTCAGCTTTCTTTCTATCTCTTGCACGATGGCGCTGACTGCACGGCCACCGGTATCGATGATGATATCCGCCACTTCACGGTAGAGCGGGTCACGCTCGGCGAAAAGCTGTTCGAGTCTTGAGCGCGGATCGGCAGTCTGCAGCAGGGGGCGATTCCTGTCATTCCGCGTGCGCTGCCACAGATCCTCCACGTTGGCACGCAGATAGATCACCGTTCCGTTGCGCATCAAGGCCTGGCGATTCTCCGGCCGCAGCACCGCGCCGCCACCGGTCGCCAGCACGATGCCGTGATGTCGCGCCAGGTCCTCGATCACGGCCGATTCGCGGCGGCGAAAGCCGTCTTCACCTTCCAGTTCGAAAATCAGTGGAATGTTGACCCCGGTGCGGCGCTCGATCTCGTGGTCGGAATCATAGAATTCCTTGCCGAGACGCTTTGCCAGCATCCGTCCGACCGTGGTCTTTCCCGCCCCCATCAGACCGACAAAGAATATGTTGCCCACGATAAAAAAATACCTGTCAATGAATGACAGGTATTCTAAGGGATTAGGACGTAGCGCGCACCCGCTTAACGCAGGCTCAGGTTCTCATCCAGTATCCTCGGCGTGATGAAGATCAGTAGTTCGGTCTTTTCATCCGTCCGGCTGGTGCGCTTGAACAGGTTCCCGACCACTGGCAGATTGCCGAAGAACGGCACCTTGTCCACATCGTTGCGCTGGGTCTGCTCATAGATACCGCCCAACACCGCTGTCTCACCGTTGGCTACGAGCACCTTGGTTTCCACGCGCTGTGTCTCGATCGACGGCACGCCGGCGAAGACTTGACCGACACGATCCTTCTTCACCAGGAGATCCATGATGATCTTATCGTCCGGCGTGATCTGGGGTGTGACGTCCAGGCTCAGCGTTGCCTCCTTGAACTGGATGCTGGTCGCACCACTGCTGGTCGCAGCCTGATATGGAATCTCCGTACCCTGCTCGATCCTGGCCTTTTGCTGGTTGGCAGTCGTCACGCGCGGACTGGAAACCACCTTGCCGCGGTTATCCTGCTCCATGGCCGTGAGCTCCAGATTCAGCAGGAAGCCGGCCGGCAACCGGAACAGACTGAATGCGAAATTGCCGAACGCATTGGCGACCGGCAGATTGGACATCAGATCAGGCTCGCCATCGGAACTGACACCGAATATCGCTGCATTGCTACCAGCAGTTGCCGGCATCTGGGTACCCATATGGTTACCCATGGTCGCCGTTCCGTCCGCGGCGATTTCCGTGAAACGATTGCCAACCGTGCCACCGGTCACTAAGCGGTTCTTGCCCCCGGTCCCCAGCTGATTGATACCGAATCGGGCACCCAGTGCCTTGCTGAAACCCTCGTCGGCGATCACCAGACGCGATTCGATCATGACCTGCTTGACCGGAATATCGGTCTTCTCGATGATCCTGCGCACATTCTCGAGATGGCGCGGCGTATCCTGCACGAACACGGTGTTCGTACGCTGGTCCACCACGGCGCTACCGCGCTTGGACAGGATCTTCTGCTTTTCATCGCTGATCAGGTTCTTCAGGTCCTCGGCCTTCTGATAGCGCAGCGTGAAGACCTCGGTGCGCATCGGCTCCAGATCCTCGATCTGCTGTGAAGCTTCCAGTGCCAGTTTCTCCTTGGCCGCCACTTCCTCCGCAGGCGCGACCCAGATCACATTGCCGGTCTTACGCATGGTCAGACCCTTGCTCTGCATGATGATATCGAGCGCCTGATCCCAGGGCACATCCTTGAGGCGCAGCGTCAGATTGCCCGATACGGTGTCGCTCGTGATGATGTTGAGACCGGTGAAGTCGGCCACCACCTGCAGCACCGAGCGCACATCGATGTTCTGGAAATTGAGCGAGAGTTTCTCGCCGGAATAGCCGGGCTTGCTGCCCTGCACCAGTTTGTTCGGATCCTCGATGATAGGACGCACATCGACGATGAAACGCTTGTCGGCCTGATAGGCGGACTGCTCCCAGTTGCCCTTGGGCTCGATCACCATGCGCACATTGCCGCCCTGCTTGAGGGTATCGATATAGAGCACCGGCGTATTGAAGTTAACCACATTGAGTCTACGCTCGAGCTTGGCATCGATATCGGTATTGATGAAATCGACCAGAATCTTCTTACCCTGCTCACGGATATTGATGCCGGCAGAGGCATCGGACAGGTCGACCATGACCCTACCCTCGCCGTTCTGGCCGCGCAAGAAATCGACGTTCGTAATGCTGTGACGCTTGTCACCGACCTTGGCTTCGGCGAAACGAGTCACTGTTCCAGTCGATGCAGTCGCGACATCGCTTGCCTGCAGCACAATCACCGTCTGATTGCCGTCGATCTCGGTCGTATAGCCGGTGGCCTTGGTCAGATTCAGCACGAGACGCGTCCGGTCCTTGGCTTGAGCCACATTCACACTCTTCAGCACACCCTGATCGGCCACGAGGCTACTCTTCTGCAGACCGTTCGCCGTATTGGGGAAATCCAGGGCGATGCGAGGGGGAACCTTGATCGTGAAACCCGCTGGCGGGTTCTCCAATGGCTGCGTCGTCGTGATCGTGACGGCGACCCGATCCCCGGACATGCCGACAAACTCGATCTTCTCGATCCGGTTCTGGGACTCTTCAGCGACCGCAGGCATGCCTGCCCAACCGAGACTGCCGGCCAGCAACAGCCCGGTCAATTTGACGCATATTCTTTTAATGGTATTCATCTTTCCCACCCCTAGTCTTGCAAATCCACATTTGCAGTTCTTTCCTGCCAGTCACCGGTCAACTCGTCGCGCACGATTTCCCGCAATGTCACACCAGATTCGCTAATGGCAACGACCATACCGAAATTCTGGCCCATGTAATTGCCTATCTTGACCTGCTGCACGCTGTTGTCCGGCGTCTGGATCAGTGCATATTTCAGATTCTCCTTCTCCATGGAGCCGACGAACTTGAGGCTCTCCAGTGGATAGGATTCCAGCGGCTCCCTTGGCCGGTTCAAATCTGGCTGCAATTTGCTGCCGGCCTCGGCAATCGCCTTGCGTGGCTTGAACGGATTGACCAGCGTACCGTCCGCGTTGTACTCCATCGGAGTATAAGGCTGCACCTCGGGCAACGGATCTACCTTGACCCGCATGTCCTTTTCCGCATTCGCCATGAATCGGTCGAGGTCGTCCCCCTGACCACCCTGGCAGGCAGCCAGCAGCAGTCCAAGCTGGACGAGTAGAATTTTCCCCGTTTTCATTCAGCGCCTTTCGATATGTTTATGCCTAGGCATCTATTTTTTCTTCGCCTTCGCGTTTTTCGCACCCTTGCCCTTCTTCGCCTGCAGTTCGGCTTCACGCTTGGCGGCGATCTCGCTGGCATCGAGATAACGATAGGTCTTGGCCACCGCTTCCATTACCAGCCGCGACGCATCGTCGTCCTTATTGTTGCCGGCCTTGGACTTGTCCTTGCTTGCCAGCTTGGACACCACCAGGTCGTTCAGCGTAACGATGCGCGAAAGCCTGGATACGTCGGCTGCGAATGCCCCCAGATCGTGATAGCCGCCAATGACCTTGATCTGTATCGGCATTTCGGCATAGAAGTCGCCGACCACCTCCTTGCCCGGTTTGAACAATTCGAACTCGAGTCCACGTGCCAGCCCGGCCTGATTGATGTCGGTCAGCAGGCCATCCATCTGTGACTTGTCGGGCAGTTGCTTCAGCAGCGCACCGAACGTCCGCTCGATCTCCACCATCTGTTCCTTGTAGGCATCGAGATTGATAGACTGACGCTTCTTGTCCAGAAACACCTTGCGTAACTCGGTTTCCTTCGCTCGCGCCTTTTCCAGCTCTTCGGCGGCAGGACTCCAGACGAACCAATATCCGGCCGCCAGAAGCAGCAGCAGCAGGGCCAGCAACAGCACGCCCTTGACCGGCCACGGAAGATTGCCTGCATTCTTGAAATCGATGTTATTGAAGTCTTCCAGCTTCATCATTTTCTCCCTGCCGGTTGTCTGGGAGCTTCCACTTCCGGTGCCTGCTGCGCCTTGAGTCGGACATTCATCTTGAAATCGTTATACCGCACATTGCCGATGTTGACGGCCTGAATCTGTACCAGATTGGGCTGTTCCATCCATTGCGAATTGCTCAGGTTGCGCACCAGCGTAGCGATGCGCGCATTCGTATCGGCAATGCCCTCAAGATCAATCACGTTGCCTTTCTGGCTGATCAGCTTGAGATAGGTCCCCTCGGGCAACTGACGACTGATCTCGTCCAGCACGACCACGGCCTGGCTGCGATTGGTCTGCAGATTCTCGACGATCTGCTTGCGTTCCAGCACGCTGTTGATCTGGCTCTTGAGTTCCTTTATTTCCTCGATTTCCTTGTCGAGCTTGGCGTTGGCCGTCTCCAGCCGCTGGTTGCGCTCGTTCTGCGCGCTGATCTTTGCGCCGATATAGGTATTGCCCATGAACACGATGGCACCGGCCAGCACGACCGTTGCCGCCATCAGCAGGTTGAACTGGCGCTGGCGTTCGGCACGCTTGATCTGGCGGTGGGGTAGCAGGTTGATGCGTATCATCAGTCAAAGCTCCGCAATGCAAGCCCGCAGGCAATCATCAGGGAAGGCGCATCCGCAGCCACCTGCTGACTCTTGATCCGGGGGTTGAGCGCCATGTTGAGGAATGGATTGGCAATGATGGTGTTGACCTGGGTGCGTTCCTTCACCATCGCATCCACGCCCGGAATAGCGGCACAGCCGCCGGCCAGCACGATATGATCGACACGGTTGTACTGTGTGGAACTGGTGAAGAATTGCAACGCACGCGCCACTTCCATGGACAGGCTCTGAACGAAGGGCTGCAGCACCTCGGTTTCATAGGTTTCCGGCAGACCTCCCTTGCGCTTGGCGATCTCCGCCTCCTCCGGCGTCAGGCCGTAGCGGCGCTGGATCTCCTGCGTCAGCTGCGCACCGCCGAAAGTCTGCTCACGCGTGTAGACCGATTCATTGTCATGCAGCACATTGATATGCATCATGGCGGCGCCGATATCGACGATCATCACGGTCTGGCCGCTGCCGTTGTTGGGCAGTTGCTTGCTGATCAGCGAATATGCCGCTTCGGCCGCATAGGTCTCGACATCCATGATGATGACCTTGAGTCCGGCGCCTTCCGCCGCGGCCACGCGGTCCTCGATCTTCTCCTTGCGCGATGCCGCGATCAGCACCTCCACCTCGTCCGGATTGTTGGGTGCCGGCCCGAGCACTTGAAAGTCGATGTTCACTTCATCCAGCGAGAACGGGATGTACTGGTTGGCCTCGGCCTCGACCTGCAGCTCCATCTCCTCCTCGCGCAGCCCTCCGGTCATCAACACCCGCTTGCTGATCACTGCCGCCGCAGGCAACGCCAACGCCGCCCGTTTCTCCCGTGTGCCGAGCAGCTTCCATGCGCGCTTGATGGCATCCACGACGCCGTCGAGCTCGGCGATGTTACCGTCAACCACGGCATCCTTGGCCAGGGGCGCAATCGCATAACTCTCCAGCTTGTACGTGCCCCGCCCCTGCGAACTCAGCTCCACCATCTTGACGTAGGCGGAACTGATATCGACCCCAATGACGGGCGGTGTTTTTTCTAAAAAAAAGTCGAATTTCAAATTGAAATTCCCTTTCAATATTGGATAGTTACGTACAATACTGACAAATTACCTTAAATGCTAGCAACAACTATAAATACTGTAAAGCATATTTTTGATTCAAATTATTCGCATCAAAACATATAATATCAGGCGTCCCAATTTGTGAATGTATCGCCCCATGCTATTCAAAAGATGGTGGCAATTTTTGATCATATTGCCATTAGTCCTTGGCATCGTTCTGGCCGCGCTGGCCGGCCTCGCCGCCACCCTGATCTATCCGACCCTGCCATCGCTTGAAGCCCTGACCGACTACCGGCCCAAGGTGCCGCTACGCGTCTATACCGCGGACGGCTATCTGATCGGCGAATTCGGTGAGGAGCGCCGTGCGTTCATCAGAATCAAGGATGCCCCTGCGTCCCTGAAGCAGGCCATCCTTGCAGCGGAGGACGAGCGTTTCTACGAACATGGCGGCATCGACACCATCGGTATCGCCCGTGCCGCCATCGCCAACCTCATGGCCGGCGGCTTCAAGGAGGGCGCCAGCACAATCACGATGCAGGTCGCCCGCAACTTCTTCCTGTCCAGCGAAAAGACCGCCACGCGCAAGTTCAGCGAAGCACTGCTCGCCATCAAGATCGAGCGCAATCTGAGCAAGGATCAGATTCTCGAGCTCTACATCAATCAGATCTACCTCGGCCAGCGAGCCTACGGCTTCGGCGCTGCCGCGCTCGCCTATTACGGCAAGCCGCTGTCCGAATGCAGCATTGCCGAGGTCGCCATGCTCGCCGGTCTGCCCAAGGCGCCTTCGCGCTACAACCCCTTCGTCAATCCCAAGCGCGCGCAGGAACGACAACGCTATGTGCTGAAGCGTATGCACATGCTGCGCTTCATTGACGACCGCACTTACCAGGCTGCCCTGGCGGAACCGATCAAGGTCAGAAAGCAGCGTTCCCTGCATGAAGTGTCCGCCGACTATGTCGCGGAAATCGCGCGGCAGGCCATGTATGAGAAATACAAGGATGCCATCTACAGCAGCGGCATGCGTGTCTATACCACCATCCTCAAGGCCAATCAGGAGGCTGCCAACCGCGCCGTCATCCAGGGCATCATGAATTACGAGCTGCGGCAGGGATTCCGCGGCCCGGAAAAACGATTGCCCCCCAATGTGCTGGCATCCGGCGAAGCGGCCCTGGCAGAAGCACTGGAGGATTTCGAATCCTACAACGGTCTGATTCCGGCCGTCGTCACCAAGGTCGAGGAGAAGGCAGCCCATCTGTATGCGAAAAACATCGGTCCCATCGTCGTCAAGGACAAGGGACTGGAACTGGTCAGCCGCGACATGGCACAGAAGGATGCCGGCAAGCGCAAGTTCGTCCCGGGTGCCGTGGTCAGGGTATATGGCTCCGGCGACAGCTGGCACATCACGCAGCTACCCGAGGTCGAGTCCGCACTGGTCGCGCTCGACCCGCGCAATGGCGCAGTGCGCGCCCTGGTCGGCGGCTTCAACTTCAACCGCAACAAGTTCAACCATGTCACGCAGGCTTGGCGTCAGCCCGGCTCCAGCTTCAAGCCGTTCATCTATTCGGCTGCGCTGGAAAAGGGCTTCATGCCATCCACGCTGGTCGAGGACGAGCCGATATTCATCTCGGCGGAGGAAACCGGCAGCGGCAAGAGTTGGCAGCCCGCCAACTACGATCACAAGTATGACGGCCCGATCCAGCTGCGAACGGCCCTGACCAGGTCCAAGAACGTGGTTTCAATCCGCGTCCTGCAGGACATCGGCGTCGAATATGCGCGCGACTACATTACGCGCTTCGGATTCTCCGCCAAGGATCATCCGCCCTATCTCGCCATCGCCCTCGGCTCAGGCTCGGTGACGCCATGGCAGATGGCGGGCGCCTATGCTGTTTTCGCCAACGGCGGCTACCGCATCGAACCTCACATCATCAGCAAGGTCGTCGATAGCAACGGCAGAGTCATCCAGCAGCCCAGATTCGTGGAGGCCGGCAAGACTGCGCCCCGTGTCATCGATAGCCGCAATGCCTTCCTCATGACATCGATGATGCAGGATGTCATCAGACGCGGCACCGCCACCCGCGCCAATGTGCTGGGGCGCAATGACCTGGCTGGCAAGACCGGCACGACCAATGATGTTTTCGATGCCTGGTTCGCCGGCTACAACCCTTCCCAAGTCGCCATCACCTGGATGGGCTATGACAAGCCGAAATCACTGGGCCGTAACGAAACCGGCGGACGTGCCGCCCTGCCCATCTGGATCGATTACATGTCGGTGGCGCTGAAGGGCATGCCGGATACACCCTATGTCCCGCCCGAAGGCGTCATCACCGCCCGGATCGACCCGGAAACCGGCAAGCGTGTCGCTGACAATCAATCCGGCATCAGCGAATATTTCTATGCGGAATTCCCCCCGGAAGAGGAGGCCCCGACGTTCGACTTCAACAGCTTCTCGCCGTTTCCCGGCTACAGTAGCGGTAGCGTTCCGCCACCGCCCCCAGCTAGCGAAAACGGCGGCAAGCAGGAATCGTTCTTCGACCAGCTTTTCTGACCGTTGAATTGGGTATAGGCATGTCCAGGGAAAAAAACTCGCACTTGCGCCGCCGCATCGCGCAGCTGGCAGCCCGCCTGATGGCGGATGAGGGCATACCGGACTACGGACATGCCAAACGCAAGGCCGGCAGACAGCTGGGCGTCAGCGACGACCGCTGCATGCCGACCAATGCCGAGATCGAGGAGGAAATCCGGATCTTCCACGAGATCTACAACAGCGAAGACCAGGCTGAAACCCTGAGACAGCTGCGCCAGGATGCGCTGGCCGTCATGCAGATGCTGGAACGATTCGACCCGCATCTCACCGGCGCCGTGCTCGACGGCACGGCCGGCAGGCACTCTGCCATCGAGATTCATCTCTATGCGGAAAGCCTGAAGGAGGTCGAAATATATCTGCTCAATCAGCAGATCCCCTATGAGTCAAACGAAAAAAGCTATCGCATGCATGGAGACAAGCATGGCAACGGGCGCAGAAAGGTGCCCGTCTTCACGCTGGAGGGACCGAACGGGCTGATCCGGTTGAGTGTATTCGATAGGGAAGCGCACAAGACGCATGTGAGAAGCCCCGTGGATGGTCAGAACCTGCACAGAGCCAATCTGGCCAGCGTCAACGCCCTGCTCAAGCCAAGCTGAGGAGGGGGCTGCCTGCCGGCCGACTCAGGACTGCTTCAGCCAGCGCGCCACGTCCAGCGCGAAATAGGTCAGTATCCCGTCCGCGCCGGCACGCTTGAAGCTCAGCAGCGCCTCCATCACGCAGGCCCTCTCGTCGAGCCAGCCGTTCCCCGCCGCAGCCTTGAGCATGGCGTACTCACCGCTGACCTGATAGGCGAAGGTCGGCACCTGCAGTTCCGATTTCACACGCCGCACGATATCCAGATACGGCATGCCCGGTTTGACCATGAACATGTCGGCACCCTCTTCGATGTCCAGCCTGACCTCGCGCAAGGCTTCGTCCGAATTGGCCGGGTCCATCTGATAGGTCGATTTGCTACCCTTGCCGAGATTCGCCGCCGAACCGACCGCATCGCGGAATGGTCCATAAAAGGCGGAGGCATATTTGGCGGAATAGGCGAGGATACGCGTATGGATGTGACCGGCCGCCTCCAGCGCCTGCCGGATGGCGCCTATGCGTCCATCCATCATGTCCGACGGCGCCACCACGTCCGCGCCGGCCGCCGCATGACACAAGGCCTGCTTGACCAGAACGGCTATAGTCTCGTCATTCAGCACATAGCCGCTGTCATCGATGAGACCGTCCTGCCCATGACTGGTATAGGGGTCGAGCGCCACATCGGTGATGACGCCAAGCTCCGGAAACGCCTTCTTCAGCACCCTCACCGCACGCGGTACCAAGCCGTCCGGATTCCATGCCTCTTCCGCCCCAGCGCTCTTGCGGGACGGATCCACGACGGGGAACAACGCGACCGCCGGGATACCCAGCGCCACGCATTCAGCAGCTGTTTCGAGCAACAGATCCACACTTTGTCGCTGCACGCCCGGCATGGAGGCCACATCTTCCTGGCGCCCTTCACCTTCCAGCACAAAGACCGGATAGATCAGATCGTTACAGGTCAGCACATGCTCCTGCATCAACCGACGGGAGAAGGCATCACGCCGCATGCGGCGCGGCCGTTTCATGGGAAATCCGGCAGAATTCATGATTTATTCCTCAGGCAAATACGCGGGCCAGTTCGGCACCGGGGTCGGGCTGGCGCATGAAGGCCTCACCGACCAGAAAGGCATGAACATCGTTGCGACGCATCAGCGCGACATCCTCCGGTGTGAAAATGCCGGATTCAGTCACGACACAGCGGTCGTCAGGTATCCTGGGAAGCAGGTCGAGCGTGGTCTGCAGAGTGACCTCGAACGTGCGCAGGTTACGGTTGTTGATGCCGAGCAGTGGCGTATCGAGCTGCAGCGCCAGCTCAAGTTCGTCCGCGTCATGCGTCTCTACCAGCACGGCCATGCCCAGTTCATGGGCGAGGTCCTCCAGCTCCCGCATCCGTGCCAGATCCAGCGCCGCCACGATGAGCAGAATGCAGTCCGCTCCCATCGCACGCGCCTCATAGACCTGATACGGGTCGATCATGAAATCCTTACGCAGCACCGGCAAGGAGCAGGCAGCCCGGGCCTCCCGCAGATAATCGGCGCTTCCCTGGAAATACGGAGTATCCGTCAATACCGACAGACAGGCGGCGCCACCACGCTCATAACTTGCCGCAATGTCTGCAGGCCTGAAATCCTCGCGAATGACCCCCTTGGACGGACTGGCCTTCTTGATCTCGGCGATGACCGCAGCCTTACCGGCGACGATACTGGTATGCATGCTGCCGGCAAAGTCGCGCGGTGCATCCGCCGCCTCGGCCTCCTCGCGCATCCGCGCCAGCGGCTTGGCCGCCATAGCAGCCGCCACCTCACTTCGCTTGGTTTCCAGTATCCTGTTCAAAATATCCGACATATCGTGCATTCCGTATATTGATTGACTGTTTGGCTCACGCGATCGAGGCACGCGCCTTCAGCTGCTCCAGCTTCCGCATGGCAGCACCGGAATCGATGGCCTGAACGGCGGCGGCGATGCCGGCCTCCAGACTGTCGGCCAGCCCTGCGACATAAATGGTCGCGCCGGCGTTGAGCAGCACGATGTCGCGCGCGGGTCCCGGCCGGCCGGCCAGCACATCGAGCACCATGTCTTTCGACTGCTCGACATTCAGCACCTGGATGCGCTGCACATCATGCAGCGGCAGACCGAACTGTTGCGGATTGATGACATATTCGCGCACTTCGCCATCCTTCAGCTCGGCGACATAGGTATCGCCGCTGAAGGAAATCTCGTCCATGCCATCCGCGCCGTGCACCACCATGACATGCTCGCTTCCAAGATGTCGCAGGGCATTCGCCAGCAGCGTGGTCAGGTCGCGATGGAACACCCCCATGACCTGGCGTCTGGCGCCGGCAGGATTGGTCATCGGCCCGAGCAGGTTGAACAGCGTGCGCACGCCGAGCTCGCGGCGCACCGGCGCCGCGTATTTCATTGCGCTATGATGGTTGGGCGCGAACATGAAGCCGATGCCGATTTCATCGACACTGGCCGCCACCTGCTCAGGCGTCTGGTTGACGTCGATGCCGAGCGCTTCCAGCACATCGATGCTGCCGCAGGTGGAAGACACCGAACGGCCACCATGCTTGGCCACTACCGCGCCGGCCGCGGCCGCGACGAAAGCGCCTGCGGTCGATACATTGAAGGTCTGGATGCCATCGCCGCCGGTACCGCAGGTATCGACGAGGTGAGCGCCGTTGCGGATGTTGACGCGGGTGGCGAGACTACGCATGACGTGTGCCGCTGCAGCGATCTCTTCCGGCGTTTCGCCCTTCACACGCAATCCGATCAGCAAGGCCGCGATCTGCGCCGGCGTCAGCTCGCCCTGCATGACCTGCCGCATGATGCCGGTCATCTGGTCGAAACTGAAGCTCCCGCCGTCAATCAGGGTCTGCAGTGCCTGTTTGAATGTGAGCTGTTCCATCAGTAGGCCTTCAGAAAGTTCTGCAGAAGCTCATGGCCGTATTCGGTGAGAATGGATTCCGGATGAAACTGCACCCCCTCGATCGGCAGTGTCTTGTGGCGCACCCCCATGATCTCGCCGTCATCGGTCCATGCCGTGATCTCCAGGCAGTCCGGCAGGGTCTCGCGCTCGATGACCAGTGAATGATAACGGGTAGCAGTGTACGGATTGGGCAATCCGCGGAAAACACCGACATCCTCATGATGTATCAGGGAAGTCTTGCCATGCATCAGCTGTTTGGCATGCACGATTCTCCCTCCGAACGCCTGGCCTATGCTCTGGTGGCCGAGACAGACCCCCAGCATGGGGATCTTGCCGGCGAACTCATGAATCAGCGGCACAGAGATGCCCGCCTCGTTCGGCGTGCATGGGCCGGGCGAGATGACGATGTGATCAGGCTTGAGTTCGGCGACCCTGGCAAGGTCGATCTCATCATTGCGGTAAACCTGCACATCCTCTCCGAGTTCGCCCAGATATTGCACCAGGTTGTAGGTAAAGGAATCGTAGTTGTCTATCATTAGCAGCATATTGCGGCTATCCTTTTGTTATTCATGGATATTATTCAAATCAATTGGTTTTGATACCCGCTTAGATACCCGCTATTTATTTTGGTACCTCCGCGCTGATGGCTTGGAACCGAATGCACGAAAGCAGCTATTATCTACTCATATCAGCCACGACTCAAACTACCCCCACGCCTTTGTTATTGTGTCACTGACTGAACCACGCCGAAGGCTCTGCCATCGACACTCTCGCCCCAGCTACCGC
>DATCJT010000129.1:0-3941 GCA_036562645.1 Methylophilaceae bacterium | reverse complement strand
GCGTCGTCCAGGTGGTGGCGGCGCACGACGCCGTCGCGCGGATCCCTCGAGCGGCGCAGGGCGGGGAACACGTACTGCCAGCCGAACTCGCGCGCGGCGGACGGATACTTGCGCGCCAGCGCATGCGGCAGCCAGACCGCGCCGAAGCCGTCCTCCAGGTCGCCGCGGTGCAACACCCTGGCGCGTTCGAGCTCGGCCTGCAGCGGCCCGGCCAGCGTCGCCGGCAGCACGGTGCGCCGGTCGCGGCCGCCCTTGCCGTCGCGCACCACGATCTCGTTGCGAATGAAGTCCACGTCCTTGACCCGCAGCCGCAGCCCCTCCATCAGCCGCATCCCGGTGCCGTACAGCAGGCGCGCCACCACGCCGGCGCGCCCGTCCATCCCCGCCAGCAGCGACGCCACTTCCCGGCGCGAGAGCACCGTCGGCACCCGCGCCGGCCGCTTGGCGCGGACGACCTCGTCCATCCACGGCAGGCGGATCCCCAGCACTTGCCGGTACAGGAACAGCAGCGCCGACAGGGCCTGGTTCTGGGTGCTCGCGGCGACCCCGCCCTCGACCGCGAGCGTGGTCAGGAAGCGCTCGACCTCCACCGCGCCCATCGTGCGCGGATGGCGCCTGCCGTTGGCCAGGATGAACCGGCGGATCCACCCCAGGTAGGCCCGCTCGGTCCGCAGGCTGTAGTGATGCAACCGCATCCTGCGGCGAACCTCGTCGAACAGGCGCGGAGCCTGCCGCTCACTCGCATCCATGCTTATCACCCGTTTCCGGCCGGAGAATCGATACCGCCCCGTCCATGGCGATATCCGGGTCCAGCGTGGCCCGGGACACCGGGCCGGAGGATCGGGCAAATGCCTGATCCAGGGTAGGAATTCCGATTTGACTGGGGTAGGGGGGCGGCTGAATACTCGGCCATATTCCCCGGGTGCGGGGTCTACTTGGTGTTAGCTATCACTATTAGGATTCGTGCCAGTGCCGAAGCACAAATTCCACTTTCCCGTGCTCTTCTGGCGTCCCGCGGAAGAGTTCGATTCCGTCGTAGAGCCCCCGTTTGCTTTGATCCGTAGGAAGTGGGAGACAACTGTCTTTGACTTAGCCACGCTGGCCTCACGCCATCGCCTACATCTTCCATACCAGTTGATGGATGTTCTGCTTTCGCGGTGCAACCTAGAGATTCGAGTGGAAGCGGAGGATCTAGGCCAGGCGGTGGAGCGTCTCAACTCTCTATTCTTGGGCGCCTACCTAGTGGGTGCTTCACCAAGCCTCGCGCCGTTTGCCACGAGCCATTCGGTAAATGACTACTCGGGGATCAACAGTCGTGACTCCGAGAGTCTGCGAAAGGATCTGCTGCCTGACCTGCAGGCAGGCCCGTCGAGCAATGACATCACGGTTGAGGCTTGGCCGGTTCAGCTTTCCCTGCAATGCAAGGTGCTTCCTACCACGCTCGGAATCACCGTCGGTCAGTTCAAGTTGGCGGCCGGCAAGGCAATACGGTGGATGGCGTTGGAGGCAAAGCAGCCCGCACTGAAGGTTGTTCGGGACGCGGCGTTGGCCGCGCCACTTCTCCCATCGCTAGACCAGTCTCTGCTCCACATATGGTGTGCGCTTGAGGCACTGTTCCCTAAGGTCACCACGGAGGTGAGCTTCCGTTTGGCGCTTTACTTGGCTCAGCTCATTGGTCCGGCGGAAGCGCGAGAAGTCGTTTTCCAGCGCGTGCGGAAGGAATACAACATTCGAAGCAAGGTGGCACATGGCTCCCATCGGGGGATTACCCAGGAGGACTGGGAAAGGGCTTGGCAACTGCTCCTGGACGCGGGGAACGCCATTGCTGACCGAGGTGGTCTCCCGGCTGAGGATGACCTGCTGCGCGAGCTTTTCAGCTTGTATGTTCAGGCCAGATCAGCACGGTAGAGTCTGACACGCCGTTGAGGGGGCCAGACCGGTGCGTGCAGTTTGGTAACGGCTGGGGTGTTCGAGCCCGTCTCTGAGTACAGAGCGCACGGCCACCGTGCTGGTCTTCCTGAAGCCCGAACGGTTAGGCGCGCCGGCTTGGCCGAGCGCGCATGCACAAGCAAGGGATCCGAAGACCATGTCTGCTTCCTCAGTGGTGGTGGGCATCGACGTGGCCAAGGCGCATGTCGATGTCGCGGTGCTGGGCGCCCAGTTCGATGCCCAGCGGTTCGACAACCAGGCCGAGGGCCACTCGGTGTTGATAGCGGCCCTCAAGCCGCTGGAGGTGGCGCTGGTGGTGATGGAGGCCACCGGCGGCTACGAGACAGAGTTGGCCTGCGCGCTGCAAGCGGCCGGCCTGCCCGTGGCGGTGGTCAACCCGCGCCAGGCGCGCGATTTTGCCAAGTCGATGGGCCGCCTGGCCAAGACCGACGCGGCAGACGCGCGCATGCTGGCCGAGTTCGCCGCGGTGCTGCTGCGCCGCGACGATCTGGCCCGCTTCCTGCGCCCGCTGGCCGACCCACAGCAGCAGTGGCTGGCCGCGCTGGTCACACGTCGGCGTCAGCTGCTGGCCATGCTGCTGGCCGAGCGGCAGCGGCTGCAGATCACGCCCAAGGCGCTGCACCCGAGCATCGAGGCCATCATCGCAGCCATCCAGGCCCAGCTCGACGACATCGAAGGCCAGATGGTCGGCCACGTGCGTGAGCACTTCGCCGAGCTCGACCGATTGCTGCAATCGGCCAGCGGCATCGGCCCGGTGGCCAGCGCCACGCTGATCGCCGAGTTGCCCGAGCTCGGCCGGCTCAACCGGCGCGAGATCGCCGCGCTGGTGGGCGTGGCCCCGATGGCCAACGACTCCGGCGCAAGCCGGGGCCGACGACGCATCCAGGGCGGACGCTTCGACGTGCGCCGTGTGCTGTACATGGCCGCACTGACCGCCAGCCGCCGCAACCCCGTCATCAAGGCCTTCTACGAACGCCTGATCGCCGCCGGCAAATGCCCCAAAGTCGCCTTGGTCGCTTGCATGCGCAAGCTGCTGACCGTGCTCAATGCCATGGTCAGAACCAACAAACCTTGGGATAACGCGCTTCACGGCGCTTGACTCGGAAGACGGTTACTCAGAGGCTGAGTGGCCTTGAAGCATTCAATGCTCAGTTGACGCAATCGATCGACACGCTGGTCGACAGCGTTCTCCAGGTCAGAGATGAAGCCAAGAGGGAACTCGCGGTATTGGAACGCCGGGTAAGAGAGCTCGAGGTTCAGTTGCACGTTGAGCGCGTCAATCGGGATCTGGAGATCGTGTCACGCATGCACCCCAAGGATCGGGTTATTGTATTCGTGGCCAGTACGTATTTTGGAGACAACATCAAGTATGCTTGGTTGGAGTGCATCCGACGCGCTGAAGAGCATGGTTATTCAGTTTGGTTCCTGCCTTTCGACTCAGCCCAGGAAACGCTGGTAACAAGACTTGGAGCAAACTGCTTTCCACACATGCCCGCTGAATGGACGGCGGATCATGTGCACGTTGCACTCTCGGCAGCCGTGGTGGTCATGAATGACCATCTGATGTCTGCGAATCCATATGCGAATGCGCTTTTGACGGGCGCCCGCCACGTGCAAATGTGGCACGGCGTTTCGATCAAGGAGATCGGCTTTCGCAATCTCGGACCGCTGCGTGGAATGTCGCCACGGTTTGCTCGTGTATTGAGGACGTGCGGGCACTTCACGCGATTCATCGGGACAACGGCGACCAATGAGCCTGAATGGCGCCGGTGGTTCTCTTTCGATCGCTATGCACCAATTGGATATCCCCGCAACGACGTTCTTCATCGTGAGCCTGGGCAGCTTGACCTTCTGAATGTGGATCAGGAAGTTTATGAGCGTGCATGTGCATTTCTCGCTGAAGGTAGACGGGTCTATCTCTACGCGCCGACCTTCCGTGATGCCAATCGAGGGAAATGGCTGCTCGATTCCGGGGTGGACCACATTGCTAG
>DATCJT010000105.1:0-1927 GCA_036562645.1 Methylophilaceae bacterium | reverse complement strand
CGAACGGTAGCCGAGCGTGGAGTGACGACGTTGCCGGTTATAGAACACCTCGATCCATTCGAAAATGTCCTGGCGTGCCTCATCGCGCGTGAGATAGCCACGATGATGCACGAGTTCGACTTTCAGCGTGTGAAAGAAGCTCTCCACGACAGCATTGTCCCAGCAGTTGCCCTTGCGGCTCATCGAGCAGGCGATGCCGTGCTCGGCGAGCAGCCGCTGATAGTCACCGGCCGCGTATTGAATGCCGCGATCGGAATGATGTGTAGAAGTCAATACTTGATCTGACAGTCTGCGTTTTCTCTCCGAGTGTCGATCCGCTTCGTCACTGTCGGTTGGTGCTACGCCGCGAGTGTCTTCTCCTTCGCCAGCGCTTTGCTATCGAGGAAGGTCTGCATCGGCGTCTTGCCGTAGCACCAACGCCCTTGGTGCGTCCGCTCCTCGTTGTAGTACCTCAGCCATTCGTCGAGATCTTCCTGCAGCTCCTCGAGCGAGCGGTAAATCTTCTTGCGAAACGCCACACGGTAGAACTCATCCAGCACCGTCTTGTGGAAGCGCTCGCAGATCCCGTTCGTCTGCGGGCTCTTGGTCTTCGTCTTCGTGTGATCGATGTCCTCGAGCGCCAGATACAGCTGATACTCGTGCCGCTCAGGATTCCCGCAGTACTCACTCCCACGATCCGTCAGAATGCGCAGCAGCGGCACCTCGTGCTCGTCGAAGAACGGTACAACGCGATCGTTCAGCAGATCCGCCGCCGTGATCGGCGTCTTGCGATCATACAGCTTCACGATCGCCACCTTCGAGTACGTGTCGATGAACGTCTGCTGATAAATCCGCCCAACGCCCTTCAGGTTGCCGACGTAGAACGTGTCCTGCGCGCCGCAGTAGCCCGGGTGTTCGCTCTCAAACTCCCCGTGCGCCTCCTTCTCGCTCTTCGCCTTCTCAAGCGCCGCAACCTGCGCCTCCGTCAAAATCAGCCCCTCCTGCGCGACCTTCGCCTCCAGCGCCTTCAGCCGCAGCTTCATGTTCTCAAGCTCGTGCCGCTGCCACACGCAGCGCACCCCCGCCGGCGAAATCGACAGCCCCCGCTTGCGCAGCTCGTTCGATACCCGCACCTGACCCCACGCCGGCTGCTCCAGCGCCAGCTCCACCACCGCCTGCTCGATCTCCGGCGCCACCCGATTCTTCAGGTTCGGCTGCCGGCGCGACATCTCCTGCAGCGCGAGCTCTCCGCCTTTCTCGTACAGCTCCTTGAACCGGTAGAAGCTGTCGCGCGAGTAACCCATGATCTTGCAGGCTTGGCTCACGTTCCCCAGCTGCTTCGCCAGCTCCAGCAGGCCCAGCTTCGGTCGAATGATCTTCTCCATCTGCGTCATCGTCGGTTCTCCTCTCCGGTGGTCAAACGACCGACACTGGAGTAGATTACGCAAATGTCAGATCAGATTGTAGCTTCCTCACATATAGCACCGGTGATGTTTACACTGCCCTTGCAGCTACTCGCCTATCACACGGCAGTATTGAAGGGTGCCGATGTGGATCAACCGCGCAATCTCGCCAAATCCGTCACGGTGGAATGATGCAACCCTGTATGGCAAGGGTGCCTTCTGCACCCTTGCCATATCAGTGCACCAACCACGTCTCCTCCTGGCTGTGATGTTGTCCACAGACTGCATCACTGCATGCATCCTTTTCTTGATGCAATGTCACCATATCCATGACGTAGGATTCTGCTTTGAACGGTCGTTCTTATTCACATCACATACCCAATAACCGCGTCATTCTTATGCATATGTTTAGTTGTTAGAAACCTTCGAGTCGCGCTGCAGTCCAACTTTGCAAAGGAGATGGTTTCTTCCTATAACTCAATCCAACCTAGCGTCAACAGAGCGACACTAACGCCATGAGACTGAGCAGACGCAATCCGCGAAAT
>DATCJT010000100.1:0-2053 GCA_036562645.1 Methylophilaceae bacterium | reverse complement strand
CGTGAGGCCAGCACGGCCAGCGGATGGCGCAGGTCGATCATATGGTCAATGCGCGAACGGAAGAAGTCGTCGGTGGCGGGGCAGGTGAACATCACGGCACGAAACTCCCAGAAATCAAGGCGGATGCGCTATCAGAACGGGAGAAATTATACGCCGGAATGAAGAAAATATCCAGCAAAATCAATGGCTTACGAATAAATCAGGGGCGACTCATTGACGAGGATGAGCCCGTATTGCGCAGCCTGGTAAAGGAGCTGGAGGTGCTTGAACACGCCGAGCGTGTTTGTCGTATCAAGGAAATGCTCCTTGGCATATGCACCGTGACTTCGCCAACGACGCCGGCCATGACCACCACCGCAGTGAAGAGCGACCAATCAAAGGCGGAACCCACTTCGATCCCTGATAGTGCGAATCCGGCTGTGTCGGCACCGTCAATTGCGCCTGGCGACTCTGCCCCAGCCGAGACACTCGCTGTGCAGACCGATGCTGCTGATGAGATGAGGCAGCGATTCAGGAAGAGCTTCCTGGCCATGAACAACCTTCTCTAACAGGCCGTTGAAAAAGTCCGGCGGAATCAATAATCAAGTGCAACACCCAACCGGTAAGGTACCGCGATGGGCAAGCACTACGAACAACTCACGGCTGAAGAACGAGCGGCGATCATGATGATGAAGGCGGACAACTGCTCGGCGCGGCAGATCGCTGTGAGGCTTCGCCGCGCGCCTTCGACCATCACCCGCGAACTCAAGCGCTTTGGCGCCTGGCCCGATCGACCTGCGTCGATGGCAGGCGCGCCTGCCGGGTACGACGCCCGCGCCGCCAGTCTGCGTGCCCGGCGCGCCCGCTTCAAGTGCCGCAAACGCTCCAAGCTGGCCAGTGACACCGTGCTCTTTGGCGTGGTTCACCACTTCCTGGCCCAGGGATGGTCGCCCTCGCAGATCGCGGGCACACTCAAGCTCATGTGGCCCGATGAACCCCAGCGAACCGTCTCTCACGAAACCATCTACACCTGCATCTACGCCATGCCCAAGGGCGAGTTGCGCAAAGACCTGATCGCCTGTCTGCGCCGTGCCAAGTCCAAGCGCATGCCGCGCAGCCGGGGTGAGGATCGCAGGGGCCAGATGCCCGATCTGCTGAGCATCCATGTGCGCCCACCCGAGGCCAACGACCGGGCCTTCCCCGGGCACTGGGAGGGCGATCTCATCAAGGGGGCAGGCAACCGTTCGGCCGTGGGCGTGCTGGTCGAACGCAGCTCTCGCCTGGTGATGTTGATCAAGCTGGCCGATGCGACAGCCGCCTCTGCCTTGGAAGGCTTCACGGCCAAGCTGCGCAGCATTGCCGAACCGATGCGCCAGACCCTGACCTACGACCAGGGCAAGGAGATGGCGCGCCATGCCGAACTGAGGGCCAACACCGGCGTGATGGTGTACTTCTGTGACCCGCATAGCCCCTGGCAGCGCGCTTCCTGCGAGAACACCAATGGACTGATCCGCCAGTACCTGCCCAAAGGCACCGACCTGTCGGTTCACAGCCAGGCTCAGCTCGATGCGATTGCCGACCTGCTCAACAACCGCCCGCGTGCCGTCCACGGCTTCTACCCGCCGATCGTCGTCTACCAGGCCATGTTGGACAAGCTCAATCAACCCAATTCCTCAATTCAATAAATCGGTGTTGCACTTGGTGCTTGACTCCGCCCCCTGCGCTCAACCCGGACGCGCCGCAAGCGGCGCGCCGGTTAGCTCCACGTTAGCGCCCTGGAACGGTATCCGGCAGGTGCTGGAACGGTATCAGCCGCGAGGCTTCCGGGGCTTGGCCGCCTTCTTGGCCAAGTGCCGCCGCTGCGCCCCTTTGGCCTTCTTCTCGACGTGCACCAGGTCGCCGCGAATCTCGTAGCTGAACCCCTCGCCGTGGGCTGCGCTGGCCTCGGCTACAGCGTCCAGCGCTTTGCGTAGCGTCTGCTGGGCGCTGCGCGGATTGGCGTCCTCGCTCCCTGCCAGCTTGAGCAACGTCTCCATGCGCAGCGGGAATGGTTTGGCGTGGCTCGCGTAGAAGC
>DATCJT010000061.1:0-3653 GCA_036562645.1 Methylophilaceae bacterium | reverse complement strand
CAATTCGTAGTTACGCAGCCGCCATTGCAGACGGTTGCCACGGTTGCGCGCCATTGACACCAACTGGCAATTCGCGCCTACACCGGCGCGTAGCACATACTCCGTTTCATATCGGTCACGCTGATATCGAACGCAAAGATTTCCGGCCCTGATATATGACAGCACAATGTCGCTATCTGCAACGAACGCTGACCGCCGCTCGTCCATCGTGCATCGCATTGTCCGGATGCCAGACGGCAGCGTTGTGTGCGTCATGCCGGGAATGGTCGGATCGTACCAGTAGATTTTCGCGTCGTCCCCCTGATGGTAGGCGACAAACGGATTCATGTTCTGGTCGAACGCGAGCGCGACTTCGGTAATGCCCGGCGCAGTGAATAGCAGCGTTGGCGCCACACCGGGCGCGCTCACGATTACGTCAACATCATCGGACCCGGCCCTCTTCGTCGCCTGCAAGTGCCAGACTTTGACCATCAGGCCCTGCGATGGGTCATTCAGCGCAACACCGGCGAGTTCCCAGTCCTGCAACTTGTCTTCGGGCAGCGGCCCTTTCACCGGATACGCGAACCCGCTGATGGCCGCAGTCGTTGAGAGTTCGCCGTCTTGCGGGAGCATTACGCGTTGTCCATCGCTACTGTAACGGGAAGATCAAATATATGCGTGGGGGCCTTCAGGAATGGCCCGTCCAGCAACATTTGGTGGACGCACCATGCGTCACTGGACTGAGCGCGGTTCAAGACGAGATTGATGCTGCGAATACCCGGCGCAGCAATGTTACCGTTGCTGAGTGGCAATCGGATTGTCTGTAGCCGCTCTTTGCTGCCGGGTACGTAGGGAGCGTCCACGCGGCTGGTGAATCGGTTGAATGTACTATATCCGGCAGGATTAGAAGATGCGGACGGATCACCAAACGTGGTTTGATCTGTCACGTGGCTTGGAGATGTACCGCTTGTAGTAGCGTACAGGAGGCCAGAAGGATTGAACTGAATGTAGCTACCTGTTCCCCCTGGGAATAGGACCTCCCCGTTGATTCCCCACCACGTAGCGCTGTTCATGTTGATTGGGCGAATCTCATAATCGAAGTTCGTCGGCGTTCCGTCGATGTTGATCGTGAGCGTACCCGTAGCGCCGTCGATGGCATAGAGGGTGATTTCGTAGATGACTTCCAGAAACTCATCGCTCAACACGGTGATGGTAGTTGGGTTCCCCATTTCGTCCACGACTCTGGCGCGGTTGAATATGGGTGTGCTGTTGTTTGGGATTCCGGATGTCCCTCGGCACAGTGCAATTTCCGCCACGTTGCCAACAACCGCACCTTCGCTCGCTTGGATGCGAACGCCCAACGTAATACTGCGTGGCGATACAGTTGTATTTTTGGTCACCCACCCTTCTTGAACCAAACCTCCGCCACCCAGGAATGATTGGAGCGAGGTATCCGTGGGTTGGGGCGTCGAAGTTCCTGCACCTGCGACAAATCCCATGATTCCAATATTGGCTGCGTTCTGGAGCCAATAGTCGAACGCGCCGTTGACGATGATGTTGGGACACCACGCGCTTTCGCGCATGATGATGTTGCCCTTCATCGCGCGCAGTTTGAAGCGACCCTTTACGCGCGGCCCTACTTTCACAGGGTTGATGATGTTGTCGAAAATGCGCTTCTGCGCGTCAGTCATCTGGTCAGGGTGCATAAAGGGATGCCTCTCCGAAAGTGAACGTGGTCTGGATTTCTTCCGGCGCTTGCTCTTGCGTGATGAGCGCTTCACGCAGGATTGCAGTGCCAAAAGTCATGTCGGGCTGGATTTCTTCCGGTGGCATCACGACAGACACCAGCGGGGAACGCAAGATCGCAGTGTCAAACGTCATGCCGAGCTGGATTTCTTCCGGCGGCATCACGACAGACACCACCGGAGGCCGCAGGCTCGCGGCGCCAAACGTCATGCCGACGCCAACCTGTTCGGTTGCACCGTCAATTTGGTGCATCTGCTGAATGAGAGCGCCGACCCCGAAGTCGTGCTCCACGCCCATGCCCTCTTGACCGTATGCCGGATACGGCTTGCTCGTCAAGTACGCTTCGGGCGGCTGAGTATTGACGCGGACCTGCCACTGCGACCATGCGCCGCGCTGGTCGGTCACGTCCTCGTTGTGCAACGACAGGTATGCCGTGCCACGGAAATATGGCGCCTGCCCGACGCCGTAGATTTCCTCAAGGTCTGGCGATGCCGGTTGGTCGAACGTCCCCGGGTACCACGTCGCGTATTCTAGGAATTTCGCATTCTCCGCCGCCATCGACGGATCTTCCGCGTCGTAGACGAGGATGCCGTTGCGCCACACCTGCAACAGTTCCGCCCATCCCTCGCAGAATCCCACGGCATAAGTGCGATATGCGGATTCCGTCTCGACTTTCGGGCCGCCCTTGCCTTGGCGCTGCTTCTTTTTGACGATGACCGGCCCGCCATCAGCGATGACGTTCCCCGCAATCGGATGCGACCTGCCGTAGACGATGGGGCGGAATCCGCCCTCCTGCTGCGTCTGCCTCTGTACATCACCGATTTTCGGTCCAGGGATGACCTGCTGCGACGCAGAATACATGCCGCCGAGTGTCGCGCCGATGGCCCATCCCCACTGGGCGCCGACAACTCCGCCAACTACACCGCCTATAACGGCGCCAACTGCGCCTAGAACGGGACCCGCGTAATCGCTCACGCTTCACCCCACTCAGGCCGATAGACTTCTTCGACGCACGACAACAGCCGGCCAGACAGCGACGTCTCCACAACGTTCCGCAGGTTGCTCGCATGGATGATCGATAGGCCGCCATGCGGGTGATCGGCAATGATGCCGACGTGAGACGGCTCACCCTTGCCCCAACGGAACAGCGCGATGTCGCCCGGCTGCCAATCGCCGGAGACGGGCTCGCCGAAGTGACGGCGTAGACCCGCTCGCAACTGGTCGTCCCACGGCTCGCGACCGTATCCGCGCGGCACGTCCATCGGCCCCGGCCAACCGGCCGCCCGCATCGCCACGACCACCAGGCCGATGCAATCCACCGCCCACGGTTTGCGGCCCTGATGCCGCCACGGCACGCCGATCATAGACCGGGCATGCGCGACCACACGTTCCGGCCCGCGCATCATAGGACCTCCTGCACGGGATTCTCACCCACCCATCCGCCACCACCTGGCAGGTTGCCGCCCGGCACCGAACCCGCGACACCATCGCCAACCGGGATCGTCCACTCGCCCTTGAAGTTCGGCCAGTTCCCCCAGTGGTCGCAGCCGAGCGGCCCATCTTTCAGCTTGGTGCAGTCGGGCCGGTGGCGGTACGTGTCACCGGCCTGGATCGGGAACGGCGTTGTCTCCGCGAGCGTGATCGTCATGCCGTTCACGGACTCCACCGCGTACCGGCGCCCGACGTTCGGACCACTGGTGAACTCCACCCGCCCCGGCATGTAGGCGGCGATATCACCGGTGAAGGTGCGGTCCGACTCCGCTCCGACAGACTGCACCTCGCCCGAAACCCACAGCGCGTCAGCATCCACGCCGCAACCCGTTTGCGAGTCCGCCGGCGTGCCGAAGATCGCCCGGCACGGACGCTGCCAAACCGTCCCGATGACCTGCCGCAGGCGCATCGAGTAGGACAGCAACTCCGGGATGATG
>DATCJT010000138.1:0-106798 GCA_036562645.1 Methylophilaceae bacterium | reverse complement strand
AGTCATAGGCGACACCCTATACTCGCCCGCCGATCGAGGTTTCAAGCCTTGGGAGCTTCTCTATCTCTCGAACTATCTGACGATGGCTCGCTATTGGCAAGCCGACTATGACCGAAGGTGTCAACAGCGTCAACTACAGGCCAGCATAGAGAAAACCGGCTATGCAGGCCTGCGGCTGGTCGTGAACCGGAGCCAGTCATGAGGCTGTCGGACGTTGACCTGGCAACCGGGGGGATGGGGGTAGCGCCCCCATGGAGGCCTTCGGCTTTGGCAAGCCTGCGGCGCTGTCCGCGTGAAAAGACCGTGAAGCCACGGCGAGCCGTAAGTGCCTGCTGTGTGAGGCCCGCCGAGGCCGAGGCAGCAGGTGCAGGGGTTCGGGGCTGCAGGCCCCGAGGGTGGTGCGCAGCCGACAGCAGGCACGCCACGGCGTGCGGCGGTCAGGCTGCGCCATGTTCTCGTCTGTCATGTCCGGGTTTCCTTGTAACACCCGGACAACCGGCCACGGGTGGCGACGTGTCCAAACACGGAAAACAGCGTCAGTATTGGCTTTGCGGCCGATTTAGGGCTTTTGAAAACTGTTCCGACTAAAGAAAGGGGGTGATTCGTGTATATCTCGGTCAATAAAGCGGCTAAGTTTCTGGGGGTAACTCCCCGCCGTGTGCGTGCCCTGCTCTCGCAGGGTCGCATTCGTGGATTCAAGGCCAAGCCGCTGGTTTATGTCGCCGGAGGCTCTCGTGTACCGTGCTGGATGGTTGAGTGGCCTCTCGACGTCCGTCCGGGCAAACGCGGGCCTGATTTGCAACGCTTCCCGATTCGTGGGGTGCTTGGCCCTATATACCCTGAATCGGAATAGAAACACCTGACAGACCGTAAATCAGAAAGCGAGGGGTGAAAATTCTTCACTGGCTGAAAACCAAGGGAAAATGCAGTCTAAACGTTTAACATAATCTGCACCAAATGAGGGCAAAAGCGGGTTTGATTTGCTATACATTATGCGAAGTTATGTGTATGATGAATCGGAATAGTTTCCCGTTTTTGCCTTCAGGCGGTCACCTTTCGGAGACCAAAAAATGCAAGACACTATTTCGAGGGCTTCCAAGCCATTTTTTACGGTTGACCTAGACCGAACCCAGGGCGAGATTGTTTTAATCGCTCCAATCGCTTCGGATGAAACGCTTATTCTTGTAACTTTGAGCAAGAAAATCATTTGACCAGTGTGACCGGGATTTTCGCCAGATGTACGACCTGGTTGGATGTCGAGCCCATGATCAGTCCGCCGAATGCGCCCATGCCGCGAGTGCCCATGATGATCCAGTCGCACTTGTGCGTTTTCGCATAATCGACAATCGTGGTTGCCGTAGGTCCGACCTTGCATGCCTTGGCATATGCGACCCCGGCTTTCTCCAACAGCCTGCAGGCGGGTTTCAATGTTTTTTCGGCTTCGTCATGCTGAGCTTTCTCAATGATGTCGTAGTCATAGAAATCACTGAGCGGCACGATGATGGGCTGCACATTGATGATATGGATCTGCGGCGAGTTGCTGCATTCCAGCAATCCTTTTTGTACCATCGATATAGCGAGCTTGAGCGCGTTTCTGGCATGCCTGGAACCGTCGATGGGCACAAGTATCGAGCGCATGGCAATTCTCCTTCAGACTTAATGTCATGAGTCTAGCAAGTTTCATCCGCGGCTGTTAGAAGATTTGGCTTTCCTTTTATCCAAACCTGGCATGTAGTACATTGATGTCAATCAAGTTTTCCGGCTTAAGGATATGTCATGAAAGCCATGCTGCTGGAGCGTCCCGGGGCGCCTTTACGTTATGTCGATTTGCCTGATCCCGTACCGGGGCATGGTGAAGTACTTCTGCGTGTTCTGGCATGCGGTATTTGCCGGACCGACCTGCATATTGCGGATGGAGACTTGCCTCATCCGAAATTGCCGCTGGTGCTTGGGCATGAGATTGTCGGTGAGGTGATCGATAAGGGGCCTGCAGTTGACCGTTTCTCGATCGGTGATCGGGTCGGCGTTCCATGGCTCGGCTGGACCTGCGGTCAGTGTGACTATTGCACCAGTGGCAGAGAGAATCTGTGCGACGAGGCCAGGTTTACCGGCTATCACCGGGACGGTGGGTTTGCCGAGCTGACTGTCGCAGACCAGCGTTACTGTTTTGCAATCGATTCCGGATTTTCGGACAGCAGTGCGGCCCCCCTGCTTTGCGCCGGCCTGATTGGTTACCGTGCGCTCAGACTTGCCGGTAACGGTAAGCATCTGGGTATTTACGGATTCGGCGCCGCTGCGCACCTGGTGACGCAGGTGGCACTGGCGCGGGGCTGGAATGTATATGCGATGACGCGCGCCGGTGATACGGCCGCGCAACGGTTTGCAATGGACATGGGTGCGACCTGGGCCGGAAATTCGATACAGATGCCGCCTCATCCACTCGATGCCGCCCTGATTTTTGCTCCAGTGGGTGAACTTGTTCCGGCTGCGCTGGCCGCCAGTGTGAAGGGGGCCAGCATCGTCTGTGCCGGCATCCATATGACGGATATTCCGTCGTTTCCCTACAACCTGCTATGGGGAGAACGCATTGTAAGAAGCGTTGCCAATCTGACGCGGCATGATGGCGAGGAATTCATGCACCTCGCTGCGAGCATCCCGGTGCGGGCGCATCCGGTCATTTATCCCCTGAGTCGGGCCAATGAAGTGCTCGAGGATCTGCGCTCGGGCGCGATCAACGGTGCTGCTGTCCTGATTCCGGTGCCTGGATAGGCACTCCTATCCAAGGCAGCCGTTCAGTTTAACGGTTGTTGAAGAACGTGATGTTCTGTACGCGATCGTTGACGAAGATCAGTTCGGTTTTCTTATAGGTGTTCTTGGCGTCATAGCGCACGATATCGTTGTAGTACCACATCTCGACGTTGACCGGCTTGGTCGTGTCGCCCGGTTTTCCGGCAATTTTTGCGATCGCGGCATTTGCGCCGGAAGGCCTGACGCCCTGCTCTCTTTTCACCGGCTGACCAAGTCGATCGGAGACCTGCCTGCGAGTCTTGCCGCTGAAGGCATTGAGGAATTCGATCTCGGTGTAAGTCTTTCTGGCCTTGTCGGCAGTAGCGGTCTTGGTGGCAGGTTGTTCTGCCTGTGCCGGACCTGCCATGAGGATGGAGCCGATTACTGCGAG
This sequence comes from Methylophilaceae bacterium, assembly GCA_036562645.1. Taxonomy (GTDB): domain Bacteria; phylum Pseudomonadota; class Gammaproteobacteria; order Burkholderiales; family Methylophilaceae; genus UBA6140. The sequence goes on along the minus strand of DATCJT010000138.1, from coordinate 103,620 downwards.
CGAGATACAAAGTTTTTTGCTTAGCGCCATAACTGTTCCCAATTCTGAATCATCATGAAATCAAGGATGTCCGATTATCGCACTTTTTTGCCCGATGCGTGCATGCATCAGGAGGCTATGTCGATCCTCAGGCCATCATAGGCCAAACGTATGCCTGGTGGCAGCAGTTGACTGACTGCGGCATACTCGATTTCGTGCGTCATATGAATCAGATACGTCTGGCGAGCCCCGATCATGCCGGCGTAGGCTAGACTCTGCTCCAGACCGATGTGAGTGGGATGCGGCCTGAAGCGGAGGCAATCCAGCATCAGGACCTCAAGCCCTTGCAGGAGCAGTAGCGAACTTTCCGGAACGATTGAGACATCGGTGATGTAAGCGAGATTGCCGATACGGTAGCCGAGGATGTCGCTGTGTCCGTGTTTGACCGGGATGGGCGTGACCATGGTGCCGAACAGTTCCAGCGGCTCAGTCAGGCACTTGCCGGAGAGCACGGGAAGATCCCAGAAATCGCTTGGCTCACGCAGTACGTAGGGAAACTTTTCGCTGATATGGTGTATGGTCTGGGCATTGCCATAGAGCGGGATCTGCTGACGCTGGAGCTGGCAGAAGGCGCGCAGGTCGTCGATGCCATGCATATGATCGGCATGCGCATGCGTATACAGTACTGCATCGACCCGTTTCAGGCCTTCGCGCAACGCCTGTTGACGCAGGTCCGGCCCGGTGTCGATGAGCAGGGTCTCGCCGCCCGGCAGAATGATGGCCGATGAGCAGCGGGTTCTCTTGTTACGCGGATCGGACGAACTGCATGTCGCACAATGACAGCCGATGACCGGCGTGCCGGCACTGGAGCCGGAGCCCAGTACGATCAGCCGCATCGCTTGGCGTGCCGGAACAGGCGGAAGAAATTATCGGTCGTGGCCGTGGCGAACTCTTCGTAGCTCATGTCGCGGAGTCTTGCCACCTCCTCCGCGACGAATTTGACGTATGCAGGCTGATTGGTCTTGCCGCGGTATGGCACAGGCGCCAGATAAGGGGAGTCGGTCTCCACCAGGATGCGGTCGAGTGGAACCTGTCTTGCGACCTCCTTCAACGTAGTGGCGTTCTTGAATGTAACGATGCCGGAGAAGGAGATATGGAAACCCATGTCCATGGCCTGGCGGGCGACGTCCATGCTCTCGGTGAAGCAGTGCAAAACGCCCCCAACCTTGTCGGCACGTTCTTCCCGCATGATGCGCAAGGTATCTTCTGCCGCAGCCCTGGTGTGAATGACCAAGGGCTTATTTGCCTCGATGGCGGCGCGGATATGGATGCGGAAACGTTCGCGCTGCCATTCCAGATCGCCGGTCAGACGGAAATAGTCAAGACCGGTTTCACCGATGCCGATGACCTTTGGATTCTCGGCCAGAGTGGTCAGCTGTTCGACGTTGAGCGGCGGCTCGTTTTCATAATCCGGGTGTACACCGACCGTCGCAAAGAAGTTGTCGTAAGCTGTCGCGACCTCCAGCACCTGGGGGTATTCGCGCAGATTGACCGAAATGCACAAGGCATGACCGACATCGTGTTCCGCCATGGCGGCGCGAATTTCAGTCAGGTTGTTGGCGAGTTCTGGAAAATTGAGGTGACAGTGTGAATCAACGAGCATGATACGGAATTACGCAAGAATTACATGGTGTGCGTGGGCTTGCCCGACTTGAGCGCGCCTCCCAGCAGGGTCTCTATCTTGTTCCTGGCTTCAAGACCTCCATCCTTTTCGCTCAACTGTACACCTATGCCTTGCGGACGGTTGCCCTGTGTCGCCGGCGTGATCCAGACCACGCGGCCTATCACTTTCAGTTTGGTGGGATCGTCGAGCAGACTGAGCAACATGAAGACTTCGTCACCGATCTTGAAATTCTTGTTGGTCGGAATGAACAACCCGCCGCCCTTGACGAAGGGCATGTAGGAGGCATAGAGCGCGGCCTTTTCCTTGATTGCGAGCGAAAGTACGCCGGGCTTGTGCGTGCTTCCTGTATTGGACGATTGTTCAGGCGAGGATGCGGACATAACGTGTAATCAGCCTTTTTTCGTGAACAACTGGGTGTAATCGAGGAAAATCGCTTCCAGCTGCAGTTCGTTATTTAACGGATGCTGGGCGTGTTTTTTCGCTTCGTCCAGCTTGCGCTGGAACTGCAGCAACAGGCTCAAGTCTACGCTTTTGACCAGTTGTTGCAAAGCGCCGGCATGCCTGCTGTGATATCTCACCATGCCTGTCAGTAGGCATGACAGTAGGTCGTATGTCCATTTCTGCAGGCTGTCGAGCGTAAGTTCCATGTCGGTGGTTGCAGCACTGGTCGCGGCCAGGAAAGGGTCCAGCTTGCGCCCCTGCAGTAACAGACTGACGTCCATTCCCTCTCCTCTGCCCTGGGCTCTCAATGCGCTCAATGGTGCACCGCCGACATAATCGAGATATGTGGCATCGGTGATGCCCTGCTCCTTTAGCCAGTCCAGTGCCGCCTGTCTTTCCGGCATGGGCATGGCGATTTTATGGCAACGGCTCAGTATGGTCGGCAGGAGACGTCTGGGCTGGTGGCTGACAAGAAGGAAAACGACATCGGCCGGTGGCTCCTCCAGCACTTTCAGCAGAGCATTGGCCGAGGTCACGTTCAGTGCCTCGGCCGGATGTATGAGCGCAATGCGCCGGCCGCTGTTCTGATGGCTGGAAAGCGTGAGGAAATCGGCGAGGTCCCGTACCTGCTCGACGCTGATCTGCTGGCTTTTGCGCTTCTTACCTGTTTCGCCATCCGCCTCATTTTCCTCGGGAGCGAGCAGGCGGAAATCTGGATGATTGCCCTGAACGAACCAGCTGCAACTGGCGCAGTTGTCGCAAGGCTCACCATCTGTGCGCGGTGCGGAGCAAAGTAGTGACTGGGAGAGCCGGTAAGCGAAATCCAGTTTCCCGGTACCCCGGATGCCGTGCAGCAGTAATGCATGCGGCAGGCGCTCACGTTGGCTGAGGATTCTGGTCAGGATGTCGCTTTGCCAGGGATATACCGCCATCGGTTCAGAGCTCCGCGATGATTTGTCTGACAGCCTGCTCCACGGATGCAAGTGGCTGGTTGCCATCTATGATGCGAAAGCGTTCCGGTGACGCGGCAGCACGCTGGAGATATGCGTTACGAATGCGTTCAAAGAAGGCTGCGTTCTGACTCTCGAACTTGTCCGGACTGCGTGCGGATGTCAGCCGCGCGACGCTAACCTCCACCGGCACATCGAACAGTATGGTCAGGTCCGGTTGCAGGTTCGGATGCACCCAGGATTCGAGCTGCGCGATCTTTTCGGCCGATACCCCGCGACCACCGGATTGATAGGCGAAACTGGCGTCGGAAAAACGGTCGGACACGACATAGGCGCCTCTAGCCAGCGCTGGCGCTATGACTTGTGCGATATGTTCACGGCGAGCGGCAAACATCAGCAGGGTTTCAGTCTCGGCATCCATGCTGCGGTGCAGCAGAAGTTCGCGTAGCGCTTCACCCAGTTCCGTTCCTCCCGGCTCGCGCGTGCTCACGACTTCCACGCCCTTGGACTGCAGGCCGGCAATGATGGCCGGGATATGTGTGCTTTTACCTGCACCGTCCAGGCCTTCCAGCGTGATGAACTTACCTCGCACTTCTGCCCCCTTTCAGCTGATATTTGGCAACGGCTCGATTGTGTTCCGCGAGCGTATTGGAGAACACATGGCTGCCGTCTCCCTTGCCGACGAAATAAAGCGCCTGTGTTTTCGCAGGATGCAGGGCAGCCTCGATCGAAGCCATGCCAGGCATGGCAATCGGGGTCGGCGGCAGGCCGCTGCGTGTGTAGGTATTGTATGCGGTATCTTCCTGCAAATCCTTGCGTCTGATGTTGCCGTCGAACCGCTCGCCCATGCCGTAGATGACGGTGGGGTCGGTTTGCAGGCGCATACCGATGCGTAGACGATTGACGAAAACACCGGCAATGATTTTGCGCTCCTCTGCCCTACCCGTTTCCTTTTCGATGATGGAGGCCATGATCAGGGCCTCATAGGGGGATTTATAGGGCAAGCCTGGCTCTCTTTGCGTCCAAGCCTCATTCAGCTTGGTCCGCATGGCGTGATAGGCGCGCTTGAGAATCTCAAGGTCGCTCATGCCGTTGCTGAAGTAATAGGTGTCTGGGAAGAACAGTCCTTCCGGATGGGTTTCCTCGGCACCTATGCTTTTCAGTATCTGCTGGTCTGTATAGGAAACGGACAGATGCCGGATGGCGTCATTCTGCATCAGAGCCTGCCTCATTTGCCTGAATGTCCATCCCTCGATGAAGGTGATGCCTGCCTGGGTGGTTTTGCCGGCGGTGATAGTGGTAAACAGGTCGTAAGGCGTCGTCCCTTTCTCGATCAGATAGTTGCCGGCCTTGATCTCGCTCGCCATGCCGAGCATGCGGACCAGCAACGTAAAGCTGTTCGGTTCCATCAACACACCCTGTTCGGCAAGCTGGCGGGAGACGCTGCGCAGACTGCTGCCCGCCGCGATCTCCACTTCCACGACATCGTCCTGCAGGTCGGCCGGGGTGGTGATGAAATAGGCCATCCAGCCGGTAAAGGACAGTATCACCAGAATGGTGATGAGTAAGGACCATTTGATGAAACGCATGTTACTCCAGTAAGAGGCTTCTCAAGCGGGCTGCTGTGGCTTGCTGCGGCCACTGCCGTTGCTCGATCTTCCGCACTTGCAGGACGCCGAACAGGCTGTTGCAGACTAGGATCTCGTCTGCATCCATCAGGCGGCGGAAAGGAATTTCGGCAATATCGGTACGGTAACCCATGCCTGCTGCCAGATCCAGGATGCGCTGCCTCGTCACACCGGCGACACCGCATCGCGACAGGTCAGGAGTCAGCAAGGTGTCGCCGAAGCGTACGAACAGATTGCTCATCGTGCATTCGATCGCATTGCCTTCCGTGTCCAGTAGCAGACCATCGGCAAATCGGTTGTCCGTCCACTCGGCACGCGCCAGGACGTTCTCCAGACGGTTGAGATGTTTGATGCCGGCCAGTCTGGGTTGAAAGCCGAGCCGCAGCTTGCAGACATGAAGACAAATCCCCTGCTCGAAATGTTCCGGCGGCAATACCGGAAATGGCGCGCGAATCACGATGCGATTCGGATGTGGAACGGCCGGTATGGCGTAGCCCCTGTTGCCGATGCCGCGGGTGATGACGATTTTGGCGACAGCCTGTCCAGTATTGTCGGCAAACAGGGTTCTGATGTCTTCTAGCAGGATTGCATCCGGCGGGCAATCGATGGCCATGGCACTGCAGTCATTCAGTAGCTTCGCATAATGCAGGTGCCAGTGCCGAGGTGTGCTGCCATCGACGATCAGCGTGCGGAACACACCGTCACCATAGGCAAAGCCGCGATCCAGTGGTGACAGGCCGGTATCCTTACTGCCATTGATCAGGTAATCCTGCTGTTCTTGTCTCGTCATTCGGCCGGTAGGTGCGTTCTTGCGAACAGTAAAACGCCATCCTAAAGCAAGTGAAGGGAGGGATAAAGGCTTGTCATTGCCGGACGTTTGCTTTACTTGCGGAACTCATCCACAAAACCTGTGGATAATTTTGTGGATGAGGTTCGAATAACGTCCCTAAGTCGGCTATGCCATTGGCTTTTTCATACAGTGATTAGATTTTGAACAAATAATAAATCTTTTAAAATCAATATGTTGAAAAGCCAATTCGGGGATGCCATGATTTTTCGCGCCTTTCCGCCACATGCATCAAAATTGTGCATAAACATCGTTTTTTTTAAGCACGTTTTAAAGCATTCCCCCTAAGTCATTCACTGCAAAGAGATTACGCTCTCTTGAAAACGAGGCTGCCATTGGTGCCGCCAAAGCCGAAGTTGTTCTTCAGCGCGTATTCGATCTTGAGATCCCGTGCCGTATTGGCGCAGTAATCGAGATCGCATTCGGGATCCTGATTGAACAGGTTGATTGTCGGTGGCGAGACCTGATGGTAGATCGAGAGCACAGTGAATACCGACTCCAGACCGCCTGCGCCACCAAGCAGATGGCCTGTCATCGACTTCGTCGAGTTGACGACCAGTTTCTTCGCATGGTCACCGAAAGCAGCCTTGATGGCGTTGGTCTCGTTGGTATCGCCGAGCGGAGTCGAGGTTCCGTGGGCATTGATGAATTGCACCTGATCCGGATTGATGCCGGCATTCTGCATGGCGTTGCGCATCGAGCGGCGCGGGCCATCCATGTTCGGCGCAGTCATGTGATACGCATCGGCGCTCATGCCGTAGCCGACGAGTTCGGCATAGATCTTCGCGCCGCGCTTTCTGGCCGATTCATACTCTTCCAGCACCATGACCCCGGCGCCCTCGCCTATGACGAAGCCGTCACGGTCCTTGTCCCACGGACGGCTTGCTGTCGCCGGGTCGTCATTGCGGGTCGAAAGTGCACGCGCGGCTGCGAATCCACCAACGGAGAGTTCCGTGATAGCGGCTTCCGCACCGCCAGCAATCATGATGTCCGCATCGCCGTACTCAATCATTCTGGCAGCGTCGCCGATGGAATGGGTGCCGGTCGTACAGGCCGTCACGATGGAAACGTTGGGTCCCTTGAAGCCATACATGATGGACAGGTTGCCGGAAATCATGTTGATGATGGTTCCGGGAATGAAGAACGGCGAAATCTTGCGTGGTCCGCCTTCATCATAGGTATCGTTGGTTTCCTCGATCAGGCGCAGACCGCCGATACCGGAACCGATGGAGACGCCGATACGCTCGGCATTTTCCTCGGTCACGACGATGCCGGAATCCTTTACTGCCTCAATGGCCGCGGCCAGACCGTACTGGATAAACAAGTCCATGCGGCGCGCGTCCTTGGCCGGGAGGAACTGCGAAACGTCGAAGTCCTTGACCTCACCGGCAATCTGGGAGGCGAAATTGCTCGGATCGAAGCGGCTGATTCGGGTGATGCCGGACTTGCCGGCGACAAGATTTGCCCAGGATGTTTCCACGCCGATGCCGACAGGTGAAACCACGCCCAAGCCTGTAACTGCGATTCTTCGTTTTTGCATGCTATATATGTTAAGAGCGCCGTGAAGCGCTCTTAAGGATTTGGAAAGTTGGTTTTCGGGGCTTACTTCAGGTTAGCTGTGACGTAGTCAATCGCTTGCTGAACGTTGGTTATCTTTTCAGCCTCTTCGTCCGGGATTTCGCAATCGAACTCTTCTTCGAGTGCCATGACCAGCTCAACTGTATCCAGGGAGTCAGCGCCGAGATCGTCCACGAAAGAGGAAGTGTTCTTCACATCAGCCTCATTAGCACCCAATTGCTCAGCAACGATTTTTTTAACGCGTTGTTCGATGTCAGACATCTAAATACCCCTTTTAAATATTTTCAGGCTTGTAAAAATTTGGAACATTCTAACAAAAGTCCCAAGGAATTCAAAAATCTTAAATCCGTCTGTCAACGGCCCGTCAAACCATTAACATACCACCGTTTACGTGCAATGTTTCACCGGTGATGTATGCGGCCGCAGGGGACGCGAGAAAGGCAACGGCGGCAGCAACTTCGGCTGCCTCACCCAGCCTGCCCAGCGGGATGCGCTGCAACAAGCCCTGTTTGTGTTCTTCCGGCAATTCCCGCGTCATGTCGGTATCGATGAAGCCTGGAGCTACACAGTTGACGGTAATGCCGCGGCTACCTAGCTCCGCCGCCAGCGATTTGGTGAATCCTGCCATGCCGGCCTTGGCGGCGGCATAGTTGGTTTGTCCGGCATTGCCCATGTGGCCCACGACGGAAGAGATATTGATGATGCGTCCGCTGCGCGCCTTCATCATGGGGCGAATCACCGCCTGCGACATGCGGTAGACGGACTTCAGATTGGTGTTGATGACGGCGTCCCAGTCCTCATCCTTCATGCGCATCAGCAGGGTGTCCCGCGTGATGCCGGCGTTGTTCACCAGAATGCTGACGTCACCGAAATGTTCGGAAATGGTCTTCAGCAGCTGCTCGATCTGAGTGGCATCATTGACGTCCAGAGCCATGCCGGCACCCTTGATTCCGTGCTGTTGCAGCGCCTGTGAAATCTGCTCGGCGCCGGAAGCCGATGTGGCGGTTCCAACCACCGTAGCGCCCTGTCTGCCCAGTTCTCGGGCAATGGCGGCACCGATACCGCGGCTGGCGCCGGTGACCAGCGCGATTTGTCCATTGAGCATCTCGGTCTCCTCGAATGTTCTTGTTATGCCGGAATCAACCGGCGAATTGGGCCTTGGCCTCGTCCATGGCTTCGATACTGATCAAGGCCGCGCACGGCAGTTCCGCGACGATGCGCTTGGCCAGGCCCGCTAGTACCTTGCCGGGGCCGCATTCTGCGCAGGCCACGACGCCGTCGGCATGAATGCGCTGCACGGTTTCGACCCAGCGCACCGGGCTGTAGAGCTGACGTACCAGTGCATCCCTGATTTTTTCGGGCTCAGTATAGGCAGCAACGTCGGCATTGTGAAGCACGGGAATGTTACCGGCTGACATCGGCACATCGGAGATGTAGCTGGCCAGCGCCTCTGCGGCAGGCTTCATCAGTGAGCAGTGGGAAGGCACGCTGACGGGCAGCGGCAAGGCACGTTTGGCACCTCTGGCCTTGGCAGCCTCCATGCCGCGCTCGACGGCGGACTTGTGGCCTGCGATGACGACCTGTCCCGGGGAGTTCAGATTGACGGCCTCAAGCACTTCTCCTTGCGCCGCCTCCTCACATACTGCGCGCACGGTGTCGTCATCAAGTCCGAGCACGGCAGCCATGGCGCCAACACCCTCGGCAACGGCATTCTGCATGACTTCGGCACGGTAGCGAACCAAGGGCAGCGCATCTTCATAACGCAGTACGCCGGCCGCCACGAGTGCGGTGTATTCACCGAGGCTATGACCGGCCATGACGGATGGCTGCAGGTCACCCGAGCGTTCCTGCCACAGGCGCCAGGTAGCGACTCCGGCCGCGAGCATCAGTGGCTGTGTGTTCGTGGTCAGGTTCAGCGCCTCGTTGGGCTCGCTGACCATGGCCCAGAAATCCTGACCCAGGATGTCCGAAGCTTCAGCGAAGGTGGATTTGACGATAGTTTCACTGGCAAGGTCCTGCATCATGCCGACGGACTGAGAGCCTTGACCGGGAAAGAAAAATGCGAATTTCATTGGCGATCTCTGAATGAACGAACGGATATTCTACTGAAAGCCGGTGTTCAGTACTTCATCAGGACGGAACCCCATGTGAAGCCGCCACCGAATGCTTCCATCAGTATGGTTTCTCCCCGCTGGATGCGGCCATCGCGCACGGCGACATCCAGTGCCAGTGGGATGGAGGCGGCGGAGGTATTGCCATGCTTGTCCACGGTGACGACGACGTGGTCCATGCTCATGCCCAGCTTTTTTGCGGTGGACTGCAGGATACGGATATTGGCCTGGTGCGGTACCAGCCAATCGACGTCGGATTTCTGCAGGCCGTTGGCCGCCAGCGTCTCATCGACAATCGCGTCCAACGTGTTGACGGCGATTTTGAATACCGCATTGCCTTCCATGTAAATGGTGCTGCAGCCGCCTTTCTGGGAAACACCGCACGGTACATTGAGCAGATGGGCGTAACTGCCGTCGGCGTGCAGGTGGCTGGAGAGTATGCCAGCGTCGTCACTGGCGCGCAGAACGACCGCCCCTGCTCCGTCTCCCCAGAGGATGCAGTTGCTGCGGTCCGTCCAGTCCGTGATGCGCGACATGGTTTCCGCACCTATGACAAGAGCGCATTTTGCCGCACCGCTCTTGATGAAATTGTCGGCAGTCGCCAGCGCATAGATGAAGCCGCTGCAAACAGCCTGGATGTCGAATGCCGGACAGCTGGAAATGCCGAGCTTGTCCTGCACCAGACAGGCAGTGCTGGGGAACACACGGTCTGGCGTGGTCGTGGCAACGATGATCAGATCGACGTCGCCGGCATCGATATCGGCTGCGGTAATGGCGCGCTTCGCGGCCTCGACCGCGAGGTCACTGGTGAATTCGCTTTCTGCCGCAATGTGCCGTTGACGTATGCCGGTCCGGGTGACGATCCACTCATCCGTGGTATCCACCATTTTTTCCAGGTCGGCGTTGGTCAGGATTTTCTCCGGCAGGTAGCTACCGGTTCCTGCAATACGTGAATACTTCATGCAATCTCTTTCGATGCAGGCTCTGCCGCCTTTGCGGCATCGGCGTGCGGCTTGATGTGTTCGATCTCCAGCTGCTCCGTGATTCTGCGCAGCACACCGCTTCTTGTCTCTTCCGCGGCTGCCTTGATGGCATGCAGGAAGGAGAATGCGTCCGCGCCGCCATGGCTTTTGACGACGATGCCGCGTAGGCCGAGGAAGCTTGCGCCGTTGTAGCGGCGCGGGTCAAGCTTGCGCTTGAATGAATTCAGTACGGGCATCGCCACCAGTGCCATGAGTTTGGTCAGCCAGCTGCGCTTGAACTCGGCGAGCAGGAATTTGCTCATCATCTGGGCGACGCCTTCGGAGGTCTTCAATGCCACGTTGCCGACGAATCCGTCGCAGACCACGACATCGGTAGTGCCCCTGTAAATATCGGTACCTTCGACGTTTCCGTAGAAGTTGAGGTGGCTGGCGCGCAGCAGTTCACCCGCCTGCTTGACCACCTCGTTGCCCTTGATCTCTTCCGACCCGATATTGAGCAGGCCTATGGTCGGGCGCTCCTTCTGCTCGACACATGAGACTAGCATCGCGCCCATGATTGCGAACTGGAGCAGGTGTTCCGGCGTGCAGTCGGCATTGGCGCCCAGGTCCAGCATGCAGGTCCGGCCCCTCTGATTGGGCAGGATGGCGGCAATGGCCGGCCGATCGATGCCCGGCAGGGTTTTCAGTACGAAACGTGCGGTCGCCATCAGGGCGCCGGTGTTGCCGGCACTGACACAGGCATTGGCTTCCCCGGATTTGACCAGATTGATCGCGACACGCATGGATGAGTCTTTTTTGTTTTTCAGTGCGCTTTGCGGCGGCTCATCCATGGCGACCACTTCACTGGCATGATGGATGCGTAGCCTGTCGTTCGCCGATCCCCCCTGCTTTGCCAGCTCTGCCTCTATGGCATCTTTCAGGCCGACCAGTACGATGCTGAGATCATCATCCTGCTTGAGTGCCTCGAGTGCGGCGGGTATCGTGACATGCGGGCCGTAATCGCCCCCCATGACATCGATAGCGACAGTGATAGCCATGTTCGCTATTGGATTCTGGAGTGAAAAGGAGAAGACGGCTGACGGGCATTGCAGCCCGCCTGCCGGACTGCTGGAAGATTATTCGCCCTTTGCTGGCATGACCTTGCGGCCACGGTAGTAACCGCTGGGGCTGACATGATGACGCAGATGGGTCTCACCGGTGGTCGGTTCGATCGCCAGCGGCGGATTCGTCAATGCATCGTGCGAACGGTGCATGCCACGCTTGGAAGGTGACTTCTTGTTTTGTTGAACGGCCATAATCAGTGCTCCTTGAAAAAACTTTAATAAAAATTTCGACAGCCTATTTCTTGCTTTTCAGCATTTCCAGCATGGCGAATGGATTGGGTTTTCTATACTCGTCCATACCGACTCCGCTGCTGCATTCGCCGTCTGCATGCTTGGGCGCGATCGGCAGTGCCAGTATCACTTCGTTTTCAATCAGGTCCAGCACAGGCATTTCGGACTGCGCCAGCAGAAAATCCTCATCGTCGCGCTCGTCTTCCGGTGCTGGCAGTTCAGCCTCGTCGCGCACCAGCTTGAACATCTGATTGATCACGATCTCGTGCTGGTACGGCTGCAGGCATCGCTGACATGTCAGGTTCAGAAGTCCCTGTACTTGCAGACGGATGAATGCGACGTTTTCCCCATCCTTGCCGCCCTGCAGCTGACAGTCCAACTGCCCGGACGTGTCGGCCAGCATATCCGCCAGCCTTGTAAACTGGGAAACGGGAATTATATCATGAGCCGTGTGCGCTTTCTGCGCAAACTCGATGTTATTGATTACCGCGCCCGGATTGATAGATGCAGCCATAGGGGGCGCATGATATAATCTTCAGGATTTTGTGTCAAAAAATCAGCTGTTCAGACCGGGCAAAGGTTTGGTTTCTTTATAGAATTCGGGTTCTTTTGTGATCAAAAAGATTCTTGTTGCTAATCGCGGCGAAATCGCCGTGCGTATCGTCCGTGCCTGCTCGGAAATGGGCATCAAGTCGGTTGCCATCTATTCCGATGCCGATCGGCACGCTCTACACGTCAAAAAGGCGGACGAGGCCTACAATGTGGGTGCCGACCCTGTCATCGGCTACCTGAACGCTCATAATATCGTCAATCTGGCCGTGGCTTCGGGTTGCGATGCCCTTCATCCTGGTTACGGGTTTCTCTCCGAGAATCCGGAGCTGGCAGAAATATGCGCGCGTCGTGGCATCCGCTTCATCGGCCCCAAGGCCAAGGTCATCCGTCAGATGGGCGACAAGATCCAGGCCCGCAACGCAATGATTGCCGCAGGTATTCCATGTGTGCCGGGCAGTGATGGCAATCTGGAAAATGTCGAGGAGGCGCTGGCGCTGGCGAAGAAAATCGGCTACCCGGTCATGCTGAAGGCGACCAATGGTGGCGGTGGCCGCGGCATTCGCCGTTGCAACAATGAAAAGGAACTGATCAGCAACTACGATCGCGTCATCTCCGAGGCAAGCAAGGCGTTCGGCAAGCCGGAAGTGTTCCTGGAGAAATGCATCGTCAACCCAAGACACATCGAGGTGCAGATTCTTGCCGACAGCCACGGCAATGTCATCCATCTTTTCGAGCGGGACTGTTCCATCCAGCGCCGTAACCAGAAGCTGATCGAGATCGCGCCCTCGCCACAGCTCAGCAAATCACAGCGGGACTATATCGGTAAGCTGGCAGTCAAGGCCGCCAAGGCCGTGGGTTACGAGAATGCTGGTACCGTCGAGTTCCTGCTGGATGATGACAACAGTTTCTACTTCATGGAAATGAACACGCGTCTGCAGGTCGAGCATACGGTGACCGAGAGCATCACCGGCATCGATATCGTGCAGGAGCAGATCCGCATTGCGGATGGCATGAAACTGCAGTACCGTCAGGAGGATGTCCAGTACCGCGGCTACGCGATGGAGTTCCGCATCAATGCGGAAGACCCAAAGAATGATTTTCTACCGAGTTTCGGTAAGATTACGCGCTATTATGCCCCCGGTGGTCCGGGTGTCCGTATCGATGCCGCCATGTACAGCGGCTACGTGATCCCGCCCTATTATGATTCCATGTGTGCCAAGCTGACCGTCTGGGCGCTGAACTGGGAAAGCGTCATCGAGCGGGGGCGACGTGCGCTGGATGACATGGTGGTTTACGGTGTCAAGACGACGATTCCGTATTATCAGGAAATTCTGAAGCATCCGGATTTCCGGCAGGCAAGGTTCAATACCAGCTTCGTCGAGACACATCCGGAATTGGTGAATTATCGCACCAGTATTCCGCCAGAAACGCTGGCAGCAGCTATTTCAGCCGCAATCGCCGCGCATGAAGGCATCTGACGGCCCATTCAATTCAAAGTGACAAGTTAAGATATGGCTAAAGTATATATTTCGGATCTGGTTCTGCGGGACGGCCATCAGTCCCTGATTGCGACGCGCCTGCGCACCGAGGACATGCTACCCATCTGCCCGCAGCTGGACGCAATCGGTTTCTGGTCGCTGGAGGCTTGGGGCGGTGCAACTTTCGATGCCTGTGTGCGCTATCTGAAGGAGGATCCGTGGGAGCGTCTGAAGAAGCTGCGTAAGGCGCTGCCGAACACGCGCATCCAGATGCTGCTGCGCGGCCAGAATCTGCTCGGCTACCGCCATTATTCCGACGACGTCGTGCGCGCCTTCATCCGGAAAGCAGCCGACAATGGCGTGGATGTGTTCCGCGTGTTCGACGCGATGAATGACACGCGCAACCTCCGCGTATCCATCGAAGCCGTCAAGGCTGCCGGGAAGCATGCCGAAGGCGCGATCAGCTACACTACCAGCCCGGTCCATGACGTAGAGCACTTCGTCAATCTCGCCAAGGAGCTGGAAGCATTCGGCTGCGACACCATCGCGATCAAGGATATGGCCGGACTGCTGACCCCGCAGGCAACCACCGATCTGGTCAAAGCCCTGCGTGCAGCCGTCAACCTGCCAATTCACCTGCATAGCCATGCCACCTCGGGATTGTCTGCAATGTGCTTCCTGCGCGGAATCGAGGCAGGTGCCACCATCCTCGATACCTGCAACTCCGCCTTCGGCGAGGGAGCCAGTCATACATCGACTGAGAGCATGGTGGCCGCCCTACGCGGAACCGAGTATGACACCGGTCTCGATTTGGGCGCCATCCAGGAGATCACCGCCTATTTCCGCGAGGTGCGCAAGAAATACTGGCAGTTCGAAAGCGAATTTACCGGCATCGATACCAGGGTGCTGGTCAATCAGGTGCCGGGTGGCATGATTTCCAACCTGTCCAACCAGCTGCAGGAACAGGGTGCACTCGACCGCATGGATGAGGTGCTGGCCGAGATTCCGCGCGTGCGTGAGGACCTCGGATATCCTCCGCTCGTGACACCCACCTCACAGATCGTCGGCACCCAGGCAGTGCTGAATGTCCTGACCGGGACACGCTATGCATCGGTGACCACCGAGGTCAAGAACTACCTGATGGGGCATTACGGCAAGGCGCCGGGCCCCGTCAATCAGACTGTGAAGAGTCTCGCAGTCGGTGATGCGCCGGTGATCGAGTGTCGTCCGGCAGACCTGCTGACGGACGAGATGGACAAGTTGCGTCAGGATGCCGAGGGGCTGTGCAAGTCCGAAGAGGATGTGCTGACCTATGCGATGTTCCCGGACTTGGCCAAGACCTTCCTGCAGGAGCGCAATGCCGGTACGTTGAAGCCAGAGCCGTTGCATGTCAAGCAGACACCGACATCGCCCGATGCGCGTTTCGCGCCGAACGAGTTCAACATTACCCTGCACGGTGAGACTTTCCATATCCGCCTGACCGGCAGTGGTCACCCGGGCGAGGATCAGCGTCCCTACTATGTTTCTGTCGATGGCATCGCGGAAGAGGTGCTGGTTGAGACGCTGAGCGAGATCGAAGTGAGCGACGGCGCGAATGGCGGAACATCGAAGAAGAAGGTGTCGTCGGCCCCGGCCGGCGGCAGCAAGCGCCCTCGCCCGACGCATGAAGGCTGCGTCACGACTGCGATGCCTGGCTCCATCGTCGATGTCAAGGTCGCTGTCGGCGACAAGGTCAGCGCAGGCGATCCTGTCCTGGTCATCGAGGCCATGAAGATGGAAAACGAGATCCAGGCACCGAAATCCGGTACGGTTGTCGCTGTCCATGTCAAGAAAGGTGACAGTGTGACGCCGGATGAAACCCTGCTGGAGATCCAGCCGTCTTGAAGCTGACGGCCTGAGCGTTCAGAATCGGCCGGTAGCGCTTGCGCTATCGGCCTTTTTGTTTGTCATGGAACCGATACACCGAATATGACTGCACCGAAACTAATACTGGCTTCTTCTTCCATCTATCGGCGCGAACTGCTGGAACGCCTGCAGCTTCCGTTCATCTGCCTTGCGCCGGATATCGATGAAACGCCGCATGAAGGGGAACTGCCGCAACAGACCGCATTACGGTTGGCCCAGCTCAAGGCGCGCAAGATTGGGGAGAGTCACACTACTGCCCTCATCATCGGCTGTGACCAAGTGGCAACACTGGATGACCGGCAGCTCGGCAAACCCATGACGCATGACAATGCCGTTCGGCAACTGCGCATGATGCGCGGGCGTGAGGTCACCTTTCACAGCGCCCTTTGCCTCTATAATGCGGCAACCGGCACCATGCAGACGGAGGTCGTGCCTTACGTCGTCAAGTTCAGATCGCTCGACGACCAGCAGATAGAGCGCTATTTAGAGAAGGAACAGCCCTACCATTGCGCGGGTAGCGCCAAGTCCGAGGGCCTCGGCATAGCACTGATTGAATACATGCGCGGCGACGATCCGAATGCTCTCATCGGTCTGCCGCTGATCAGTCTGGTCAACATGCTGCGGAAGGAAGGCGTTAGCGTAATATAAGAACATTCCTGGACTCATTGGAGAAAAAGAACATGCCAGCATCCACCCTGCTTCGTTCCGCTATCGCCGGTCTTTTCGTTCTCGGCACGAATACCTATGCCGATGAAATCCGCAGCACGCTGGAAGACCAGCGCCATGTAGCGGTCACCATCTACAATCAGGAGCTCGCTCTGGTCAAGGATCAGCGCAGCGTGCAGCTGCCCTCCGGAAGTCATCATCTGGCGATACGGGACGTCAGCGCGCAGATACGGCCAGAGACTGCTTTGCTGCGCAGCCTGAATGGTTCGCTGGCCGTGCTCGAGCAGAATTTCGATTTCGACCTGCTGACACCGCAAAAACTGCTGGAGAAGTTCGTTGGCAAAGTGGTCGGCATCATTAGTATCAATCCGGTAACCGGCGTCGAAAGCCGGGAGCAGGCGGAGGTGCTGTCTGCCAACAACGGCGTTGTGCTGAGGATAGGTGATCGCATCGAAACCGGTGTTCCGGGGCGTATCGTGTATCAGGATGTGCCTGCCAATCTGCGCGACAGGCCAACCCTTGTTGTACAGCTGAACAATCGTAATGCCGGCCGGCAGGATGTCGAACTGAGCTATCTGACTGGCGGCCTCAGCTGGAAGGCGGATTACGTGGCCGAACTGAGTGCGGCTGAGGACAGGCTGGATCTGTCGGGCTGGGTGACACTCAGTAACACGAGCGGCACAACTTACCGTGATGCACGTCTGCAGCTCGTCGCCGGCGATGTCAATCGCGTACAGGAGCAATATATCGCGGTAGCCAAAACCATGGCGCGGATGGAGGCGGACATGGCAGCGGCAGCGCCGATGGCGGAAGAATCCTTGCTCGAATACCACCTGTATACGCTGGATCGTCCGACAACCCTGGCGGAAAACCAGACGAAGCAGGTCGCCCTGCTTTCCGCCGCCAATGTTCCGGCACGTAAGGAACTGCTGTTGCGCGGTGCCGACTACTATTACCGTTCCAGCCAGGGCGAGCTCGGTCAGAAAATGAAGGTCGGCGTTTATGTCGAGTTCGACAACAAGGAGAGTGCCCAACTGGGGATGCCTCTGCCCAAGGGCATCATGCGCGTTTATAAAAAGGACAGCGCAGGCAATGCGCAATTCGTCGGCGAGGACCGCGTGGATCACACGCCGCGCAATGAAACGGTCAGACTCAGACTGGGCGAGGCGTTTGATGTGACTGCCGACAAGAAGCAGACGGATTTCAAGAAACTGCCGAAGCCGATGAAAGGCAGCGCTGCGTATGAGAGCGCCTATGAAATCGTTCTGAAAAACGCCAAGAAGGAACGCGTCACGGTCACAGTTCAGGAACCGATCCCCGGGGATTGGAAGATCGTCGAGAGCAGCCACCCTGCCAAGAAGGCAGCGAGCAATACCTCCGTCTGGAAGATCGACGTGCCGGCCGACGGTAAGGCTACGCTGACCTATCGCGTCCAGGTAATTTATTGATGCCCTCAACAGCTACCGGTACGCTCTATCTGATTCCAGTAACGCTAGGAACGGATGATCACGAAGCGGTACTGCCCAGCGAGGTCGTGAGCATTGCGCGCGGACTTGAGCATTTTGTCGTCGAGAATGAAAAGACGGCGAGGCGCTTTCTGGGTCGTATCGGTACTTTGAAGCCAGTACGGGAACTGGCCATGCGTACGTTGAACGAGCACACGGCTGACCGTGAGATTCCGGAACTGCTTGCACCTCTGCTCTCAGGTCAGGATGTCGGCTTGATGTCGGAAGCGGGATGTCCGGGTATCGCCGATCCTGGCGCGAAGCTGGTGGCACTAGCGCACGACAACGGCGTTCCGGTCCGGCCTCTGGTCGGACCTTCCTCCATTCTGCTTGCTCTGATGGCTTCGGGACTCAATGGTCAGCATTTTCACTTTCTCGGCTATCTACCGGCCGAGAAGACGGCGCGCATACAGCGTCTGAAGGAAATCGAAAAGGATTCGGCCAGAAAGGCGGAAACACAGATTTTCATCGAAACGCCCTACCGTAATCAGCATCTGTTCGAGGACATACTGTCTTCCTGCCAGGCGACGACCCGACTGTGTGTTGCCTGCAATCTGACGCTTGGGCAGGAATTCGTCCGAACACGGACGATCGGCAGCTGGAGAAACACCAGACTGCCTGATCTCCACCGCCAGCCGGCGGTCTTCCTGCTACTGGCAGGCTAAATCGGCTGCGTGTGCTTGGCCAGAACGATTCAGCTCTGGTAACGGGATTGCCTTGGGCTGATGCACGATGGCCGGAATAGCTGACCGGCAATGTCAAGTTCCGCTGTTCAGGATTTTTCTGACAGGGCCGTAGCTTTTCCGGTGTATGGCGGACACGCCATATTCGGCCAGCCTTTGCAGATGGTCCCGGGTCGGATACCCCTTGTGCCTCGCAAAATCGTACTGGGGGTACTGAATGGCAAGTTGCCGCATCTCCTCATCGCGGGCGGTCTTCGCCAGGATCGAAGCTGCGGCGATCGCAGGTTCCCTGCTATCTCCCTTGACGATGGAACGGGCAGGAATGCCGATATCCGGGCAATGCAGCCCATCGACCAGCACCTGACTGGGAACGATAAGATCACCTTGGCGGTTTCTTAAGGACTCGACCGCGCGTTTCATGGCAAGCAGGCTGGCCTGCAGGATGTTCAGCCTGTCGATTTCCTCCACACTGCTGCTGGCAATGGACCATGCCAGCGCATGCTGGCGAATCTCGGCTGCCAGCTGTTCACGCCTACTTTCCGACAATGTCTTGGAATCGGCCAGACCGGGGATGTCGCGTGCAGGGTCGAGAATGACTGCAGCCGCATAGACGGCGCCGGCCAGCGGGCCCCTGCCCGCCTCATCCACGCCGCAGACTAGCATTCCATCAGAGATAGGAAAGAATGGCATCGGCGGCCTTTTCTTCCGTGTTTTGCCGCAGGCTTTCATGCATGCGCATGAATTCCGTGCGGATGTCATCGATCAGTGCCTTGTCCTCGAGTAGCCGCAGCGTCGTTGCTGTCAGCTTTTCAGGGTTGGCGTCATGCTGCAGCAGTTCTGGCACGACAAAGCGATTGGCCAGAATATTGGGCAGTCCGACGTATGGCAGATAGTTCATGCGTTTCAGCACCATCCAGCTCAGGTAAGGCATGCGATAGGTGATGACCATGGGGCGCTTGATCAGCGCGGCTTCAAGCGTCGCCGTGCCTGAGGCGACGATGATGGCATCGGCCGCCTGCATGGCAAGATGCGCATGACCGAACAGTATCTGTAGCGGAAGCTCTTCGGCGCCTGCGTCATGGATCGCCTGCTGGAAGATCGCCCGTGTCTCCTTGGTGACTAGCGGCACCAGGAATCTCAGATTGGGCTGCCTCTCCAGCATGAGCTTTGCGGTCTCTACATACAGTGCGGCAAGCTGTCTGACCTCACTTTGGCGGCTACCGGGCAGTAGCGCGATGATTTTGCTGTCATTGTGCAGCCTGAGGCTTTCTCTGGCCTGGCGCATATCGGACTCCATCGGTAGCATGTCCGCCAGTGGATGACCGACATAGCTGACAGGGATGTTTTCCGCCTCGTAAATAGCAGGCTCGAACGGGAACAGTGCCAGCATATGGGATACCGCTGTCTTGATCTTCCTGATACGGCCCTTGCGCCATGCCCAGATGGACGGACTGACATAATGGATGGTCTTGATGCCGTTTCGCTTCAGCTTTCTCTCGAGTGCGAAGTTGAAATCGGGTGCGTCGATGCCGACGAACAGGTCGGGAGGGTTCTGCAGGAAATGCTGCGTCAGTTCCTTGCGTAGCTTAAGCAGACTGGGCAGGTGGCGCAGAACCTCGACAAAGCCACGTACAGAGAGACGCTCCATCGGGTACAGCGAGCGTGCGCCTTCCGCCATCATCTTGGGGCCGGCAATGCCGACGAACTCTAGGTCTGGGCGCCGTTTCTTCAGTGCGCGGATGAGATGGCTGCCCAGCAGGTCTCCGGAGGCCTCTCCGGCCACGATTCCTATGGTTGGCATGATGGGATTCTAGCGCACGATGCCGCGTGTGGAGGTGTTGAGGAACTCCACCAGTAGCCCGATTTCAGGGCAACTCTCAGCCTGCCGGCTGAGCTCCGCCTTGGCTTCTTCCAGGCTCAGGCCATTGCGATACAGCGTCTTGTAGGCGCGCTTGATCTGCGCCATGGTGTCAGCGGAGAAGCCGCGCCGCTTCAGCCCCTCCGCGTTGATGCCGTGCGGCTTGGCATCGTAACCGGCAGCCGTGACATAAGGTGGGATGTCCTTGAACACAACCGAGCCCACTGCGGTGATCACGTGCGAGCCGATCTTGCAGAATTGGTGAACCAGGGTAAATCCGCCGAGGATGGCGTAATCGTGCATGACGACATGGCCGGCCAGCGATGAGTTGTTGGCGAGTATGGTGTGGTTGCGCACATCGCAATCATGCGCGATATGCACATAGGCCATGATCCAGTTGTCATTGCCGATACGCGTTATGCCCTTGTCTTGCACCGTGCCGCGGTTGAACGTACAGAACTCCCGTATGGTGTTGTCGTCACCGATTTCGAGGCTGGTCGGTTCACCAGCGTATTTCTTATCCTGTGGTGCCTCGCCGAGAGACGAACCGTGGAAAATGCGATTGTTGCGACCTATCGTGGTCGGACCGCTGATGACGACGTGATTACCGATCACGGTGCCTGCGCCAATGCGCACATTTGGCCCGATGGTGGTGTAAGGGCCGACCTCGACGCTGCTGTCAAGTTCGGCTTTGGGGTCAATGATGGCGGTCGGATGAATGCGGGGTTGTGACATAGGGTGGTCTATACAGGAGATTGGTCTGCAATGCCGCTGCCTTGCAGCTCGTCATTCGATGGCCTTCAGGATGCACATGAATTCGGCCTCGGCGACCACCGCGCCATCCACGGATGCGGTGCCTGAGTACTTCCATATACCACGCAGAATGCGGTCGATTTTGACATTCAGCACCAACTGGTCGCCGGGCGATACCGGTTTCTTGAATCGCGCCTTGTCGATACCCGCGAAGTAATACACCGAGTCATCGCTCGGCTTACTTTCCATGGTCTTGAACGACACGATGGCGGCTGCCTGTGCCATCGCCTCGATGATCAGCACGCCGGGCATCACCGGATGATAGGGAAAGTGTCCGGGGAAAAACGGTTCGTTGATGGTGACGTTTTTGATGGCAGTGATTTCCTTGCCAACCTCGTAGGAGACTACACGATCTACCAGCACGAACGGATAGCGGTGAGGAAGGTGTTTGAGAATTTCATGGATATCCATGCTGGTAACTGTTGACTCTGCCATGTTGATCCCTCAAGTGATTACTTTTGTTTTCCTGATGCTTCGGACGCGGACAGAAGCCGCTCCAAATGCTTCACTCGTTCCGTCAATTCGCCGAGATGGCGGATGCTGGCTGCCGTCTTCAGCCACTGTTCGTGAGACTGAAACGGCATCAGCGCCGTATAGGTGTCAGCCCTTCCCAGAGAGCGGGTGATCATGGTGCCAGGTGAGATGGTAACGCCATCGGCAATCTCCAGATGGCCGAGTATCATCGCCGCCCCTCCTATTTTACAGTGTTTGCCGATGCGGGCGCTGCCGGCGATGCCGACACAGCCGGCGATGACGGTATGTGCACCTATCCTGCAGTTGTGCCCGATCTGGATCAGGTTGTCGAGCTTGACTCCCTCTTCGATCACCGTGTCGTCCAGTGCGCCGCGATCTATGGTCGTGTTCGCGCCGATCTCGACATCGTCTCCGATGACGACGGAGCCGACCTGGGGAATCTTGACCCAGCGTCCCCGCTCCTCCGCATAGCCGAAACCATCGGCACCGATCACCGTGCCTGATGCGATGGCGCAATTGCTGCCGATCACGCAGCCGTGATAGATGGTCACGTTTGCCGCAATGCGGCTGTTGGCGCCGATGCTGACATCTGGGCCGATGACGGTACCGGAACCGATGACGACATTGTCGGCAAGCCTGACGTTTTTGCCGATGACGGCATGCGCACCGATGCTGCAGGTGGCAGGCACGCTGGCGCCGACATCGATCACTGCACTGGGATGGATGCCGGGCTCATGTACCGGCACAGGATTCATCAGTGCTGAAAGCTTGGCGAAATACGCATAGGGATTATCCGTGACGATGCGGGGCAGCGAAGTCGCTTCACGCAGCTCCGGTCCCAGAACGACAGCGCTTGCACCTGTGCTGCTGAGCTGGGACAGATACCTGGGATTGCTGACGAAGCTGATCTGACCGGTTTGTGCGTGCTGCAAGGAGGCGAGCCGGAATACACGTATCCCGGCATCACCGATAAGCTCACCCCCCAGGCAGGAGACGATCTCGCCGAGCGTAAAACCCTGATTCTTCACTGGCAGGCAGACTCGTCACGCTTACTTCTTGCCGAGCGCCTTCAATACCTTGTCGGTAATGTCGATCTTCTTGCTGGCAAACGCAACGCCACTGTACACGATGAGGTCATAACCCTCGCTTTCGGCGACGCTGGTCACAGCCTTGTTGATACGATCCTGCAGCGTGCTGAGTTCCTCGTTCTTACGCAGATTGATGTCCTCACGCAGCTCGCGCTGCTTACGCTGGAAATCGATCTTGAGGTTGGAGATCTCACGCTCCTTGTTCTTGCGTTCGGTCTCGGAAATGGTCAGCGCATCCTTGTCCAGCTGATTTTCGAGGTCGCGAATCTGTTTCTGCAGACGATCCAGTTCAGCCGTGCGCGGGCTGAATTCCTTTTCCAGTTTCTTGCCGGTTTCCGCGGTTTGCGGTGCTTCCTGCAGAATCTTGTCTACCTGTACGTAACCGATTTTCAGTTCAGCGGCACCAGCTTGTGCACCGTATGCAAGCAGAGCGGCCATCAGCATGGATTTCAAAAACTTGTTCAATTGATGTTCTCCTGATTTAAGTCACAAATGTGCGATTAACTAGAATTGCGATCCGAGCTGGAACTGCAGTGTCTGTGTCTTGTCACCGTCCTTTTCATTCAGCGCCTTGGCGAATACCAGCTTGATCGGGCCAAATGGCGAGTACCAGCTGATGCCGAGGCCGGTCGAATACCGCAATTCGTCCATTTCAAAGGACTGCTCCGTTGTATAAACAGCACCCGCATCGAGGAAGGTGCTGAGACGCAGCTGCTTGTTGTCCTTCATGCCGGGCACCGGGAAGTAAATCTCAGCGTTACCCAGCAGACGCTTGGTGCCGCCGACGGCAAAATCCTCACCAGTGACCAGGTCGATCTCGCGCGGGCCGATGGAACTGGTCTCGAAGCCGCGTACCGAATTGACGCCACCGATATAGAAGTTCTTGAAGAACGGGTAGTCGCGGTCACCGTAGCTATCAGCATACCCTATTTCACCGTTCAGCATCAAAGTGACATTGTTGCTGACCGGCCAGTACCAGGAATGCTTGTATTCCAGCTTGTAATACTCCAGATCCAGTCCAGGGACGCCAATCTCGGTCGAGATGCGCTGATACACGCCTTTGTTCGGGAACAGCACATTGTCGCGCGTATCATGTGCCCAGCCGAGATTGAGCATTAGGCTGTTGTTGCTGCAGCCGTCCGGTAGACTGGTGCCGCAATAACGCCTGAACTGCAGCGGGCTGCGGTTATTCAGTTCGACCTCGGTATTGTCGAAGGTCAGGCCGGCGCTGATCGAGTCGCGTTCGTTGAGCGGGACGCCGAAGCGCACGCCGATACCGTAGGACGAGCTTTTGTAGCTGGAAATGTCGAGATCGGTCGTATCGACATCGCGACGATAGACATCGAAGCCACGGCTGATGCCATCTGGCGTGAAGTATGGGTCGGTAAAGGACAGAGAATAGGTCGTGTTGATATCGCCGGTGTTGACCTGCGCACTGACGCGGTTGCCGGTACCGAGGAAATTGTTCTGGTTGACCGTGATGCCGAAGATCACGCCTTCGGAGCTGGAAAGACCGGCGCCGAACTGCACGCTGCCGGTGGATTTCTCCGTGACGTTGATGTTGAGATCGACCTGGTCCGTCGTACCCGGCACGGCGGGTGTCTCGACGTTGACATCCTCGAAGAACTGCAGACGTTCGAGCCGTTGCTTGGAGCGTTCGATCTTGTCGGCGGCATACCATGCGGATTCGAGCTGACGCATCTCGCGACGCAGCACCTCGTCGCGCGTACGGGTGTTTCCGGTCAGGTTGATGCGGCGCACGTAGACGCGGCGGCCCGGGTCGATGAAGAAGGTAAAGCCGACCGTGTGATTCTCCTTGTCCACGTTGGGTACGGCGTTGACATTGGCAAAGGCGTAGCCATCATTGCCCAACCGGTCGCTGATGGCCTTGCTCGATTCCGTGACCTTCTGACGGTTGAAGAATTCCCCTGGCTGCAGTGATATGAGCGCCATGGCCTCATCTTCCGGCAGCAGCATCTCGCCAGCCACCTTGACCTCACTCACGGTGTACTTCTGCCCTTCCGTGATGTTGACGGTAATGTAGATATCACGCTTGTCCGGCGTGATCGAAACCTGGGTCGAATCGACATTGAACTCCAGATAGCCTTGGTTCATGTAGAAGGAACGCAGTGCCTCGAGATCGGCAGTCAGCTTCTGCTTGGAGTACTGGTCATCCTTGGTCCACCAGCTCATCCAGTTCGGTGTGGTCAGCTTGAACTGCTTGAGCAGTGTCTCTTCGTCGAAATCCCGGTTGCCGACGATATTGATGTTACGGATCTTGGAGACCGCACCCTCTTCGATGCTGAAGCGGATGGCAACGCGATTGCGTTCCAGCGGGCTGACGATGGTCTTGACCGTGGCTGCGTACTTGCCCTGGGCAAGATATTGGCGCTTGATTTCCTGCTCGGCACGATCCAGCGTGGCGCGATCGAAAATCAGTCCCTCGGATAGTCCGATCTGTTTGAGTCCTTCCAGCATCTTGTCGCTCGGGAAGGACTTGTTGCCGCTAAAACTGATGGATGCGATGGCGGCACGCTCCTGCACAAGTACCACAAGGACGTTGCCATCAGCCTCGATTCTCACGTCTTTGAAGAAGCCGGTACCGTAAAGGGCCTTGATCGCCTGTGTCGCCTTGTCGTCGTTCATAGTCTCGCCGACGCGGACCGGCAGATAGTTGAAGATGGTGCCCGGTTCGGTGCGCTGTATGCCCTCGACGCGGATGTCCTGCACTATGAACGGCTCAATGCCCCATGTGTTGCCGACATAGGCGCTGACAAGCAAGGGCAATAAACGGTTGAGCTTGATCCTAAATACCATTAAGTTCAGCCTGTGAAGAATCTGTTTATATCGTTATAAAAAGCTAGGACCATCAGCAATCCAAGCAGGAACACACCTACCCGCTGTCCGGCTTCCATGGCGGCTTCGGAAACGGGGCTGCCCTTGAAAATCTCGACAATATAATACATCAAATGCCCCCCATCCAACACGGGCACGGGCAACAGGTTCAGCACGCCCAGGCTGATGCTGATCAAGGCTAGGAAGCCGATAAACGCCTTCCAGCCGAGATGGGCGCTCTGGCCTGCGTAGCTGGCGATGGTGACAGGGCCGCTGATGCCTTTCCAGGAAACGTCCCCAGTGATCATGCTGCCCAGCATTCTGAGGCTGAAAACCGAGGTCTCCCATGTTTTGCGTCCGGCCTTGACCAGAGACTCGAGCGGTCCGTGCCGTATCTCGATCAGCAGTTCATCCAGCATGCCGTCATCCATGCGGTTCATCGCGCCGATGCGGCCGATCTGTTTGCCGTTCTCCGAGGCGATTTCCGGAGTGATGCGGATTTCATGTGTGCCATCCGCACGCAGGACTTGCAGCAGAATGGGTTGACCGGGATGCCGGCGTATGGTGTCGACCAGTTCCTCCCAGCTGCCCAGTCTTTCGCCATTGATCGCGGTTACCCGGTCACCGCTTTGCAGGCCGGCACGTGCGGCCGGACCGTCCTTGACGAGGTTACCGATGATGGCGGGCAGCGTCGGCTGGTAAGGCTTGAGTCCCAGTTTGCCGAGAAAATCGCCTTCGAAGTCGTCACCGTCTATGCTGCGCAGATCGAGCAGATGCTGCTGCGCAATACCGGACGGCTGGCGCGTTTCGACGACGACGGTTTCCGCATCTAGTGACTGCTGCAATAGTGCCCAGCGCACATCCTGCCAAGTCGGGGTTGGCGTGCCGCCGATGGCGCCTATCAATTGGCCTTGCTGCAGACCCGCTACTGCTGCAGGGCTGCCTTCCGGAATTTCTCCTAGCAGTGGCTTCATGCCGAGCGTGCCGTGCATGAACAGCCACCAGTAGAGAAAAACGGCGAGTAGCAGATTGGCCGCCGGACCGGCGGAAACGATGGCGATACGTTTCCAGACCGACTGACGGTTGAAGGCGCGCGACAGGTCTTCGTTCGGCGAGACGGGTTCCTCACGTTCGTCCAGCATCTTGACGTAACCGCCGAATGGCAGAGCGGCCAGCACGAATTCGGTCTGATCGCGACCGAAGGTTCTGCGCAGCAGTGGCTTGCCGAAGCCGATGGAAAAGCGCTGTACCTTGACATTGCACCAGCGTGCGACCTGAAAATGGCCATACTCATGGATGGCGATCAGGACGCTGAGTGTGAACAGAAAGGCGACGACGGTCAGCATCGGCGATCAAGCATCCAGCGAGCGGCGATCTGCCGTGCCGAGCTGTCTGCCTCGATGACGGTCTCCAGCGTATCGGCAGGCTGAGATGGTATTTCGTTCATGACGGATTCGATCATGGCAGGAATCTCGGTAAATCCTATCTTTCTGTTCAGAAAGGCATTGACCGCGATTTCATTGGCTGCGTTCAGCACTGCAGGGGCCGTTCCTCCCAGACGCAAGGCGTCAAAGGCGAGGCGCAGGCATGGGAATCTGGCAGTGTCGGGCGCCTCGAAGTCGAATCTGCCGATCTTGAACAGATCCAGGCTGGCAACACCGCTTTCCAGCCTTTCCGGATGACCGAGCGCATAAGCGATGGGGGTGCGCATGTCAGGGTTGCCGAGCTGTGCGAGCACCGAGCCGTCGATGTATTCGACCATGGAATGGATGACGCTTTGCGGATGTACGACAACCTCGATCTGATCCGGGGTTGCATTGAACAGCCAGTGTGCCTCGATGACCTCCAGTCCCTTGTTCATCAGCGTGGCGGAGTCTATCGTGATCTTCGGACCCATGACCCAGTTGGGATGATTGAGCGCCTGTTCCGGCGTGACTTGAGACAGTGCGGTCGAGTCCGCCTTGCGGAAAGGCCCTCCGGATGCCGTGAGCAGAATGCGGCGGATGCCGGAACTGGCCAGATCCCTACTGCGGCGTGCCGGCATGACCTGGAAGATGGCATTGTGCTCGCTGTCGATCGGCAACAGCGTAGCGCCGCCCTCTTCCACTGCCTGCATGAACAGCTTGCCGGACATGACCAGGGTTTCCTTGTTCGCGAGCAGGATGCGCTTGCCGGCCCTGGCGGCGGCGAGAGATGGTTTCAGACCGGCAGCGCCGACGATGGCGGCCATGACCGTATCCACCTCGTCATGGGCGCTGACGTATTCGAGTTCTGCTAACCCGCACAGTACCTCCGTGCCACTGCCGGCGGCGCTGAGACCTTCCCTCAGGCGTTCGGCGCCCGCTTCATCCAGCATGACCGCATAACGCGGATTATGCTGCAGGCATAGCGCGAGCAGTTCCTCCGCGCGGCTGCTCGCCGTCAGTGCGAATACACGATAGCGTTGCGGGTGGCGGGCAATGACATCCAGGGTCTGTCTGCCTATGGTGCCGGTGGCCCCGAGGATGGTGACTGAACTACGTCGTGACATGCAAGGACTCCAACACCTGATAATACGTTGGGAGATAAATGAAGAACATGACCATCGGCAGGCTGGATGTCAGTCCGTCGATGCGATCCAGTAGACCGCCATGCCCGGGCAGCAGACTGCCGCTATCCTTGACCCCTGCCTGGCGCTTGATCAGCGATTCGAACAGGTCTCCCATGATGCTGAGCACAGTGATGCCGAACAGACCGACGATGAACCAGTAGCTGAGCGCCAGCACATGGCAGAGAATCAGGCCGTAAAGCGTAACCGCGAGCCATGCTCCGAATACGCCTTCCCATGTCTTGCCCGGGCTGATTTGCGGTGCCAGCTTGTGCCTGCCGAAACGCTTGCCGGCAAAATAGGCGGCGCTGTCGGCTATCCAGACTGCCGCCATGACCATCAGCAGCAGCCATGGTGAGATACCGCGCATACCGGCCATTGCCAGCCAGGTCGGGAACAGGACGACAAGGCCGATACCTGCCATCAGGATAGGATTGCGCAGGTGGAAACGGAACATGAGCCAGACCGGTGCCAGCAGCATCCAGAACACGGCGGCGGCAAACAAGCCAAAGAACATGACCTGCGCTGGCAGGTCGGGTATGCCGATGTATCCGGCGGCGATGAGGGTCAGACCTGACAGAATGACCAGTAGAGTGTAGGTGTGCTGCCAGAACCGGGGCATGGCGGACATGTTGCCCCATTCGTGGAAGGCGATCGCGATTGCTGTCAGCGTCAGCAGGGACCAATAGAGATCGGGCAACAGGAACAGCGCGGCAAGGAATCCGGCTCCAAGCGCCAGAGCGGTCAGTATGCGGGCTTTAAGCATGCCTTTGGTTTTCCTGGACAGGTGCTGGCTGAGCCAGCTGCTCGCTGGTACGGCCAAAACGGCGTTCCCGTGACCGGTAGGACTGGATGGCCTGATCGAAGGCATGCTGATCGAAATCCGGCCACAGTGTGTCCGTGAAATAGAGCTCGGTATAGGCTAGCTGCCAGAGCAGGAAGTTGCTGATGCGTTTCTCGCCGCCGGTACGGATGAACAGGTCAGGCTCCGGAGCATGGCGCATGGAGAGATATTCGGCAAGGTCATCTTCCGAATAGGCTCCCGCCTTTTCCGGATGGGCAGCGCTCAGGCGGTTGAACGCCTGCATCAGATCCCAGCGGCCACCGTAGTTGACAGCAATGGACAGGGTCAGGCCGGTATTGGCCGCCGTCAGCGCTTCGGCCTCTTCGATGCGACTGCAAAGCGTAGCATCGAACTGACTGCGATCACCGATGACGATCATGCGGATGTTGTTCTCATGTAGCTTGGTGACTTCCTTGCTCAGCGCTTCCATGAAAAGCTCCATGAGAAAGCTGACCTCTTCGGGAGGACGGCGCCAGTTTTCGCTGCTGAACGCGAACAGGGTCAGGAATTCGACGCCGAGCGTGGCGCAGAACCTGACCGTGTCGCGCACGGTCTCCAATCCACGCTTGTGACCTGCGACCCGCGGCAGAAAGCGCTTTCTCGCCCAGCGACCATTGCCATCCATGATGACGGCGATATGGCGCGGAACCGGACCCGTATCTGGGATTATTTTTGTGGAACTACCGAATAGCGCCATTACCGCTCCATGACAGGATGATACACTGTGCCTATGGTGCCGAGGCCTAGACTGCCATCAGTTCGGCTTCTTTGGCCTGCAGCATCTTGTCTATCTCGGCGACGAACCGGTCGGTCAGCTTTTGGATCTCGTCCTGCATGCGGCGCTCGTCATCCTCGCTGATTTCCTTGTCCTTGGTCAGCTTCTTCAGCGCGTCGTTGGCATCACGACGGACATTGCGGATCGCCACCTTGGCGTTTTCCCCTTCCGTGCGGACGATTTTGGTCATCTCGCGCCGGCGCTCTTCGGTCAGCATGGGCATGGGTACACGTATGATATCGCCGTTCGTGGCGGGATTGAGGCCGAGATCGCTCTCGCGGATCGCCTTTTCCACCTTGGCCACCATGGTTTTCTCGTATGGCTGCACGTTCAGCGTACGCGCGTCACCCAGCGTTACGCTGGCGACCTGGTTGACCGGTACCATGGAGCCGTAATATTCCACCATGACATGATCCAGCAGGCCGGTATGGGCGCGGCCTGTGCGGATTTTCGCCAGATCTGCCTTGAGGGATTCCAGCGATTTCTGCATTTTCTGTTCGGCGGTTTTCTTGACTTCATTCAACACGTTGCTCTCCTTGCATGTTCAATCGTATGTCAACGCTTATGGCAGGACCTTGGTGCCCTCGTCCTCTCCCATGACGACGCGCTTGAGCGCACCCTGCTTGAAGATGCTGAACACGGAAATGGGCAGTTTCTGGTCACGGCACAGGGTCAGCGCCGTGGCATCCATGACCTTGAGGTTCTTGATGATGGCTTCATCGAAGCTGAGAGTCTTATAACGCATGGCTTCCGGGTTGGTCTTGGGATCGTCGGTATAGACGCCATCGACCTTGGTTGCCTTCAGTACGATATCGACGTTCATTTCCATGCCGCGCAAGGCGGCTGCGGTATCGGTCGTGAAGAAAGGATTGCCGGTACCTGCGCCAAAAATGACGATGCGACCTTCTTCCAGATAGCGGATGGCCTTGCCGCGGATATAAGGTTCGGCGACCTGTTCGATGTTAAGCGCGGACTGCACGCGGGCCGTCAGCCCGACATGGCGCATGGCGTCTTGCAGGGCCAGTGCGTTCATGACGGTTGCCATCATTCCCATGTAATCCGCGGTCGCGCGGTCCATGCCCTCAGCTGCCGGGGCGACGCCGCGAAAAATGTTGCCGCCGCCGATGACGATGGCGACCTGAACACCAAGCTCGATGACTTCCTTGATTTCCTGCACGATGCGCGAGATGGTCGCGCGATTGATGCCGTAGCTGTCATCTCCCATCAGGGCTTCGCCTGACAGCTTGAGCAGAATTCTTTTGTAGGCTGGAGCTCCTGATAAGATTTGAGATGAATCGGACATATCGCTCCCGTAATGATGCTTTCAGAGTAATGTTCTTGTTGTTGCGGCGGGTTTTCCTGAACCCATTGTGCAAAAACGTTAACGGCACTGGAATAGCGCGTGCCGCTAACGTTTCGCATTATGACACTTTTGCACAGCGAGCTGTGCGTTCAGTCATCAAATATTGGCTGCTGCTGCCACTTCTGCAGCGAAGTCGGTGACCTTCTTCTCGATGCCTTCACCAACGACGAACATGGTGAATGCGGCAATCGTGGCGTTGTTGGCCTTGAGCAGCTGCTCAATGGTCTGCTTACCGGAAGGGTCCTTGACGAACACCTGATCCAGCAGCGCGACTTCCTTCAGGAACTTCTGGATGGAGCCTTCGATCATCTTGGCGGCGAATTCCGGCTTGCCGGATTCGGCTGCCTTTTGCGTGGCGATGGCGCGTTCCTTTTCGATCAGATCGGCAGGCACTGTATCCCTGGACAGCGCAACCGGCTTAGAAGCGGCGATGTGCATCGCGATGTCCTTGGCCAGCGTATCATCACCGCCGACCAGATCGACGATGACACCGATCTTTCCGCCGTGGACGTAGCTGGACAGTTTGCCCTTGGCTTCGAGACGGGCAAAGCGGCGGATGGTGATGTTCTCACCGATCTTGCCGATCAGTTGCGCGCGTGCATCTTCGATCGCTTCGTCGCCGATCTTCAGTGCGGAGAGCGCAGCGACATCGGCCGGATTCTGCTTGGCGACCACTTCAGCCAGATTGCGGGTCAGTGCCAGGAAATCATCGTTCTTGGCGACGAAGTCGGTTTCACAGTTGACTTCGACGATGGCACCCAGCTTGCCGTCATCACTTGTGTAGATTCCGATGGAACCTTCTGCCGCTACACGTGCGGCAGCCTTGCTCAGCTTGTTACCGAGACGCGCGCGCAGCAGTTCCTCCGCCTTGGTCATGTCGCCATCGGCCTCGACCAGAACTTTTTTACAGTCCATCATGGGCGCATCGGTGCGCTCACGCAATTCTTTAACCATGCTGGCGGTAATTTCAGCCATGCTCATATACTCCTAAAATTCTAAAATTCTTGAATAACGGAATCGGGCACAAAAAAAGGGGCACGAATGCCCCTTTTTTAAGGGTTATTCCGCTGCGACCTCTTCGACCTCAACGAACTCTTCTTCTGCAGACGACTTCACGATTTCCGCGATGGCCTGGGTGCGGCCTTCCAGCACCGCATCCGCGATACCGCGGGCATATAGGCGGATGGCGCGACTGGAATCGTCATTGCCCGGAATCACATAGGCGATGCCTTCCGGGGAATTGTTCGTATCGACGACACCGATGACCGGGATGCCGAGCTTGGCGGCTTCCGTCACAGCACCGCTTTCGTGACCGACGTCGATGATGAAGATAGCGTCAGGCAGGCCACCCATGTCCTTGATGCCGCCGATGGAGCGTTCGAGCTTCTCCATTTCACGCTTGAGGCCCAGGGCCTCCTTCTTGCCGAACTTGTCCATGCCACCGTCCTGGGACATGGCTTCGAGTTCCTGCAGGCGCTTGATCGACTGCTTGACGGTCTTGAAGTTGGTCAGCATGCCGCCGAGCCAGCGATGGTTGACGTAGGAACAACCGGCGCGCTGCGCCTCTTCCTTGATGATCTCGCGTGCCTGACGCTTGGTGCCGACGAACAGGATGCGGCCTTTGTTCGCTGCCAGTTGATGCACATATTTCAGCGCATCTTCAAACATCGGCAGGGATTTTTCCAGATTGATGATATGAATCTTGTTACGGTCACCGAAGATGTACGGTGCCATTTTCGGGTTCCAGTAACGGGTTTGGTGGCCGAAGTGGACTCCGGCTTCCAGCATTTGACGCATTGTGACGGACATATTAGTCTCCAGTAAGGGTTAACGCTTCCACGCTCCCAACAACACCGCAAGCACCTTCAGGCACTGAACGGCACCCTGTACGGGGAACGTGTGCAGATTTCCGTCGACAGAAGGACTCCTGTCAAACGGGTGCGGTATGCTACCATAGTCGCCTGTCTGGATTCAAGGAAAATTGGGCTTTCGGAGCCGTCTTCATAGAGCATCATGGCAATTACCATCAAGAACGAAACCGATATCGAAAAAATGCGCATCGCCGGCAGGCTCGCCTCTGAGGTGCTGGATTTCATCACGCCTCATGTCAAGCCCGGCATCACGACTGGCGAACTGGACAAGCTGTGCCATGATTACATGGTCAATGTGCAGCACACCATACCGGCGCCGCTGAACTATGCGCCGCCGGGGCACACACCCTACCCCAAGTCGATCTGTACCTCGGTCAACCATCAAATCTGTCACGGCGTGCCTGGCGACAGGGTTCTGAAGAACGGGGACATCGTCAATATAGACATCACCGTCATCAAGGATGGCTATCACGGCGACACCAGCCGCATGTTCTGTGTCGGCGAGCCGTCGATTCAGGCGAAGCGTCTGTGCGATATCACCTATGACTGCATGTGGCTGGGCATCGCCCAAGTGAGGCCTGGCGCCACGCTGGGTGATATCGGCCATGCCATCCAGACCTATGCCGAGCGCCATGGCTACAGTGTCGTGCGCGAATTCTGTGGTCATGGCATCGGCAAGAAGTTCCATGAGGACCCCCAGGTGCTGCATTACGGTAGACCGGGGAGCGGTCTCAGACTGCAGCCGGGCATGATTTTCACCATCGAGCCCATGATCAATGCCGGCAAGCGCGACATCAAGCAGCTGAACGATGGCTGGACCGTCGTCACCAAGGATCACAGCCTGTCGGCACAGTGGGAGCATACGGTGCTGGTCACCGAGACCGGCTATGAGGTGCTGACGG
Source organism: Methylophilaceae bacterium (assembly GCA_036562645.1). GTDB lineage: Bacteria > Pseudomonadota > Gammaproteobacteria > Burkholderiales > Methylophilaceae > UBA6140. Next base: position 69,886 of record DATCJT010000138.1, on the reverse strand, counting down.
TTTCTGCTGGCAGCCCGCCGCCTGCCGCCATCATACAGGGCTGAACTTGGGTCAGCCTGCTCAACAGGATAGCTTCGTCAAAAGCTGGCGTGCACGCCTGCAGCGTGAGCAGGCAGCGCTCAAGACCGAATTCGGCGCGCATGCCAACACCACCCGTCTGCTGAAACGGCACAGTCGCCTGGTCGATGAACTGCTACGCGACCTCTGGCAGGCTGCAAATGTCTCTCCAGAAGTCTGTCTGATCGCGGTCGGAGGCTATGGGCGTGGCGAGCTCTACCCGCATTCCGACGTCGATCTGCTGATTCTGCTACCGGCATGGGCCGATGACGGCATGAACCGGGAAATCGAGGCGCTGGTCAGCCTGTTCTGGGACATCGGCCTCGCTGTCGGACACAGCGTGCGCAACCTGTCGGAATGCAGGGAGGAAGCGGCAAGGGATGTCACGGTGTTGACCAATCTGATGGAGTCGCGCTATCTGACTGGCAACAGGTCACTCTATCTGCAGTTCGAGCAATTGCTGACCGGTCTGGTCGATCCGGTCGAATTCTTCCAGGCCAAGATACAGGAGCAGCAACAGCGTCATGCCCGTTTCAACGACACGGCCTACAACCTCGAACCCAATGTCAAGGAAAGCCCCGGCGGGCTGCGTGACCTGCAGACCGTATTGTGGATCAGTCAAAGCCTAGGCTTGGGCAGCGACTGGAACGGGCTCGTCAGATACGGCCTCATTTCCCCGTCCGAAGCGAGACAGATACGCAGACATGAAAGACATCTGCAGACGCTGCGCATTCATCTGCATTACCTTGCAAACCGGCGCGAGGATAGACTGATCTTCGACCTGCAGAACGACATGGCGAAGGCACTCGGTTTCAGCAACACGCCACGCAGGCGAGCGAGTGAGCAGCTGATGCACGGTTTCTACAGCAGTGCGAAGTTCATCAGCCTGATGAACGATATCCTGCTACAACTGCTGGAAGCCCGAGTCAGGCCGCACGACAGCAGCGCAACCCGCATCAATCCGCGCTTCGAGTCGCGGCTCGGCCAGCTGGATATCCGGTCGCCAGACATGCTGCAGCAGGAACCTTCGACCATACTGGAAAGCTTTCTGCTGCTGCAGCGGCATCCCGAACTCAAGGGCATGAGCCCCAATCTGATACGCGCCCTGCATCGGGCAAGAGGCCTCATCGACCGGGAGTTCCGGCGGTCCGCGCAGAATCGTGCTCTGTTCATGGAGATTCTGCGCCAGCCCGAAGGCATCACCCGCGTGCTGCGCCTGATGAACCGCTACGGCATCCTCGGCCGCTATATTCCGGCATTCGGTCGCATCGTCGGTCAGATGCAGCATGACCTGTTCCATGTTTATACGGTCGATGAGCATATCCTCAATGTGCTGCGCAACCTGCGACGTTTCGCCCAGCCGCAATTCGCGCACGAGTTCCCGCTCTGCAGCCGGCTGCTGGCCGCATTCGACGCTCCACACCTGCTCTACCTGGCAGCATTGTTCCATGACATCGCCAAGGGGCGCGGCGGCGACCATTCGACGCTCGGTGCGGTGGATGCCCGCCGCTTCTGCCGTCAGCATGACTTGCCGGAAGCGGACGCTGAACTGGTCGCCTGGCTGGTCGAATCGCACCTGATCATGTCCAGGGTCGCGCAGAAGTCCGACCTTTCAGACCCTGCGGTGATCGAAGGCTTTGCCCGACAAATGGGTGATGAACGCCGACTGACGGCGCTCTATCTGTTAACGGTTGCCGATATCCGGGGGACCAGTCCCAAGGTCTGGAACCAATGGAAAGCCAAGCTGCTGGAGAATCTCTATTTCGCCGCACAGCGTTATCTACGCGGTGATGCGGCCGACGCCGAAAGAGAGATCGAGCAAAGGCAGGCGCAGGCGCGCGAGAAGCTCGGTTATTACGGCATCAACTCGGATAGTTATCGCGAACTGTGGGAAAGCCTGGGGCGGCAGTATTTTCTCCGCTACGAGGCACAGGAGATCGCATGGCATACGCGCATGCTGATGCCGCACGCGCAGACCAGAGACGTCATCGTGCGTGCGCGCCTCAGTCCCGCGGGAGACGGCATCCAAGCTATGGTTTACACCGCTGACAGGAATGACCTGTTCGCGCATATCTGCTCGTTTTTCGAACGTGGCGGATACAACATCGTCGAGGCGCGTGTCTACACGACGTTACACGGATATGCACTGAACAGCTTTATCATTCTAGATCATGGGGATAGGGATATTAGTTATCGTGATTTGTTAAATTATATCGAGTACGCTCTGCGGGAAAGGCTGCTGACGTCTTCCGATGACATTGCGCCGGTCAACGGCCGGGTCAGCCGCCAGGTCAAACACATGCCGATTGCCGCCAGCATCAGCATCCAGCCCGATGCGGAAAGCAACCGGCACATCATCGAGGTCGTTGCCAACGACAGACCAGGGCTGCTTTCCAGGCTGGCGCATCAGTTCCTCAGGCACAAGGTACGTCTGCATAACGCCAAGATCAACACGCTGGGCAACCGCGCAGAGGACACCTTCGTCGTTTCGGGACGCGCGGGGAATCGCCTGAGCAAAGAGACGCTGAAGCAGCTGGAAACCGACTTGATGACTGCGCTGTAAATCCGCTGCCACCAAGAACAAAAACGCCGGGAACTCCCGGCGTTTTTGTTGTTCCGGCACGCTTTGCGTTGCCGGGCATTCCCGAACCCTGAACCGGGAGTGCCTATTTAGTTCAGCGCGTCCTTCAATGCCTTGCCGGCGCGGAATACCGGAGCCTTGCGGGCTGCAATCTTGATTTCCTTGCCGGTTTGCGGATTGCGGCCGGTGCGTGCGGAACGCTCGGACACGGCGAAAGTGCCGAAGCCAATCAGAGTCACGCTGTCGCCGCTCTTCAGCGCCGCGGTCACGCTATCAGTGAATGCATCGATTGCCTTGCCTGCTGCAGCCTTGCTGATACCGGCTTCCTTGGCGACTTGTTCGATCAGTTCTGCTTTATTCATTTTGAGAGACTTCCCTTGAGTTATTGTTCGGAACGGCTATCTTAACCTAGTGTGCAAGCCATTTCATCACTTATTTGCGCAAAACTGACGAATTTTTTCATTTGGTCTCAGCGCAGGAAGCGACCGCCGCTGATGTCTATCAATGCGCCGTTGATGTGCGATGACATGTCGCTGGCCAGAAACAGCACGGAACTCGCGACCTCCTCAGGCATGGTGTTGCGGCCAAGCGGCGTCTGTTTGCGGTAATTCTCCATCATCTCCGCAGTGGAATGGATTTCGTGATGTTGGGTCTCCACCGTGCCCGGCATGATGGAATTCGTGCGCACATGTGGTGCCAGTTCCTTGGCGAGGGTGTGCGTGAACACCATGAGGGCACCCTTGCCTGCCGCATAGGCGCCCGCACCGTTGGCGCCACCGGTTTGTACCGACAGGGAAAGCAGGTTGATGATGCGACCGCTGCCTGTCTCGCGTAGATGCGGAATCGCACGGCGCGTAACCAGAAACGCGCTGGTCGCGTTGATGTCGAGCGATTTGCGCCAGACCTCCAGCGGGCAATCCTCGATCTTGGCGCGCTGCACCAGTCCACCGCTATTGTTGACCAGGATATCCAGCCTGCCGGCGGCCTTGACCAGGTCATCGACGACGCGATTGGCATCCTCCTCGACCGTCAGGTCGCCCGGCAGCAGCACGGCATTGATACCCTTGGCCTGCAACTCGGCCAGCAGCGATTCGGCCGCATTTCTGCTGCTGTGATAATGTAGGCCGATGAAGGCTCCGGCACGTCCCAGCGCGAGGACGGAGGATCTTCCGATACCGACCGCCCCACCCGTCACCAGTGCCACCTTGCCACTCAAATCAAGAGTCTGTTCGGGAATCATCATGCTCTCCTCTCGCTTATCCAAGCATTCATTATGCACTGGCACGCAGCTGTGGGAACAGCTTTTCAGGGATGGCGAGAGACACCATTTCCGATTGGAGCATGTCATTTCGCACGCATGCTATGATGAGGCGATGACCTCGCTTGCTGGTCGGGAACAAATTACAGGGGGCGGATATGTCGATGGAGCAGGATTTACGGTTACTGCGACAATGCGTTGCGCTTGCGACCGATAATGTGGCCTGCGGCGGCGGGCCGTTTGCCGCAATGGTCGTGCGCGATGACGGTGAGATCCTCGCGCAATCCGGTAATTGCGTCACCTCACAAAGCGACCCCACGGCACACGCGGAAGTCCAGGCTCTGCGTCTCGCAGCCGCTACAGCCGGTAGGCCGCATCTGTCGGACTGCACGCTTTACGCCAGCTGCGAGCCCTGCCCCATGTGCCTTGCCGCCGCCATGTGGGCGCACATTCCGCGCATTGTGCATGCCGCCACGCACGAGCAGGCGGCGCGCGCCGGTTTCGACGACAGTGTGATCGCCCGTGCGCTCTATGGGCAGGCGGCACCGGTGAATATGCCGACCGGGCGCTTGTTTCACCTACCTATTCCGGAATCTGCTGCGCCGTTCGATGCTTGGCTGGCAAAGGCCGATCGGGTGCCCTATTGAGGCCAATCGTTATGCCGGGTTGGGATGGGATATATTATTAAACTTATTTATCAAAAGATGTATCTATCTTGTTGATAATAAGTATGTAATTGGCGGAGGCGGTGAGATTCGAACTCACGAACGGTTGCCCGTTGCCGGTTTTCAAGACCGGTGCCTTCAACCACTCGGCCACACCTCCGGATCGAACTTTCGGCCTGCGCTGGCAGGGCGCGATATCAAGAGAACTGCGCATTCTACCAGAACAATGTTCAGTCGTCTTGTATATCCTGGCCGGGGAACAGCACGTCGGTGAAGCCGAAATTGGCGAGGTCCCGGATGCGCATCGGATACAGGATGCCGTCCAGATGGTCGCACTCATGCTGCACGACGCGGGCATGGAAGCCGCTGACCAGCCGGTCTATGAGGTTCCCGTACTGGTCGAAGCCGGTGTAATGCAACCGGCGGTAACGGGGCACGATGCCTCGCATCCCGGGAACCGACAGGCAGCCTTCCCAGCCGTCTTCCATTTCGTCGCCGACAGGATTCATAACCGGATTGATAAGAACGGTATAAGGCACCTCCTCCGCATCCGGATAGCGCGGGTTCGCCCCTACGCCGAAGATGACGACCCGCAGGCTGACGCCGATCTGGGGGGCGGCTATGCCGGCGCCGTTCAAGTGTGCCATCGTATCCTGCATGTCCTGAATCAGCGCATGCAGTTCCGGCGTGTCGAATTTCTCCACGGGTGCCGCCTTCCGCAACAGGAGCGGATCGCCCATGCGCAGTACGGTTCTAACTGTCATGGAGTATCACCGCCTTTTCCAGCAAACGCCGTATGCGCAGCATGGTGCCGAACAGGGTCTCGCCGATCGCATCGTGATCGATACCGTGCTTGCTGTCGCCCCGCCCTGCCGCATGATTGGCTACGGGACAGATGGCGGCATATTCGATTTCCAGTTCACGTGCCAGCGCCGCTTCCGGCATGCCTGTCATGCCGACGATGGTAGCGCCATCCCGTTCCAGCCGGTTAATCTCGGCTGCCGTTTCGAGACGCGGCCCCTGGACCGCGGCATATACGCCGCCGACCTTGATGGGTTCGTCTGCCTGCTCCGCTGCCTTGATGATGATGGAGCGCATCCTTGGGCTGTAGGGCTCTGTGAAGTCGATATGCCTGACCGGCATATCGGCGTTGTCAAAATAGGTCTGCTTGCGCCCGTAGGTGTAATCGATCAGCTGGTCGGGCAGCACGATGTCACCCGGCTTCAGGTCGGGCGCAATGGCGCCGACCGTGGCCACGGCCAGGATGCACCTGACGCCCTCGCTGTGCAATGCCCAGATGTTGGCGCGGTAATTGATGACATGGGGCGGGATGGTGTGACCGCCACCGTGACGCGGCATGAAGGCCACTTCGTGTCCGGCCAGTTCGCCGAATATCATGGGCGCGGAAGGTTCGCCATAGGGGGTGCGAATGATCTGCCTGCGTATGACATTCAAGTTGGCCAGCTGTGTCAGGCCGGTGCCGCCGATGATGCCGAGCATAGAACTCCTTTAGTGGTACGACTCTGGTTTTCTTGTGGAATTGTAGCGCAATCTTGCTTGGTGACTTCGATTGATGCAGGTAGGAAACGGCCGTTTGTGGCATACTTGACTGCTATGAACAACCAGAACGCTCAGGCGCTGGCCCTTGCCCAGACCCACTACGAAAACTTTCCGGTCGCTTCCATTCTGCTGCCCATGCGCCTGCGACAGCCAATCGGCATGATCTACGCATTTGCCCGTCAGGCAGACGATTTCGCCGACGAGGGCGATCTGCCGCCGGAACAAAGATTGGCTTTGCTGGACGGCTATCGCAAGGAGCTCGACCGCATACGCGACAGGGCTGGCCCGGAAACCGCGTTCTTCGTCAGCCTGCAGGAAACGATAGACCGTCACGGATTGCCGCTGCAACCCTTTTATGATCTGCTCGACGCGTTCAGTCAGGACGTGACCAAGACGCGCTACGCGGATTTCGGCGAGCTGATGGAGTATTGCCGCCGCTCCGCCAATCCGATCGGGCGCCTGCTGCTGCAACTTTACGATGCCGTGACGCCGCGCAATATCGGCATGTCGGATGCCATCTGCTCTTCCCTGCAGATCATCAACTTCCTGCAGGACGTGGAGATCGATTACAAAAAAGGTCGCATCTATCTGCCGCAGGACGAGTTGCGGAAATACCGCATCGAGGAAAGCCAGATCGCAGCAGGTCGAGCTGATGGCACATGGCCCATGTTCATGGAATTCCAGATCAACCGCGCACGCAGCCTGCTGCAATCCGGCGCACCGCTGGGATTGTCTCTGCCCGGCCGTATCGGGCTAGAGATGCGTTCCATCATTGCCGGTGGTGAACGCATTCTGAAGAAGCTGCACAAGTCGCGCGGCGACATGTTTTCGCAGCGTCCCGTGTTGAATCCCTGGGACTGGGCCTACATGCTGTACCGGGCCCTGAGCAAGCGATGAGTCCGCAGCAATATTGCCAGGAAAAGGCTGCGGCCAGCGGTTCCAGCTTCTACTATAGTTTCCTGTTCCTGCCCAAACCGAGGCGCGAAGCGATCACTGCACTGTACGCATTCTGTCGGGAAGTCGATGACATCGCCGACGAATGTACGGATGCCGAGGTCGCGCGCGCCAAGTTGAACTGGTGGCGCAGCGAAATCGACAACATGTACCGCGGACAGCCGCAACATCCCGTCACGCGTGCGCTGCAGCCGGCGGTGACGGCCTATGACCTCAGCGCCGAGCATCTGCACGAGATTATCGACGGCATGGAGATGGATCTCGAATACAACCGTTACCAGGATTTCAAGCAGTTGCAGCTTTATTGCTACCGTGTCGCAAGCGTTGTCGGACTGCTTTCGGCCAGCATCTTCGGCTACAGCAACCGTAACACCCTGAAATATGCGCACGACCTCGGCATGGCATTCCAACTGACCAACATCATCCGTGACGTCGGCGAGGATGCGCGCCGCAACCGCATCTATCTGCCGCTGGATGAGCTGACGCGTTTCGGGGTGACGGAAGACGACATTCTGCAGGGACGCGAATCGGAACAGGTGCGCCAGCTACTGGAGTTCCAGATCGAGCGCGCCGAGAGTTTCTATGACCGGGCACTCAATGCACTGCCGGCAGAGGATCGCAAGCAGCAGCGTACCGGCCTCATCATGACGGCGATATATCGCACGCTGCTGCGCGAGATCAAGGCTGACGGAGCGCAGCAGGTCCTGAATGCCAGAATCGCCCTGACGCCGCTGCGCAAACTGTGGCTGGCTTGGTCTACCTGGGTCAGGGTCTGAAAAGAGACGGTTGTTTCGATATGACGCATGTCGCGGTCATCGGCGGAGGTTGTGCGGGTCTGGCAGCTGCGGCCAGACTGGCCGAACATGGCGTTCCCGTTACGCTGTATGAGTCAGCCCAGCAGTTGGGCGGCCGGGCACGCGGCATTCAATGGCGGAATGAGATACTGGACAATGGCCAGCACATCCTGCTCGGCGCCTATGGCGAGACCTTGGGTTTGCTCGAACTGGCGGGTGTCGACCCAGCCAGCGTACTGATGCGTCTGCCGCTGCAACTGGATGTACGTCCGGCATTCCGGCTGCGTGCGAGCTCATCACTGCCTGCCCCGCTGCACATTTTCGCTGGGCTCCTTGAGGCTGATGGGCTGAACTGGCGCGAGCGCCTGCGTGTGGTCCGCTTCATGGCATGGATGCGGCTGCATGACTTCAGCTTGCCGAGGGATGAGGTGCTCTCTGCCCTGCTGTATCGGCATGGCCAGTCGGAGAGGCTGGTCCGCTACCTGTGGGAACCGATCTGTCTTGCAGCGCTGAACACGCCGCTGAATCAGGCGAGCGCTCAGGTGTTCCTCAACGTGCTACGCGACAGCTTCGCGCGTTCCAGAACCGACAGTGATACCCTGTTGCCCCGGTCCGACCTGAGCACCCTGCTGGCTGAGCCGCTGGCAGCCTATATCTGTGCACACGGCGGGCAAGTCAGACGCGCGACCGGTGTCCGCGAAATCAGACGTGAGGAGCGGGGGTTCCGGCTTATGCTGAACAATGGAGAGGAAGCATCCTTCAGCCATGCCATACTGGCGACCGCCCCTTTCCGTGTCGCCGATCTGACTGCCGGAATCCCGGAACTGGCTCCGCAGCGCCTGCTGTGCGAAGCGCTGCAGTATCAGCCGATATGCACGGCCTATCTGCAATTCGACCCACAATTAAGGTTGGCGCAGGCCATGGCCGGCCTGAGCAGCGGACTGGGGCAATGGGTATTTGATCGTGGCCTGCTGTATGGTCAGCACGGGCTCATGGCTGTCGTCATCAGCACCGAAGGCAGGTATCTGGACATGACCCATGAGCAGTTGGTCCGGACGCTTTGCCGCGAACTCGCCGAAACCTTTCCCGAGCATGCCGCCAGTCTGTCGGCACCGCAATGGCACAAGGTCATCACCGAGAAGCGCGCCACTTTCGCCTGTCATGCCGGCATACGACGTCCTGCCATGCATACCGCCGTCGAGGGTTTCTATCTGGCAGGCGATTATGTCGAGGGTGACTATCCTGCCACCATCGAAGGTGCGGTGCGTAGCGGAGTTGCCGCGGCACGCGCCATTATTCAATCATCAGAAACGAAAGATCATGTCTGAACCGATACGCTTACCCGACACAATGCCTGCTACTACCTGCCTGCAACAGCATGTACTGCTGGTCACGGGTGCCGGTCAGGGGCTGGGACGCGCAGCAGCGCTTGGCTTCGCAAGACACGGCGCTACGGTGATATTGGCCGGACGCCGGCAGAACAGGCTGGAGGCTCTGTACGACGAGATGGTGGCTGCCGGGTTGCCGGAACCGCTGATTTTCCCGCTGGATCTGGAAAAGACCGGCGAAGCAGACTATCAGGCGATGGCGGAAGGTATCTACCGACAACTCGGCAGACTGGATGGCATTCTGCACAATGCGGCGCAGTTTGACCGTCTGGGACCGTTGGAGATCCATACCATGAAGGAGTTCGAGCGTATGTTCCGGGTCAATGTCATCGCCCCTTTCGCGCTGACCAAGGCCTGTCTACCGCTACTGAAAATGGCGAAGGATGCCAGCGTGGTTTTCGTTTCGTCCAGTGCGGGGCATGAGGCGTCAGCCTATTGGGGTGCGCACGGCGTAAGCAAGAAGGCACTGGAACATCTGATGCAGACCTGGTCTATGGAACTGCAACAGTTCCCGAACATCCGCTTCAATGCCGTGATTCCAGGTGCAGTGCAGTCGCCGCAGCGCAAGAAGAGCCACCCGGGGGAGGTGCATGCCGATTTGCCGACCGCAGAGGCGCTGATCAGGCGCTATGTGTATCTGATGAGTGCTGAAAGCCGGGGCGTGAGCGGACAAATCATCCGCAACTGAGATTGCGATCAGGCATTGCGCAAGTGATTCAGCGCCTGCTCCAGGCGCTCCACAGCCGTTACATCCAGCCCTTTGATCTGTTGTCTGGGTGCATTCTGCTTGGGCACGATCGCGTGTGTGAAGCCCAGCTTTGCCGCCTCCTTCAAACGCTCCAGACCGCGCTGTACCGGCCTCACCTCACCTGCCAAACCGACTTCACCAAAAACAATAAGTTTATTATTTAATGGTTTGTTTTTTAATGAGGAAACGATGGAGAAAAGTATGGCGAGATCGACCGCTGGCTCACTGATGCGCACGCCACCGACGGCATTGACGAAGACATCCTGATCGAAGCATGGAATACCGGCATGACGATGCAGTACAGCGAGCAGCATCGCGAGCCGATTCTGTTCCAGTCCCACGCACAGCCGTTTGGGATTGGGCGCATGCGCCTCGTCTACCAGCGCTTGTACTTCCACCAGCAGCGGGCGCGTGCCCTCCTGCGTCACGGTGATGCAGGAGCCGGCGACCTGCTCGGCGTGATGTGACAGGAACAGTGCCGAAGGGTTGCTGACCTCACGCAATCCCTTTTCCGTCATGGCGAATACGCCCAGTTCGTTGACTGCGCCGAAACGGTTCTTGAAAGCCCGAATCAGGCGGAAGCTTGAGTTCGGATCGCCCTCGAAATACAGGACGGTATCGACGATGTGCTCGAGCACGCGGGGGCCGGCCAGCGAACCTTCCTTGGTTACATGGCCGACGAGTATCATGGAGATGGCGAGCTGCTTGGCCGCCCGTGTCAGCTGTGCGGAACATTCCCGTACCTGAGCGACCGAGCCGGGCGCAGACTGCAATGCCTCGGAATAGATGGTCTGTATCGAATCGATGACGACGACGTCAGATTTGTGGCCTTGCAGTGCCGACAAAATCTTTTCCAGCTGGATTTCTGCGAGCAGGTCGATGGGACCGGCATCCAGGTTCAGCCGTTTGGCACGCATGGCGATCTGCTGGGCCGACTCCTCACCGCTGACATAAAGCGCTTTCTTCCGTAAACCGACCTGGCACAGCGCCTGCAGCAACAGCGTGGATTTCCCGATGCCGGGATCTCCGCCGATCAGGACGACGCCGCCCGGCACCAGCCCTCCGCCCAACACACGGTCGAACTCACCGATACCGGTGGGCTGGCGCGGCAGGTCGGCTGCTTCCACATCGGCCAGTTTCTGTAGGCCGGCAGTCGGTGCGAGTGCGTTGTAACGACTGGTGGAAGGCGCTTCGGCGATGGTCTCGACCAGCGTGTTCCATGCATTGCAGGCCGGACACTGCCCCTGCCACTTGGGCGACTGACCACCGCATTCGGTGCAGCTGTAAACGGTCTTTACCTTGGCCATCAGTTCACAACCCTGACCGGCACGCGTGGAGCGATCGCGCACAAGAGCTCATAGCCTATCGTGCCCGCCCTTTCCGCTACCGCATCGACCGGCACACGGCTGCCCCAGAGTTCTACCGGGCTGCCGACATCCGCTTCCGGGATGTCGGTGAGATCGACACTCAGCATGTCCATGGATACCCGGCCTATGGTCTGCGTCATTCGATCGGCAACGAGAACCGGTGTGCCGTTCGGTGCATGTCGAGGATAGCCGTCGGCGTAACCGCAGGCGACGATGCCGACCCGGGTGTCGCGCACCGTCGTATAGCGGTTGCCGTAGCCGATGCCCTCGCCCGGGTTGACGGTCTGGACCGCGATGATTTTACTCGACAGTGTCATGGCAGGCTGCAGATGAAAATCCCGGGCTGGGACGCCTGCCACCGGACTCGCTCCGTAGAGCATGATGCCGGCACGTACCCAGTCCGCATGTGTTTCCGGATGTCTAAGAATGGCGGCGGAGTTGGCCAGGGAAACCGGATAATCCATACCTTCTGTCGCTTGGCGGAAACGCGCCAGAGGGTCAGCGACACCCGGTGTTTCATCGGCCGTGGCGAAATGTGTCATCAGCGTGATGCGCCTGACATTGGGGCAGGCCGCCAGCCGGTGCACGGCCTCGGCATACCGATGTGGCTGGAAACCGAGACGATTCATGCCATTGTTCATCTTGACGAACACATCGACCGGTTTCGGCAGTCTTGTCTGCTCCAGCATGGCGATCTGTGCATCGTGATGCACGGCCACGCTGATGTCTGCCACGCTGGCTTCTGGCAATTCGTCGGGATGGAAAACCCCCTCCAGCATCAGAATGGTCTGTTTGTAGCCAGCCTCACGCAGTACGATGCCCTCCTCGAGCCCCAGCACGGCGAACCCTTCGGCATCGGCTAGCCCTTGTGCGGCGGCGAGCAGGCCATGGCCGTAGCCATTCGCCTTGACCACCGCCATGACGGCGGATTTCGGTGCGAACGTGCGAACGACCTGCAGGTTGTGACGGAAGGCATCCAGATGGATGCTGGCTTGAATCGGACGCATGGCCTAGTAGTCGTCCGGTGCCGAGAAATTCTCGAAGCGCGTGTGCTGGCCGAGGAAGGTCAGACGGACACGGCCGGTCGGTCCGTTACGCTGCTTGGCGATGATGATTTCCGCCGTGCCCTTGTCAGGCGTGTCCGGGTTGTAGACCTCATCGCGGTAGATAAAGAGAATCAGGTCGGCATCCTGCTCGATGGCGCCGGATTCGCGCAGGTCGGACATGACTGGGCGCTTGTCCGGTCGCTGCTCCAGACTCCGGTTGAGCTGGGACAGTGCGATGACCGGCACGTCGAGTTCCTTGGCCAGCGATTTCAGGGAGCGCGAAATCTCGGAGATTTCCGTAGCGCGATTCTCGCTCTGGCGCCCGGCTGCTGCCGACATCAGCTGCAGGTAGTCGATGACGATCAGGCCGAGCTTGCCGACCTGACGATGCAGGCGCCGCGTACGAGCACGCACGTCGAAGGAACTGAGGCCGGCGCCCTCATCGATGAAGATGGGCGCCTCGTTCAGGCGGCCGAGTGCGGCAGCCATACGCACCCAGTCCTCGTCATCGAGGCGTCCGGTACGCATACGGTGCTGATCGAGACGGCCCACTGAGCCGATCATGCGGGTAGCCAGCTGAATGGCGCCCATTTCCATCGAGAAGACGGCGACAGGCAGGCCGGTATCGAGCGCGACATTCTCAGCGATGTTGAGCGAGAACGAGGTCTTGCCCATGGAAGGACGTCCGGCGACGATGATGAGATCGCCGGGCTGCAAGCCTGAGGTCATGGCGTCCAGATCGGTGTAGCCTGTGGGGATGCCTGTGACCTCGCTTTGGTTATCACGCTGGAAGAGCTGATCGATACGGTCTGCTACTTGCGGCAACAGCGTCTTGATATCCATGAAGCCTTCGCTGCTGCGCTTGCCGCCTTCGGCGATCTGGAAGATGCGTGCCTCTGCCTCGTCGAGTAGCTGCTGCGCATCGCGGCCTTGTGGGCTGTAGGCGCTTTCGGCGATGCTGGAGCCGACTTCCACCAGTTTGCGCATAATGGCACGCTCGCGCACGATTTCTGCATAACGGCGGATATTGGCGGCCGTAGGTGTGTTCTGCGCCAGAGCGCCCAGATAGGCGAGCCCGCCGACCGCGGAGAGTTCCGACGCATTGTCCAGCGATTCGGCCACGGTGACGATATCGGCTGGCTTGTTATGCTCGATCAGCTTGGCGATATGCTCGAAAATCAGCCGGTGATCGTGACGGTAGAAATCCGCGGGCGTAATGAGGTCCGCGATGCGGTCAAGTGCCTCGTTCTCCAGCAACAGGCCGCCGAGCACGGACTGTTCGGCTTCAACGGAATGCGGCGGGAGCTTGAGGGATGCGAGGGTGTCGTCTGCCATAGCGGTGAATTATAGCCAATAAAAAAGGCTGCCGAAGCAGCCTTTTTTGTTTTTCCGCTTTTCGACTCAAGCCGTTTCGCCGAGCACGGAGACGGTGATTTCGACAACCACGTCATGGTGCAGTGCGATGCTGATCGGATGATCACCGACGGTCTTGATCGGACCTTGCGGCATGCGAATCTCGGACTTGTTGACCTCGAAGCCTTGAGCGTTCAGTGCCTCGGCAATGTCGGTGTTGGTGACGGAACCGAACAGGCGGCCGTCGACACCTGCCTTCTGCGTTACCTGCAGCAGATAGCCGGCCAACTTCTCGCCGCGAGCTTGGGCGGCAGCCAGCAATGCAGCCTGCTGCTTCTCCAGTTCCGCACGACGTGCCTCGAACTCGGCCAGGTTGGCTTCGGTCGCGCGCTTCGCTTTTCCTTGCGGAATCAGATAGTTGCGGCCATAGCCGTCCTTGACGCGGACTACATCACCCAGGTTGCCGAGATTTGCAACTTTTTCCAGTAAGATCACTTGCATGTTCGTCTCCTCTTAGTGCTTGTCAGTGTACGGGAGTAAGGCGAGGAAACGCGCACGCTTGATCGCGGTGGTCAGCTGGCGCTGGTACTTGGCCTTGGTGCCGGTGATGCGTGCCGGAATGATCTTGCCATTCTCGGAGATGAAGTCCTTCAGAAGGTCCACATCCTTGTAATCGACTTCCTTGATGCCTTCCGCAGAAAAACGGCAGTAGCGGCGGCGTTTGAACATATCACGTGCCATGTTAACAATCCTTCATAATCTCTATTGCATTTAAATGTAATACCGGTTGAGTGCTTTTCAAGCTGCGCTTTGCCAGGAAACCTGCCAGTCTGACCTGGCTGCCAGGGGTGATCTGCTGGGCTTGTCTGGCGATTTCGCCGATTGCCACGACGGGCAGCTCACATTCCACCTTGCGTCCCATGCCTGCCTCCATCTGCTCTGAGGCATGGTGCACCGTAAAACTCAACAACGGCAGACCTGCTGGTGTGTAGCGAAGCGGCTCGACCTGTATGACCTCACCACTCAACACTAGCTTGTTCAATTAAGCGGAGGCTTCCTCTGCTGCTGGTGCTTCCTTGGCTGCGTCCTTGTTCAGCACGGACTTGGACTTCTCTTCCTTCATCATCGGGGAAGGCTCGGTCACGGCTGTCTTGGTCGCGATGGTCAGGTGACGCAGCACGGCATCATTGAACTTGAATGCAAGCTCAAGCTCTTCCAGCACGGCCTGATTACATTCGATGTTCATGAGCACATAGTGTGCCTTGTGGATTTTCTGGATCGGATAGGCCAGCTGACGGCGACCCCAGTCTTCCAGGCGATGGATGACGCCGCCGTTGGAAGTCACCAGGGTGCGATAACGCTCGATCATCGCCGGGACCTGTTCGCTCTGATCAGGGTGGACGATGAACACCACTTCATAATGTCGCATACATACTCCTTTTGGATTTGCAGGCTCCCATCTATGCGAAATGATGAGCCAAGGTTGATAAAGCGCGGGATTATAAGCGAATTTGCCGATACATGCCAGTAAAAATTCTATCTGGCCGCACCGCTCCAGGTAACGTCATGACGACTGCCGTAGTAGTTGCACCGTGAGAAAGCCCAGTGCGGTCAGCAGCAAGGAACCGAACAGATGTCCGAGCATGTGCAGCGAAGCCCAGCCGTACTGCGCCCGCGCGAGCAAATTCACGGCCTCGGCGGAGAAGGTAGAGAACGTGGTCAGGCCACCGAGAAAGCCAGTGGTGATCAGCAATCGCATCTCCGGCGATATGTCCTGCTGTGCGGATATCAACGCCATCGCGATACCCATCAGATAGGCGCCGATCAGATTGGCCGCCAGCGTGCCCATTGGTATGGCGGGATGCGCGGCGTTGAGCAGCGTACCCAATCCCCATCGCAGCCATGCACCGACGGCAGCCCCGAGGCCGACTGCGATAAAGCTACCCATTCCCATCTCCCCTCCTTGCTTCCCGGGTTTTTCCGTCAGGCCGTACGCTTGATTCGTCGGCAGCGGCTAAGTATCATGGGATGCGTCCGCTGCACGCGCTTCATCCCGCTCGCGACAGTCCAGCTCACACCATAAAAACATCAGGTATTTTATCAGTGCGCATCCTGTTCGTAACCTCCGAAGCCTATCCTCTTGTCAAAACAGGCGGTCTTGCCGATGTCAGCGGTTCGCTCCCGTCGGCCCTGCGCAACCTGGGAACGGATATCCGGATACTGCTACCGGGTTATCCGCAGGTGATGGAAAAGGCTGTTGACCTGCAACCGCTTGCGCAGCTCGAACACCTGCCGCTGGTCGGCAGTGCCGGACTGTTGCTGGGCAGCATGCCGGATACCGGCGTGCCGGTCATGGTGGTGGACTGCCCCGCCTTGTATCACCGGAACGGCGGACCCTATGTCGATGCCGAAGGCCGCGACTGGGAGGACAACGCGCTGCGTTTCGGTATCCTGTCACGCGTCGCCGCCCTGCTCGCCTGTCATGACGGTCCCGTGTCTGACTGGCGTCCCGATGTCGTGCATTGTAACGACTGGCAAAGCGGCCTTGCGCCTGCCTATATGCGTTTCATGCCGAATGCAGCATCCGTAAGATCGCTCATCAGCGTGCACAATCTGGCCTTTCAGGGCTGCTTCCCACCAGAATGGGTGGAACGGCTCTGGCTGCCGGCGGAGAGCTATCAGATGCACGGCCTGGAGTACCATCACCAGCTCTCCTTTCTCAAAGCCGGACTTTACTATGCCGATGCCATCAGCACCGTCAGTCCGACCTATGCGCGTGAGATCCGCACGAGCGAGCTCGGCTTCGGCATGGATGGATTGCTGGCAGGCAGGCAGCACGACCTCGAGGGCATACTGAATGGCATAGACTTGCAGGAATGGAACCCTGCCACCGATCCCCATCTGCCGATCAATTACGACGCCCGCCGCTTGCGCGGAAAGCTGCAGGTAAAGACAGACCTGCAGGCGCAGCTGGGACTCGCAGTATCGCAGGAGGCACCATTGTTGGGCGTCGTCAGCCGTCTGACGCACCAGAAAGGGCTGGATATGCTGCTTGCCGTCGCCGAACCGCTGCTGCGTCAGGGCTGTCAGCTCGCGCTGCTGGGTAGCGGCGAGCATCACATGGAACAAGGGTTCCGCCATTTTGCGCAGGCATTCCCCGGTCAGGTCAGCGCCAATATCGGTTATAACGAGCCGCTGTCGCATCGCATCATGGCCGGGGCGGATATCTTCATCATGCCCTCCCGCTTCGAGCCTTGTGGCCTCAACCAGATGTACGGCTTACGTTACGGCACACCGCCAGTCGTCACGCATACCGGCGGGTTGGCGGACACGGTGACAGACACCAATGAGGAAACGCTGGCACTGGGCACAGCCAACGGCTTCGTGATGCCGGCCCCGGATGCGGTGCAGCTGCTGCTGACCGTTGAACGGGCATTGCGCTGTTTCCGCGACAGGCGGCTATGGCAGCGCATCCAGCGTAACGGTATGCGCCTGGATCTGGGCTGGAAGCGCAGCGCACGCGCCTACCTCAGCTTATATCGACGACTCCTGAAGTAGTGAGCGTGTCCAAGGACATCAAAAAGCCCGCAATCGATGCGGGTTTTTTTGATGCGCATCTTCCACCTGGCATGGTTCATGCTTAATCAACAATGAACTTTCTCCAAAGTGTTGCTTCTCCTCCCTTCGGGTGCGCATAGCGCACCCATTTTTTTGACCATCGATAGGCTTAGTCCAGCCGGATGAAATGTTCTCGGTAGTATTTGAGTTCCTCGATGGATTCGTATATGTCGGCCAGCGCCTCATGCCGGCTTGCCTTCTTGAAGCCGTTATAGATGGCGGGCTTCCAGCGCCGTGCCAGTTCCTTGAACACGCTGACATCCAGATTGCGGTAATGGAAATAGGCCTCGAGTTCCGGCATGTAACGCGCCATGAAACGGCGGTCCTGACAGATGGAGTTGCCACACATGGGTGACTTACCGGCCGGCACATGCTGCTGGAGGAACTCGATCATGCGTGCGCTGGCAGTCGTCTCATCCAGCGTCGAGGCCCTGACCTTGTCGATCAGGCCGGAACGGCCGTGTGTTCCCTTGTTCCAGGCATCCATGCCATCCAGTACCTCATCCGACTGATGAATGACCAGCACCGGCGATTCGGCCAGCACGTTGAGCTCCGCGTCCGTTACCACTGCGGCGAGTTCAAGTATGCGGTCATTTTCCGGGGATAATCCGCTCATCTCCATATCGAGCCAGATCAGGTTGTCGTTCTGCGATGCCATCATGATTTCCATTAAAATTGAGGGATATGCCTTAGGCGGTGAACCTTGCACCGAGGGAAGCATTCTATAATGCTGTTAGTTTAACCGAAAAAGCGCCCAATCATGGCTTCAACCCTGACTACCGTATTCGTTGCTTTGCTTGTCATCACCACCCTCACCCGCGTCTGGTTAGGCAATCGGCATGTGCGCCATGTGCAGGCGCACCGCGAACGGGTGCCCGACGCCTTCGCCGGCAGCATCAGTCTGGACGCACATCGCAAGGCCGCCGACTACACCACTGCCAAGACCAGGCTGAACGTCAATGTCAGCATCGTCCAGGCCGTGCTACTCGCATTGCTGACGATAGGCGGCGGGCTGATGCTGATCGATGACGCCTGGCACACACTGTTGCCAGGAAACGAGATCATCCGCGGCGCGCTGGTCATCCTCAGCGCCTTCGTCATCAGTGCCGTCGTGGAACTGCCGTTCGACTATTACAGAACCTTCGTCATCGATCAGCGGTTCGGCTTCAACAAGATGACGCGCGCGATGTTCTTCAGCGACCTCGTCAAGCATAGCCTGGTCGGGCTGGTACTGGGCACGCCCATCCTGTTCGCCGCGCTCTATCTCATGCGCGAGGCTGGCGACTACTGGTGGCTGTACCTGTGGGTCGTCTGGAGCGCCTTCAATCTGCTGATGCTGGCGATTTATCCGACCTTCATCGCCCCACTGTTCAACAAGTTCTCGCCACTATCCGACGAGCCACTGAAGCAGCGCATCGAGACCCTGCTCAACAAGTGCGGCTTCAAGTCCCATGGGTTGTTCGTCATGGACGGCTCGTCGCGCAGCAGCCACGGTAATGCCTATTTCACCGGCTTCGGTTCCAGCAAGCGCGTGGTGTTCTTCGATACGCTGCTCGACCGCCTCGATGCCGATGAAATCGAAGCGGTGTTGGCACATGAGCTCGGCCATTTTCGCCATCACCATGTCATCAAGCGCATTGTCCTGATGTTCGCCATCAGTTTCGCCGGGCTGGCTGTGCTCGGCTGGCTCAAACAACAGGGCTGGTTCTATGAGGGGCTCGGCGTGTCCGAGGCCAGCGACTACATGGCGCTACTGCTGTTTCTGCTGGTCAGTCCGGTATTCTTGTTCCTGCTGCGTCCGCTGCTCGCCAGTTATTCGCGCAAAAACGAGTTTGAGGCCGACGAATACGCAGCCAGGAATGCCAATGCCCGGCATCTGATCGAGGCTCTTGTCAAGCTGTACCGCGATAACGCCTCTACCTTGACACCTGACCCTCTGCATTCGGCCTTTTACGATTCACATCCCCCGGCGAGCATGCGCATCTCGCGGCTGAGTAGGTTCACCGGTTGATGCAACAGGGAACTGCCATGTCGAGATTGCTGCCTTGCCTCGGTTTGCTGTTCTACTCCGCCATGGCGTCAGCCGAGCCTTTTGCCGACGGCGACTTCCTGAAAGGCAAGGCCTTGGTTGAAAAGCACTGCATCGCCTGCCATGCCGAACGCTTAGGCGGCGACGGTTCCGGTATCTACACGCGTGTCGACCGGCGCGTGAAGAGCGCGCCGGGATTGCTGGCGCAGATTCGTATCTGCAACACCATGCTGGGCCTGAAATGGTTCGAGGATGAGGAGCTGCATGCGGCAAGCTACCTGAACAAGACCTATTACAAGTTCGAGCAGTAAACATGCAAGGCACCGTGATCGCCGCTTACGGCAAGCGTTATGGCGTCGAGCTGGAGGATGGTCAGAAGGTCAGCTGCGTCACGCGCGGCAAGAAAAACGATCTCGCCTGCGGCGATATCGTGGAGCTCAAGCTGACTGGCGGTGGCGAAGGCGTCATCGAGCGTTTCCTGCCGCGTAAAAGCCTGCTTTACCGCAGCAATGCCTACAGAACTAAGCTGTTGGCCGCCAATGTCAGCCAGATCGTCATTGTGCTCGCCACACAGCCGAGCTTTTACGAGGGCCTGCTCAATCGCTGCCTGATCGCGGCGGAAGCTGCTGGCATCAAGGCATTGATCGTGCTCAACAAGTGCGACATGGCGACAGGCAGTGCGCTGGAGACCTTGCAACCATACCAAGCACTGGGATATCCGCTGTTGCCGATCTCCGCGGTCCATGACATTTCACCACTGCGGCCGTATCTGCACGGCCATACCAGCGTTCTGGTCGGGCAGTCCGGGATGGGGAAGTCAACCATAGTCAACGCCCTGTGTCCGGACCTGAAGGTCCGGACACAGGAGATTTCCACGGTGCTGGACAGCGGCAAACATACGACGACCGCTGCCCAGCTCTATCATCTGGACGCATGTAGCCACCTGATCGATTCGCCGGGACTGCAGGAATTCGGCCTTTATCACCTGAACGCCGAGCAGCTGGAACAGGCCTTCGTCGAATTCAGGCCCTATCTGGGGAAATGCCGCTTCCATGACTGTCGGCATCTGAAGGAGCCGGACTGCGCCATCACCGCTGCCGTGGACGCCGGGCGGATCGCGCGGCAGAGACTCGATTGCTTCCGTGAATTGCTAGCCGAGATCGGACCATGAAGACCGCCTTCATCACCCATCCGGACACACTGCTGCATGTCATGGACGGCTCCCATCCGGAGTCGCCGGCGCGCATTACTGCCATTCGCGAGGCACTCAAGGCTGCCGGGGTCGAGCAACATCTTCTGCATTATGAGGCGCAGCCGGCCACAGACGCCGAACTTGCCCGTGTGCATGACCGGGACTTCATCGATCAGATACGGCGCAGCGCTCCCAAGGCCGGCATCGTCCGGCTAGACCCGGACACCGCCATGGGGCCGATGTCACTGTCTGCCACCCTGCATGCCAGCGGCGCCCTGCTGCTGGCGACTGACCTTGTCATGCGCGGTGAGGTCAGGAACGCATTCTGCTGCATACGTCCTCCCGGGCACCATGCGCACAGGAACCGCGCTGCCGGCTTCTGCATCTTCAACCATGTCGCCGTCGGCGTCGCCCATGCGCTCGCGCGTTACGGATTGCAGCGTGTCGCCATCGTGGATTTCGATGTCCATCACGGCGATGGGACGGAAGACATCTTCAGGCGGGATCCGCGCGTGATGCTCTGCTCGACCTTTCAGCATCCCTTCTATCCGGGTACCGGCGCGGACAGCAGAACGGACCGCATGATCAACGTGCCGCTTGCGGCCGGCACCGACGGCGAGGGCTTCCGTGCCGCAGTGAACAAGGAGTTCGCTCCGGTGCTGGAACGCTTCCGGCCGCAACTGCTGTTCGTGTCGGCCGGCTTCGATGCGCACCGTGACGACCCACTGGCGCATCTGGAGCTGCTGCGTGAAGACTATGTGTGGGTGACCGAGTTCATCATGGACATCGCCGCACGCCATGCCGGCGGTCGCATCATTTCCTCGCTCGAGGGCGGCTATCATTTGCCGGCACTGGCAGAGAGCGCCGTTGCCCATATACGCACGCTGGCCGGGTTGAATAAATGACCCGAGCACCGGCTCATCGCGTCAGCCGGGCGGCGCTGATATAATCCGACCATGCAAATCACCACACGCCTCGAATTCGATGCCGGTCATCGCATCCCCAGTCATAAGAGCCAGTGCAGAAACCTGCACGGTCATCGCTATGCGATCGAGATCACGCTTTCCGGCGATATCATTCGTCAGGAGAGCGCCTCGGAAAACGGTATGGTCATGGATTTCTCCGATGTCAAGGCCATCGCGCGGCGCGCTGTCGTCGATGTCTGGGACCATGCATTCCTCGTCTACAAGAACGACACGGTCGTGCTGGATTTTCTCAAAAGCATGCCCGATCACAAGACCGTAGTCATGGACAGCGTACCCACCGCGGAAAACATGGCGGCCGAGGCGTTCCGCATCCTAAGCTCGGAATATCGGGACATCTACGGCAATCATCTGAAGCTGGAGCGCGTCCGGCTCTATGAAACGCCGAACAGCTGGGCAGACGCGCTGGGCTGAGACAGTCATGTCGCGCCGGCTAACCGCGCCACACGCATTTGCCGGATTTTTCCAGCGCAGCAAGATACGCCTCATGCGCCTCCAGTTCATCGGCCGTTGCCCTGATGACCGTCAATTCATGCGCTGATGCAGCGGCATCGAAGCGCGTGTCACCGCTGTCTTCGTCGAGCAGGTCCATCATCAGGCTTTCCTGACCGCGCGTCATCGCCATGTAGACATCGGCGAGCAGCTCCGCATCCAGCAGCGCGCCGTGCAGAACACGCTTTGAGTTGTCTATGCCGTAATGACGGCACAACGCATCCAGATTGTTGCGCTGTCCGGGTCTGCTGTCCTTGGCCATCTGCAGCGTATCTATGATGGTGTTGCAGACCTTTTCCACTTCCGGCTTGCCTATCATACCCAGTTCGGTATTGAGGAAGCCGACATCGAACGGCGCATTATGAATGACCAGATCGGCGCCGGCGATGAACTGCAGGAAATCGTCCGCGATATCCGCGAAACGCGGCTTATCCTGCAGAAACTCCAGCGTGATGCCATGGACCTCCTGGGCGCCCTGGTCAATTTCCCGATCCGGATTCAGATAGACATGGAAATGGTTCTTTGTCAGGCGGCGGTTGACGGCCTCGACCGCCGCGATTTCGATGATGCGGTGCCCTTGCTGCGGGTAGAGACCGGTGGTTTCGGTATCCAGAAAAATCTGTCTCATCTTGCTTCCCTGCTATCGGTTGCTGTTGAGGAACTGCGCCGCACCCTTGTTGGCGAGGGCATCCGCACGCTCATTGCCGGCATGTCCTGCATGCCCCTTGACCCAGACCCATTCGACCTCATGCTGTTGCACCAGCGCATCCAGCGTCTGCCAGAGGTCAGCATTCTTGACCGGTTTTTTGTCGCCGGTTTTCCAGCCGCGCTGCTTCCAGCCCTGCAGCCATTCGGTCATGCCCTTCTGTACATAGGTCGAATCGGTATAGATGCGAACACGGCATTTTCTTTTCAGCGCCTGCAGCGCACGAATGACCGCGGTCATCTCCATGCGATTGTTGGTAGTGAGCGGCTCTCCGCCGCACAGTTCCATTTCACGGCCGCCATAGGCGAGCAATGCGCCCCAACCACCGGGGCCGGGATTGCCCTTGCAGGCACCGTCGGTATGAATTTCCACGACTTCCTTCACTTGCTGATGTCTTTCCGTTTGTTGTGTTGGGTCGGCTGTGTGCGCGGCGGCGCCACGACCAGGTTCTTCAGTCGCCCACGGCTGAGGTTGGGGCGTATCACCCGCATGCCGAGAATGCGTTTTTTCGCTACGATGAAATAGATGCCGCCGGTCATCGGGCACCAGCGTCCGCTGACACTATCCATGAGGCCGCGCCGCCTGAGCCAGGACGGATTGTTGAACGGCAGTCTATGGCACGCAGTCCTGACCTCGGTAATCTCGAAGTCTAACAGTTCCAGCCAGTCGCGGATCCTGGGCAGGGAGAAGAACGTGCCCTGCCAAGGATAGCCGCCGGAACGCGACAGCAGTCGCTTGATACCCCATGTGCTGTAGGGGTTGAAGCCACTGATGATGATATGACCTTCCGGCACCAGTACGCGCCCGGCATCCCGCAGCGTCTGGTGCGGGTCACCACTGAATTCGAGCATGTGCGGCAACAGCAGCAGATCGATGCTCGCCGTCTGGAACGGCAGTTGCATCGATTGGCAGCGTACGGTGCCGGCCTCTACATCCGCGCCGAACACGAACGGCATGCGCGAGGCACGCAGCAGGTCCAGCTCCAGCATGCCGAGCTGAACCGCGTTGAAGCCGAAAATATCGGCTACGGCCGCGTCATACAGGCGCTGCTCCTGCGCTTGTAGATACAGCCCCAACGGTGATTGCAGCCAGCTCTGTCTGTCATGGAACAAGGCGATACCTCACTCCCAAGGCAACAGACGGCGCAAAGACTGTTATATTGGAGTCCATGATCGAGATTCTACCAATCCCGGCATTCAAGGATAACTATATTTGGCTCGTGCGAAGCGGCAATCATGCCGTCGTCATCGATCCCGGCGTTGTCACGCCCGTCGTGCACGTGCTTGAACGCTACGGGCTGACGCTGGAGGCCATTCTGGTCACACATCATCATCACGATCATATCGGTGGTGTCGCTGAACTGCTTGACCGGCACAAGCCGGAAATCTATGCGCCGGTCGGTGGATCCTATGCTTTCCCGCACGTTGCGGTAGGCGATGGTCACCGTATTCGGCTGCAGCGTTCCGGCATCGAGTTCTGCGTCATCGAAACGCCGGGGCACACACTAGATCATGTCGCGTATTACAGCCAGCGCCTGCAAGACAGCCCCGCGCTGTTCTGTGGCGATACGCTGTTTTCCTGCGGCTGCGGTCGTCTGTTCGAGGGCACGCCGCAGCAAATGTACCAGTCCCTTCAAAGGCTTGCGCAACTGCCCACCAATACGCAGGTCTTCTGCGCACACGAATATACGCTGGACAACATCGCCTTCGCACTCGATGTGGAGCCGGACAATGCGGCACTGCACAGCCGCCGGCAGGAGGTCACGGAACTGCGTGCGCGAGGCCTGCCCAGCCTGCCCTCCACGCTCGCCCTGGAACGCGCAACCAATCCCTTCCTGCGCTGTGGCAGCGTCATGAAAGCATTGGGATTCGCAGAGGGTAGTCCGGAAGTCGCCGTGTTTGCCCGTCTTCGTGAAATGAAAAATAACTATTAATCATGATGTTATGGAAATTCCTGGATATTTCCCCTGCTTGACGCTGTCTGCTGCCTTTCGTTACCATCTAGCCCACTATCGACAGGGCAAAGACGTCATATGAAGGCCAAGCTGATTTTTCCAACCGTCATAGCGCTGATGCTCTCAACGCCGGTTTTGGCTGCACTTGAATTCCATCCCGACGACGCATCCTCGTCCACAGTTCCCGCTGCCGTCGAACAGGTCACGAATGCCGCCGGCATTGTGCTCCAGTTCAGTGATGCCGATTCCTATTCGGATCGCGACCTCTGGCAGCGCATCAAGGATGGTTTTCAGCTGCAGGATTTCGAATCCGAGCTGACGCGCAAGCACGAACAGTGGTATGCCTCCCGTCCCGATTACGTGCAGCGCATGGTAGGACGCAGCAGCCGCTACCTGCATTACATCGTCGAGGAAGTGGAAAAGCGCGGCATGCCGAGTGAGATCGCCCTGCTACCTATGATCGAGAGCGCATATAATCCGCAGGCCCTGTCGCGCAGCAGCGCCGCAGGTATCTGGCAGTTCATCCCCTCCACCGGCAAGGTCTTTGGCTTGGAGCAGAACTGGTGGGCGGACCATCGCAAGAATGTGATCGCGGCCACACAGGCGGCACTGGATTATCTGCAGAAGCTGCAACAGATGTTCGGCAGCTGGGACTTGGCGCTGGCCGCCTACAACGCGGGTGAAGGCACGGTTCAGCGTGCGATCGAAAGAAACCGTGCGCAAGGATTGCCCACCCATTATGCGGCGCTGTCCTTGCCGGAGGAAACGAGGAATTACGTTCCCAAACTGCAGGCGGTCAAGAACCTGATCAGCCGCCCCGAGGATTTTGCGCTGAATATAGAGAGTATCCCGGACGAGCCCTATTTCACCCGTGTCGTCGCGCCGCAACAGATCGACATCAGGCTGGCTGCCTCTCTCGCAGGCATCCCTTACGAGGAATTCACCGCGCTGAACCCGCATCACAATCGCCCCGTCATTACCCCCAGCGATAATGGCAGTCATGAAATCCTGCTGCCGGTGGATGCTGCGGACATATTCCTCAACAATCTCGCCCGCTATGAGGCGCCACTCGTCACTTGGCAGACCTATCATGCAAGGCGTGGCGAGAAGGTGGAGAAGATCGCGCAGAAGTTCGGCATCAGCCAGGCCGAGCTGCGCAGCATCAATAGCCTGCCCAAGGGACAGACGTTGCCGAACAACCAGCTTATGCTGGTGCCTGCCAAATATGTGCAACCCGCTTCTTTCGGTAGTTTCAGGTTTGACGAGGGAGAACACGAGCGGGCTGGGCCCGATGTCTCGCAGGGACTCAGGCACGAGGTCGCAGCCAGCGAGACGTTGTACTCGATTGCGCTGCGCTATGGTGTCACGGTTCAGCAACTCATGGCCGCTAACGGACTGAAAAGCAGCCGACTCCGGATCGGCCAGATGCTGAAGATCCCGGCTGGCGGCAAGGCTGGCAGGCAAAGACAGGCGACGTCGGACTCAACTCTTATTTCATGGGCCCATCCTTGATCACGACGGCTACCCCCAATCGCCATACGGCTGAATCCCTCCAACCCTTGTCGTATCGCTGAGCGAGTGCCATATGCCGTTGCATAGACTGTTATCCATCGCCCTGCTCGGGCTACTTGTTTCCTGCGGCGGCTCGCGCCAGGATGCCGATATCGATCTCGATGCCGTATATCTGCCCGAAAGCGGCGGTACCATGATCAATGCCATGATCGGCGAACCGAGCGGACTGATCCCGATGATTGCAGGAGAATCCGCGGCTTCAGCCATCGCATCGAACATTTTCAACAGTCTACTGAAATATGACAAGAATCTGGAACTGGAAGGCGAGCTGGCAGAATCATGGACTGTTTCGGCAGACCGCAGGACGATCACGTTCAAATTGAAGCCCGGTCTGAAATGGGCAGACGGTAAGCCGCTGACCAGCGCCGATGTACTGTTCACGTGGCAAATCGTCACGGACGAGAATACGCGTACGCCCTACGGTTCCGACTACAAGCTCGTCGTCCGGGCGGAAACTCCCGACCCGCTCACATTCCGAGTCAGCTATCGCGAACCTTACGCGCCGGCGCTGGATACATGGGCCGGCCTGCAAATCCTGCCCAAGCATCTACTCGAGGGACAGGATATCAACACCACATCATTCGCCCAGAACCCGGTAGGCAGCCACTATTACAAGCTGGAACAGTGGAAACACGGTGAGCGCATCTCCCTGGTCAGGAATCCGCTCTCCACCCAAGGTGAGGCGCGTATAGAGCGCATGGTGTCACGCTTCATACCTGATGCCGCCTCGCAGTTTCTGGAGCTGATGGCGGACAATATCGACACGATGAACCTGAATCCCATCCAGTATGCCCGCATTTTCCCTGCAAGGCCCGACCTCAGCCGCAAAGTCGCGCTCTACAAGGAACTGGGCAATAGTTACACCTATCTGGGGTTCAACCTCAAGCGCAAACCGTTCGACGATGTCCGTGTGCGCAAGGCGATCAACTACGCCATCGACAAGCAGGAACTGATCGACGGTGTGCTGCTGGGACTGGGCGAGCCGGTCGCCTCTCCCTACAAGCCCGGCACACGCTGGAGTAATCCGCAATTGCGTCCCTATCCGCATGATGTGAACAAGGCGCTCGCGTTGCTGCATGAAGCGGGTTTCGCCGATCACGATGGGGATGGCATCCTCGACCGGGACGGCAAGCCGCTCAGGTTCGAGATACTGACAAACCAGAACAAGCAGCGCGAAATGAGCGCGGTTCTGATCCAGCGCCGGCTGAGGGAAATCGGTATCGATACCAGCATCCGCGTACTCGAATGGGCCAGTTTCATCGGTCGTTTCATCAAGAATGGTGAGTTCGATGCCGTCGTGCTGGGCTGGAGCCTGTCACTCGATCCGGACCAGTACAGCATCTGGCACTCATCCCAGCAGGCACCCGGTCAGTTCAATTTCATCGGCTACCAGAATCCGCAGGTGGACAAGCTACTGGAACAGGGCCGACTGGAACTGGACATTGAAAAACGCACCAGAATCTATCACGAGTTTGCACGTCTGCTGCTGGAAGACAGCCCGATCGTCTATCTCTACGCGGGATATGGCCTGCCGGCCATTCACAAACGCATCAAGGGGATTGATGACCCGGCCCCGCCTGCCGGTATCGGACATAACTCGCACGAGTGGTTTATTCCGCAACCATTGCGCCGTCATGAGATAAGCGCCCATTGACCATGATACGCTACCTGCTCAAACGACTGTTCTGGATGGTGCCGATGCTGATCGGAATCAGCCTCATTTCCTTCTTCATCATGCATCTCGCGCCTGGTGATATCACCACGACGGAAGCCGGTTTCGACCCGAAATCCAGCGCAGAGTCCAGGCAGAAACTGCGCGAACTGTACAACCTGGACAAGCCTGTCATCGTGCAGTACGGCCTATGGCTGAAACGCATGGCGACGCTGGATTTCGGCACATCGTTCGCCAGCCACCAGCGACCGGTGTTCTGGCAGACCGCTGACGAGCAAGGCAATGTGCGCAAAGGGTTGATCCAGCAGGCATTGCCCATCACGCTGTTGATCAATGTGCTCAGCCTCGGTCTCATTGTAGCTGTGGCGCTACCTCTTGGCATCATTTCCGCGCTGATGCGCAACCGTCTGCCGGACCGCGCCATCACCCTCTTCGTCTTCATCGGCTTTGCCGTTCCCGGCTTCTGGCTGGCGTTGTTGCTCATGTACTGGACCGGTGTCGCCAACAACTGGCTGCCGATATCGGGGCTGCACAGCATCGGACATGAAAACATGGGGGCAGTTGCACAGATGCTCGATACCCTGAAACATCTGGTGCTGCCGGTGTTCATCTCCGCGCTGAGCGGATTGGCCGGAATCTCGCTGTTCGTCCGCAACGGCATGCTGGACGTGCTGCATCAGGACTATATCACCACTGCGCGCGCCAAGGGACTGGACGAGCGCACGGTGGTCTACGGCCATGCCTTGCGCAATGCACTGCTACCGCTTATCACCATTTTCGGTCTTTCCATCCCGGGGCTGATCGGCGGCTCCGTCATCGCCGAATCTATCTTTGCCATTCCCGGCATGGGCAAACTGTTCTATGACGCGGTGCTGATGCGTGATTTCCCGGTCATCATGGGCATCCTGACCATAGGCGCGGCGCTGACGTTGCTCGGCAACCTGCTCGCCGATCTCGCCTATGCCTGGGCCGATCCGCGCGTTCGTCGGGGAGTCATGCAATGAGACGCATGCTGTCCAATCCGATGGCACTGGGCGGTTTTATCATCATCGCCAGCATCCTGCTACTGGCGCTCGCAGCACCGCTCATCGCGCCGTATGATCCGAATGCCATCGACGTCAAATCCATTCTGTTGCCACCCTCCTCCATGCACTGGATGGGCACCGATGGTCTGGGACGCGATGTGTTCTCCCGCATGCTCTATGGCGCAAGAATCTCGCTGATGGTCGGCATCGTCTCGGTCGGCATCGCGACGCTGATCGGCATCATCTTGGGGTCGCTTGCCGGCTATTATCGCGGCTGGGTCGATACCATCATCATGCGCCTCGTCGATGTCATGCTGTCCATTCCGACCTTCTTCCTGATTCTGGCTGTGATCGCTTTTCTGACACCCTCGATCTGGAACATCATGATCGTCATCGGGCTGACCTCATGGATGGGTGTTACCAGATTGGTTCGTGCCGAGTTTCTCAGCCTGCGTAACCGAGAGTTCGTCATGGCGTCCGAGGCGCTGGGCGCGGGCGACGGCAGGCTGATTTTCAGGCATCTGCTTCCCAACAGCCTGACTCCCATCATCGTGAGTTCCGTGCTCGGTGTCGCCAGCGCTGTTCTGGTCGAATCCGGTCTAAGTTTTCTCGGCCTTGGCGTGCAGGCTCCGCAGGCTTCCTGGGGCAATATCCTGACTGACGGCAAGGAGTACATCGAGTTCGCTTGGTGGCTGTCGCTGTTTCCGGGACTGGCGATTCTGATGACGGTGTTGGGGTATAATCTGCTCGGTGAAGGCCTGCGGGACGCTCTGGACCCGCGCAACAGCAATTAAGCGCCTGATCCCTCCGGGTCAGCGCCCCGTATTTCGTGTCCAATATCAATGAAGGAAACTTGCATGGGATTTCTAGCCGGAAAACGCGCACTTATCGTCGGTTTGCTCAGCAACCGCTCAATCGCCTACGGCATTGCCGCGGCCATGAGGCGTGAAGGCGCTGAGCTCGCATTCACCTACCAGACTGAAAAGTTCGAGGAGCGAGTCACCAAGCTCGCGGCCGAGTTCGATTCCAACATCGTGCTGCCCTGCGACGTAGCGGACGATGCGCAGATTGAAGCCATGTTCGCCGAACTGGGCAAACACTGGGACGGTTTCGATATCCTGATTCATTCGGTCGCCTTCGCGCCCAGGTCGGCACTGGAAGGCGACTACCTCGAGAGTGTCAATCGCGAATCGTTCCGCATCGCCCATGACATCAGTTCCTACAGTTTTGCCGCACTGGCGAAGGCGGCTTTGCCGCTGATGGAAGGCCGCAACGGCAGCATGCTCACGATTAGCTACCTGGGTGCGGAACGCAGCCTGCCGAGCTACAATGTCATGGGGCTGGCCAAGGCGAGCCTGGAAGCCAATGTGCGTTACATGGCACAAAGCCTGGGACCCAAGGGCATCCGCGTCAATGCCGTCTCCGCCGGGCCGATCAGAACCTTGGCGGCATCTGGTATCTCCGGCTTCGACAAGATCCTCGGTTTCAATGAGAAGCACGCACCCCTGCGCCGTAATGTCACCATCGAAGAGGTGGGCAATGTCGCAGCCTTTCTCTCTAGTGACCTTGCCTCCGGCGTTACCGGAGAGATCACCTATGTCGATGGCGGCATGAATACCACTGTCGCGGCAGTCGTCGATTGACAAACCTGAGAAGAAGACATCGGAAAACAAAAAAAGGCAGCCAATGGCTGCCTTTTTCATGGGTTTGAGAATCAGTTGTCAGCATCCGGCTGAATGAGCTTCTGATTGATGCTGATATCGCTCCTCGCGCGCAGGGACTTGAGATAGGCATCGACATACTCCGCTGCCAGCGCAGTTTGCATTTCAGTCCTTGCGTCCTGCTTCTCGCTATCGTCCTCGGGAAGCCCTTCATTGACGGCTGATACCTTGATCAGCAGATAGCCCTTGCTGGCATCCGCGACACCAGCGTAGGCCGGCAGGCTGTCAGTCTTGATCCTGAAGGCATTGCTTACTGCGAGGTCTGTCAGACCTTGCGGGTTCTTGCGGTCGACGACTGCTGGCTGCGTCCACTGCAGACCGCTTACCGACTTGCCAGCCTTGAGGTCGGCAAGCGCTGCCTCACCCTTTTCCACTGCCAGCCTGGTTGCCGCCTCGGCACGCAGATACTCTTCGATACCCGGCCTGACTTCATCGAAGTCTCTCAGCGCTGACGGCTTGTGATCCTTGACCCGCGCCACCATCAGAGAATTGGGGGCAACCTCAATGGCCTCGGTGTTGCGGCCTTCTTTCAGGACTTCCTCCGAAAACACCTGGTCGCGCATGCGGTCACTCTTGAATACGCGCGCCACGTCCTCGCGGCTCATCCATGGGGTCGTCTGAATATCGAGCTCGAATGCCTTGGCGGCAGGCTCCAGGCTGTCCGATTGCTCATACACCATGTTGCTGAATTCCTCGGCCTGCTCGGTAAACTGTGCCAGCGCCTTCTGGTAAAGTAGTTCACCACGGATCTGCGGCGCCACGCTTTCCAGCGTGATGGCCTCACCGGATATCTCGGTCAGCTTGATGATGTGATAACCGAACTCGGATTCAACCAAGTCACTGATGGCACCCGGCTTCATCGAGAAAACGGCATCCTCAAACGGCTTCACCATGACGCCTCGTCCGAACGCGCCGAGGTCACCGCCGTTCTGTGCAGAACCTGGGTCCTGCGAATACTTTTGGGCCAGTTCGGCAAACTGGTCCGGATTGCGGCGGACTTCCTCCAGGATTTGCTGTGCCTTGTTGCGGGCATTTTCCTTGCTTTCCGGGGTCGGGTTGAGTCCGAAACCGATCAGGATATGACTGGCACGGCGTTCCTCACTTCCCTGGAACTTGTCCATATTGTCCTCATAGAACTTCCTGACTTCCTCATCCGTCACCCGCACCTTGGGCAACAGCGCATTGGCGGACAGCATGACGAATTCCAGCTGCACCTGCTCCGGAATCTGGAACTTTTCCTTGTTTTGTTCATAGAACTCCTGCACTTGTGCCGCTTCGATATCGACCTGCGCCAGGAAATCCTCAGTTCTGATTTCCGCCACGCTGACTTCGCGTTCCTGTAAGGCGGCCTTCATGGCGCGCTCGAATACAGCCGTGGGTACGTATGCCACCGAGCCGATTCCCTCACGTGCCTGCTGGATCTGAAGATCCTGTCGGATAGAATTCTCGAAATCCTTCAGGGTCAACCGGTTCTGCGTCAGCAGCTGATAATAGAGTTCCTCGGAAAATTTGCCATCGACGGCGAATTCCGGCATGGCCGTGATATATCGGCTGAGCTGCTCATCGCTGATGCCGAATCCCGCACGTCTGATTTCCGTGTTGAGCAACCTGTCGTTAATCAGCTTGTCGAGCACGGACTGCCGCAGTTCGGGGCGGTCCAGTATGCTCATGTCGGTCTGGCCTTCCGACTGCAGACGGTTTCGCAGATTCTGCAAGGCGTTGCCGAATTCCTGAACCGTAATGCTTTCTCCATTGACCTTGGCAACCGGCACATTGGAACCGGCCCCCTGCAGATACTGGTCGATGCCGAATAAGGCAAAGGGTATCGTGATCAATGCCAGAATGAATTTGGCCAACCAACCTTGAGTGTGCTTGCGAATCGCTTCCAACATGACAAAAGACTTTCTTATGTTTCTGTTTCGGTATCAGATTTCAGATGGTTCAAATGCCCGCACATGAGGACGGATACAGGCTTGACGCGTGAATATAGCATACTCATCTGGCAGATGACAGGACAAACGGGAACGGCCGGAGTCCGTACGGCAGTCAGCCCATACATGTTCACGGGCTGACAAAGAAAAAAAGCGAGCACATCGGCTCGCTTTCGATATCAGTGGCGGAGTGGACGGGGCTCGAACCCGCGACCCCCGGCGTGACAGGCCGGTATTCTAACCAACTGAACTACCACTCCTAGTCTGTCAGTATTGCATTATCAGGAGCGTGCTCTCTTAGAGATAACGTATACCATCAGTTTATTGTTGGGCTTGGTGGGTGCTGACGGGGTCGAACCGCCGACATTCGCCTTGTAAGGGCGACGCTCTACCAACTGAGCTAAGCACCCTCGCGACCAACAAAGACCGCTAGTTTACAGCATCTTTCAATGCTTTGCCAGCCCTGAATTTCGGAGAATTTGCTGCCTTGATTTTAATTGTTGCGCCTGTGCGAGGATTACGGCCATTACGTGCAGCGCGCTTGCCAACATAGAAAGTGCCAAAACCGATCAATGTCACCGTTTCACCCTTCTTCAGAGCCTTGGTCACGGCGGCAGTTGTTGCATCCAAGGAGCGACCCGCAGCAGCTTTGGAGATTCCGGCAGCTTTGGCGATTTGATCAATCAGTTCAGATTTGTTCACGTGTAATCCCCTTTCGACATTGTTGTAGAAACAGGTGCAAGCCTGTGCCTAGCTTTATAGCAAGCGGGTTACACGACTGTCAAGCACTCTCTTGTAGACTGAAATCAGTGGGTTACGATCGCCTGTGATTTCTCGTCGCCATCCGCGCTCGGCTTGATATCTCCGTCCGGGCTGTCCTCTTCGGCAGGTGTCGGCATGCGCTCCAGCGTGCATTCGAGCACCTCCTCTATCCAGCGTACCGGCCTGATGTCGAGATGGTTCTTGATATTAGCCGGGATTTCCACAAGATCCTTGACGTTCTGCTGCGGGATCAGCACGGTCTTGATACCGCCGCGATGTGCCGCGAGCAGCTTCTCCTTGAGACCGCCGATCGGCAGTACCTCGCCGCGCAGTGTGATTTCACCGGTCATGGCCACATCGGCACGCACCGGAATATTGGTCAGTACCGAGACCATGGCCGTGGTCAGTGCGATACCCGCGCTCGGACCATCCTTGGGGGTCGCACCCTCCGGCAGGTGAATGTGGATATCGTTCTTCTCGTAGAAATCCTCCGGAATGCCGAGGCGCTTGGCACGGCTGCGCACAACGGTACGGGCCGCCTCGACGGATTCCTTCATGACGTCGCCCAGCTGTCCGGTCCGGATGATATTGCCCTTGCCTGGCATCAGGGTCGCCTCTATGGTCAGCAGTTCACCGCCGACGGAAGTCCATGCCAATCCGGTGACCTGTCCCACCTGATTCTCGGCGGCCGCCAAACCGAAGTCATAGCGCCGCACACCTAGATATTTTTCCAACGATTTTGGCGTGACATTGACCTTGCGCGCGGTTTTTGCCTTGCCTTGGGCGGTCACGATGTCCTTGACCACCTTGCGGCAGATCTTGGAAATTTCACGATTAAGGCCGCGCACGCCTGCCTCGCGCGTGTAATAGCGAACGATGTCGCGAATCGCAGCTTCCGAAATCTGGAGTTCGTCCGCCTTGAGGCCATGGCTCTTCATCTGCTTGGGCAGCAGGTAGCGCGTGGCGATGTTGACCTTCTCATCCTCCGTGTAACCGGCAAGACGGATGATTTCCATGCGATCCAGCAAGGGTTCGGGGATGTTCAGCGAATTCGCCGTGGCTACGAACATGACGTCCGATAGGTCGTATTCGACCTCGACATAATGGTCAGTGAAAGTGTGGTTCTGCTCCGGGTCCAGCACTTCCAGCAGGGCCGATGACGGGTCACCGCGGAAATCCTGCCCCATCTTGTCCACTTCGTCGAGCAGGAACAGCGGGTTCTTCACACCGACCTTGGCCATGCTCTGCAACACCTTGCCCGGCATGGAACCGATGTAAGTGCGACGATGGCCACGAATCTCGGATTCGTCGCGCACACCACCCAGCGCCATGCGCACGAACTTGCGGTTGACCGCCTTGGCGATACTTTGGCCGAGCGAGGTCTTGCCGACCCCCGGGGGGCCGACCAGGCACAAGATGGGTGCCTTCAGCTTGTCCACGCGCTGTTGCACGGCGAGATATTCGATGATGCGCTCCTTGACCTTTTCCAGTCCGTAATGGTCGGCATCGAGTATGCGCTCGGCTTCCCGCAGGTCCTTGCTGATCTTGGTCTTCTTCTTCCACGGCAGACTGACCAACGTATCGATGTAATTGCGCACGACAGAGGCTTCGGCCGACATCGGCGACATCAGCTTGAGCTTCTTCAGTTCCGATTTGGCCTTGTTCAGCGCTTCCTTGGGCATGCGGGCGGCATTGATGCGCTTTTCTAGCTCCTCAAGTTCGGCGCTTTCATCCTGCTCGCCGAGTTCCTTCTGAATCGCCTTGACCTGCTCGTTCAGGTAATACTCGCGCTGACTTTTCTCCATCTGGCGCTTGACACGGCCACGGATACGCTTTTCCACCTGCAGGATATCGATTTCGGCTTCCAGCAGATTGAGTAGATGCTCAAGACGCTCAGCCACATGGAACATCTCCAGTATCTTCTGCTTTTCTTCCAGCTTCAGCGTCAGGTGTGCGGTAATGGTATCCGCCAGACGGCCGGCATCGTCTATGCTCGCAAGCGAGGTCAGGATTTCCGGAGGTATCTTCTTGTTGAGTTTGACGTACTGGTCGAACTGCGCGAACACGGTACGCATCAGTGCTTGGGTCTCGTTGTCGGATTCGATGACATCCTGGATTTCCTCGGCGCGGGCGGCGAAGCATTCCTGGGTTTCCACGAATTCTGTGATACGGGCGCGGCGTACCCCTTCGACCAGCACCTTCACCGTGCCGTCGGGAAGCTTCAGCATCTGCAGCACGGTCGCGATGGTGCCGACCTCATACAGATCGGAAGCCTTGGGTTCGTCATTGTTCGGCGACTTCTGGGCAACCAGCAGAATCTGCTTGTTGTTTTCGGTGGCCAGCTCTAGCGCCTTGACCGATTTCGTACGTCCGACAAACAGTGGAATGACCAGATGCGGATACACCACCACATCGCGCAATGGCAGCAATGGCAAGTATCCTGATTCAGCGGAGAAAACCGGCAAGCTAGATTCAGTCATGTGAATACCTTAAGAAGTTGACCACACAACACGAACTGTTGTGCTGATGTAATGCATCTGGGGGCAATGTTGCTGGTTTCAAGTAGAAACGGTGATCCGGTATTGCCGGATCACCGTCGATTCCTAACTTGCGGACTCAGCCACTCGCGGCTCATCAGAATAGATCAGGATGGGCGGAGTATCGCCCCGAATCACGCCCTCATCAATCACGACCTTGCTTAGGTTCGGAAGCGATGGCAGGTCGAACATGATGTCGAGCAGCGCATGCTCCATGATAGAGCGCAGACCACGCGCACCTGTCTTGCGCTCCAGTGCCTTGCGTGCAATCAGCTGCAATGCCGGCTCGCGGAACTCCAATTCGACACCTTCCATCTCGAACAGTTTCTTGTACTGTTTGGTCAGTGCATTTCTGGGTTCCACCAGAATGGTCACGAGCGCAGCCTCATCGAGCGATTCCAGCGTGGCCACGACCGGCAAGCGGCCGACGAATTCGGGAATCAGGCCGAACTTGATGAGGTCTTCAGGTTCGACGTCGCGCAGGATTTCACCGATTGCGCGAGCATCGTCCTTGCTTTTCACTTCGGCACCGAAACCGATGCCGCCTTTCTCGGAGCGCTGGCGTATCAGCTTGTCGAGACCGTCAAAGGCGCCGCCGCAGATGAACAGGATGTTGGTCGTATCGAGCTGCACGAACTCCTGATTGGGGTGCTTGCGGCCTCCTTGCGGGGGCACGGAGGCAATCGTGCCTTCGATCAGCTTAAGCAACGCCTGTTGTACGCCTTCGCCCGACACGTCACGCGTAATGGACGGGTTCTCGGACTTGCGTGTAATCTTGTCAATCTCGTCGATATAGACGATGCCTCGCTGCGCTTTTTCGACATCGTAGTCGCACTTCTGCAGCAGTTTCTGCATGATGTTCTCGACATCCTCACCGACGTACCCTGCTTCGGTCAGCGTGGTGGCATCCGCGATGACGAAAGGCACGTCGAGCAGTCTTGCCAGCGTTTGGGCCAGCAGAGTCTTGCCCGAGCCGGTGGGCCCGATCAGCAGGATATTGCTTTTAGCAATCTCGACATCGTCCTTTTGCGCATTCTGACCAAGGCGTTTGTAGTGATTGTAGACGGCGACAGCAAGGCTCTTCTTGGCAGCTGTCTGACCGATGACGTATTGGTCGAGGATTTCGCAGATCTCCTTGGGCGTCGGCAGCTTCTTGTCGCCCGACTTGATGCCCTCCTCACCGTGGACTTCCTCGCGAATGATGTCATTACACAGATCGACACATTCGTCACAAATGAAGACGGACGGACCTGCGATGAGCTTTCTGACCTCGTGTTGGCTTTTGCCGCAGAAGGAGCAATAAAGCAGCTTTTCACTGTCTGCCTTGGTGGTCATAAAACTTCCTAAAAAACCTGATGCTGGTTATGTTATGCGGCATCCGCACGGCTGGCAATGACCTTATCGACCAAGCCGTAGCTTGCTGCCTGCTCGGCGCTCATGAAATTGTCGCGGTCGGTGTCTGCCGCGATCGTCTCCAGCGGCTGGCCGGTATGCTTCGCCATGATCTGGTTCAGTTTTTCACGCAGATACAGAATTTCCTTGGCGTGAATCTCGATATCCGATGCCTGACCCTGGAAGCCGCCCAGGGGCTGGTGAATCATGACGCGCGAGTTCGGCAGAATGAAACGCTTGCCCTTGGCGCCGGCCGCGAGCAGCAGCGCACCCATGCTGGCCGCCTGCCCGGTGCACAGCGTGCTGACATCGGGCTTGATGAACTGCATGGTGTCATAAATGGCCAGACCCGCCGTGACGGAGCCGCCGGGGGAATTGATGTAAAAGAAAATGTCCTTGTCCGGATTCTCCGCCTCAAGGAAAAGCAGTTGTGCGACCACCAGGTTGGCCGTCATGTCGTTGACGGGGCCGACTAGGAAGACGACACGCTCCTTGAGCAGACGGGAATAAATGTCATATGAGCGTTCGCCACGACCGCTCTGTTCGATCACCATGGGGATCAACCCCAGATTTTTCGGCTCCCACTCAGTATGCATGCTCATCTCAGGCATTTCCCATCAGCTCATCAAATTTGACCTTCTTGTCACTGACCTTGGCCTGCGCCAAGACCCAGTTGACGGCGTTCTCCTCGGTCGCCAGCGCCGCCGGCTCATCCAGTCGCTTAGGATCGGCGTAGTACCAGCGAACGACCTCTTCCGGACGTTCGAAGCTCTGACCGAACTGCTCCACCATGGCCCTGATCTGTTCTGGCGTCGCCTGCAGATTATTCTTGATGATGATGTCGGAGAGAATCAGGCGCAGCTTGGTCGAGCGCTTGGCCTGCTCTTCGAACAAGGCGGGCTCCAGGTTGATATTGCTGATATCGACACCGCGCTGCTGCAGGTTGCGACGCGTGATCTCCATTTGCCGGCCAATCTCGGCATCAATCAACGCGCGCGGCAGTTCCAGCTCGACGTTTTCCAGCAGCGCCTCGAACGCCTGCTCCTTGAGCCTTGCCTTGACGCGCTTTTCGACTTCCTGACCGAGGCTGACCTTGATTTCGGCCAACATCTTTTCCACATCACCATCCTCCACACCCAGACTGCGTGCGAATTCGGCATCGACTTCCGGCAGCTTGGGCTGCTCGACCGATTCGAACTTGACGCTGTAGCTTACGGTCTTGCCGGCAAGCTGTGCCGGATTATGGTCTTCCGGATAACTGATATCGAAGGTCTTTTCGCTACCAGCCTTGTTGCCGATCAGTTGTTCGTCAAATTCCGGATAGCGGTTGCCTTCACCCAGGATCAAATCGATGCCCTGGTCACCCGTACTTTCGACCTGCTGACCATCGATGGAGGCCGTCAGCGTGATGCGCACCTTGTCACCCTTCTTGCTGGCGCGCTTGACCGGTTCGAAGGTCGCACGCTGCTGGCGCAGCACTTCCAGCGTTTTCTGGACGTCGGCATCCTTGAGCTCCAGTACCGGACGCTCGATCTTGACCTTGCTCAGATCGCCGAGAACGACCTCGGGATACACCTCGAAAGTTGCCGTATATTCGAACTTTTCCGCATCGTCGCTGACCGGTTGATGCTGAATCTCGGGGAATCCGGCCACGCGCAGCTTGTTTTCTTCGACAGCCTCGGTGAACGTGCGTTCAACTGTGCTGGAAAGCACCTCGCTTCGCACCTGGGCTCCGTATTGCTGTTCGATCAGCCTGCGCGGCACCTTGCCGGGGCGGAAGCCCGGTAGCTTGGCTGTACGTGCCAGCCGGTTGAGACGCTGGTTGACTTCCTCAATGATCGGCTGCATCGGCACTACGACAGTAATGCGACGGCCCAGATTGCTAATGGTTTCAACTGTTGCTGACATGTACCGGATTCCTATAAATCATGAAGTTTGGTGCGAAAGGAGAGACTCGAACTCTCACGCCTTGCGGCGCTGGAACCTAAATCCAGTGCGTCTACCAATTCCGCCACTTTCGCTTGTTGCGTTTGGGATACGAGCCTGCGACCCGCCACAACGACTGGTCAGTGCAAGCTCCCGGCGGCCAGCGGCCGCAAACAAGGGCGGTATTGTATCGCACTCTTGATATGGCGGAAACTATCAGAATCGGCGCCGTCATGGAAGTCCGGATTGACGCTTCCCGGCATAGATAGCATGATAGAACCCATTCCATCCCGTAATCCGAGAGAGTCCTTTATGCCAGATACCATCAATCAGGAAGAAATCCGCATGCTGCGTTCGGAGCTGGAAATCCTGATGAAAGAGCGCCAAGCCCTGCTCAAGGTCACGGGAGCCGCAGCTGGGCTGATCGCCGAACTGCATAGCCACGAACTGCCTCGGCGCACGGCAGAAGCGGCGGAACTGCTGGCCTCCAGCATCAATGCACTGCAGGAGGAGTCGCTCCAGGATGCATTGAATGCCGTCAGGGCCGTCATCATCGACTGAAAATTAAGTTTGAATTCAGCTTTGCTTGACAGAATCAGTTCGCACTGGGTTTTTTACTGAAAATAACAATGGACCGCTGCCACGGCACGGTCCGGCCAGTTGGGGAGGCAGTCACTGTTGCGATACTGTTCACGTTTTCGCGCTGCCGGGATTGGTGTCGCCATTCTTGGCATACTGTTACCGGCATGCCAGAGCTACGTTCCAAAACCGTTGGATCCGGTCGCCATTGCTGATGGAATCGTCACGCGCGATCCGCTGTCGTCTGAGTTCCAGCGATATCTTCAGTCACAGGGATATGATGCGACGCAATTGCCGGTCCGGCAGTGGGGGCTGAAGGAATTCATTCATAGCGCCCTCTTCCATCATCCCGATCTTGATGTCGCCCGTGCGCAATGGCGCGCAGCGCAGGCTGCGGAAATGACCGCTGCCGGGCGCCCCAATCCGGGAATCTCCACGAACACGGAGAAACACCGGCAGCACGAGGATCACATTTCTCCCTGGACCTACGGTCTGTCCATCGATATTCCGGTAGAAACGGCAGGTAAGCGCGGAGCACGCATGGAGCGCGCTAGCAAACTGTCCGAGGCGGCGCGCATCGAAATCGCACAGGAAGCGTGGGAAGTGCGTAGTCGCGTTCACGACAGCTGGCTGGCATGGCAGCACGGCAGGCAGTACGTCAGTCTATTGCACGAGGAGCAAAAGCTGCGTTCGGACATCGTGTCCATGCTGGAGAGCCGTTTCAGGGAAGGCATGATTTCCAGTCTGGAGCTGGCGAACGCGCGCCTGCAGCTGCAGAAGGTGCAGCACTCACTCGATACGGAAACCGCCAGGCTTGGTGAACTGAAGGCCACGCTCGCCAATCACGCCGGACTCACGTTGCAGGCGCTGGAAAAGCTTGATCTGCAGGATGCCGATTTGACCGAGATACCGTCAGTGCCGATTGCAGACAGCGCGGACACGCATGCCCAGCTACGCGCAGGTGCTCTACTCAACCGTCTTGATGTCCGTGCCGCACTTGCCAGATATGATGCAGCGGAAGCTCGGCTGAAGCTGGAAATCGCACGCCAATACCCGGACCTCGAGATTTCTCCGGGCTATATCTATGATCAGGGTGACAGAATCCGCACTCTGGGATTATCGACTCTGCTGGCACTGTTCAACCGCAACGAGGGCAACATCGCCGAGGCAGAGGCAGAACGCGAACTCGAAGCGGCCAGGATACGCGAACTGCAGAGCAACATCATCGGCGAACTTGAAATCCGCGGTGCCGCCTACCAGCAAGCATTGACCAGTCTGAACGAGACCAGGCGCATGATGGAGGCACAGCAGGAACGTGTACACCGTATGGCACGGCAGC
Organism: Methylophilaceae bacterium; assembly: GCA_036562645.1. Lineage (GTDB taxonomy): Bacteria > Pseudomonadota > Gammaproteobacteria > Burkholderiales > Methylophilaceae > UBA6140. The sequence goes on along the minus strand of DATCJT010000138.1, from coordinate 28,685 downwards.
TAGAACAGGGATTTGCCGACCGCCTGGAAATGGCCGGCGTCGAACTGGAAATCCTGCAGACCAAATACAGTCTGCTGAACAACGGGCTACGTCTGCGTCAGGCCGCACGCGCGTTGGAAGATGCGCTGCAGCAACCGCTGGAGACGGCGCTGGACATGCCGGAGGATTACCGATTGCAAGCCGTCGTCAGAGAATAACATCGAGAGCCGAATTGCCATGGATCGCAAAGTCACCATCATCATTGCCCTACAGGCATTCCTCATCATCATTCTGTTCTGGATGCTGGTCTTTTATGGCCGCGACGAATATGAAGCCTTCGTGCAAGGCGAGATCGAGGAGGAGATCGAAACGCCCGATCGCGTCAGCTACGAGCGCGGCATCACCTTCGTCACGCTGGAGGAGCCCGCGCAGGAACAAAGCGGCATCGCCACCATCAAGCTGGAGGCTGCCCAGTACTCCAGCGCGCTCAGCACCTACGGCAGCGTCGTCAGCATCGACGGCCTGCTCGAGCAGCGTAGCCGATATCTTTCCGCGCAGGCGGAAGCCGATATGGCCAGAGCCGCACTGGCCAACTCCCAGCAGGAATTCCAGCGTCTATCCGTACTGAACAAGGAGGACAGAAATGTATCCGACCGTGCTGTCTCCGTTGCTGAAGCTCAGATGAAGAGCGACCAGGCCAGGGTACGCGCTGCCGAAAGCATGCTGCGCAGTCTGCGCGACAACATGCGCCAGCAGTGGGGTGAGTCTCTGACGGCGCAGGCCGTGCAGACGGCCCCCAATACCGCCATCAGTCGCATTTTGCAGCATGAGGATGTACTGATACAGGTGACCCTGCCTTTCGGCATGTCAGCTCCCGGGGTTGGCAGTTCCGTGCAGGTCATTCCGCCCGGCAATACCGACGGTGCAGTCAGCGCGCAATTCGTTTCGGTCTCTCCCAAGGCAGACACCGCAATCCAGGGGGAAACCTATTATTACCGGGCACCGGCAGCCAACCTGCGTGTCGGCATGCGTGTCAGCGTCAGCCTGAACGACAGGGAATCCGCACAGACCGGCGTGATCGTGCCGAGAAATGCCATCGTCTGGTATGGCGGGCAGGCCTGGTGCTATCGCAAGAGCGGTGATGATCGCTTTTCACGTGTCTACGTCAGTACGGATCAGGAAGTCGATGGCGGTTGGTTCAATATCGGCAGACTGCTTCCGGGCGACGAGATCGTCGTGACCGGAGCGCAGCTGCTGCTCTCGGAAGAGTTCAAATATCAGATAACCAATGAAAACGATGATTGAAATGCAATTTCAATCATCGTTTCGGTGGAGACTGACGTGCATAGCACGTGATGTCGGAGCTAGAACGATGCAGCTTACCCATTTGCCATTGCAAGCTTATATGGCCATCGCCAGTGTCTTGTTGAACGTTATGCTGAAAGGCAGGCTACCGGCATGATGTCAGCTCTCGTCCGTTTTTCCATACGCCATAGCGGCGTCATCATTGCGCTGGCATGTCTGACCGTCATCTACGGCCTATTCAGTCTGACCCGCAGCAATCTGGATGTTTTCCCGGAATTCGCGCCGACTCAGATCGTCATCCAGACCGAATCCCCCGGACTGTCTGCCGAGCTGGTCGAACGCCTCGTCACTCAGCCGATCGAGTCCGGTGTGGCCGGTACAGTCGGTATAACGTCCATACGGTCGCAGTCGATTCCCGGCCTGTCCGTCGTGACCATCATCTTCGACGAAGACACCGATATCTACCGCAATCGGCAGGTCATCGCCGAACGGCTGACCACGTTGCAGAGCCGTCTGCCGCAGGGCATCGTACCAAACATCACGCCTTTGACCTCCTCTGCCAGCACCGTGCTCGGCTTCGGCCTGACATCCAAAACACTGAGCCTGATGGATTTGCGCACCATTGCCGACGGGATGGTCGTGCCGCATCTGATGTCGGTGCCAGGAGTCGCGGATGTCAATGTGTTTGGTGGACAGGTCAAACAGTTCCAGATCCAAGTGAATCCGGCGAAGCTGATTCAGTACGGCATCTCATTGCAGCAAGTGCGGGAGGCCGCGGCCAAGGCCACCGGTGTGCGTGGCGCCGGTTATATCGAGAACAGCAACCAGCGCATCGTCATCAATACCGAAGGACAGGCGCTGACACCGCGTCAGCTAGGCCAGGCGACGCTTGTACATCAGAATGGACAGACCCTGCGTCTGGCGGACATCGGTGAAGTCGTCGAAGGCCCAGCGCCTTCCATCAGTGCTGCCGCCATCAACGGCGTCACCGGCATCTATCTGTCCGTCCAGGGACAGCTCGGTGCCAATACCTATACCGTCACGACGGCTCTAGAGCGCGCGCTGGAAGAAATCAGACCGGCGCTTGAGGCCGAAGGCGTGGAATTGCACAAGGGCTTATTCCGCCCTGCCAACTTCATCGATGCTGCCATCAGCGGCGTGCGGACTGACATCCTGATCGGCTCGGTGCTGGTCGTCACCGTGCTGTTCCTGTTCTTGTTCAACGTGCGCACCGCCGTGATTTCCGCCGTCGCCATACCCCTATCGTTGCTCGCAGCCATCATCGTGCTGTACGAATTTGGCATGGGCATCAACATCATGGTGCTTGGCGGTCTTGCCATCGCTCTCGGCGAGGTGGTTGACGACGCCATCATCGATGCGGAAAACATCTTCCGTAGACTGCGCGAGAACCGGTTACTGGCTCAACCGCTACCGGTCTATCGTGTCGTCTACGACGCTTCCATGGAAGTGCGCAAATCGGTGGTCTATGCTACTTTCATCGTCGCGTTGGTGTTCGTGCCGCTGCTGACGCTGGGCGGGGTCGGCGGCAAACTGTTCGGACCGCTCGGCATTGCCTATATCTCCGCCATTCTCGCCTCGCTCGTAGTGGCGCTGACCGTCACCCCTGCAATGTGCTATCTGATGCTCGGCAAGGCACCGTTGGATGAGGGCGATCCTCCCGTCATCCGTGTCATCAAGTCCGGTTACGTCAGACTGCTGCATCGTATAGAGGCACACTACAAGCTGATTTTGGGCGTTTCGCTGCTGCTGATCAGTCTGGGCATCGGTACTTTGCCGCTTTTCAAGAGCCAGTTCATTCCCAGCCTACATGAGGGCCATTACATCATGCACATGACGGCCGTACCCGGCACATCTGAGCAGGAATCCCTGCGCCTGGGCAAGCGTGTCTACGAGGTGCTGAAGGAAATCGACGGGATAGATTCCATTACCCAATGGGTGGGTCGCGCGCAGAACGGTGCCGACACCTTCGGAACCCACTACAGTGAATTCGAAATCGAGCTTGGCATGCCGTCGGGTGAGGAGCAGCGCCACATTCTGGCAGAAATCAGAGAAGCCATCGCTGGCGAGGAAACGGATACGGATGATGACGGGGTTGCCGAGACAGGCTTTATCGGCACCAGCTTCGCCATCAATACCTTTCTGACCGAGCGCATCGAGGAAACCGTTTCCGGCTACGCAGCGGATGTCGTCGTCAACATCTATGGCCAGGATCTGGACATGCTGGACCAGGATGCTCAGGCGATTGCAAATATCCTCGCCACGACTGCCGGCGGTACCGAGGTCATGGTGCAGTCGCCGCCGGGCACGCCGCAGCTGGCCATCCGGTTGCGACCGGAGCGGTTGGCCGTATGGGGACTACAGCCGCTGGACGTGCTCGACACCATACGCACCGCCTACGAAGGCGTGCCAGTGTCGCAGGTTTATCAGGGCAATCGCGTCATCGGTGTCAGTGTCATGATGGCGCCGGAGGTCCGCGACAGCATCACCGAGGTCGGCAAGCTACCGGTGATCACGCGTGAAGGAAAAATACTGCGTTTGAGTGACATCGCCGATATCACCCAGGAAAACGGACGCTCCAAGATTCTGCATGAGGGTGCCAAGCGCATCCAGGTCGTGACCGCCAATGTCAGCGGACGCGATGTAGAACGTTATGTCGCCGACGTCAAGGAGCGCATCGCGAAGGAAGTCGATCTCGGTCGGGGCAATTACATCAGCATCACGGGACAGGCTGAGGAACAGGCCCGGGCACGGCAGGACCTCATGATGCACGGTGCACTGGCGGCCATCGGCATCTTCCTGCTGCTCTACCTTGCCTTCGGCCGAATGCGTAACCTGGTACTGACATTCCTCAATCTGCCCTTCGCGCTCATTGGTGGCGTGCTGGCCGTCATGTTCACAGGCGGCTGGATTTCGCTCGGTTCACTGGTCGGTTTCGTCACGCTGTTCGGCATCACGCTGCGCAACTCCATCATGCTGATTTCGCATTATCAGCACCTGGTCGATTACGAAGGATGCACATGGGGGCTGGAAACGGCAATACGCGGTGCTTCCGAGCGGCTGCCGTCCATCCTGATGACCGCGCTGGTGACCGCGCTCGGCCTCCTACCGCTCGCGGCAGGTAGTGGTCAGCCCGGACGGGAGATCGAAGGCCCCCTGGCCACCATCATCGTCGGTGGCCTGGTGACATCAACCATTCTCAATCTGCTGATTCTGCCGACCGTCATGCTGCACTTCGGCAGATTCGAGAAACAGGAAACGACAGAAATCGCCTGACTGGCGAGGACCGCGAACCAATTCAATCGTCGTACTTGATGTACCTGAAGCGCTGATCGTCGTTGGGCGTACCTTCCAGTGCGCCGCCGGCCTTGCCCGGCTGCCACTGGATGACCTCCTCGATCTTGCGCGCAAGCTCGAAATCCTTGTCCGTGATACCCTTGGCGCTGTGCGTGCACAGCTTGACGATGACGAAGGCATAGGACACGGTCAGATCCGGATGATGCCACGCCGCTTCGGCCAGATGGCCTATCGCATTGACCACCATCAGCGTACCCTTCCAGCCCTCGGTCCTGTATTTGCGCCGAATCCAACCATCCTCAAGATACCAGTGCGGCAGTTCTGCCGCCAGCCTGGTCTCGATCTCGGCTTCGTCATATACACGTTCATGATTCGCTGTTGCCATGTCGAATCTCCTTTCGGTCAGTTCCATGAACAGCGCACCGGCAGCCCAGTGACGAGCAGTTTCTCCTCAGTGATACCATCATCGAAGACGACGAAATCGCCCTTGCCCATGACCCAGGTGCCGAAATCGCGACCGACGATGTAATCGCCGAAGTGCTCATCGACGAACCCCTCCTTGGTCAGTCGCTCCAGCGATATCTGTTCCATTCTCGGACGTTCCGATTTCACCAGGATCAGATGCTCGGCATTCAGTTTGTGGGCGAGCCAGGCGGCCAGACTGTCCGATGTCACTTCCCAGTTGGTGGGGATGCTTTCGTCGGCGATGACCATCGCACTCGGCAGCCATACCATGGCCTTGTGCTGCCAGCCGCGCTCCGCGATCTCGAGATCGCTGGCCGCCGTGACCAGATCACCGTTGAGCCCTGCGAGAAGGATGCCATACTGGTCCATGGCCATGACCGCCATGCGGTGGGCGATCAGGTCGCTGACACCGCTCAGCAGCTGCGATTCATAAACCGCATCTGCAAGAATGCCGCCGCCGGGGACGATTACGATCCTGCCATCGCCATTGCGCGCCAGCACATCCAGCCAGCCCTTGAGTTCCGGCGAGCCGAGCAGGCTGCCGCCAAGTTTGATTACCCACATGTCATCGATCTCTTTAGGTTTAGTGTATTGATGCCGGCCTAGCGTGCCGTTTCCCCAACACGAAAATGCTGTACCAACTGCAGCATGGCGGATGCCTTGTCCCAGGTTTCCCGGTACTCCTTCTGCATTTCCGAATCCGCCACGATGCCGCCTCCCGCCCAGAAGCGGATTTCGCCGTGAGAATAGACCGCAGTGCGTATGGCGATATTGGTGTCCATATTGCCATCAAAACCGACATATCCGATAGCCCCACAGTATACGCCGCGCCGATGCGGTTCCAGTTCCTCGATGATTTGCATGGAACGCAGCTTGGGTGCCCCGGTGATCGACCCACCGGGGAAGCAGCCGCGCAGCAGGTCGACGGCAGTCTTGTCGGGAGCGAGCGTACCTGTGATGGTACTGACCAGATGATGCACATTGGCGAAGCTTTCCAGTGCAAACAGCCGGTCCGCGCGCACACTACCGATCTCGCAGCTCTTGCCGATGTCGTTACGCAGCAGATCGACGATCATCAGATTTTCCGCCCTGTCCTTCAGGCTGTCGGCAAGTTCCTCCGCATTGCGCCTGTCCGTCTCTGCATCCGCTGCGCGCGGCCGCGTACCCTTGATCGGCCGGGTTTCGACATGACGGCCATGCACCTGCAGAAAGCGCTCCGGTGATGCCGACAGTACCTCGCAGCCCGGATAGCGCAGATAGGCCATGAACGGAGCCGGACTGATACGGCGCAGGTAACGGTAGGCGGCCCAGCCATCTCCTTCGGCCGGTGCGGAGAATCGCTGCGCGAGATTGACCTGATAGCAGTCACCCTCCGAAATGTAACGTTTTACCCTGTCGAACCTGTCGCCGTAGGCTGCTTTGTCGAGATTCGATGCGACTGCCGACATGCACCTGAATACACCGTCCTCCGGCGCGGAAGATACCGTAAACAGTTCGCGAAGCGATTCCCAAGCGTCGCGGGTTGCCGGATCGCAGCAGTGTGAAAGCAGCATCGTTCTGCGCTCGCGATGATCGACGACCACCGCCCAGTCGTATATGCCGATGCACATGTCCGGGATGTGCTCGCCATCATGGGCCATTTCCGGCAGTCTTTCCAGATAGCGCCCGAGGTCGTAGCCGAAATAGCCGATGGCGCCGCCGGCAAACGGCCATTCGCCTGTCTCACGCGGATATGCGGCCAGCACCGATTTCAGAACGGAGAACGGATCCGTATCATGGACTTCCTTGCCATCGGCACGCCTGACGATCGTTCTGCCATGCTGTGTCACGATGGTAATGAAAGGCCGCGCGCTGATGATGTCATAGCGGCCGTATTGTCCCATCGGCTGGCCACTGTCCAGCATGACGGCCCAGTCCTCGTGGGCGATGCGTGCGAACAGGTGCGTGCTGTCGCTGTGGTACGGTATGGCTTGCTGCATCAGCATGGCTCTGACACCTGTTTCGCCAGTATCGCTGCAACTGCATGGGCGGGAAAGCAGATACCAGCCCATCGACGCAAATCCGGCGTAGCGGCATTGATCAATTGATCCACCTGCAAGCAGTCGCGCTGCAGTTCTCTCGCCAGTGCCTGCACCAGAAAGCGCCCTGCCCCGGCGGCTAACAGCGGAGCACCGTCCGATAGGGGGACCTGTTCCAACAGCCGTCGGATTGCGGATCGGAGACGTTCCAGCTGAATCGTTCTGAATGCCTGCGCCAGCGCCCGCCAGTCGGATTCACCGGCATCCTCGCGATCATGGCACAGCATGCGGGCAAGACGGCGCATGCTGGCCTGAACGCTTTTTTCCGCCCCGTCTGCGGTTGCAGCCATGTCTTCTTCTTCCATCAGTTCACCGGTGATCCTGTAAACGTCGGCTGTCGTTGCGAAAAGCTCGGCTGCCACATGATATTCCAGCCCCTGGAACGTAATCGTCGGGCTCAATGCCATGAGCGGCGTACGCACGACGCCAGTGTATATCAGTTCACCATTGCGCATGCGTTCAGCATCCGTGAAGCCGTGATTCAGCAGGCGGCCGTTGCAGAAGGGAATCAAATCACTGGTCGTGCTGCCGATATCTACAAACATTCCTTCCGGCAGTAGATCGGCCAGATACGCGATGCTGGCATGCCAGTTGGCGGATGCGATGTTCAGATAAAGCCCATCCACCTGTTCAAGCGTGACAAAGCCATGCACACCGGCGTAAAAACGCGTATCGCTGCCTAGCCTTTCCATCATCGAACCTGCGATCTCATTCACGCCATGACGCCTGTTCACAAACACATCGGCAAGTTCAGCGGTCATCGTCACGGCATGTATCGCCTTAGGTATGCCCAGCACGGCGAGTGCCCGATCGACTGCCATGGAAAGCTGCTCCATGCCTTGCCACAGCGGGCACGGCAGCTGTACGACCTGTTGCACGCACTGCGCCTGGTCTACCAGAACCGCCTTCAGATGAGCGCCACCGATATCCCATCCGACAAAATATTTTTCTTTAAAATTCATACTATTAAATTTTGTTTATAAAGTCACTTCTACGATATCTCCGGAAAGAGGTGGAAGCCGGAATGCCGATGGGTTCTGCGCCTGCACCAGGGCCATGACCTGAGCCGAGACATTGATACCGGTCACTCTTCCTAGGCCGGCATAGGACGTGGTCAGGCGTGGATTGACTTCCAGCACCTCGAGCCGTACTTCGTCATCTCCCTCGGTCAGCATCAGATCGACACCGACATAGCCGTTCAGGGCGGGAATCGCAGCTGACACACCGGCAGCCAGTCTTGCAAACATGTCCCAATGTCGTTTCAGGCCGTTGACCTCACAACCCTCGAACCGGAAACCGTTGCCATCGCGCCGTACCACTTGCCGATTGCAGCTCAGCAGCCAGGCATGACCGTCTCTGCACAACATCGAGAGGCTGGCCGCAATACCGTCGCGCCAAGGCTGGATGATGTATGAACATTCCCTGCCCTCCAGCCATTGCCGCAGTGTCTCAATATCGGAGAAACAACGGCAGCCCTCGCATGAGACACCGTCGTCCGGCTTGACTACCCAGATGCCCGCTTCCGGCTGCTGCAGCCAGACATCCCCGCGCCAGGACGGCACACAAGGGATCCCGGCTGCAGTCAGGGTCCGATATGTGGCCAGCTTGCTGCCCGCCAGTTCCACTGCAGCCGAGGGACATCCAAGTAGAACTTTCCCCCGAGATTCGACCATGCTGGTCAGCCGATACAGCAATCCTTCGCTTTCGGGAGCGACTACCCAAGCGGCATCCGCCTCGTCTATCCGGCTCTGCCAAATCTGCCATACGTCTGCTTCCGGACTGACCGGAATAGACTGCGCGTACTGCGGTGCAGGCAACCGGCTGTCGTGTGCGGTCAGCAGTTCGAGGCCATCCTGCACGGCCAGCTCTCGCAACAGTGTGTCACGCATCATGACGCCTTCCTTCAAGAGGCCGTCAGGCAATGGCGCGCGGTATAATCCCCCGCAGCTGATGAACTCGCAGACAAAAACTTTCAAATTCGGAAGGCATCCGAAACCGGATGCCGCTACTGTGCATTAGAAAAAATGGAAATCATTCCCGTTGCGGATTTGCTGGATAGCCGGGTCGTACATGCCAGGCGCGGCGATCGCGCGAATTACAGGCCGATCCGGTCACAACTCTGTCCCGATAGCGAACCGCTTGCCGTCATCGACGGACTGCTGGAATTATACCCGTTCAGGCAACTCTACATCGCCGACCTGAACGCCATTCAGGGCCGCCCCAGCCACAGGTCCGTCATCCAGGCGATACGGCATCGCCATCCGCATCTCGAGATATGGCTGGATGCCGCCATTCGCGACTGCGAAACTGCGCAGGCATGGCAGGAACTGGGCGTCTGCTGCGTCATCGGCAGCGAGAGCCTGCCTGACATTGAGACCTATACCGCTATCTCCGCATCGCTGAATCGCAGCTTCGTCCTGTCACTGGATTTTGCCCGCGGTGTATTTCTCGGTCCTGCGGAACTGCTGCGACAGCCGGATGCATGGCCGTCACACGTGATCGCCATGAATCTGGATCGGGTCGGCAGTGACAGCGGCCCTGATCTTGCACTGCTTCACAGCCTCAAGATCAATGCCAAGGCACTTTATGCCGCCGGCGGCGTGCGCGACGAATCCGATCTCTTGATGCTGGCGGGAAACGGTATTGCCGGTGCACTCATCGCCAGCGCATTGCATACCGGCCGCATAGGCAAGTTTGAGATTGACGCCATTCAGGGGTATCCGCATCGAAAATAACCATTGCTGTCGGCAAGAAAAAAGCCCGATGCTGGATCGGGCTTTTTCAATATCGCGTGTCGGAATTATTCTGCGCTACCTGCCTGGAACGGGTGAGCCGAAGCCTTGTAGTTCTTCAGCACTTCCTCAACCTTGGGTTCACGTGCAACTGCGTTCTTGATCGCCTGCTTGGTTGCGCGGTAGTTCCAATCCTGGATGCGCTCATCGATATCGGCGTGGCTGTCGATGAACACACCGACGCAGATGAAGATATCATCAGCCTCCTCCTTCGGAATGGTACCGTCCGCAACACAATCCATCACAGCCATGGCGACGCCGCGCTGTGCCGGACCGAACATCTGCACAGCCTGACGGCCATTCTTGATGGTCACCTTGTTGAACATCACAGTTGCCGGCTTCACCATCATGTTGGGGGCAACAATGGCCAGCAGGCCGTTCACACCCATCTTCTGGTCAGTCAGTGTGCGGCAGAAGGCATCCTCTGCGGCGCTGCCGCGCGGACCCATGATGAGGTCGATGTGCGCAACATTGAACAGGTCCAGGCCGCTATGGTCCGGGCGCTCCTCAATTACCAGCGCTTCACCTACCAACACACGATCAATCACTGCCATTTTTTTCTCCTATTCTGGTTAAACATAAACAAATCGGGCTGAACTTTTAACGTTGCCCTTGCCATAAGGTTGTTAAGGAAGCAACAGCCGCCATACGGCCGTCACTTCCGTGAAATTCGTTAAATTACTGTTATCGATTGGCCAAATGCGATAAGTAAATCAATTGGTCAAATCATTAAAAACCGGTTTTTGGACCGAAGCTCTATCTTTGACGCTTTTGGCATCAACGCTAGCATGAGTAAGTCAAGGCAAAGTCAACAACAAGAAAACCCTCAGTTTTGTCAAACTGAATAGTGAATCTCGGTGACGGAACTACTGCAAATCTAGCCATGCATAAAAACAAAAGTGCGCAAAGCGCACTCTTGTTTTCCCAATTTTATTCGAGGTTCGCGTGCGTTGCTCTCATGACCTCTTCAGGAATGCCCTTCTCATGGATGATATGGGCGACGATCGCTTCCAGGAACAGCAGCGTGGAAAGTTCGAAAGTCGTACCCATCGGCATGGTCGGGATCTTCTCATATTGATCCGGAGTGCCGATCTGGATGACCATGTCGGACATGTCGCCAATCGTGGACTTGGTCTTGGTGGAGATCAGAACGATCTTCGCTCCAACCTGCTTGGCGCGCTTCGTGAAGGCAATCATGGTTTCGGTCTCGCCGGAGCCGCTGATGACGATGAACAGGTCACCTTCGCGAATGCTCGGCGTAACGATTTCGCCGACGATGTAGACTTCATAACCGCCGTGCATCAAGCGCATGGCGAAGAATCTTGCTACCAATCCTGAGCGGCCTGCACCTGTAATAAAAATACGAGATGCATTGTCCAGCATGCTCGTTAGCTTTTCATCATAAGCATTATCGGTAGCGTCAAGTACGCTTGAAACTTTCCTTACGATAAGTTGACGATGTGTAGTCATGTTAAACCTCGAGTCTCAGTCATGGAATGCCGCCAGCGCGGTTATTATTCAAATAAAAAATCGAGCCCTCTCAAGAGGGCTCGATTCTTGATGGCTTAGTGTGCCAGAGCAGTGATCTCTGCAGCGGCAGCAGCCGGGTCAGCAGCACCGTAGATGGCAGCGCCAGCGACGATGATGGTAGCACCAGCGTCCTTCACTTGCTTCACGGTAGCAGCCTTCACGCCGCCAGCAACGGAGATGTCCAGACCCAGGTTCAGACCAGCGATGGTTGCCAGGTCAGCGAACGGGGTTTGACCTGCAGCTTGCTGGTCCAGACCGGTGTGCACGCCGATGATGTGTGCGCCCAGCTTGGCGACTTCCTGAGTACGGGCAGCCTTGTCAGCAACGTTGATCAGGTCGATCTGTGCCTTCTTGCCGTACTTGTTAGCAGCATCAATCACACCCTTGATGGTGCCCAGGTCAGCAACGCCCAGAACTGTACAGATGTCAGCACCAGCCTTGTAGAACGGCTCGGCTTCGTAGAAACCAGCGTCCATGGTCTTCAGGTCGACCAGGATCTTGTTGTTCGGGAACTTGGCACGCAGGGTTTCCAGCAGCTTGATACCGTTGTGCTTGATGCACGGAGTACCAATTTCCAGGATGTCAACGTGAGGAGCAACCTTTTCTGCCAGCGCAACGGTTGCGTCGAAATCCAGTGAGTCTAATGCCATTTGTGTTAATGCCACGATACTTCCTCCAATGTGGGTTACGAATTGATGCTACTTTTAAGATAAAAGCCGAACTTCAATCTTAAAGTGCCAGTCGGCCCGATGTCAACGCAACGAAACGCGCCATCGGGCCACACTTCTTTGAGAACTTACAGCTTGGCTGCCAATGCAGCTTCCAGCTTGTTCTGGTCTGCGACGAAACCACGGATACCCTCGGCCAGCTTCTCGGTCGCCATGGCATCCTCGTTCAGCGCAAAGCGGAACTCTTCCTCCGTCATCTTTGCAGGCGGAGTCTTGGTTGCGCCGTTATCGACCAGTACGCGGGTCAGCGTGCCTTCGGTTGCGGCAAGTTCCTGCAGCAGGTTCGGAGACACGGTCAGACGGTCGCAACCGGCCAGCGCGATCAGTTCGCCGATATTGCGGAAAGATGCGCCCATGACCACGGTCTTGTAGCCGTGCTCCTTGTAGTAGTTGTAGATATTGCGGACGGAAATGACGCCCGGATCGGTTTCAGCGGTGTACTCGGTACCTGGGTTCTTGGCCTTGTACCAGTCGAGGATACGACCGACAAACGGAGAAATCAGGTAGACGCCGGCTTCCGCACAGGCACGTGCCTGACCGAAACCGAACAGCAGGGTCAGGTTGCAGTTGATGCCTTCCTTTTCCAGGATCTCACCGGCACGGATGCCTTCCCAGGTGGATGCCAGCTTGATCAGCACGCGATCCTTGCCTACACCTGCTTCCTCATACAGCTTGATCAGCTTGCGGCCCTTGGCCACCATCTTGTCGATGCTGAAGGACAGGCGTGCGTCCACTTCGGTGGAAATACGGCCCGGCACGACCTTGGAGATTTCGACGCCGATCAGCACTGCGAGCTTGTCAGCAGCGTTCTCGATCTGGGCTTCCTTGCTGCCGCCCTGTGCCTTGGCATAGGAAATGGCCTCGTCAATCAGGTGTGCGTACTGTGGCAACGTGCTGGCCTTCAGCAACAAAGACGGGTTGGTCGTCGCATCTACAGGCTTGACGCTCTTGATCGCTTCAACGTCGCCGGTGTCAGCCACGATGGTGGTCATGCTTTTTAGTTGTTCGAGTAAGTTAGCCATATAGCCCCTCCTTCAGGTGCGCATTAATTGATTAAAGCAAGAAAGTTTGAACTTGGTATCACGACCCGCTACTCGCGGAATGGAAATCCATAGACATGAGATATTACTACGACAAAGCGACAGTTTGAACTCATTTCTGCAAAATATCCCCGGAGCCGGCAAAATCGATGTTGTTCAGACCGGCGCAGCCAGACTGTCGGCCAATAGTGTTGCTACCGTCAGGTCGGCGCTCGTCCCCGGATTGATGCCCCGCTCTTTCAGGCTGCGGTCGAAATCGAGCAATGGCCGCAGATAGGTCTTGGGATTGTCGCGCGACGTCAGTGCCTGCCAATGGACGGCCGCCTCACGCCGGACGGCTTCCGCCAGTTCGCCGCCGTACTTGCGGGCGATATGACTGTCCGGGAAATGGGTCAGAAAATGCAGAAAAATCGCGCTGACTGCCCAGGCAGGCCGCTCCCAGCGGGAACATAGTTCACGGTAGTGTCCCACGGCAGCATAGATTTCGGTATAGCCGTCGGCGTACTGGCGCGCGATCATGTCACGCTCCGCCGCCTCGCGCATGGCATCGAGCAGCGTCACCTCGGCCGGACCAGACACATCATGCCGTTCGCTCCGGCCGAGACCGGCCGGACCCGCGAGCCGGATAGCGGCGAAAGCATCCGTGGCATCCTCCACGCTGAGACAGGCGAGCACCTGTCTGAGACTATCCTGGTCGGCATATCCGCCCGTCTGGAATGCAGTCTGTATCAGTGGCGCGCACAACAGCACGATGCCCAGGTTGGTGTTGCAGCCGACAGCCGCGCTGGTGGCCTGTATCGCCTGCAGAATACGCTGCCCGACGGAAAGGCTGGGCGCGGCGATGACGCCTGCTGCCGCCTCGGCGCTATCGAGGAAGTCTTGCACCGTCATGCCGTGGCCATCGGACAGGGCATGGACGTTGCCTGGCTTCACCGCCTCGAGTTCGGCGATGCAGGCCGCCTTGAAGCGGGCGGCGAGCACTCCGGAGAGGTCCGCCATAGTGGTCATCCTCTCACCTGCTGCAATGCCTGCCATGCGATAGGCAGTCTGGCACGAAAATCATCGACCAGCACCTGTGCTATATCGATGCCGCTCACCGCCTGCAGCCCCTTCCATGCCGGAATGCTGTTGACCTCAAGCACGTACAACCTTCCCTGACCATCGCGGATGATATCGATGCCGCAATAGGCGATATCGGTTGCCTGCGCGGCGGCGAGCGCCAGCCTGATCACCTCGTCATCCAGCGGCAGCGGCTCACAGCGCGCCCCCATGGCGACATTGTTGATCCAGCTATTGCCGTGGCGGGACATGGCAGCAATGACGCGCCCTCCGATGACGAACACCCGGTAGTCGCGCCACGCGCCTTCGCCGCTGTCGATGTAGCGCTGCAGATAATAAAGGCCATCGACATGCTGTTCCATCGGCACGGGCAGCCTGTCGCCAGCCTGCAGGCGCCGTACGCCCACCCCCTGGGAGCCGAACAGCGGCTTCATCACCAGTGCGTGACCGGCCATGGTCTCGCACTGCAGTATCTGCTGTGCCTGTTGACGGGACTCGCAGACCCAGGTCGCCGGCGTCGGGATCCCGGCAGCATGCAATAGCCACGACGTCATGGCCTTGTCCACGGTCCGCTCTATCGCCCTGCCGTCGTTATAGACCAGAATGCCCAGCTTCTGCAGGGCATGCAGGATGTCGAGCCTGGCGATGACCTGTTGCAGCGTGCCGCCCGGCACCCCGCGCACGAATACGCCCGGCGGCAGCGCGTCCGCAAAACCGGGAATGCATACACCTGCCCTGCCCGGCAGCAATTCTAGCACGCATTCCTTCAGGGAGACGAACACCGCCTCCATGCCGCGGGCGGCAAAAGCTGCGCTGAGGCGCTTCCCGTGCCAGCCGGGGTCGTCAGTCAGGACCGGGATTCTGACAGGCGCTTGCAAGGTGGGATCAGACACCGTAGCCGAAGGATTGGTCGAGCAGCTCCGCATCCAGCTTGCCGCCGCTGAAGCTACGGCCGGATTCGACGGCTGTCACGGTCACGGCAGCCGGGCTGAACAACATCGGGTCGATCTTGTAGAAATCCATGTTGACCGCCCTGAACACCTCGGCGAATGGCCGGCCGTAATCGCGCGACGCGCTGCTCGGCAGCTCCTTCGCCAGCCTTGCAGCCGCCTCATCGCTGCCCCTGACAAATATATGGGCATGACCGCCGAACAAGATGGCATCGTTGGTGCGTCCCATGCCGGTCAGGAAATCCGGTGACGGCGGCGGTAAGGGCGCGCTGGCCATACCGTCCACGACGTGTTCCAGCGGGAAATGTAGCGCGTGGATCTTGTGCATCGCTACTTCCAGCACGCGTCCGACGATTTGCACGGTGCCGGCCAGACTGCGCGTCGGTGTCAGGATGAAGGTCAGGTTTTCGGTGCTGACGCCGGTATCACGCGAGACCTTCTCGATCACTTCGTTCGGCGGCACCCTGTCGCTTTCCAGCACGAGGCATGCCCGGTCGGCCTGGTCACGGTAGCCGAGTTCCTTGAACAGCTCTTCCCGGCCGGCCAGGGCGCGTCCCGGACCTGAGCCGAGCGAGAAGAACTTCTCGTGCGCCAGGCTCCAGCCGGCATACTGGCTGCCTAGGCAGGACAGTATCGGATTGCTGGAATGCACGGACAGCATCCAGGGCCAGTGCGGGAAGGTCTGCGCAGTCTGCAGGCTGACGCGTCCGAGCCCGCCCATGCAGATCTCGGCAATCAGGCGGCCGGCTTCCAGACCACCCTCGAAACGAATACCGGCGTCAACGATGGTACAACCGTTATCCAGCCGTTCCACGCCAATGCGCAAAGCGTCTGCATTTTCCACCAGATGCTGCACCAGAGGGTTGGTCAGACGGTTGACGCTGGGCCAACGGCTGCTATCGATACTGCCTTGTTGTTCGCTCATGTGAAAATCCTTGGTTTTTGTTGATGTTGATACCGATTCGAGTGACATTGCCTCAAATCAAATCCCTGACCAGCATCCTTACCCGCTCCGCCATCAGCTGCACCGCCTGTTCCGGGCCCTGCGCCTCCGCCGTGACCGTGCAGACCGGATCACCGGCCGTGATCAACGCGCCGTCGGCCGGAATATCTGCAACCCAGGCGGGCCAGGCATAGTCTTCCGGCAGGCTGATGTTCTCCGGTGCATACACGATGTAATGCGCTTTCGACAGTCCCGTGTCGAGCGGACCATCCAGACTGCCGCCGGCACTGGCTCGCATGTGCAGTTCGAACAGCTGGCCGTCCTGTGTCGGATAAAGATCGAGGGTCGCGCTCAGGCGAGGATTCAGTTCCAGTACCCAGACGCGCTCGCCTTGCATAATGGCATCCAGACTGTTGATCCCGCGCAGGCCGACCGCGCTCGTCAGCTTCTGCGCCGCAATCAGTAGCTGCCGTCGCACCGCATGCGGCACAACGGCGTTGCTGACGGCACCGCCGTAACGATACGGCATCATCGCCGTCGGAGCCAGCCATTGCTGGTTGAACCCGATCTCACGTACCTTCATTCCGTTCGCTGCGAACAGCAGTGAAACCGGTATGCCCTGCAGTGCCTGCTCGAAATAGTGGTTGGGGGGCAACAGTGTTTCCGGACCCGCACGGCGCACATGGGTTCCACCCGAACCACCATTACGTTTGACCAACCACCCTCCCCCCGCCAGCTGCCCGGGATCCATCTGCTGCAGACTGACCTGTGGACGCGGGATGTTGAGCACGTCGAGCAAGGCGAAGAACGTGATCGCACGCTTCATGTTGCGCACCACACGCTGCGAATTACCGACTAGCGGCAGATACTGCTCGACCAGCCCCAGCAGCGCAGGCTGCGCCTCGAAACCGCTGCCATAGACGAAACTGCCCGCCCCGTGCAGCACCGCTTCACCGAGCGCAGCTTCCAGCTCCGCCATATCGAAGCTGCCATCGGCGTAACGGACCTGGCACACGAGGTCGGCCGATTGCGCCGTATCACGGTCGGCGAACGCGTCCAGTGCGATGACCCCATAGCCGGCCGCGGCCGCCGCCTGCACGAAAGGCCGGGCGGAAACCGAGGCAATAACGATTTTGCCGTTGCTTTTCAGATGCCAGTACTGTCAGTGAATGACTTACAGACTGTTGCGCGCCATCTCGAACGCTGCCAAGAAGTCCAGATACTGTTTTTCTTCGCTTTCCAGCATCTGCTTCAGCAGGTTGTGCTGCGTCCGGTACTTGACGTTGCCGATTGCCAGGGCGCCGATGCCGTAGGCCTTGGTACCTTCGATGGCCACGCCGTCCGCATGCACGTCAACGCCTTCGGCGCCGGTCGGCGGCACCGCATTGACGTCCGCCACGATTTTGAGGCGATCCGACGCCGCCATCTGTGCGACAGTGATGACACGTACGCCTGCGGCAGCACAGCAAAGCGCGATATCGGTGTTCTTCAGCACCTCAACCTTGAGTTCGTCATTGCTGCCGTCAACGCACTTGATATCGACACCATAGCGCTGGTTGTAGGATGTCGCCTTGGCCTCGACCGTATCCATGGTCCGGTGCGCCACCAGTTCCACCTCGGCGCCATATTTCGCCGCGATGACGGCCGTACAGCCGCCTACCGGGCCGGTCGCGCCGAACACGCTGACCTTGCGGCCGGACAGGTCGCCACCGAAATGCTTGCCCAGATGCTGTTCCACCTTGGCCATCATGCCGGCGGCCGTGGTAAAGGCGCCGGATGGGTCGGCAAAAACCGAGACCTCAAATGGAGGCACCATGGACTTGCGTGCTTCAGCCAGCATGTCCATGGCGACATCGATGTCGCGGCCGCCGATGAAAATGCTCTCACGCTTGACGCCGCTCGGGCTGCGCGAAAAGATCGCGTCCTGCACCAGCGGCATGACTTCCTTCATCTCGACATTGGTGTAGGGCATGATCTTGTCGAAGCCAGCGTCATAGGCCATGTTGACATCGAACGGGCTGGCGTTCTTGGCCGCCGTGATCAGGTGCAGAATCGATACTTTCTTATCCATCTTCAAAAAAACCTCAGTAAAGTCATAATGTTAAAACCTGGCCACCATGCAACCAGGTTAGATGCTCAAATCAGCCTCGTTGCCGTGTAACGAGATCTCGCGCAGCACACCGCCGCGATTGCGCCCCCTGCACAACAGGAACGACAGCCTGGGCTCATCGGCGAAACGCGCCTGCAATGCGGCCAGCATGTCCGACGCCTGCGCCTGGTTCGCCAGTACGGCAAAGCCGGTCGGCCCCCAGGAACTCTGTCCGAAGCATTTCACGCCCTGCCCGTCCAGCCATTCCAACACGCCGGCCACGCGCCGACTGGCATAGCGCCCGCCCTGTATGGGGGCGAAATAATCGCCGGTGCGCTCCTGCAACTCGCGGATGGCTGCGCCGAAAGTCTGCAGGTCGTGTTCGGCCAGCGCTGGCAGCGCCTGCATCAGCACGCGGCGGCACAATTCCGCCGCCACATCGGCGGGGAACTCGCCGAGACTGCGAAATGCCTGCACCTCCTCGTTGCCATGCACACCCACATCCGCACGGTCGAAAATCAGGATGATGCGCCATTCCTCCGGAAAATCGGCCCGCGCGATGACAGGCGGCACCAGTGTCTGCGGGCCACGGCCACCATCGATGACGACGCCGCCTTCGGCAAAGGTGCCGAGTCCGATACCGGAACGTGCGCCGCGCTCCGTCAGTACCGCGACATCACGCAGAATCAGATCCAGCTGATACAGCCGGTTCAGTGCCAGCCCGACCGCCAGCGACATCTGCGTGCCGGAGCCCAGCCCGGCATGTTCCGGGATGGCCTCACTTAGCTGCATGTGCATGCCACCGTCGAGATCCAGCGCCTGCGCGATCTTCTTCGCCACCTTCACCGCGCGCTGTGCGCCTGGACCTTCGGCGGTGAAGCCATCGCTGCGCCAGGCGGCCAGCGCCGTGCCAGGACGGTCCAGCGAGACACCGATGCTGCCGAAGCGCCGGCCGAGGCCGCCATGCAGGTCGAAGAAGCCCATATGCAAGCGCGCAGTGGTCGAGACTTCGACGGCCTCCTGCGATTCGGAACGGATGCTGGTCATGGATGACAAAGGAAACTGTTTCGGGAAGAGTCAATCAAGACGTAATTGTAACGCAGCCGACAAGGCTTTGATAACTCGTAAATTTCGAGCGAAGCCGGATATCCATCCGGGCGGACGCCTGTTCGGGGCATGCCGGGCTTTAGTCCGAATCTGACAAATGCTAAAATCGGTATGATTTCCGGCTGTGATTCCGCATCAACCATCGCTTCAAGCCGCTTGCATACGCCATGTATCCGATGCTTGCAAATAGCTGCAGCCAGATCGGCAATCAATCAAACGCATTGAACATAGAGAGACTCAAATGCAAAGTTCGGGCAATAGCCAGACCGATACAAACACCATGACCCACGAACACGTCACCTGCCCGGCCTGTGGGTTGCACTGTGACGACCTGACCGTGCGTAGCGACGCTGCCGGCACGCTGGAAGTGAGCCCGAATGCCTGCGCCGTCAGCGTGCGCTTCTTCCAGCGTCCGCCTGCCGATACCGGCCCGCGCATCGACGGCAAGCCCGCAACGCTCGATGCCGCCATCGCCAAAGCCGCAGAGATACTCAGACAGGCCAATCAGCCGCTGATCTCCGGTCTGGGCACCGAAGTCCAGGGCATGCGTGCAGTCATGAATCTCGCCGACAGATCCTGTGCCAGCATCGACCACATGAACTCCAACGCCTTCATGCGTAATATCCAGGTGCTACAGAACTCCGGCTGGATGACCACCACGCTGGCCGAGGTCCGTAACCGCGTCGATCTCCTGGTCGTGATCGGCACCGACATCGTCAGCCTCTTCCCCCGCTTCTTCGAGCGCAACATCTGGAACCAGGAATCCATGTTCGACCAGAAGACCGTCGACCGGGAGATCGTATACCTGGGCGGCCGCGGCATCGATACATCAGCCGGAGTTGCCCCTGACGGGCGCAAACCCGATGTGCTGCCCTGCGACCTGGAACGGCTGCCGGAGGTTTGCGCAGCCCTGCGCGCACTGGTCAACGGCAAGAAGCTGCAGGTCACCGAGGTGGCCGGTATCGCTGTCGCGGAGCTGGAGAAACTCGCAGCACGACTCAAGGCCGCAAGGTACAGCGTCATCGCCTGGGCCACCGCCTCACTGGATTTCCCGCATGCGGAACTGACGATTCAGAACATCACCGAACTGGTGAAGGAACTCAATCAGACCACCCGTTCGTCCTGTCTGCCGCTGGGCGGCAATGAGGGCGAGATGAACGCCAACCAGGTCAGCGCGTGGATATCCGGTTACCCAGTGCGCACCTCATTCGGTAAGGGTTATCCGGAATACGACCCGCTGCATCTGTCCGGTGATCACCTGCTCGGCAACGGCGAAGCCGATGCCCTGCTCTGGATATCCACATTCAACCCGGATCGGTTGCCGCCGCAAACCGACATCCCGACGGTCATCCTTGGCCATGCCGCGATGAAACCGGCGCGGGAGCCGGACGTCTTCATTCCCGTCGGCACGCCCGGCATCGACCACAGTGGGACCAGCTTTCGCTCCGACAATGTGGTATCGCTGCCGCTCCGACAGTTGCGCCAGAGCACCCTGCCCAGCCTGAGCACCGTGCTCGCTGCCATCGAACAAGCGCTGTAAGTCTTCAAGGAAACCAGAATCATGCTCATCAAACTGACCGGCGGTACTGTTTACGACCCGGCTCATGGGATCAACGGCAAGGTCATGGACATCTATGTCCGTGACGGCCGCATCATTGATCACCCGCGCGACGAGGAACGCATAGACCAGGAATACGATCTGACCGGCAAGGTCGTCATGGCGGGTGCCATCGACATGCACACGCATATCGGCGGCGGCAAGGTCAACATTGCGCGCACGCTGCTGCCGGAAGATCACCGGGCCGACCCTGTTGCCCACACCGAGCTCTGCCGCGCCGGCTGCGGACATGCCGCACCATCGACCTTGACCACCGGCTACCGCTATGCCGAGATGGGTTACACCGCGGGCTTCGAACCGGCCGTTCTGCCGATCAACGCCCGCCAGGCACACCTGGAAATGGGCGATACGCCGATCATCGACAAGGGCGGTTACGCCATGATCGGCAGCGATGATTATTTCCTGCGCATGCTGGCGGCGAAAAAGGATCAGAACGCCATCAACGACTATGTTGCCTGGATACTGCACGCAAGTCAGGCCATCGGCATCAAGGTGGTCAACCCGGGCGGTATCAGTGCATTCAAGTTCAATCAGCGTGCGCTCGATCTCGACGAACTGAACACACACTACCAGGTTTCTCCGCGCGACGTGCTCAAGGCGCTCTCACGCGCCGTGTATGAGCTCGGTGTGCCGCACCCATTGCATGTGCACGGCAACAATCTGGGCGTGCCGGGCAACGTGGAGACCACGCTGAAGACCATGGGTGCGGTCGAGGGCTACCCGTTGCACCTCACCCATATCCAGTTCCACAGCTACGGCACCGAGGGCGACCGCAAGTTCTCCTCAGGCGCCGCAGCGATCGCCGAAGCGCTGAACAAGCACAAGAATGTCTCCGCCGACGTCGGCCAGATCCTGTTCGGTCAGACCGTTACCGCTTCCGGCGACAACATGTCGCAATTCCGCAACCACGCTGCCGGCAGCCCGAACAAGTGGGTGTGCATGGATATCGAATGCGATGCCGGCTGCGGTGTCGTGCCGTTCAAGTATAAGGACCAGAATTTCGTCAATGCCCTGCAATGGGCGATCGGTCTGGAGATCTTCCTGCTGGTGGAGGACCCATGGCGCATTTTCCTCACCACCGACCATCCGAACGGCGCCCCGTTCACCAGCTACCCACACCTGATCCGGCTGCTGATGGACAAGAGCTTCCGCAATGACATGTTCGCCAAGCTCAATCTGGATGCACAGGCCATGAGCACACTGTCCTCCATCGACCGCGAATACACGCTTTACGAGATCGCCATCATGACCCGTGCCGGCGCTGCGCGACTGGTCGGCCTGCATGACCGCGGCCATCTCGGCGTCGGCGCCGCTGCCGACATCACCGTCTATACCGACCAGGCGGACCGTGAGGCCATGTTCTCCAAGCCGGATTACGTGTTCAAGGACGGCGAGCTGGTGGTGCGTAACGGACAGGTGGTCAAGGTGACCTGGGGCAGCACGCACACGGTCAAACCAGAATTCGACCGCTCCATCGAAAAGGACCTGAAACAGTATTTCGAGCGCTACCACTCCGTCAGCATGGAGAACTTCAAGGTAGGCGATGACGAGATCGCCGAAGGTGGTCGCGGCAGGGTCATCGTGCAGGCATGCCAGGGACGGCGGGAGAAGGCGGAATGATGATTGTATTGATATTCAATGCATTAGAAAATTTCTTTAAACAATTTTGTTCAAAAGGCTATGCAATGATGCCTACCAATTCTCGCCCCGAGGTCGCATCATGATCATCAACGGCGTACAAATCGACGATACCTTCGCCGAGGCATTCAACATGCGCGGCACGCGCGTCATCATCACCGCACAGAATCTGAAGTGGGCCTATAACGCCGCGAATGCCATGACCGGATTCGCCACTTCCGTCATCGGATGCGGGGTCGAGGCTGGCATAGAGCGTGAACTGACACCGGAAGAGACACCGGACGGACGGCCCGGTGTCGCCATCCTCATGTTCGCCATGAGCAGTGCCGTGCTGACCAAGCAACTGGAAACGCGCATGGGTCAATGCGTGCTGACCTGCCCGACCGCCGCCGCCTTCTCCGGCATCGAAGGCAGCAGCGATGAGGTGACGCGCATCAGCCTGGGCAAGAACCTGCGCTTTTTCGGCGACGGCTACCAAATCTCCAAGCAGTTCGGTGGGAAGCGCTACTGGCGCGTGCCAGTCATGGACGGCGAGTTCATCACCGAGGAAACGACCGGTATGGTGCGCGCCGTCGGCGGTGGCAACTTCCTCGTCCTGGCCGAATCGCAGCCGCAGGCACTGGCGGCCTGCGAGGCGGCGATCGAAGCCATGCGTAAGATTCCCAACGTCGTCATGCCCTTTCCTGGCGGCGTCGTGCGCTCCGGTTCCAAGGTCGGCTCCAAATACAAGTCCATGTTCGCGTCGACCAATGATGCCTTCTGCCCTACACTGAAAGGTCTGGTCAGGACCGAATTGTCCCCGGACATCGAATCGGTGATGGAAATCGTCATCGACGGCCTTACCGCCGAAGACATCCGCAAAGCGACGCGGGTCGGCATCGCTGCAGCCTGTTCGCTCGGTGCCAAAAACGGCATCAAACGCATTTCCGCCGGCAATTACGGCGGCAAACTGGGCCAGTTCCAGTTCCATCTGCGCGACATCATGTCCGACCCCTCCCTGAACGATCTCGCACCAGGAGCACAAGCATGAGCGCTCTCACCCTGACCCTGAAAATCTCACTGCAGCAACGACTGGATGTCTCCGCGCTGACGCCTGAGCGTCTGGCAGGCAAGCAGCCTGCCGAGATCGCCGCACTGACCCTGCCCTACGGCAGACAGCAATTGCGCGTCGATGCGATATTCGATCTGCAGGGCGAAGATACGCAGGAAATCATCCTTGCCAATGGCAGCGACAAACTCGATTACGTCGGTCGCGAGATGAAAAGCGGCAGCATCACCGTGCACGGCGATGTCGGCGCCTATGCCGGCTTCCAGATGCATGGCGGCAAGCTGGAGATCCGCGGTAATGCCGGTGCATATGCCGCGAGCGGCATGTCCGGCGGTCTGATGCATATTCACGGCAATGCCGGCGATTACCTTGCCGCCGCCATTCCCGGCGACCGCAAGGGCATGAAGGGCGGCACCGTCATCGTCAACGGCAATGCCGGTGACCGCGTCGGCGACCAGATGCGCCGCGGCATCCTGCTCATCGAAGGCAACGTCGGCAGCTACTGTGCGACACGCATGCTGGCAGGTACCATAGGCGTGCTCGGCAGCGTGGGCGACCATATCGGCTACGGCATGCGCCGAGGCACCCTGCTGCTGACCCGCAAGCCGGCGGCAATGCATGCCACGCTGCAGGACTGCGGCACGCATACGCTGCCCTTCCTCAGCCTGATGTTCAAATCGTTCGCCGATCTGCCGACCAGGTTCGCCGCCATCGGCAGCAACCGCGTGCAGCGCTTCGCCGGTGACATCGCCAATGACGGCAAGGGGGAAATCCTCATCCTGCAGTGACGGGTTTCATCCATCATCACATGCAAAGCTTGAGGACCGAGGCGGCATGCCGCACAATTGTGGTAACCGGTAAAGCGCTGACACTATTACTTTGAAGGAAAGAGCATTCTTATGAAACCCGACCGCAACGGACTTGACTGGCTCAATCTCCCCAACCTGCCACTGACGCTAAAAGTGCTGTTCATCGGCTATCTGCTCGTCATCGGCCTTGGTCTTTGCATGGCCGGCCTGCAGATCATGATGACGCATGGCATGGCGGACGGCAAAATCGGCCTGTCACTGGACGATGTGGTCTACAGCTATTACGGCAACCGCACCGGCACCACGCTGGAAGCCAAGCTGAACGGCTCCATGCAGGGTATGGCGCCGCAGGAAATCCGGACCGAGATCATCAAATGGGCACGTAACGGCGCGCCTGAAGCCGAATGGGAGCCGCGTTTCCGCGACGTCTTCGCGCAGCACTGCGTCAAGTGTCACAGCGCGATTCCCGGCATACCCGACTTCACGCAATACGAGAACGTGAAAAAGGTCGCCATCATCGACGAAGGCGCAAGCATCCAGACGCTGACCCGTGTCTCGCACATCCACCTGTTCGGCATCAGCTTCATCTTCTTCTTCATGGCCATCATCTTCAGCCTGGCCGTCAACGTGCCGCGCTGGTTGAAGGAAATCGCCATCGCGATGCCGTTCGCCTTCCTGATCCTCGACATCTTCTCCTGGTGGCTGACCAAGTGGCACCCGGGTTTCGCCTGGTTCACCATCATCGGCGGTTTCGGCTACAGTCTGGCTTCCACCTTCATGTGGTTCACCTGCATGTACCAGATGCTGTTCATGTCGCGCAACGGCAAGATCTACGGCAACGCATGGGCGGCTGACCTCAGGGACTGAGCAAGGAACGTCAGCCTCCGCCGGTCGTGCAGGGCATCCGTTGCCCTGCTCCCCACGGCAAGATCAGTGAGAGAGGGAAGCGCCGGCGGAACGCCAGAAATAAGCTGAACTGACGCGCGATCTAGCGGCGCTGGTAGCGCGCCTGCAGCGCTGCGGCGTCACCGGCCGGGACAGAAGCCCGCACATGCACGCTGGCATCGAACTGCTTGTCCAGGATGCGCCCGTTCAACTTCTCCACATCCCGGCAGAAAATATCGAAGCTGCCGTAATCCATCTCCAGCCGAATCTCCGCCATCTCGACATAAGGAATGCGCACCGATGCCTCCAGCGCCATCCTGGCTGTGCTGCCGTAGGCCCGTGCCAGACCGCCCGTGCCGAGATTGATTCCACCGTAATAGCGGATGACGCCGACGCAGACATTGACCAGGCCCATGCCCTCGATATGCTGCAATATCGGACGCCCGGCCGTGCCGGAAGGCTCGGCCGCATCATTCATGCGCTGCACGATGCCGCCCGGCGTCTTCAACTGGTAGGCGAACGCCAGATGCGTCGCATGTGGATGCTGGGAAGCCATTTTCTTCAGCATCTGCAGCACCTCGCGCTCATTGGCGCAGTGTTCGGCCCGCGCGATGAAACGGGATTTATTGATGGTCTGCTCGGCCTCGCCGGCACGCTGTATCGTTTCCATTCCGTTGACAGTGTCTCAGTTGCGGGCAGTGCACGCCCGCCATCGTTACTTCTTGCCGCCAAGCAGCGAGCCCAGCACGCCGCGTATCAGCCGCCTGCCCAACTCGGAGCCGATGGTGCGCGCGGCCGTCTTCGCCACGGTTTCCACCAGCGTATCGCGCGGCCTGCCGGCCGGCTTTTTGGCGGCAGGCGCCGCCTTTTGTTTCGCTTCCTTCTCCGTCTCTGCCGCGGCAGCAGACTCGGCCGCGCGTGCCTTCAGAATCTCATAGGCGGATTCGCGATCCACCACCTTCTCGTAATGGCCGTAAATCAGCGAATTGCGCATGACCTGCTCGCGCTCCGCATCGGAGGCCGGACCGATGCGACTACCCGGCGGGCAGATAAAGGCACGCTCGACCGGATGCGGCCTGCCCTTTTCATCCAGCGTGGATACCAGCGCCTCACCGACGCCCAGCTCGGTGATAGCGGTCGCCACATCCACCTCCGGATTGCTACGGAAGGTTTCCGCCGCCGCCCGCACCGCCTTCTGGTCGCGTGGCGTGAAGGCGCGCAATGCATGCTGCACGCGGTTGCCCAACTGCCCCAGCACGACCTCGGGGATATCCAGCGGATTCTGGCTGACGAAATAGACGCCGACCCCCTTGGAGCGGATCAGGCGCACGACCTGCTCGATCTTGTCCATGAGCGCCTTGGGTGCATCGTTGAATAACAGATGCGCTTCGTCAAAGAAGAACACCAGCTTGGGTTTCTCCGGATCACCGACCTCCGGCAGCTGCTCGAACAGCTCAGAAAGCAGCCACAGCAGGAGCGACCCGTAGACACGCGGCGAATTATAAAGCTTGTCTGCCGCCAGGATGTTGATATAGCCGCGGCCGCGGTGATCCACCTGCAGCATGTCGTGCAGATTCAGCGCCGGTTCACCGAACAGGCGGTCAGCACCCTCATGCTCCAACTGCAACAATGCACGCTGCACCGCACCAACGCTGGCGGTGGAGATATTGCCGTATTCGGCCGTGTACTTGCTCGCGTTTTCCGCCGCATGCTGCAGCATGGCACGCAGATCCTTCAGGTCCAGCAGCAACCAGCCACGATCGTCGGCGATACGGAACACTGCCGTCAGCACCCCGCCCTGCACCTCGTTCAGGTTCAGCATGCGTGCCAGCAACAGCGGCCCCATTTCCGCCACCGTCGTACGCATCGGGTGTCCCTTGGCACCGAACACATCCCAGAACGTCACCGGACAGGCCGTGTATTCGAACCCATCGATACCCAGCTGCGCGACGCGCTCCTCCACCTTGGCATTGCCGCCGCCGGGCTGGCACATGCCGGAAAGATCCCCCTTCACATCTGCCATGAACACCGGCACCCCGGCACGGGAAAACTGCTCCGCCAGCGCCTGCAGCGTCACGGTCTTGCCAGTGCCGGTCGCGCCGGCAATCAACCCATGACGGTTCGCCATGCGTGGCAGCAGATGGAGAAAATCGCGGCTCTTGGCGATACGCATCGGTTCGGTCATAAAAGGTTCCTGGAAATAGTGTTCAAAGTTGGTCAAGCGGGCTTGCCACACCGCGCCCGCCCTTGTTCAGCACATGCGTGTAAATCATGGTCGTCGAAACATCCGAATGTCCCAGTAATTCCTGCACGGTGCGAATATCGTAACCCGATTGCAACAAATGAGTCGCAAAAGAGTGTCGTAGTGTATGAGGCGTGGCGGGTTTAACCAAGCCGGCATCACGCACGGCCTGCTTCATGGCGCGCTGCACGCCCTTCTCATCCAAGTGATGGCGGCGCGTCTTGCCGGAACGCGGATCGACCGACAGATTCTTCGACGGAAAAACATATTGCCAGCCCCACTCGCGCCCCGCATTGGGGTATTTTTTATCCAGCGCAAAAGGCAAATACACCTCGCCATAGCCCTGCGCCAAATCCTCCTCGTGCAAGGCTTTAACCTTGACCAAATGCGCCTTAAGCTGCACCACCACCGCCTCGGGCAACATCGTCACCCTATCCTTGAAACCCTTGCCCTCGCGCACAATAATCTCGTGCCGCGAAAACTCCACATCTTGCACCCGTAACCGCACCGCCTCCATCAAGCGCATACCACCGCCATACAACAAAGACGCAATCAACAAATGCGAGCCACTCAAGCGCGATAACACCGCCTGCACCTCTGCCACCGTTAAAACCACTGGTAACTTCTTCGGCGCTTTCGCCTGTGTCACGTTATCCAGCCATGGCAACTGAATCTCCAATACTTCGCGGTAGAGGAACAGCAACGCCGACTTCGCCTGGTTCTGGGTTGATGCAGCCACCTTGCCCACGACAGCGAGATGCGTCAGAAACGCCTCAACATCCTGCGCGCCCAAATCTTTCGGATGAGTCTTGTCATGAAAGTAGATATAGCGTTTAATCCAATCCACATAGCTTTGCTCGGTGCGAATCGCATAGTGCTTAACCCGCAACTTGTCGCGTACCTGATCAAGCAATTTCGGGGATTGTGTCATGACGTATTTATCTGAAAATTTAGGGTGTGCGATATTTTTACATTCAATCAATACAAGGCACTACATGAATCAATCCAGAATATACACCTTGAAGGTGCCTTTCGCGGCATTTTTTAGGGTGTCTACTTTACGTT
>DATCJT010000134.1:0-2325 GCA_036562645.1 Methylophilaceae bacterium | reverse complement strand
CTGCCTGCGGCAGAGTGGGGGCACATCAGGTCGTCGAGGTCTTCAGTCATGCAGCCTTCCTTTCGTGCTTGATCTGCTCAACTGCGCGTCATCCTTCAGAAAGCCGATCTCCGGCGACTCCTTGCGCAGCGCGTAATACTCCAACTGCACCTTGGCGGACGCGATCATCTTGCCCGCCAGATTGGCAAGCTCTGCCGCCTCGCCTGGCTTGATTTCCCCGGCCTTGAGTTTGGCGAATACCTGAGCCAGTTCGGCGCGAAGTTCAGATGCTGTGTTCACGGATGTACCTCTTGATCTTGAGTAGTTCGCGCTGTGCCTCGACCAGCGGCTGCGGGATGTCTTTGCAGCGCAGCCCCATTTCCTGCGCCAGCATCCGGCGCACGTAGGCATCGCTGAGCTTGGCACGCTGGCGGGCCGTGTTTCCCCGGCACACGTCGCGGCGCTTGTCCGGGTTTGCCTTCGTCCACTCCACGGCTCGGGCTTTGACCGATTCGGCATTGGCTGCATACCACTGGCGGTAGTACGCCTTCATCTCGGGCCGCTGGTACGGCTTGACTGCCTGCGCGGCGTACCATTCGCGGCGTCGTGCGTTCTCGCACTCGCGGCACGCGCTTCTGGTGCCTCGGTAGGCGTCGGCGGGTTTGAGTTCATTGCAGGTGCGGCAGGTTTTCATTCGGCCGCCTCCAGACTGGCCGCACATACCGGGCAGACGTAGGTGATGGTGCGCTTGGGCTTCATCTTTGGCTGCTCTGCCAGTGCCGACATGGCCTCGTATATCTTGGTGATCAGTTCGTGGCTCAGGATGATCCCCGCCTCTTTCATCGTGACATCGTGAGCCGCGCCGATCATCGCGGGGGTGGGGTTTTTCATCAGTACGCCTCCGCCTCGGCTCGGGTGATGAAAAAGTGGATGCCCGGCGCACATTCCTGACGCCAGTCGTCATCGAATCGGTCCGGCACGACGCGCTCGCCTACGCGGTATTCGGTCGTGCCGTCGAGCTGGCTGATGCCGACCTCAGCACCGATGACCTCAAGCACGTCAGCGAACTCGGCCCGGCACTTGCGCCCGAATGCGTGATACCGCCTTGCGTCAGCGGGGATGCGCAACTTGACGATCACGCCGTCCCGGCACTTCTTCCACCCGATCAGATCGCCATCCGGAAGGATGCGGGTCATGGCGATGGCTAGATCGGCCGAATTGGCCTCGGATAGGTCCGCGTCGGCCAGGTTCGCGCCGGCCAGGTTCGCGCGGGCCAGGTTCGCGCCGACCATGTTCGCACCGGACAGGTCCGCGCCGGGCAGGTGCGCTCGGACCATGTTCGCGCAGGACAGGTCCACGTCGACCAGGTTCGCGCCGGCCAGGTCCGCGCCGGGCAGGTTCGCGCTGACCAGGTACGCGCCGGCCAGGTCCGTGTCGCTAAGGTTGGTGCCGCTTTTGTAAGCCTGCTGAACCGCGTATCCGAGTCGCTCACCGTAACTCTTCCCCGCGACCTCTGCGGGCAGCTCGCACACAAACCGGGTGTTGCCGTTCCATCGGTTCTTGATCTCAAATTTCATTGGCTAGTGCCCTCCCGCGCCTTGAGCATGGCGTCGGCGATTTGATACGAAATCCAAGCCGCGTTTTCCCATTCCCGCGTGTGCCCGTGAACGTCTTTCTGCGCGAGCACTTCGGGCAGCGCCTTCGCCGCGAAGTAGTCGCGTAGGGTCATGCCGCCTTTCGGCTCAAACGTTGTGTTGCAGGCGGCGCCTCGGTGGTCGCTCGCGTAGGTCGGAAACGCCGGACCTCCGGCGTTGATGTGCTTGTCGTTCATCGCTTGCCCTCCTTCTTCATCGCTTCGTCGATGCGGTTATCCGGATCGTCTCCAGACCAACCCTCCAATCCCCACTCCGTGACACTGGCTATGGTCAGTCCACCAATCGGGCTCTTACATTCTTCCCGCAGCCACCGATACCGCGCCGCATCCCTGCGCAGTTCTTCGTCGGCGGGTTGTGAAGCACGAAGCACCACATTGGCAGCAATCAACACCTGCTCCGTTGCTTCCATACTGGTTGTGTAATCCGTATGCTGACTGGCAATGCGCTCTACTTGCTCGAGGAAGCGGTAATCAAGTGTCCATCCTTTACCGGCTTCTTCTGGCGATGCTAGGGGCCACGCTATCGGCTCACCCTGCACAGCAGGGGCGGCGTCGCGCAACGCGAGGCGCAACTGTTCGTGCAGCCGCTCGTTCTCGGCCTTCAGCGCGTCCCGCTCCGCCCGCAGCGCCTCGATCTCGGCGGCCTGTGCGGCGATGAGGTGGGCGACGTTCCCAGAAGGCAGCGGCGGCAG
>DATCJT010000121.1:0-2566 GCA_036562645.1 Methylophilaceae bacterium | reverse complement strand
TCTTGGTGAGCAAGGCCGTGTCATGCTGCGTGTACTGGTTAGTGCCGAAGGTACGGCCGAGTCGGTCGAGATCGAGCGCAGCAGCGGTTTCGACAGGCTCGACCGCGCTGCAGTCGAGGCCGTCAGGACATGGCAGTTCATCCCGGCGAAACGCGACAAGCAGCCGATCAGCGCTCATGTGATCGTGCCGATCCAATTTACTTTGAATGGTTAACCGCAATACAAGGAAGCAGTCATGAACAATCCGTATGAATTCAACAGCCTGCAATTCATCGCAGACGGCGGCCCGGTTTCCATGCTAGTCGCCGTCATCCTGCTGGTGATGTCGGTCGCCAGCTGGTATCTGATTCTGGTGAAGGGCTATCGCACGATGCGCCTGCGCAAGGCCAGCGCCGACTTTATCCGGCGTTTCTGGCAGGCAGGCAGCCTGCAGGCGGCGCTCAGGCAGCCGACGGCTGACGTGCCGGCCGCGCGCGTGGTCAGCCAGGCGGTCAAGGCAGCGGAGCACTACCGCCTGCACGGCGCGCCAAAGGCGGCGGATATCTGCAATCAGGACGAGTTCATCGCGCGCAGCATGCGCAAGGTAGTGACCGAAGCGTCTGCGCAACAGGAGCGCGGCCTTACCGTGCTGGCCTCCGTCGGTAGCATCGCACCCTTCGTCGGCCTGTTCGGCACGGTCTGGGGCATCTATCACGCGCTGGCGAGCATCAGCCTGAGCGGCCAGGCCACTCTGGACAAGGTGGCCGGCCCGGTCGGCGAGGCGCTGATCATGACCGCGCTCGGCCTGGCCGTCGCCATTCCGGCCGTGCTCGCATATAACACGTTCGTGCGCATGAACCGTGCGTTGCTGGGCAGTACTGAATCCTTCGCCCAGGAAGTGCATGTGCTGCTGACGACCGGCGCGGCATTGAGGGAAGATGCACAAGAGGCGCAACCGTCAAGCGCCAAGGCCGCCGGCCATCTGCATGAGGTGCCGGCATGATCGGCTCCGGGCACGGCTTCGGCGACGGCGGCCACAGCGCGCCGATGAACGAGATCAACATGATCCCGCTGATCGACGTCATGCTGGTTTTGCTGGTGATCTTCATCATCACTGCGCCGCTGCTCACGCATGCGGTCAAGATCGACCTGCCGCAGGCGAGCAGCCAGCCCTTGCCGGAGGAGCCTGAAGTGATCTCGCTCGCCATCGACGGCGACGGCCGTATGTACTGGAACGATAGCCCGCTGGTTGCAGGCGAGCTGAGTCTGCGACTCGGCCAGATCGCACAGCAGGAGCCGCAGCCGGAACTGCATATCCGCGCTGACCGCGAAACGCGTTACCAGTTGCTGGCCGAGGTGATGGCCGATGCGCAGAACGCTGGCATCAAGAAATTGGGATTCGTCAGTCAGCCGAAGTGATGGCTTCAGGGGTGAATTCCGACAGCGCATAGTCACCATTCGGCAAAGCGGCATTCATGCTTTTCGCACGGTGCCGCTGGCCGCATCCATCAGCATCAATTGTGAAAACTGGAGTCCTAATGCCATTCGATCCGATAATTTCCAGTAGCCGAGCATTCCTGCTGACCGTCATCATGAGCCTTGGTCTGGCTGGCTGCGGCAGCGAGGCAGGTACAGCAACGACAGCACAGGACGCGTCGGCTGCCGCTGGCGGGGGTGGCGTGCAGACGGCGTATCGCAGCGGGGAAGCCGTATATCGACAGGTCTGCATGGCCTGTCATGCATCGGGAGTGAACGATGCTCCAAAGTTCGGTGACCGCGAAGCATGGGCCGAGCTGATCGAGGAGGGTCACGGCATACTCGTTTATGAGACGATCAAGGGTGAGGGCAGGATGCCGCCGCGGGGTGGCGACATGACGCTGACCGACCTGGAAATGGCGCGCGCCGTGGCCTACATGGCAAACGCTGCCGGTGCAGGATTCATCGAGCCTGCGACCGAGGCAGAGGTGCGGGATATGCTTGAGAGAGCCGCGCAGGAAATCGTAGCACATGAAGCACACTGATGCACAGAACCTCACCCGGCATGGCGAATCCGCCTTCGATCACCGAGAACAGCGCGGCCAGGTTTGCGCTGTTTTTTTATGGCTTGCCGTCGCGGAGCAAGGAATATCTAGGGCGGATACCCGCTTTCGAGATTTGCACGGTAATTGATGGCCAGTAGTCGAAGCTTGACTTAATAAAATGGATTCAAAATATTTTATATATTATTAATATAATTAATCTATTTCATATCACATCATTGTGATGTGCATTGACCTGCATTTTGCGTTAAGGGACGATTCCTGCTATCCCTGTTGCATCTCGTGCAAACGAAAATTCCAACTGAGCACGTTTCTTGCTCCTATAATTGGGAGTATCGGACAGCTTTCGCCGTCGTATCAGTTCGTGCCGGGCGGCACGGCAGGCAACAAACAGGAAAGAGGTTTAGCATGACGACCGCCAAGACGACTACATCATCCCGTAAAGGCACTGGCAAATCCTCTGCTAGGAAATATCGTGTCCCATATGTCGATGAGCTGCAGTGGCACTTGCGTTACAGTTGTTTCAAGACAGCCAAGGTAGCGACCTT
>DATCJT010000120.1:0-1860 GCA_036562645.1 Methylophilaceae bacterium | reverse complement strand
TGGGGGAGCTGTACAGGCTCGCTGCGCCCGTTGCCTTGCGGATTGAAGTGAAGCTCTACGAAATGGCTGAGCAGGACATCCTGGACGCCGAGATTCAAGCCGAGATTGATGCTGCGGAGGCGCGGGCTGCGGCCCGTGATGCGGAATGAACCGACGGGATATCGACATCGGGATCGCGCGCATGGCCGGCTATCATGATGACAAGGGCCGATTCACGCGACTGGTTATTGAGTCGCGCGTGCGCAGGGCTGTGCTCGATGAGGCGTGGCGCGAGGGTCGCCGGCAAAGGGAATCGGGCATGCTCTGCAACTGCTACTACTGCGAGAAAGAGCGAGGAGGTGCGGAATGAGCGAATATCGCTACAGGAATGGCCCGGTGTGGGACGAAGACGACGCGATTGCGTACGTCGTGGAAAAGCTGCAGGGAACCGGGGATATCGAGGATGCGCTCGCCGACCTGGCGGATGCAGCGCCGACGCTGGCATGGCTGGCCGAGCGCGTTGAGCTGACCGACGTGCACGCGGCTCGGTTCCGCCGGCTGCTTGCGCAGGCCGAGCGGCTGAACAAGCTGCGAGCGGATGAGCTGGAAGCGCTGAACGGGGAGGACTGGCAATGACTGGCCGCTACGAACGCATCCGTGCCGCGCTGGCTAATGGACCGACGCCGGGGCCTTGGGACGGAGACGACAATTCTGTATCCCGCCTGTGGTCGAACGGCACAGCAGGCATCCGCGAGTACATCGCGCTTCCTGATGCCGAGGGTAGTGACCCCAACCCCGCAGACATGCACTGGATCGCCGCCTGCGACCCCGACACGATCCGGGCGCTGCTTGAGGAGCGTGATGCGCTGAAGGCAGAGGTCGCGGCGCTGCGGGAGGAACGCGATGCGCTTGCACGCGAAAACGAGGCAATGAAGCGCTGTGCTATCAGGTACCTGGAGTGGCTGGGAGTTACTCACATGCCGCTGGACCAAGCTCTGCGCGCCGACATGCACAATCCGATGATGTGCGGCGACGCCGCCCTGCCGCAAGGGGGTAAGCAATGACTGACCGCTACGAGAAAATCCGCGACGCGTTGAACGGGGGTTGGGAATGAAGGCCCTGCTGATCGTCGCGTTCCTGGTGACCTATCTCGCCGCGCTGTCCGCTGCCGAGCGTGCGGATGGGAGGTGCAGGTGACCGTCCCCGTAGACCCCCGGGCCGCAGTCGAGCAGGCCATCGTCGAGACACTCAGGCGCGAGCGAGAGGAGGTGAGGTATGAGTGACATCCAGCGCGGTAACGAAGGCATCGACTACGGCACCTGGACCGGCTGGGACGGCCCGAACGAGCGCCCGCCGCTGCCGCAGTACCCGCAGCCGTGGGACCTGCCCGAACGCCCGCCGACGGCTAGCAATGATCGAGATCGCCTGCCAGCTCGGAGCCCGCGTACTCGTCAGTGCCGCAGCCGGAGGGCTGATGTGAGCATGCGCGACCGACTCGCCGCCGTGGCGTGCTACGTGCTAGTGTTCCTCGTGCTGCCCGCCATTCTCTTTATCGCCGCCGCAGCGCGCGGTTGGCGTCCGTGAGGCCCAAATGATTACCCGATCAACCTACGCTCCGACCAACAACGAGCGCCTCGCCGCGTGGTACGCGAAAGCCGCACTGGCGGGGCTGCTGCAGGGTAACTCTATGTTCAAATTCAAGTGGAGGAAGTGATGGCTAGCAAGAACAAGTACGTGATCCGGTACACCGTCAGGGAAACCGGCGTTCGCGTCCGCGAATACTTCACCAGCAAGCGCCAGGCCGAGGCTTTCGCACGTGAGAACGGCCTCCCCAAGTCCCAGATCAAGGCGATGTGACATGGACGACGAGGACTTCATCGC
>DATCJT010000115.1:0-2389 GCA_036562645.1 Methylophilaceae bacterium | reverse complement strand
ATCGTTGCGATGGAGGAGACGCGATGGAAGGCGCGCCCCGCTTGTAAAGCAAAAAAGCCCGGAGTGCGCGGGCTTTTTCGACAGTTACGGCTCGATTCTAGGGAAAAGAATACCAACCTTGTCCCAAGAATGCAACACCTTGTCACAAAATTTTATGCGTATTCGGTTTCAGGCACGATCCCCTCCCGCGCGAATATCGGCGTGAGCCTGTCTGTGCCTAAGTTCTCAAGCACCCGGATGCGCTCTTTGACCAAGGGGTAGACGCGGTGCAGCTCTGACTTGCTGCCCCCCGTAAGCTCCTCGATGTCGCGGAAGCTGGGGCGCGTCGCCGGGTTCTCGCCGCAAGACTTAGCGATGAGCCACATGATCGCCTGACGCGGCACGCTGGGGAATGATGGCGCGAGATAATCCGCGAGGCTCCGCATGGCGCTAATGCGATACTCCGCGAAAGCATAAGCCCTAGGCTCTCCCTTGCGCTCGATGATCTTGGTGATGCCATAGCGCGCCTTGATAGCCCATGCCTCGGGCGGCGGCAGGCACGTCTCGACCGAAAGACGAATCAACGCGCACTGGCCGCGGATCTCAAGTGGGGAAAGGCCGCCGAACGATACCGTGCTTGGTTCATGCGTGCCGTCCATAATCCCCAACGTCTCAAGCATGCGACGGATGACCTTGCTCATCACGCTTTCTGCACCGACCTCGTATGCCTGGATGAGATAGGCAAAGTGGAGCGCTTGCGACGTGCTTCGGAAAATCGCATCCTGTATCATCCCTCACCCCTTTCATCATCCAATCTTGCCATGCCCAGCAGCGCCATCACCAGCACGCCGATGTAGAACCCGACCGTAATCAGAACTGTATAGACCAAAGCCCAAAACATCCAGTCACCCATCGCACTTCTCCGTTCGTTTGAAATCTTTGCAGCGCCGAAGCACTGCGCCCTGCCTGCCCTCTTTCGCGCATACAGGCTTACCCCAAAGCACGACAAGATGCATGCAGCCGTCGCACTTTCTATCAAGCGTCCGCTCCGCGACCTTCGACGGATCACCATACATCCATCGCTCAAGCACTGGCATATTCGCGCGCCTCAAGCCAGTGCCATTGATC
Source organism: Methylophilaceae bacterium (assembly GCA_036562645.1). Lineage (GTDB taxonomy): Bacteria > Pseudomonadota > Gammaproteobacteria > Burkholderiales > Methylophilaceae > UBA6140. Next base: position 1,282 of record DATCJT010000115.1, on the reverse strand, counting down.
CGGCAGGATGATGTCCAGCCCGAGCTGGATAGCCAGCGTCCGCTCGATCAGCGCGCCCCGCGACCCTTGCCAACCAGGAAGCAGCGCCACGATGTCGCATGTGACGAGCTGCGCGATTGCAAGGCGCATGTAGCCGAGCCAAGTGCCGCACGGCGGCGGCGGATTCTCGGCGGGATTTTCGACGTGATAGCCGAGGGCGCGGAGCTTGGCGGCGGCAGCGTTGAAGGCCGGATGGTTGAAGTCGGGAAGGCCGGTCATCGGGCCTGCAATATAGATGCGCTTCATGCCACCTCCTCGATGCTCACCATCGCATCGGCGGCCTCGGCATAGCTCTTGCTGACCGACAGCGAGATCACCTGCTTGTCATCGATGAAGCAGATGCCGTTCAGCGCGTCGAGGATGGCCTTGGCGACGTTATCGAGATCGGGCTTTGATGTCGGATGCAGCCCGCCAGCGAGAGCAGCCTCGCGCTTCTTCTTGCTCCAAGAGGCCGGCGGGATGATCCGCAGCTTGATCTGCATGGCGACCGCGCCGGCTAGCGGCGGGCGGCCCTGCATGGCGAGATTGCCGGCATAGGCGACCAGATTCTCGAAGCTGGCCGTCTTCGCATCGGTATAGGTCTTGACGAAATTGCCGCGCCTGGCGAATCGTGGGCGGCCCTTGCCCCTGGCCTCGCCAGGAATGCAGAACAGGATCGGGGCGCTCATGTCGTTGCCTCCTCGTGCATAGATTCATTACGCCGGACACGCAAAGGGCGCGGATGGCAGGCCGTCGCCCGGAACTCGAATAGCCCGGAATGCCGCGGGAAGCGCAGGGCGAATAACCTGGCCATATCTGGGATGACGACGTTGTTGATCTTGAACTCGCCTTCCTGACGCAGCGCCGTCTGGTGCCGGATGTATTCAGCTATGGTTCGGGCGCTGTAATGCTTTCGGCCACTGTTTGCGACCCGAAGCGCCTGCTCCTCGAAAGCCGTGTATATCACCATGCCCTCATCGCTGCCGATGAAGCCAAGGAACTGCGGTCTGAATTGCTCCACGTTGCGCGACACGACCGCGATGATTGCAGACCGCCGCGCGATGTTGATTTTATCTCCCATTGCTGCCTCCTCGTTGATTGGTTAACCATTCGCGCCGGTAATCGCCGACGCCCTCATCTGCCTTAACAAACTTTCTGCATTCGCGTTGCCTGGTCATGCCGTAGTAGACCCATGCGGGCTTATGCTTGCAGTTGCCTAACCCATGATTCGCCATAGCGGAGCCGCGAAGCTTGAAGTTCATGC
>DATCJT010000104.1:0-6847 GCA_036562645.1 Methylophilaceae bacterium | reverse complement strand
CCGCTATTCCTCAAGGAATGCGAGTTCAGATTCAATTACGGAACACCGAAACAACAACTGAAAACACTAAAGGAGTGGGCTGATATTTAGTGCTTATCTACTACAGCCCCAATCTCTCGGCACATACCCCGAACCCGACTGGTTTGCTCGACGATTCCGGTTTGCTCCATGCCACGCAAAAATTCCATCCACTCCATCGGCAGGATACTTGTATATGCCCGCTTCCCAAATACGGGAAAGACATGCTTCTCAAGAGCGCCAATAGTGCGAACTGCGGTTCCATCAGTCCACATTTTTCGCTTGGCTGCATGCCATTCTCGTGCCAGATGCTCAAATGTGTTGTTTGCCGCCTCGATTTCAGCAGCCTTTTTGGCACGCTTTGTCGCCATGATGCTGCCATCCTTGGCTGTGCTGTCCCGCAATTCGCGAACCTTGCGGCGGGCTTGCTCACCAGTCAACTGATGCTCGCCTGAACCATAGCCGCCCAAACCCAACCATGACCATTTACCGTCAGACTTCTTGTATCGCAACTGCCAGGATTTCGAGCCATCGGGTTTTACCCGGAAATACAGTCCATCGCCATCCAGCTCTCGATACTCTTTTTCTTCCGGCTCCAAGCTGGCGAGCACAGTATCTGCCATGGGGCGGCGCTTAATCTGACTTCGCTTCATCTTGTATCCCTATGGTTCAATTTATTTCCCAGGATACACACCGGGATACAAGAATGGCAAGTGCGTGATGATTTGTACGGGGATATATAGATACAAGAAAGCCCGCACAAGGCGGGCTTTCAGGGTGTTTTCCAATCATGCGGGAGCATGTGGATTCTTACATTTGGTGGAGCCGGCGGGAATCGAACCCGCGTCCGCAAGCCCTCCACAGACAGTTCTACATACTTAGTCTGGTTGTTTGATTTAATCTTCCATCCGCCAACCGACAAGCGTCTGCAAGACGAGTTACCTTGGATTTAATGTTGCGCCAAGTAACCCGACACAACACGATCCTCTCTATATGACGCTGCTGCAGGTTTTACCCTGCCCGACCGAGAGGCTCTTCGGTGCAGCGTCCAGCCGGATTAAGCGGCCAGAGCGTAAGATTCGTCGTTTGCGACTATCTTTTTTCCAGCTGATTTACGAGGTGACTGGACCTCGGTATGCCCTGCACTGCTTTGTAACCCACGTCGAAACCGGGTCGGCCCCTGAAGTTTCGTGCGCTAGTCTTTAAGTCGCACTGCTATGACTGAACAGTATGATCGAAGTTCAATCATGGTCCGTATTATACCCGATGTACGGCGCGCAGTCCCGCTTTATCGTATCCGTCGGCACAGCGGGATCATGACTTGCGGATGCGGTTCTTCATGATCGCATCCTGTTCGCGCTTCCAGTCCTTCTCGCGTTCCGCATCACGTTTGTCGTACTGCTTCTTGCCCTTGGCGAGGCCGATCTGCAGCTTGATGCGCCCGCGCGTGTAATGCATGTCGATCGGCACCAGCGTGTAGCCGGCCCGCTCCACCTTGCCGATCAGCTTGGCGATCTCCTCGCTATGCAGCAGCAGCTTGCGCGTGCGTGTGGCGTCCGGCCTGATATGGGTGGAGGCGGCGCCCAGCGGCGTGATATGGCAGCCGATCAGATAGACCTCGCCGCGCTGGATGATGACGTAGGACTCCTTCAGGTTCACGCGCCCGGCACGTATGGCCTTGACTTCCCAGCCTTCGAGCACGATGCCGGCCTCGTATTTCTCCTCGATGAAATAGTCGTGAAAGGCTTTTTTGTTTTGCGCGATGCTCATATCAGGTCAGTTGGACTAAAATCGCTATTTTACTCTAGTTGGTTTACGAGATTGGTTGCGAATGGCGCAGGTTGAAAAAACGGTGCTGGTGGCTCACTCCGCCGCACGCATGTACGCCCTGGTGGATGCGGTCGAACATTACCCCGAATTCCTGCCCTGGTGCGGCGGCGTCGATCTGCTGAAGCGCGACGACGACTTCACCAGCGCCACGCTGCACATCGACTATCACGGCATCAGGCAGAACTTCACGACCGAGAACAAAAAGGTCTTTCCCAGCCTGATGGACATCAAGCTGGTGCAGGGTCCGTTCCGCCATCTCGAAGGCGTCTGGCGCTTCATTCCGCTCGCCGATGATGCCTGTAAAATCGAATTCCGGCTCAATTACGAGTTTTCCAGCGCCCTGCTGGAGAAACTGATCGCGCCGGTGTTCAGCCACATTGCCAACACATTTGTCGATGCGTTCGTCGAGCGCGCAGAAAAGGTTTACGGATGACTGAAGACAGCAGGAACATCAAGGTGGAAGTGGCCTACGCCCTGCCCCAGCAGCAGCTGATCATCCCGATCAGCGTCGCCGAGGGCACGACGGCGGAACAGGCAGTGCTCGCTTCCGGCATCATGGAGAAATTCCCGGAAATCGACCTCAACACGAACAAGATCGGCATCTTCGGCAAGCTGGTGAAGCCGGACACGGTGCTGCGTCCACTCGACCGGGTCGAGATCTACCGTCCGCTGATCGCGGACCCGAAGGAGGTGCGGCGTCAGCGCGCCGCACAGGGCAAGGTCATGAAGAAAGGCGGCGGTTCCACCGAAGCCGCCGAGGAATAGCGGCGGACCTGCCGGCACGATCGCCTAATCGCAGTATTCCGCGATATCCTTGCGCGCCTTTTCCGCTTCTCTGGCCAAATCCTCGTCGCCCAGATATTCGCGCTCGCCCTTCTCGTTGATGCGGCTAAGCCGGCCGCCCTGCGTGAAAGCCTGCAGATTGGCGCGTGCCGCCGTGCAGTTCTGCGCGCGTATACGCTTGTTCTCGGCCTCGACACGCTGCCTTTCCTGCGCCTGCTCCGGCGTTTCCGCCGTTGCCGCTTCCGGTTGCTGTTCGGTCTTTGCCGCGGCGGGCGCTGCCGGCGGCGTCACGGACTGCGGCTTTCTGCTGCCGCCCATGGTCTCGTAGTTCACCCCTGCGGGCGGCGGCGTATCCGAGTAGCGTGTCACGCCATCCTTGTCCTTCCATTTGTATATGGCGGCGCCCGCGGTCTGCGCAGTGCCGAGCATCAAGGCCAGTGCCAGCCAAGCGAATTTGTTCATTTACGGCATCCTGAATCAGGTCGATCAAACGTGAACATTAAGTTGCATTGCCGGCAACGTCAATGCATCGCGCAGATCTGGTTTAACATATTGACTTGCATGACGATCCCCCAAGCTGGTGATTTACCATATTTCGTCCAGCCGGTATAATTAGCTTTTGCCAGAAAGATATTCCATGCGTCTGTTGCAAACTGCTCTTACCTTTGATGATGTACTGCTGGTTCCAGCACATTCCAACGTACTGCCTCGCGAAGTCGACCTTTCCACCCAGCTGACACGTTCCATTCGCCTGAACATCCCGCTGGTGTCGGCAGCGATGGATACCGTGACCGAAGCACCGCTCGCCATCGCCCTGGCACAGGAAGGCGGCATCGGCATCATCCACAAGAACATGGTCATCGCCGATCAGGCCTACCATGTGTCGCGCGTCAAGCGCTACGAATCCGGCGTCGTCCACGATCCGGTCACCATCCATCCGCAGATGACCGTGCGCGAAGTGCTGGCACTGACGCAGAAATACAAGATTTCCGGACTGCCGGTGGTGGAAAACGGCAAGGTCGTCGGCATCGTCACAAACCGCGACCTGCGCTTTGAAACCAATCTGGACCAGTCCATCGTCCACATCATGACCCCGCGCGAGCGCCTGGTCACGGTGCGCGAGGACACCACCCGCGAAGAGGCCATGCGCCTCATGCACAAGCACCGTCTGGAGCGCGTGCTGGTGGTCAACGACGCCTTCGAGCTGAAGGGTCTGATCACCGTCAAGGACATCCAGAAATCCAGCGACCATCCGAACGCCTGCAAGGACAGCCAGGGCCGTCTGCGCGTCGGTGCTGCCGTCGGTGTCGGCGAAGGCACCGAGGAGCGCGTCGAGGCGCTGGTCGAGGCCGGTGTTGACGTCATCGTCGTCGATACCGCGCACGGCCACTCCCAGGGCGTGCTGGATCGCGTCAACTGGGTCAAGAAGACCTTCCCGCAGGTCGATGTCATCGGCGGCAACATCGCCACGGCCGATGCCGCGCGTGCGCTGGTCGATGCCGGCGCCGACGCCGTCAAGGTCGGCATCGGGCCTGGCTCCATCTGCACCACTCGCATCGTCGCCGGTGTCGGTGTGCCGCAGATCAGCGCCATCAGCAACGTCGAGGAGGCATTGCGCGGAACCGGCGTGCCGTTCATCGCCGACGGCGGCATCCGCTTCTCCGGCGACATCGCCAAGGCGCTCGCCGCTGGCGCCTATTCGGTCATGCTGGGCGGCATGTTCGCCGGCACCGAGGAAGCCCCGGGTGAAATCGAACTGTATCAGGGCCGCTCCTACAAGTCCTATCGCGGCATGGGCTCCATCGGCGCCATGCAGAAGGGTTCCAGCGACCGCTACTTCCAGGACAACAACGGCAATGCCGACAAGCTGGTGCCGGAAGGCATCGAGGGCCGCGTGCCCTACAAGGGCTCCGTGCTTGCCGTCATCCATCAGCTGATGGGCGGTCTGCGCGCCTCCATGGGCTACGTCGGCTGCAAGACGATCGAGGAATTGCGCACCCGTGCGGAATTCGTCCAGATCACGACGGCCGGCATGCGTGAATCTCACGTGCATGACGTGCAGATCACCAAGGAAGCGCCGAACTACCGCATCGACTAAGGAGTGGCCATGGCATCCCAGAACAACCGCTACGTGACGGAATCCGCCATTCTCGGCGCATTTCTGCTCGCCGGACTTCTGGGTGCCGCAACCCTGCTCGCGAACGGTATCCTCGACATCAAGCAGATGGAGCGCACGGTCGAGGTCAAGGGCCTGTCCGAGCGCGAAGTGCCGGCCGACATCGTCATCTGGCCGATCAGCTTCAATATGGCCGACAACGATCTCGTCAACCTCTACCAGACCATCGAGCGGCAGAACGCGAAAGTGGTCTCCTTCCTCAAGTCGCGCGGTTTCGGCGATGACGAGATCACCATCTCGACGCCGTCGGTCGTAGACAAGCTGGCGCGGGAATACGACTCCTCCTACGCCTCGCGCTTCCGCTACACGGCGAACTCGACCATCACCGTCTATAGCAACAAGGTCGATCTGGCACGCGAGACCATGAACAAGGTCGTCGAGCTCGGCCGCGAAGGCATCGCCATCGCCGGCGACAACTACAGCACGCAATACATCTACAGCCGGCTCAACCAGATCAAGCCCGAGATGATCGAGGAAGCGACCAGAAACGCGCGTCAGGCCGCGGACAAGTTCGCCAAGGATTCGGACAGCCGGCTCGGCAAGATCAAGCGCGCCAGCCAGGGCACCTTCAGCATCGAGGACCGGGATTCCAGCACCGCGCACATCAAGAAGGTGCGCGTGGTCTCCACGGTGGAATACTATCTGTCCGACTAGCGCCCGTTTGTTGCACAGTCACCCTGCCGCTGCGGCGGCATTTTTTCATTATCGGCTTACCTCATGACCCAGAAAATTCTCATTCTCGATTTCGGTTCCCAGTACACCCAACTGATTGCCCGCCGCGTACGCGAGGCCAACGTCTATTGCGAGCTGCACTCATGGGACGTGAGCGACGATTTCATCCGCGACTTCGCACCAGCCGGCATCATCCTGTCCGGCGGACCGAACTCCGTTTATGAGGACGAAACACCCAAGGCGCCCGGCATCGTGTTCGAGCTGGGCGTGCCGGTGCTCGGCATCTGCTACGGCATGCAGACCATGGCCGCCCAGCTGGGTGGCAAGGTGGAAAACGCCACCAAGCGCGAGTTCGGCTATGCCGAGATCCGCGCGCGCGGCCACTCCACCCTGCTCCGCGACATCCAGGACCGCAGCAACGACGAAGGCCACGGCCTGCTCGATGTCTGGATGAGCCACGGCGACAAGGTCACCGAACTACCGCCCGGCTTCAAGATCATCGCCAGCAACGAGGCCACGCCCATCGCCGGCATGGCGGACGAATCGCGCCGCTATTACGCCGTGCAGTTCCACCCGGAAGTCACGCACACCAGACAGGGCAAGGCCATCCTGAGCCGCTTCGTGCATGAGATCTGCGGCTGCGACCGCTCGTGGAACATGCCGGACTACATCGAAACCGCCGTCGCCCGCATCCGCGCCGAAGTCGGCAGCGACCAGGTCATCCTCGGCCTCTCCGGCGGCGTCGACTCCTCCGTTGCCGCCGCGCTGATCCATCGCGCCATCGGCGACCAGCTCACCTGCGTCTTCGTCGATAACGGCCTGCTGCGCCTCAACGAAGCCGAACAGGTCATGCAGACCTTCGCCAAGAACCTCGGCGTGCGCGTCATCCACGTCGATGCCAGCGAACGCTTCCTCAATGAGCTCAAGGGCGTCACCGACCCCGAGGCCAAACGCAAGATCATCGGCCGCGAATTCGTGCACGTGTTCCAGGAAGAATCCGCCAAGCTGCCGCAGGCCAAATGGCTGGCGCAGGGCACCATCTACCCGGACGTCATCGAATCCGCCGGCGCCAAGACCAAGAAAGCGCACACCATCAAGAGCCACCACAACGTCGGTGGCCTGCCCGAGACGCTGCACCTCAAGCTGCTCGAACCGCTGCGCGAACTGTTCAAGGACGAAGTGCGCGAACTCGGTATCGCGCTCGGTCTGCCGCACGACATGGTCTACCGCCACCCCTTCCCCGGCCCCGGCCTGGGCGTGCGCATCCTCGGTGAGGTGAAGAAGGAATACGCCGACCTGCTACGCCTTGCCGACAACATCTTCATCGAGGAACTGCGCGCCTCCGGCTGGTATGAAAAGACATCGCAG
>DATCJT010000102.1:0-53609 GCA_036562645.1 Methylophilaceae bacterium | reverse complement strand
CTTGAACGGCAGATTGAGGTCGAAATCCGGGGCGGCGTAACGGGTAATGCGGTTCTGTTCGGCGACATAAAGATTGCCGTTATGCATGGCAACCCCGTTGCCCACATTCAGGTCGTCGAGGATGGTGATGACCTCATCGGCCTTGCGGTCCTTGTTCCTGTCCACGACTGCGTAAACCTTGTTGCCGCGTGTTCCGACGTAGATGTTGCCATTGGTGCCGAGCGCCATCTGACGAGCGCCGGGGACTTCCGCAAAAATCTCCACCTTGAAGCCTGGCGGCACGTTCAGCCTGCCGAGGTTGGCCTGTGCGTCAGCCGCACCTGCGTTGGCGGTGAGTGTCAGGGCGCCGAGGATGGGCGCTATCAATAAATAGAGCATGCTGGTTCGGGAATTCATGCTGACCTCCTAAGGATTGGTACAAGGAAACAGTGTAATGGAAGGAAGACGGTAAATGAATGCACAAAGCTGGTTAATTCTTGCCTAAAACTATCAATAAAATATGATTATTGTGATATAAATTCTATTTTTCTGGCCTAATATTAATGAATTGAGTAATAATGGATATCAATGATGATGGCGCGTGATCATGATGAAATGGTCATGTTGCTGAAACGACTCGCGCCGCGCGAAGGATTCACCAGCACGCTGCTGGATGGTGTCCGACTGATGCGCTGGGACCGTTCCATTCCGCGGAGTCCGGTGCTGTATGAGCCCAGCATCGTTATCATCTGCTCGGGACAGAAGACCGGATACCTGGGGCAACAGGTTTTTCACTACAACCCCCAGCATTTTCTCGTGCTCTCCATCCCGCTGCCGTTCGAGAGCGAGACTGTGGCAAGTCCCGAGAATCCTCTGCTGGGCATATCCATCAGCATCAATATTCCTGTGATTTCCGAGCTGATTCTGCGGCTCGGTCAGGGCGGAGCCGCTCCGGAGAAGGGGACGCAGGGCATGGTGTCCACGCCCATGGATGCCAGGCTGTCGAATGCCGTGCTGAGGCTGTTGCAGGCGATGAGTTCGGATCTGGATGCGGAGATTCTGGGATCGGCCATTCTGCGGGAGATACATTACCGTGTGCTGACCAGCGAACGGGGGGATGCCATACGCGCGCTGCTGAGCCAGCAGAACCATTTAGGCAAGATCAGCAAGGCTCTGCACAGGATACATGCGGATTACGCCGAGGATCTGAACGTTGCCCGGCTTGCCGCGGAGGCGGGGATGAGCAGTGCGGCGTTCCATGCCAGCTTCAAGGCAGTGACGGCGACATCGCCGATGCAATACCTGAAAACGACACGTCTGCACAAGGCGCGCATGCTGATGCTGCAGGATGGTCTTTCCGCAGCGGCCGCGTCTGCCATGGTTGGTTACGAGAGCCCTTCGCAGTTCAGTCGCGAATTCAAGCGGCTGTTCGGGAAAACGCCCACCGAGGATATCCGGGCGGCACGAGGGTCATTCGCTACTGCATCGTTCAATCCGGCATCGCGTTACGTCACGGCGCAGTAGCTTGAAACCAGCCTCTGAATCTGCCGATAGGGACATGAGTTAAAGACAAAACATGCTATCCATCGAACAAACGGCCGGTTTCTTGCTGGCTGCCTCTGTCGTCACGCTCGCACCCGGGCCGGACAACATGATGGTACTTAGCATCGGGATGGCGAAAGGACGCATCCACGGCATCGCCTTCGGTCTCGGCTGCGCATGCGGCTGCCTGATTCATACGTTGCTGGCGACTTTCGGCGTGAGCGCTGTGATTGCCGGATCTCCTCATGCCTTCTGGCTGCTCAGGATGTGCGGAGGCGCGTATCTGGTCTGGCTGGGTGTGGGCGCCTGGCGCGGCTCTGTACGGAAGTCGGTGGGCGCTCCTGGCGATGAACAGGCAGTGATGTCGCTATTCTGGAAGGGGGTGCTTGCCAATGTGATGAACCCCAAGGTGATTCTTTTCTTTCTTTCCTTTCTGCCGCAGTTTGTGCTAGCGGGAGAAAGCGGTGTCGCGCTGCAGGTGGCGCTGCTGGGTGTCCTGTTCGTAGTCCAGGCTGCGTTGATTTTCGGCCTGATCGGTTATTTCTCGGGCACCGTCGGTCAATGGATGGCCTTGAACCGGCGTGCCGGTGTCGTGCTGAACCGGCTGGCTGCTCTCGTATTCGTGACGTTGGGAGTCAGGCTGCTTTGGGGGTAGTGAGCGTGCCGACTATTCCATGCGCTCCATGAGTTCGGACTGCGCCTGATTGGCTTCCGGATGCATCAGGCTGATCGAGATCGCCTGATGCAGGTCGTAGGCCGCATCCTGTAGATTGCCGAGATTCTGTTGCGCGACTCCGAGGGCATACCAGGCCTCCGCGCAGTCGGGCTCTGCCTTTACCCAGGCGAGGCTGATGCTTTCCAGCGTTTTCCAGTCGCCGGTCTGCATCGGATGCACGATGCGCATGAAGAAAGGGCGCATCTCTTCCGGCGCGTCCCAGAACGGAGGCTCCTGTTGTACTGCCGCAGCCTGGGGTTCCTGTTCCAGCAAGGGTCTTATCCAGTCAACCGGGATGTTGTAGTAAAAGGCATTCCTGCCCGGACTCTTCATCGTGGTCAGACCGACCAGTGTGCCGTCCTCCGCAAACAGGGGGCCGCCGCTCCCGCCCAGACGGAAATCGGCCGTGGCGCGGATGATGTTGCCGTTGTCGTAAGGGTAGAGTCCGGTGACGACGCCGTAGGTGGTCAGTGGTTTCTTCGCGTTGTTGGGAAAACTGATGGTGAATACGGGTTGTTTGTATTGCAGCTGCCTGCTGCTGCCCAGTCTGACCGGGGGCAGATCCAGATTCCTGAACTGCAGCAGACATAGGTCGTGCTTCCAGTCGGCCTTGATGCCGATGGGGGAGTAGCTTTCACCGAATTTGCTGACGCGCACGCCCTGTGCGTTCGCTACCACGTGGCAGTTGGTCGCGACATGGTCCTTGTCAACGACGATGCCGGAACCGACGCCGTGATGGCCTTGCGGATTGATGACGTGGATTTTGACCACGGATGACTTGAGTTCATAAACCAGCGCATCACGCGGCTCTGCGTGGGCCTGTAATGATGCCAGCAGCAGCGCTGCCAGCAGGACGATGGGGTTCATGTCGGTCATCTCCGGGTGCGACACAAGGCTAAGACAATCTTACGGCAGCTGAATTCCATTGTGGAAGCCGTTCCTTGCAATGTGCGCATGGACGCATGCCCGATCGGTGCCTAGAATGAAGGGATGCCGAGATTTACAGGAAACGAGGTCGGCCATGACGATCGAGATCAGCAATGTTGCAATCCAGCAGATCAATATCAGCTACAATCCGGTGGAAGACCGGCTGTTGCTGAAGGTCGGCTTCGCCGATGATACCGAGCTGGCAATCTGGCTGACACGGCGCCTGGTCAAGTCCATGTGGGGGTTGCTGCAGCCGGATGAACCGGCACGGCCGGTCGTTGCGGCACCAGGTGTCGATACATCATTCGGATCCGCAGGTTCAAAGAAACCGGACTTTACTTCCCAATACAAGAAGCGCCGCACCATCAATCGGCACGAACTACTGCTGGCCAGGGACTGCAGATTGCTGGAGTCCGCCAGCCGTCAAGCCGTGCTCGAGCTTATCTGCAGCAATGGTCATGCGGTCAAGCTGGCGTTGACGGACGAGCTCACGTTGGCAATGGTCGGCATGCTGCAGCTGGTTTGCAGGGATACCGGCTGGGATTTGCCTATGGGGGCACGCACGCCTGCCCTGGGTGTGATGCAGACCAGTACCGCGCTGCATTGATGTGGCACCGTTACGGAAAGTCATGATGAATAACAAGCAATTGCTGGAAAGAAGCCTGCGTGCGGTATGGCATCCGTGCACGCAGATGAAATCGCATGAAAGCGTGCCGCTGGTGCCGATTCGTCACGGTCAGGGGGCATGGCTGTTCGACATGGACGGCAAGCGTTATCTGGACGCGGTGAGCTCCTGGTGGGTGAACCTGTTCGGCCACAATCATCCCCGCATCAAGCAAGCCATCAGCGCGCAGATGGATGCGCTGGAACACGTCATTCTGGCCGGCTTTACGCACGAGCCGGTGGTGTGTCTTTCCGAACGCCTGGCGGCACTGACCGGGCTCGGACATTGCTTCTATGCGTCGGACGGCGCCTCGGCGACCGAAATCGCGCTGAAAATGAGCTTTCATTACTGGCGCAATCACGGCAAGCCCGAGAAGACACGCTTTTTATGCCTACAAAACGGCTACCACGGTGAAACACTGGGCTCGCTGTCGGTGACGGATATCGCCATTTTCAGAGACACCTATGCCCCGTTGCTGCTGCAGAGCGTGCAGCTGCCTAGCCCGGACTGGCGGCTGGCGGCAGCCAGTGAGAGCGCCGAGGAGCATGCGGCGCGTTGTGCCGGTGCGCTGGAGCGGCATCTTGCGGTGCATCATGCAGAGACCGCCGCGCTCATTCTGGAGCCGCTCGTGCAATGCGCGGCTGGCATGGCGATGTATTCGCCGGCCTATCTGCAAAAGGCGCGCGAGATCTGCAGCCGTTATCAGGTGCACCTGATCGCGGACGAGATCGCCGTCGGCTTCGGTCGCACGGGTACTATGTTCGCCTGCGAGCAGGCGGGCATCCGTCCGGATTTCATGTGCCTGTCCAAGGGTATCACTGGCGGCTACCTGCCTCTTTCCGTGACGCTTTGCACGGAGGACATCTATCAGGCCTTCTATGACGACAACGTTACACGCGGCTTTCTGCACTCGCACAGTTATACCGGCAATCCACTCGCCTGTGCCGCTGCACTGGCGACGCTGGATATCTTCGAGCAGGAAGACGTTCTGGAAGCGAACCGGAAAAAATCCGCCTGCATGCAGCGGCATCTGCAACAGGCGCTGAACGGACTGCCGGTCCGGCATCTGCGTCAGCAGGGCATGATTGCTGCCTTCGATGTCGATGACAGCCGTCCGGATTTCCAGAGCCGGTTCTATCAGGGGGCGCTTGCGCGCGGCCTGTTATTGAGGCCTATCGGCAAGACGGTATACATGATGCCGCCATATGTCATCCGCGAGGACGAGATCGAATGGATGGTGAACGAGATCGCCCAACTGCTGCGGGAGTTGCAGGAATGATGCGTGCGGGTCTTGCAACATGCCTTGCGCTGTTCGCGCTCATCTTCCCGTCCCTGGCCGGCGCGCAGTTGCCTGCGGCAGTCGAGGAGGCGCTGGCGAGGCAGGCGGTGCCTGCGGATGCCGTTTCGGTCTATGCACATCGGATAGGTGATAGCGCACCGCTGATCGCGCATCATGCCGACCGCGCCATGACACCGGCGTCCACGATGAAGCTGCTGACGACCTATGCAGCGCTGGATATTCTCGGGCCGGCCTTTCGCTGGCGCACGGAGATTTACCGCGAGGGTGAGCTCGCCGACGGCGTGCTGCACGGCAATCTTGTCATCAAGGGCCATGGTAACCCGGAACTGATGCAGCAGGACATCTGGCTCATGCTGAGCGAACTGCGGCAGACCGGCCTGCGAGATATCCGTGGGGAGCTGATTCTGGACGACACCTACTTCGCTCCGGAGCAGGTCGATCCCGGACGGTTCGACAACGAGCCATACCGTGCCTATAACGCCGTGCCGAATGCGCTGACCAGCAACCTGAATTCCACGAGCTTCCGTTTCTCAGGTGAGAATGGCCGCGTCACGGTGCAGACCAGTCCGGCCTTGCCCGGCATCAGGGTGATCAACCAGCTGCAGTCCGTGGGCGATAGCTGCGGCGACTGGCGCAGTCGGCTGCGATATGAGGTGCGGCAATCCGGCACACAGGCGGAAGTGACCTTTAGCGGGAAATACGCTGTCGCCTGCGGTGAGAAATATCTCGATCTCAGCCTGTTCGATCATGCCTCCTATACCTACCAGCTGTTCCGGGAAATCTGGAGCCAGCTGGGCGGCACGCTCGCCGGTGGCTACCGCCGAGGGGTGTTGTCGTCGCAGGCGGTTCGGCTGAGCGTGCATTACTCCCAGCCACTCGCGGATGTCATTCGCCGCGTCAACAAATACAGCAACAACCTGATGACACGGCAGCTACTTCTGACCATGGCGGCGGAGCGGGCTGGTCAGCCCGGCACGGAAAGCAGCGGCGCCAACGTGATACGGCAGTGGCTTGCCGCCAGGGGCATGAACTTCCCCGAGCTGGTGATCGACAACGGCTCCGGGCTTTCACGCAGCGAGCGCATCAGTGCGCGGCATCTGGGGGAACTGCTGCTCAATGCCTATGCCAGTCCACTGATGGCGGAGTTGATGTCGTCCATGCCGCTGCTGGCGATCGACGGTACGCTGGCGCGGCGTCTGAATGGCAGGGCGGTGCAGGGCAAGGCGCATATCAAGACCGGCTCGATTGAAGGTGTGCGCGCATTGGCGGGTTATCTGCTGGATGAGCGGGGGCGGCGCTGGGTCGTGGTCTTCATTGCCAATCATGCCAAGGCGGGTAGCACCGGCGTTGCTCAGGATGCCCTGCTGGAATGGCTGTATCACGGCCGCTAGGACGGCAGCCGGTACCATGGCGTGAGGCCGGGCGCTGTTTCGGGTATCATAGTGCCAGTGCATACTGGAGTCATCATGAAAGCAGGCAAACATCTTCTTGCGGCCATTCTGATTGGCGCATCCTTTGCTGTCAGCGGCTGTCAGGCGGCGACAGAATCTTCACCACCTACGAATCAGGAAGGAAACACCATGACCCAACCGGTTACCGAACTCATCAAGATTGACACGCTGGAGGGCACCGGACGCGAGGCCGAGATCGGCTTCAACGTGACCGTGCACTATACCGGTTGGCTTTATGACCCGAGCAAGCCGGACAAGAAGGGGCAGAAGTTCGACAGCTCGGTTGACCGAGGTGAGCCTTTCGTCTTCTTCCTCGGAGGCGGGCAGGTGATCCAGGGTTGGGACCAGGGATTCGCTGGCATGAGGGTCGGCGGCAAGCGCACGTTGATCATCCCGCCGGAGATGGGGTATGGCGCGCGTGGTGCAGGCGGCGTTATCCCGCCGAATGCGACGCTGGTGTTCGATGTCGAACTGCTGGGCGTCAAGTGATCCAGCATGAAAGCGCGCGTTAAATGGGTTGAGAATGTCTGCTTCATGGGCGAGTCGGAGACCGGCCATGCCGTGATACTCGACGGAGCGCCCGAGGCAGGTGGCAGGAACCTGGGCATGCGGCCCATGGAGATGCTGCTTATCGGCATGGGCGCCTGCACCTCGTTCGATGTCGTCACCATCCTCAGGAAGGCGCGGCAGCCTATCGTGGACTGTGTCGCCGAGATCGAGGCGGAACGGGCCGACAGCGTGCCCAAGGTCTTCACTAGGATACATGTGCATTTCGTCGTCGGCGGCAAGGGGTTGAGTCCGGCGCAGGTCGAGCGTGCCGTGAAGCTGTCCGCAGAGAAATACTGTTCGGCTTCCATCATGCTGGGAAAGACGGCGGAGGTCACTCATGACTTCGAGATCGTTGAGGTCGAATGATGGCTGAGACCGTGGTTCGTCCCGGCGGCATGCTAGGCATGCGTCACGTGGCGCTGTTCGTGCGCGATTTCGAGGCGTGCCTGACGTTCTATCGCGACGTGGTGGGCATGCAGCTGGAATGGATGCCGGACTCGGACAATGCCTATCTGACTTCCGCCGGTGCGGACAACCTGGCGCTGCATCGGCTGGATCCGTCCAGCAGTCTGGATGGTCCGCAACGGCTGGATCATATCGGATTCGTCCTGAAGACGCCGCAGGATGTCGATGTCTGGCACGACTATCTGGTGGCACATGGTACACGCATCGCGCAGGCGACGCGGACACACCGCGACGGGGCGCGCAGTTTCTATTGTTATGACCCAGCGGGCAATCTCGTGCAGTTCATCTATCACGCCCCTATATCGGATAAGGCCGTGGTCTGCGGCGAAGACCTGCCGTCCTCCTAGGCGTCTGGTCCGTTCAGCGTCCGGAAAAAGCAAAGCCGGCTTGAGGCCGGCTTTGTCTGCAAATCGGAAGCAGGGATCACTGCTCCTTCGGTTTCTCCACGATTTCGACCCGCAGGGTGCGTTGTGTCGAAATCACCTCGAACAGCCGATCGATGTTGGGGTGCTTTTCCGGGTTGTTCTCGGCATCCTCGGTGTGCTCACAGTAAAGCTCCAGACCTTCCTTGGCTGCCGCCACGTCGATGGCGCCGTATTTCTTCCATAGGTGATGATACACACGCACGGAAGCGGCACTGCCGGGACGGTTCTCAATCTTGCCGGCGCGGATTCCGTCCGGATAGAACAGATTGATCGTCTGAATGTGGTCTGCACTTTCCAGGGTTGGGAGAATGTCAGTAAATCGCTTCATTTGAGTGTCTCTTGTGAATGGGTGAGTTACAGATAATAGGTGGATGAAGTCATGCCTTTTGCCGCGATACGCATGAGCTTGCGCACGGCATTCGGCAATTCGGCACCGCCATGCTGTATGGCGGTTTCCGCGTGTCTGGTTTCATCGGCATGCATCTGATGGACGATGGCCCGGCTTTTGCTGTCGCCGGTCGGCAGTTTTTCCAGATGGCTTTCCAGATGCTGCCCGACCTGGCGCTCGGTCTCCGCAAGAAATCCCAGATTGATGCGGTCGCTTATGATGCCGGCGGTAGCGCCGATGAGAAAGGAGCTGCCGTACAGCAAGGGATTGAGCACACTGGTGCGACCGCCCAGTTCACGGATGCGTCTCTCGCACCACGCCAGATGCTCTGTTTCTTCGCGCGCGGCCTGTTGCAGTGCCTTTGCCGTTTCCTGGTCGCGCGCGGTAATGGATTGCCCGCTGTAGAGTGCCTGCGCGCATACCTCGCCGCTGTGGTTGACGCGCATGAGGGCGGCCGCATGCCTTTTTTCTTCCGGTGAGAGTTCCGCTTCCTCGATGTCCTGGTCAGGATGCGGACGGGCGCTGTGCGCTTCGGCCAGCAGTGTGCGCAGTCCCTTGTCGAATTCGATGATCAATTTGTCCAGCATGGGTTCTCCGCTGCGATGGGGCCGGTCGGGGCAGCTATCTGCACTGATTCCGTGAGGTGCAACATTATCAATAAAAAAGCCGCCGTCAAGATGCGCGGCGGCTAGGACTAAGCAATTGCCGGCCGGCCCCTATTTCTTGCTGAGAATCTGGAGTCCCTTGAGCAGGTTCAGTGCCTGTTTGAGCTGGTAATCGTTCTCGGAGCCGAATTCCAGCGGGGGCAGCTTCTCACCTTCCGGAGACTGTGACGTGCCTCCAGGCTCGGTGGCGGGCTTGCGGCTCGGAACCTCCTCTTCTCCGTTCGGATTGGACAGATGGCGTGTCAGGTCGGCCTCGCGCACGCCGGTGCCGCTGCCTAGCGCGCTGATTTGCGCCTCCTCGACGACGACATCCGGTTCTATGCCCTTGGCCTGGATCGAGCGGCCCTGCGGAGTAAAGTAGCGGGCAGTGGTCAGTTTGATGGCCGTGCCGTTGTTCATCGGCAGTATGGTCTGCACCGAACCCTTGCCGAAGGTCTGGGTGCCCATGACGACCGCGCGCTTGTGGTCCTGCAGGGCGCCGGCGACGATCTCGGAGGCCGATGCCGAGCCGCCGTTGACGAGCACGACCATGGGTACGGACTTGAATTCGTCTGGCAGGTCGCGCAGATAGTCGGCACGGGTGCCGCCGCGCGCATAGTGTTCGGCGGAAGCAGTCAGCCGCATCTTGGCGTCCTCGGCACGGCCCTCGGTATATACGACCAGTTCACCCTTGGGCAGGAAGGCCGCGGAGACGCCGACCGCGCCGTTCAGCAGGCCGCCCGGATTGTTGCGCAGATCCAGTACTAGGCCCTTGAGCGGTTCCTTGTTTTCTTCGCGCAGGCTTTTCAGCGCCTTGGCGAGATCTTCACCGGTATGCTCCTGGAACTGGGTGAGACGGACGAATGCATAACCGGGCTCGACCAGCTTGGGCTTGACGCTCTTGGTCTTGATGATGTCGCGCATGACCTTGATTTCCATCGGCTTGTTGACGCCCTTGCGCATCACGGTCAGCACGATCGAGGTACCGGGCTTGCCGCGCATGCGCTTGACTGCCTCGTTCAGCGTCATGCCCTTGACCTGGGTTTCGTCCAGTTTGATGATGAGGTCACCACTCTTGATGCCGGCGCGGTAGGCGGGCGTGTCCTCGATTGGAGAGACCACCTTGACGAAGCCGTCTTCCATGCCGACCTCAATGCCGAGACCGCCGAACTCGCCCTGGGTGCCGACCTGAAGATCCTTGAATGCATCGGCGTCCAGATAGCTGGAATGTGGGTCGAGACCGGTCAGCATGCCGTTGATGGCCTCGGTGATGAGCTTCTTGTCTTCCACCACATCGACATAGTCATTCTTGATCTTGCCGAAAACTTCAGCAAACGTGCGCAGCTCGTCGAGCGGCAGCTGCGTGGCGGTGGCCTTCTCCGCCAGTGCCGAATAATTGAGACTCAGCATCAGGCCGAGAATGGCGCCGATTCCGATCAGGCCGAGTTTTTCGAGTTTGGTGCGCATTCAGTGCATTCCCCTGGATAATATGTCCCGATAGACATGGCAAATTTGAATAGGTTTTATTTTCCGCTATTTGCACCGGTTTTGCATAGTCTGGCCGGGGTTTGTCCAAAATTCTGGTCGTGAGATGGAGGAAAGTGATGACAGGAGGATGTATGACGGCAGAACATCGGGTGGAAATCGAATACTGCACGCAGTGCCGCTGGATGCTGCGGGCAGCCTGGCTGGCGCAGGAGTTGCTGACCACGTTTGACCAGGATCTGGAGCGCGTCAGCCTGGTGCCCGGCAGCGGTGGGATATTCGACATCCGGTTCAATGGCGAGCGTATTTTCTCGCGCAAGGAGGCACAGCGTTTTCCGGAAGCGAGGGAGATCAAGCAATTGATCCGTGATCGCATCGACCCGGAGCGGTCGCTGGGCCACAGTGACCGGCCCGTGTCGTCGTAGGCGGAAGAGCAGTACGTCGGTCCGGGTCGGGCCCAAAGGTGCTGGAATGGCCGTCCAGATGGGAATATGACGCATTTGCAATACCGGTTTTCGGAAAAATATGGACTACACTATCCGGTGTTTCAATGCATGCACAAGGAGAAAACCATGGCCGAATCCAGAAGTACAGGAACCTCGAACAACGCGCAGATCATTCAGGCGCTCAATGCGATCCTGGAGCTGGAACTTGCGGGCGTGGTGCGCTATACCCACTATTCGCTCATGATCTACGGCTACAACCGCATCCCCATCGTGTCCTGGCTGCGCAGTCAGGCGACGGAGTCGCTCGATCACGCCAACAAGGCGGGAGAACTGATTACCAATCTGGGCGGGCATCCCTCACTGGCGATCGGGCCGCTGCTGGAGACCCACAATCACGATGTCGGCGATATCCTGCGGGAATCCATGCAGCACGAGATGAATGCGCTGGATGCTTACAGATACCTGCTCAGGCTGGTGGAGGGCGAATCCGTGATGCTGGAGGAATACGCGCGCGAAATGATCTATACCGAGGAGTTGCACCTCGGCGAAGTGGACAAGATGCTGCGCAAGCCGGGAGATGTCGCCAAGTTCACGCTGGACTGATGACAGGGGCGGAGACTTCCGCCCTTTCGTCTAATTGCGGTGCAGAATGCGGCGGGCACCGTCGAAGCGCCGGGTCCAGTAGTCCTCGTTCATGTCAACGACCTCGACGCCGCCGCCGGAGCTGGGTGCATGGATGAAGCGGTTGTTGCCGATATAAATGCCGACATGGGAGAAGGCGCTTCTCATTGTGTTGAAGAACACGAGGTCGCCCGGCTGGAGCTGATGTCGGGAAATGATTTCGCCGATCCTGCTGATCGCCCGCGCATTGTGCGGCAGGGAGATGTTGGCCGCTTCCTTGAATACATAGCGAACAAAGCCGCTGCAATCGAATCCGGTCTCGGGAGAGGAGCCGCCGTAGCGGTAACGCACGCCTTCCAGACTGAGCGCGTTGATGAGTATTTCCCTCAGGCTGTCGCTGTGCTGCGTGGATTGCAGCGAGACGTTCTCGGTATCGGCATCCGCTGGGCCGAAGACGAGCTGTGCATGCACCGGGAACGCCGTGAGCAGCAGCATCGAGCAAAGTAGCTGCAATTTGCGCATGACCGGATTCTAGGTGTGCGTCATACCTCTTGTAAAGCCGGCATCTGCCTGACGACAGGGTTTCAAATGCCGCTGAAAGTTGATAGTGTAGCGTCTGCGCCGGTGTGTACGCGGCATGCGGATTGAATGCGCGGCCGGTGTTGGGCGGAACGATTCGAGGAAGGGGTCATGGCAGAACGCGCGTCAACGGGTAGTCATTCCTTGCAGTCCGTTGCAGGTGATGGGCGTCATGAGGATGCCGGTGGGCAGGGCGACCTAGCGAATATGGAAACCTATGCACAGTACGCTCGTGAGACCTGCATGGCCTCGCGCCAGCGGCTGAAGCTGGTAACGCAGGAACTGCGTGCGCGTATGCGCAGTTCGGGCAGGAGTCCGAAAGGCATGTTGCGTGACGGCTTACGCCTGATCGGCTCGCATGTCGGCCTCGCTGCCAGCAGAAGGCTCCATCGGCTGGCGGACCGCATCGAGCGTAAGGCCTTGTCCGTGCGTGCCCGCTCTTCCTGATACGGAACAGTTTCCGACCGTTCAGCAAATCGCAAGCAGACCATATGATCCGTCGAACCTTATCCGTCATGCGGGATTTCAGCAGAATCCGCTCCATCGCCGGCACACTGATGCGCTATGGATGGGGGGATATCGCACGCAAGCTGGGTGAGAAAAGCCTGATCAGTCGGGTCGGAAACTGGCTGAACTCGGAAGTCTCCGACGACATACTGAGGCTGCCGACAGAGGTGCGTGTGCGCCTCGCCATCCAGGAGCTGGGGCCCACCTTCGTCAAGCTGGGACAGGTGCTCGCCACGCGCCCGGACATTTTTCCGCCCAACTGGATTGCCGAATTCGCCAAGCTGCAGGACAAGGTGCCGGCAGTACCTTTCGAGGAGCTGTTGCCGGAACTGGAGCAGGCCCTCGGCAAATCCCCCTTCGAGGTGTTCAAGGATCTGCAGACGACACCGATTGCCGGTGCCTCGATCGCGCAGGTGCATCTTGCCAAGCTGCAGGACGGCACGCCGGTCGTATTGAAGATTCGCCGCCCAGGTGTGCGTGAACGCATCGAGGCCGACCTGCGACTGCTGTCGCATCTCGGGCGTCTGGCCGAGTCGGAATTCGATGCGGTCAGGCGTTTCCGCCCGGGTGAAATCATCAGTCAGTTCTCCAAATCGCTGGAGCGTGAACTGGATTTCGCGCTGGAAGGGCGTAATACCGAGCGCTTTTCCCGCAACTTCGCGGACGACGAGAACATCGAGTTCGCCAGGATTTACTGGGAATACACGAGCGAAAGCCTGCTCGTCATGAGCTTTATCGAGGGGATCCCCGGCAATGATCTGGCGACCGCCGTTCAGCAGGGGCTGGACCTGAGGCTGCTGGCGGAGCGTGGGGCCAACGCCGTGCTGAAGATGGTGCTGATCGACGGCTTTTTTCATGCCGACCCGCATCCGGGCAATGTGTTCTATTTGCCTGGCAACCGTCTAGCCATCATCGACTGCGGCATGGTGGGGCGTATCAGCGTCGATCGACGTGACGAGATCGCGGATCTCCTGGCAGCGCTAGTGTCGCGCGACATCGATACGCTGCGAGATATTCTGATCATCTGGGCGGAGAATACGAACATCGATGAAACCAAGCTTGGCGCCGACATCGAGGAGTTCATCAGCAGTTATGACAACGCGCCCCTCAAGCATGTGCGCTTCAGTTCGCTGCTGAACGATTTGACCACCATCATGCGCGAGAATCAGCTCGCCGTGCCGCCGGACCTGACCATGCTGTTCAAGGCGCTGATCACGCTGGAGGGGCTTGGCCGGCAGCTGGATCCCGATTTCCAGATCGTCAGCCATCTAACGCCGTTCGTGAAGAAAATCATCATAGACCGCTATATGCCGGCCAGTCTGCTGAAGCGCGGCAGGCGTGGTCTTGGACATCTGATGAATGCCGTCACGGGGTTACCTGGGGATGTATCGCAGGTGCTGCGCGAGGCGGCGCGTGGGCGGCTCAAGATCAATCTCGACCTGCAGCGCCTCGATCATTTCGGCCATCAGCTCGACCACAGCACCAACCGACTGACCATGGCGCTCATTACCGCAGCGCTCATCGTCGGCTCGTCCATCGTCATGACGGTGGAAGGTGGTCCGACCATCTTCGGCCTGCCTGCCTTCGGTTTTGCCGGTTTCTTCCTCGCCTTCATCATCGGTATCGCGCTCATGATCTCGGTCTGGCGTGCTGGCCGCGATTGACCGCAGTGATGCTGCCATCTTGCGCTTGAGGCCGGCCCAATTCAGGGCACAGGCGTTTTCGTCTGCGCACCGTTTCAGTGCGGATCCCGTTTGTGTTCCTGGATTCATGATAAAAATCATGTGCTTGGTGTGTGATGCTCGGCTGGCATGGTGTTTGCGTCGTCTACCGATATGGACATGGCCAGCAGGATTCCCTTCGATGAGATGCATGCGCATGGCGATGCGGTGCGCGAAATCTATCGCGTCTACGATGCCTGGCTGAAGGACGGTTCTATGCAGCAACTGGAGCGGAAACGGCAGGAAGCCGAGGTGCTGTTCCGCCGGGTCGGTATCACGTTCAATGTCTATGGTGAAGCGTCCGGGAATGAACGCCTGATCCCATTCGACGTGATTCCGCGTCTGCTCGGGGCTGCAGAATGGCAGATGCTATCCAGGGGGGTCATTCAGCGGGTCAAGGCGCTGAACATGTTCCTGCATGACATCTATCACGGGCAGGAGATCATCAAGGCCGGTATCATCCCCGCCGGCATTCTGACCAATGCCCAGTACCGTCCGGAAATGTACGGCGTCGATGTGCCGGGCGGGGTCTATGCGCACATTGCCGGGGTAGACCTGGTGCGTACCGGGGAATCGCAGTTCTACGTGCTGGAGGACAACCTGCGCACGCCTTCCGGGGTTTCCTACATGCTGGAAAACCGCAAGATGATGATGCGGCTGTTCCCGGAGCTGTTCCGCCGGTACTCCGTGGCGCCGGTGGAACATTACCCGCAGGTGCTGATGAACAATCTGCGTGCCGTGGCGCCGCCGGGTGTGCAGGATCCGGTCGTCGTATTGCTGACGCCCGGCGCCTACAACAGTGCCTATTTCGAGCATGCCTTCCTTGCCCAGCAGATGGGCGTGGAACTGGTCGAGGGGCAGGACCTGTTCGTGCGTAACAATGCGGTGTACATGCGGACGACCGAAGGTCCGAGGCGGGTGGATGTCATCTATCGCCGTATCGATGATGACTATCTCGATCCGCTGGTGTTCAAGCCGGAATCCATGCTCGGTGTGCCGGGACTGCTTTCTGTCTATCGCAATGGCGGCGTCACGCTGGCGAATGCGGTCGGCACCGGGGTGGCGGACGACAAGGCGACCTACGTTCATGTGCCGGATATGATCCGCTTCTATCTTGGCGAGGAGCCGATCCTTTCCAATGTGCCGACCTATCAGCTGAGCAGGACGGAGGATCTGAAGTATGTGCTGGACCACCTGCCGGAACTGGTGGTGAAGGAGGTTCAGGGTTCGGGCGGCTACGGCATGCTGGTCGGTCCGACGGCCACGAAACAGGAGATCGAGGAATTCCGTCTGCGCATTCTTTCCGCGCCGGGCCATTACATCGCGCAACCGACGCTTGCGCTATCCACCTGTCCCACGCTGGTGGAGCAGGGCATCGCGCCGCGCCATGTCGACCTGCGTCCGTTCGTGCTGTCCGGCAAGACGGTGACGCTGGTGCCGGGCGCGCTCTGCCGCGTGGCGTTGAAGGAAGGTTCGCTGGTGGTGAATTCATCACAGGGCGGCGGCACCAAGGATACCTGGGTACTGGAAAATGCTTAGCCGTACCGCCGATCATCTCTACTGGATGGCGCGCTATATCGAGCGCGCCGAGAACATGGCGCGTGTGCTGGATGTTACCTACAAGATGTCGCTGGTGCCGAACGCTGCCGACAGTGAAGCGGCGCTCTGGGAACCGGCCCTGCAGATCGCCGGCAATGTCGAGGCCTTCGAAGCCAGCCATGTCGAATATACCGCTGCCAATGTGATCCATTATCTGGCCATGGACCCGAACAATCCTTCCAGCATCTACAGCGCCCTGCGCAGCGCACGGGAGAACGCACGTGCGGTGCGCGCCGCGCTTTCGACGGAAACCTGGGAGAACATCAACACGCTGTGGCTGGAGTTCGGTCAGTTTCAGGCGGTCGATATCAGCGAATCCTCCCTGAGTGAATTCTGCGACTGGGTAAAGTCGCGTTCGCATCTGTTCCGTGGCGTCTGTTTCGGTACCATGCTGCGCGACGATGCCTTCTGTTTCGTGCGGCTGGGCACCTTTATCGAACGGGCGGACAACACCGCGCGCCTTCTGGACGTGAAATATCATCTGCTGCTGCCGGACGAAGAGGAAATCGGCGGGGCGGTCGATTATTACGAATGGAGTGCCGTGCTGCGCGCTGTTTCGGCGTTCGAGGCCTATCAGAAGATATTCAGCAACACCATAGAACCATGGCGCGTGGCCGAATTGCTGGTGCTGCGCGACGACATGCCGCGCTCACTGCATGCCTGTTTCGACGAGATCACCTCGATTCTGGACCAGTTCTCCGGACAACGCAGCAGAGAACCCAGGCGCGTTGCCGGAGAGATACATGCGCGGCTGCACTTTGGCCGCATGGAGGAGATTTTCCAGGACGGACTGCACGAGTTCCTCGAGGAGTTCGTCACCAGCAACAATCAGCTGGGCATGGAGATACAGCGTAGTTTTCTGAATGCTCACTAGATCTATGCAGCTCACGATAGAACACCGCACCCATTATCGCTATTCCGAACCGGTCAACTACACCATCCAGCAGCTGCGCCTGACGCCGGTCGATGGCTACGGCCAGCGCGTGTGGCATTGGGATATCCGGGTCCATGCCGACCTGCACCGTTTTCTGGATGCCCATGGCAATACGACGCATACGCTGGTGCTGGACAAGCCGCATGATGAGATCAGCATCGTGGCTTGTGGCGAGGTGGAAACCGGGTTGCCCTACGATGCCGGGCATCAAAGGCTGCCATTGGAGGTCTATCTGCGCAGAACGGAACTGACCGGCATGGATACGGAACTGCGCAGGTTCGCTGACAGGTTTGCCCGATACGTTGAGGATGCGGGCGATGCATGGCTGGATGCATTGATGCATGCCATCGTCGAGCGCGTGCCCTACGTGCGCGGCAATACCATGGTCAACACCACGGCCGCCGATGCTTTCAGACTGGGTGCCGGTGTCTGTCAGGACCACGCACATATTTTCATTGCCTGCTGCCGTTATCTGGGGCTTCCTGCCCGCTATGTCAGCGGCTATCTGTTCACGCAGGATGGCCGCCTGATGGAAAGTCATGCCTGGGCGGATGTTTACCTGCGTGATGGCGGCTGGCGCAGTCTGGATGTATCGAACGGTTGCCGCACCAATGGTGTGCACGTGCGGCTGGCGACCGGACTGGATTACCGGGATGCCTGTCCCGTGAGCGGCGTGCGTGTCGGCGGCGGCACGGAAAGCATGGGAGTCAGTGTATTGGTCAATCAGGCCGGGCAGATGCAGCAGGCACAACAGCAATGAGCGTCGTTGGCTCTGATATCGTCTCGACAGTTTCCGGCTGCGGGCGCATGCCTGCCGCTGGTATCATGAAACCACATCCAATTTAACGACGAAGCTTATATGACTTATTGTGTTGCCCTCCTGCTGGAGCATGGGCTGGTTTTCGCCTCGGATACCCGCACCAATGCCGGTGTCGACCAGGTCGCCGTATTCCCCAAGATGCATGTGTTCGAGCAGCGCGGCGACCGTGTCATCGTCTTGCTGACTGCCGGCAACCTGGGCATCACGCAATCGGTCGTCAATCGGCTGCGGGAAGCGGTCAGGGTCGGGGAAGAGCGGAACCTGCACACGATAGACAGCCTGTTCGAAGCGGCGGAACTGGTGGGTGACGAGATGCGGTTCGCCTATCAGCGTGATGCCGAGCATTTGAAGAAGCATAATGCCGAGTTCAACGCCAGCATCCTGATCGGTGGCCAGATCAAGGGCGAAGTGCCGCGTCTGTTCAATGTCTATGCCGCCGGCAATTTCATCGAGTCATGTCGGGAGACTCCGTATTTCCAGATCGGCGAGACCAAGTACGGCAAGCCGATTCTCGACCGTGTCGTGCGCCATGACAGCGACCTCATGGATGTCGTGAAATGCGTGCTGATCTCATTCGACTCCACCATCCGCAGCAACATCTCCGTCGCCGCGCCGATTGACCTCATGCTCTACCGCAACGACAGCTTCCATACCGATTGCAGGCAGCGCATCACCGATCAGGATCCTTACTATGCCTCGATCCGGCAGGGCTGGTCGGACGGCCTCAAGAAGGTATTTCACGACCTGCCCAACCCGGACTGGTGCTGAACATTCCCCGGCGGTCTTGTGTAGGCATCGTTCGGTCGGGCACCGTCATTCCGTTCAAAAGCGACAGTGCCGTAGGTCTCTGATGTAGAGGCATGTCGTGCGAAATGGGTTTGACTACCGGTAGCAATCAAATCATACTAACCAGTAAGTTATGTGTTCGCGGGTGCCGCGCATGCAGCTTTGGACGGAGGAATGGTTTGCCCGTATGGTGGATCGACAGGTGCGTTCCGCCGGCGATCGCCTGCTGGCGGTATTCATTGTTACCGAACAGTGGATCGCTGCACCTGGCATGCGCGAGCAAATCGGGCAGGCAGTGCCCGACACACGGGATCTAAGACGATATCTGACCGCTACGGCAATATCGGCCGGCGCTGCCAACCCGGCCGGATTGGCGACGCAACTGCTGATGTTGTTACAGGGCGCCATTGCCGAAGAATTGCGGAATCCGGAAGCGCATGCCATGCGACACGCAGCAGCTGCGGCGCGAGTCGTGGTCGCTCAGGCCTGTCGTAGCGGCAGAAGAACACGTCTGATGCAGCTGTCGGTCGCTGCCGTGGTTGCCGTCCTGACAATGGTGCCGATCGCCTGGTATGCGCATCAGACGGAAATGCCGCCGGCAACGGTTGCCTATGAACCGGACAGCACTTTCATGCGAACGGCAGTACCGGTTCCTGGTGGGGTCGATCCGCGTGCGATGAGTGCGGCCTTCAGTTTGCAGAAGAAGGTCGAGCAAGGTGTCTGCCCGGCGCCACACTTGATGGCCTTGCCGCCCAACCAGGTGACGGCCTATATGAATGTCGTCAGTTACCGTACCCCGGAAAATCCATTGGCTGATCGATCCAATCTGGAGGCGTTTCTGAACTGGTACGAACTGAACTTGGGGAGGGAATGCTATTACCCTCCGATTCCCAGAGCTACTGTTATTTTGAGATAGGTCAACATGGCAACCCCAATGAGAGACTACATCCTGAGTGTCGCATCCGATCTGTTTTCCAGGCAGGGCATCAATGCGACCAGCGTGGATGCGATCGTCGCCAAGGCGGATATCGCCAAGGTCACGTTGTACAAATACTTCAAGTCCAAGGAACAGCTCATCATCGAATATCTGCGTGAATATGATGCGCGATTGTGGGCAAGGCTGACGGAGATCACTGCACAGCAGAAGGATGCGGTCTCCAGATTGTACGCCCTGGTCAATGGCATGTTGGATTGGATCGGCGACCCCGAATTCAAGGGCTTTGCGTTCATCAATGCCAGCGTGGAGTTTCCGCAACGCGACGATCCGGTACATCAAAGCTCGCTGGAATTCGCCCGGACATTTCGCCAAATGCTGACGGAATCAGCACGGGAAGCGGGTCTGAAGAATCCGGATGCGCTTGCATTGCAACTGGCGTTGGTGATTGAGGGCGCAGCAATCACCGAGCGCATGCAGCGAGGCACAGGCGCCGTGGAGAACGCAAAGGCACTGGCCAAAACGCTGATTGACGCTGCCAGCTAGTGTGGGGAAATCAGGTGGCCGGGCCGTGCTGTCCGACCCGGCGGTATTGAGGAACAGACGGCTTATTTGCGGGGGTCGTCTTCCGGATTGATATACGAGATATCCCAGGGGCCGGTGGCGATCAGTTCGACTATGGTTTCCTCGTTTTCCGTCCAGACATAATGCGCATGACCAGCCGGCAATACGAAACTGTCGCTCTGGTTCAGAACCTCGCCTTTGCTGCTATCGAATTTCTGCCCCATGCCATTCCCCAGTTTGCCCTTGAGCACCGTGATGATCTCGGTGAATGGATGCGTATGTGCAGGAATCTGGTAATTCGGTGGGAACTTCAAACGAGCGACGAACACTCCTGCCTTGCTCGGGTCACCAAGTACCAGGGCGCTTTTTGCCCCCTTGGGTAGAAGCGGCTCATCAGCCCAGTTCATTCTTTCGGAAGCAAACGACTCCATCCGGTCAGCCGTCATGCGCTCTATCCTGTCGGCATCAGCAAAAGCCGATGTGGCGAACGCCGTCAACATGATCGCGGTGATTGCATGTCTCATGGTCCTCTCGTCCTTTCAAAGTACGTGTAGTTGCTGTAGGGCGCATCCTGGACCGGTCGCGGGTGTCCTGCTGCCGAACGAGGTTGCGCGGTTCTGCCGGTAGGAGGCATTGTCGGCACAATAGCATACTAACTAGTACGTATCCATACGTACTAGTTAGTATTTGCGGTGATTCGATGCTGCACCTTAAGGACAGGTCTATCGATCGGTGCTGCAAGAGAGGCCGATATTCGAGAGCAATGATGGCTTGCAATTAATTAGCTTCCTTACTATAATTCTCCTTACCATTGAGGTTTTGGAACCTGAAGTACGGCTTGTGGTCAGGTTCTTGCCAATTCAATCATCCGCTCAAAGGAAAGGAATCCTATGCAATCCCTGATCAAAACTACGCTCGCAGCCATGACTCTTGGTGTGGTGGCATCCGGCGATGCATGCGCCGGCGGTGCCGATATCGAGGCGACTGTCGAGACGCTGAACAAGAACTGGAATCAGGCTTTCAACAGTGCCGATGCCAAGGCGCTGGCGAACCTTTATGCCGAGAACGCCGTGCTGTCGCCCGGCAACGGGCAGGTGCTGAACGGTCGTGCCGAAATCGAGAACCTGTTCAAGAGCTTCTTCGAGGCCGGTTTGCATAACCATACGCTGGAAATCGTCACGGTCGGCGGCGATGAGAAGACCCTGTACCAGGTAGCCAGATGGGGTGCCCTCGCACCTGAGAAGGATGGCGTCAAGCCAGCTTATGGTGGCATCACGACCAGCGTCTTCGAGAAGGATGCTAACGGCAAGTGGGTCGCCCGTTCTCACGTCTGGAATGCAGGCAACTAAAACGCGTTAGGCGCTTACACCCGAACAAAAGGCCCGTGACCGGGCCTTTTGTATTTTCATTCTCATGTTCAATCCGCTGCGCATCATTTCCAGACAGTCCGTGTGGAATCGCTGCCCGGCCTTTATAATCCCGTTATGACGGATTTGGCTCATATATTCTCTCCGGAAGGCCCGCTGGCCGAAACGATCCCGGGATATCGCCTGCGCACCCAGCAACTGGAGATGGCGCAGGCGATCGAGGCCGCCATCAGGCGGTCGGGAATGCTGGTCGCAGAGGCAGGGACTGGCACGGGGAAGACATTCGCCTATCTCGTGCCGGCGTTGCTTTCCGGCGGCAAGGTGATCATCTCGACCGGCACCAAGACCCTGCAGGACCAGCTATTCAACCGTGACCTGCCCGCTGTGCGGGATGCGTTGAAGGTTCCGGTCACGGTATCCATGCTCAAGGGCAGAGCCAATTATGTGTGCCATTTCCATCTGGAACGGGCCATGGTCGAGGGCAGGTTCGCTTCCAGGGAGGATGCCGGGTATCTGCACAGAATCCGTGCATTTGCCGAGCACAGCAGCACCGGGGACAAGGCCGAACTGACCGATGTGCCGGAAAGCGCGACGATCTGGCCGGCTGTGACGTCGACGCGCGACAACTGCATGGGACAGGAGTGCGAATACTACAAGGACTGCTTCGTCATGGAGGCACGCAAGCGGGCGCTGGCGGCTGATATCGTGGTCGTGAACCATCATCTTTTCTTCGCCGATGTGATGCTGCGCGACGAAGGAGTCGCCGAACTGCTGCCGTCGGCCAATACGGTGATCTTCGACGAAGCGCATCAGCTGCCGGAGGTGGCCGGCCTGTTCTTTGGCGAGGACATTTCGACCAGCCAGCTCATTGATCTAGTGCGTGACGCACATGCCGAGTTCGTCACCGCGGCCAAGGACTGCCTTGCGTTGCCGGAAGCGACCGCGGCGCTGGAGAAGGCGGTGCGGGATTTCCGTCTGGTATTCGCCGATGAGGGAACGCGCATGCCGGTGCAGAGGGCACTGGCGCTGAAAAACTTTGATAGCGCCCTCGATACCGTACTGGAGAAGCTGAAGGCGCTGGGCGATGTGCTCGAGATGCAGGCGGAACGCGGTCCCGGACTGGAAAACTGCCACGAGCGCAGCCTGGAGCTGATGCAAAGACTGCAGCGCTGGCGCGCGGCTGAGAACGACAACCTGGTGCGCTGGGTGGAGGTGTTCACGCAGTCCGTGCAGTTGCATGCGACGCCGCTGTCGGTGGCGGAAGGGTTCGGCAAGCAACTCAATGCACAGCCGCGCTCCTGGATATTCACGTCCGCCACGCTGGCGGTGCGCAACGATTTCAGCCATTACCTGGCGCAGATGGGGCTGGACAAGGCCGAGACCGGCTGCTGGAGCAGTCCTTTCGATTACGGCGAACAGGCGCTGCTTTACGTGCCCGAAGGCATGCCGGAGCCCAACAGCAGCGCCTATACTGCTGCTGTTGCGGCAGCGGCCCTCCCGGTCATCCAGGCGAGCCGTGGACGGGCATTCGTGCTGTGCACCAGCCTGCGCGCCATGCGCGAGGTGCATGCGCTATTGAAGGACGCGTTCGCCGAGAACGGCATGGACTACCCTTTGCTGATGCAGGGTGGAAGCTCGCGCATGGAACTGCTGGAGCGCTTCCGTAAGCTGGGCAATGCCGTGCTGGTCGGCTCCCATAGCTTCTGGGAAGGCGTGGATGTGCGGGGTGAGGCCCTGTCTGCCGTCATCATCGACAAGCTGCCGTTCGCGCCGCCGGACGATCCGGTGACGGCGGCACGCATCGACAAGTTGAACGCCGAGGGCAGAAATGCCTTCATGGAGTATCAGCTGCCCTATGCCGTCATCACGCTGAAGCAGGGGGCGGGGCGTCTGATACGGGACGAGAACGACCGCGGCGTGCTCATGATCTGTGATCCGCGGCTGGTCGATAAGGCTTACGGAAGAAGGATCTGGCAGAGTCTACCGCCCTTTGCGCGCACACGCAGACTGGAGGATGTGCAAGCCTTCTTTTCTTGTAAATAAGAATTATTCTTGATAGCATCTGTCACAGCCTATCCATACAACTTCCTTTGAGGTTCTCCCATGTTCGCTCGTTTGTTTTCCATCCTGTTGCTGGGCTCTATTGCCATGTCTGCTGCACATGCTGCGGATGAGGTCGTCGTCTATTCGGCGCGTGCCGAGCAGCTGATCAAGCCGATGTTCGAGGCCTTCACCCAGGAGACCGGTGTGCCGGTCAAGTTCATCACGGACAAGGAAGGCCCGCTGATGGAGCGCATCAAGGCCGAGGGTGTCAATACACCGGCGGACGTGCTGTTGACGGTCGATGCCGGCAACCTGTGGCAGGCGACCCAGATGGGACTGTTGCAGCCGGTGCGTTCGGCGGTACTGGATGCCAATATCCCCGCTCACCTTAAGGATCCGGACAATCACTGGTTCGGCTTGTCCATCCGTGCCCGCACCATTGTCTACAATGATGAGAAACTGAAGCCGGAGGCGCTCTCCACCTACGAGGATCTGGCGGACCCGAAATGGAAGGGCAAGCTCTGTCTGCGCACTTCCAAGAAGGTCTACAACCAGTCGCTGGTGGCGATGATGATCGCCGAGAAGGGCGAGGCCGAGACCGAGCGGATCGTGAAAGGCTGGGTCGCCAATCTGGCTACGGACGTATTCCCGGACGATACCAAGCTAATGGAGGCGATAGCCGCAGGCCAGTGCGACGTCGGTATCGTCAATACCTATTATTACGGCCGGCTGATGCATAAGAATCCGAAGCTGCCGCTGAAGCTGTTCTGGCCCAATCAGCAGACCGGGGGCGTGCACGTCAATGTGTCCGGCGCCGGCGTGGTCAAGCACAGCAAGAACGTCAAGGGTGCCGTGCAGCTGCTGGAATGGTTTTCCTCCGGCAAGGGGCAGCGCATGTTCGCCGACCTCAACATGGAGTATCCGGTAAATCCGTCCTACAAACCCGATCCGCTTGTGGCAAGCTGGGGTGAGTTCAAGCAGAACCTGATCAACGTCGCCAAGGCGGGCGAGCTGCAGGCAAACGCCGTCAGGCTGATGGACAGGGCTCGCTACAAGTGAGCTGATGCAGGCTGAAGGCATCGTATCGCGGACAGAAGCGCCATACAGGGGCGCTTCTGTCCTTTTTGCTTTCATGCGCAATCGCTGGCGCCTGATTGCGCTGCTGTTCGCCACGCTGGTGCTGATTCCGGTGCTGGTGGTGGCTTCCGCGTTCATCCATCCCGAAGCCGAGGTCTGGCAGCATCTGCTGGAGCATGTGCTGGCCGACCTGCTAGTCAACACGTTCTGGCTGGTGCTGGGCGTTGCGGCAGGCACCCTGCTGCTCGGTGTCAGCCTCGGCTGGCTCATGGCCATGTATGAGTTCCCGGGACGGTGCGTGTTCAACTGGGCGCTGCTGCTGCCCATGTCCATCCCGGCTTACGTGCTGGCTTTCGTCTTCATCGGCCTGCTCGATTTCACCGGGCCGGTGCAAAGCTGGTTGCGTGAAGCGTTCGGCAGCAGCAGCTGGTTCCCGCGCATCCGCTCCACAGGCGGTGTCATTCTGGTGATGAGCCTCGCGCTTTATCCGTATGTCTATCTGCTGGCGCGCAATGCCTTTGTCACGCAGGGCAAGCGCGCGCTGGAGGCGGCTCAGGCGCTGGGGCACTCGCGCCGCAGCGGATTTTTCCGCGTGGCGCTGCCGATGGCGCGGCCATGGATCGTCGGCGGCCTCATGCTGGCACTGATGGAGACGCTAGCGGATTTCGGCACCGTGTCCGTTTTCAATTACGATACCTTCACCACGGCAATCTACAAGACCTGGTTCGGCATGTTCTCGCTGGATGCCGCCTCACAGCTGGCCTCGCTGCTGGTCATCATCGTCTTTGTGTTGCTGGCGCTGGAGCAGGTGTCGCGTTCCCGCATGCGCTATACGCAGGCCGGGCGCCATCAGGAGACCGGGCGCCGCCGCCTGTCCGGCTTGCGCGGATGGGTGGCCTGCCTCTATGCGTTATCTATCGTCACGGTGGCGTTCATCGTGCCGCTGGTGCAGCTGTTGCTCTGGGCCGGCAATGTATTTGCCCAGGACTTCGACAGCCGCTATTTCGGCTTTTTGCAGCATTCGCTGATCCTGGCGGGGCTCGCCGCGCTGATGACGGCGCTGGCGGCACTGCTGCTTTCCTATGCTGCACGGCGTAATCGCGATATGCCGACGCGCGCCGCGGTCCGTGTGGCGACCATAGGCTATGCATTGCCGGGACCGGTGCTGGCGGTCGGCGTCTTCGTCGCGATCGCCTGGCTGGACCGTATTCTCGTGCAGGCGTTGCAGCCCTTCATGCAGTTCGAGTCCGGCATGCTGCTGCAGGGCAGCCTGCTGATCATGCTGGTTGCCTATATGGCGCGCTTCATGGCGGTCGGCTTCAGCCCGGTGGACAGTGCCATGCAGCGTCTGCCGCTCAGTCTGGATGACGTGTCGCGCACACTGGGTGTCGGCGGTCTTACCATGCTGCGCCGCGTGCATGCGCCGATTCTGCGCGGCGGCATGGTGGCGGCGCTGATCCTGGTGTTCGTCGATGTCATGAAGGAAATGCCGATTACACTGATGACACGCCCGTTCGGCTGGGATACGCTGGCGATACGGATTTTCGAGATGACCTCCGAGGGTGAGTGGGAACGCGCAGCCTTGCCTGCCGTAACGCTGGTGCTCGTGGGGTTGTTGCCCATCATGCTGTTGAGTCGTCACGGTAGTGCGAATGAACGATAACGTTTTGCTTGAGTTGAGAAACGTCAGTCAGACCTACGGGGACCTGCGCGTCATCGAGTCGTTGTCCCTGCGGCTGAAGCAGGGTGATATTGGCTGTCTACTCGGACCGTCCGGTTGCGGCAAGACGACCGTGCTGAGACTGATAGCCGGTTTCGAGCAGCTGCTGGCTGGAGAGATACTGCTCAACGGGGCAGCCGTGGCTACGCCTCAATTCAGCCTGCCGACGGAGAAGCGCCGCATCGGCATGGTGTTTCAGGACTACGCCCTGTTCCCGCACCTGACGGTGTTCGAGAATGTGGCGTTCGGATTGCAACGCATGAGCAAGGCGCAGCGCACCGAGCGTGTGATGGAACTATTGGGTCTGGTGGGCCTCGCCGGTGCGACGAAGAAGTATCCGCACGAACTTTCCGGCGGACAGCAGCAGCGCGTTGCCGTCGCGCGGGCGCTGGCACCGGGGCCGGACCTGCTGTTGCTGGATGAGCCGTTTTCCAATCTGGACAACGACCTGCGCGAGCATCTGACGCTGGAGATTCGCGAGGTCCTGAAGAGTCAGAACGCAACGGCGATTCTGGTGACCCATGACCAGAATGAGGCGTTTGCGATGGCGGACGAAATCGGCGTCATGCAGCAGGGCCGCATCTTGCAATGGGATACGCCCTACAACCTCTATCAT
Organism: Methylophilaceae bacterium; assembly: GCA_036562645.1. Classification (GTDB taxonomy): domain Bacteria; phylum Pseudomonadota; class Gammaproteobacteria; order Burkholderiales; family Methylophilaceae; genus UBA6140. The sequence continues at coordinate 26,741 of DATCJT010000102.1, read as the reverse complement.
CAGCCCAACTGCCGTTTCGTCGCGGATTTCGTCGGCAAGGGAGTGTTCATCGAGGGTGAGATGGTGCGGCCTGGCCATGTCATGACGAGTCTAGGTGAGATGGCATGTACGGAGAACTATTCCTGTCCTGCCGGCAGCCGGGTCGATATCCTGCTGCGGCCGGATGATATCGTGCATGACGATTCCAGTCCGATGCAGGCCAAGGTCATGCACAAGGCGTTTCAGGGGGCCGATATCCTGTACCGGCTGCAGCTCGACAGCGGCGAGCAGGTGTTGTCGCTGGTGCCGTCGCATCACAACCATCAGCTCGGAAGCCGGATAGGCATCCGTCTTGAAATCGACCACGTCATCGCCTTCAGCCGCGACTGAACGGCAATGCCGCGGCCGGCGGGCACGACTGTGGCAAAATAGAGCCTTGCACTCATCTATTGCGTTCTGATGAACATTCTCGCGCTCGATACTTCCACCGAATATCTTTCCGTTGCCCTGCGATACGGCGGGCGAGTGTTGTCTCGGCATTTTCATGCAGGTCAAGGTCATTCGCAGCGGATTCTGCCGACGATACGTGAACTGCTGGATGAAGCGGGTGCCGACATCGGCGACCTGCATGCCATCGTGTTCGGTGCCGGCCCTGGTTCCTTCACCGGCTTGCGCATCGGTTGCGGCGTAGCACAGGGACTGGCGTTCGGTGCCGGCCTGCCGGTACTCGGCGTCTGCACACTGAACGCCATGGCGCAGGCGAGCGGTCACGCGCGCGTCATCGCCTGTCTGGATGCGCGCATGGGAGAGATATACCACGCCGTATACGAGCGTCGCGGAACGGATTGGCACATAGTCATGCCGCCTGCGCTGCACAAGCCGGACCGGTTGCCGATGATCGAGGGCGACGGCTGGGCCGGTGTCGGCAACGGCTGGGCCGTGTATGCAGATGCGCTGCAGAATCGCTACGGCCACCAGGTCGATGTCATGCTGCCGGAGCAGTATCCGGAAGCGCTGGCTATGCTGGCGCTGGCTGAACCGCGGCTGACGGCCGGGGAGGGCGTCCCCGCGGAACAGGCGCTACCTGTCTACATCCGCAACCGGGTGGCGCTGAAGACGCACGAGCGCGAATCGGGGCTCAAGCTGTGAATGCCGTGCCGAAACCGGAAATCCGCATCCGGCCGATGCAATTGGCAGACCTCGACGCCGTCATGCGCATCGAGGTGGTCATCTTCCCGTTCCCATGGTCACGCGGGAATTTCCGCGATTCTATCCAGGCCGGCCACAGTTGCTGGGTGTTCGAACTGAATGGCCGGATCGCCGGCTATGCGGTCATGATGCTGGTGCTGGATGAGGCGCACCTGCTCAATCTCAGCATCGCAAGGGAGGCGCAGGGCTGCGGCTATGGTGCGATGCTGCTCTCGTTTATCATGGACAAGGCGCGCGAGTATGGGGCGCAGAATATGTTTCTGGAAGTGCGGGTGTCCAACAGAGCGGCGATCGGACTGTACGAGCAGAAGGGATTCAACGAGATGGGTGTGCGTCCGCGCTACTATCCGGCGGAAAACGGCAGGGAGGATGCCATTCTGATGGGAGCGGCACTATGAATGGAGGTCGGGCATGGCGCTGAGCCGGGAGGACGTTCTGCGCGAGCTGGAGCTGCTGCCGGTCTGGAAGCAACGTGAACCCATCGTCGAACAGGTGCGTGAGGTCGCGACACCAGAACCGGCGGTCGTAGTAGCGGAATCTGCGGCCGCAGCGGAGGCGCATCAGCCCGAAGCATCTCCCGTGGCGATGGAACCGGCACTACCTGCAGAATCCGCTTCCCAAGCGGAAACCCGGCGCGAACGGATTCACCGCATGGACTGGCAGACCCTGCAAAGCTGCGTGCGGGACTGCACCGCCTGCGAGCTGGCAGCGACGCGCACACAGACCGTATTCGGTGTCGGTGACCCGCAGGCGGACTGGATGGTCATAGGCGAGGCGCCGGGAGCGGAAGAGGATCGCAAGGGCGAGCCGTTCGTCGGTCAGGCGGGCAAGCTGCTCGACAACATGCTGGCCGCCATTGGTCTCAAACGTGGCGAGAATGTCTATATCGCCAATATCGTGAAGTGCCGTCCGCCCGGCAACCGCGATCCGCAGGGTGGCGAGATCGACCAGTGCGAGCCCTTTCTGGAACGGCAGCTGGCATTGATACAGCCGAAGCTGATCGTGGCCGTGGGGCGCGTGTCGGCGCAGACGCTGCTGCAGACCGATGCCTCGGTGGGGGCGTTGCGCGGGAGGCTGCATCGCTACCAGGGAATCCCCGTCATCGTGACCTATCACCCGGCCTATCTGCTGCGCAATCTGCCGGACAAGGCCAAGGCCTGGGAAGACCTGTGCCTTGCAAGGCGAACCATGCAGGCGCTGCAAGCAGGGGCGGCGGATTGAGTAAGCCTGTCTTGAAATGCGGTCACGGCGGCGGCATGTTCTGATGTATTGCAACGGATACGAACGATTCAGGAGGATTCATCATGCGTAGATTATTGACGACATTCATGCTGCTGGCAGCAGTGAGCCTGACCGGGTGCGGCTACAACAAGCTGCAGGCGACTGACGAGCAGATCAATGCCGCCTGGTCAGAGGTGCTCAACCAGTATCAGCGCAGAGCCGATCTGGTGCCAAATCTGGTCAATGTGGTCAAGGGCTATGCGTCGCATGAGCAGGAGGTGCTGGAGAACGTGACCAATGCCCGTGCCCGCGTCGGCAGCGTGCAGGCAACGCCTGAACTGCTCAATGACGAACAGGCCTTTGCCCGCTTTCAGGCAGCGCAGGGCGAGCTGTCCTCGGCACTCTCGCGCCTGCTGGTGGTCGCGGAGAATTACCCGCAGCTGAAGGCGGACGGCGTGTTCCGCGACTTGCAGGCACAGCTGGAGGGCACCGAGAACCGCATCGCGGTGGCGCGCAACCGCTATATCCAGGCCGTGCAGGAGTACAACGTCACGGTTCGCTCGTTCCCGAGCAATCTGACGGCCATGATGTTCGGCATGAAGACCAGGCCCAACTTCAGTGTCGAGAACGAGCAGGCCATCTCGCAGGCGCCTAAGGTCAGCTTCGACTGATGATGCAGCGCTTTCTGCTGACGCTTTGCCTGTTGCTGCTACCGCTGGCGGGAGTGGCACAGGTCGCCGTGCCACCTCTGACTGCGCGCGTCACCGATCAGGCGGGCGTGCTGAGCACAGAGCAGAAGGTGACGCTGGAATCGCGTCTGGCAGCACTGGAGCAGGAGAAGGGCAGTCAGGTCGCGATCCTGACGGTGCCGACCACATCGCCGGAAACGATAGAGCAATATGGCATCCGCGTTGCGGAAAGCTGGAAGCTCGGGCGCAAGGGCGTCGATGACGGCCTGCTCATCCTGCTCGCGATCGAGGATAGGGTGGTGCGTATCGAGGTCGGGTACGGGCTGGAAGGCGTGATCCCCGATGCCATTGCGAAGCGCATCATCGCCGAAACCATGACGCCGCATTTTCAGCAGGGCGATTTCTATGGCGGCTTGGACGCCGCCGTCACGCAGCTGGCGGCGCTGATATCCGGCGAGCCGCTACCGCCCTCGGCACGCCAGGATACGGTGCCCGCAATCGGGGAGCTGTTGCCGTTGCTGCTGTTTGTGACCATTGCCGTCGGGGGGATTTTTCGCGCGCTGTTCGGCCGATTCTTTGGTGGCAGCGTCAGTGGCGGTATCGTCGGCGGACTGGTGCTGCTGCTAGGCGGAGGCATCTTTCTGGCCGTGATACTGGGCTTCATTGCCTTTATCCTGACATTGAGCGGAGGCGTAGGCAGTGTCGGTGGAAGTGGCGGCATGCGTGGCGGCGGTTTCGGCGGTGGAGGATTTTCCGGCGGGGGCGGTGGTTTCGGCGGAGGCGGTGCCTCGGGGCGCTGGTGAGCACGTATGCTACGCGGTATCAGGCGATTCCTTGTCCATCTTTGTAGCGGTCCATGGCTGGTCAGACGCCATTTCAGTCAGGCCGCCATGGCCAGAATAGAAAAGGCGATAGGCGAGAGTGAGCACCAACATTCCGGACAGGTTCGCTTCGTCGTCGAGGCCGGTCTCCATCCCGCTTTGCTGCTGTCTGGCGTCGCGCCGCGGGAGCGGGCGCTGGATGTATTCTCCAGCATGCGCGTATGGGACACGGAGCAGAACAATGGCGTGCTGATTTATCTGCTGATGGCAGATCATGACGTCGAGATCGTGGCCGACAGAGGTCTGAGCCGACGGGTGACCGCCGATGTTTGGGAACAGATCTGTCATGAAATGGAGCAACGCTTTGCCGTGGGCGAATTCGAGGCGGGCGTGCTGCATGGCGTGCAGCGCATTTCCGCAGTAATGCAACAGCATTTTCCAGCCGATGAGCATCAGAAAAACGAGCTGCCGGATACGCCTGTGGTCATCTGACGGCCGGTTATGGCTGGTGTGCGCGGCACTGGCATTCGGCACGTCCACCTCCGCACATGCCGATGTCGGGACCATGAATCGCGTGCTGCGACAAACGCCGTCGCTGGACGAGGTTGCAATCTGTCACGGCGGCGGCTGCGCGCGCGTGACGACGACCGCCATCGCGCCGGATGCCTGGCACGAAATCCTTGGCGCCTGTGAGCAGGCGGCCACGCCGGATGCAGAAACCGAACGCGCCTGCATCGCGGAGATGCTGGGCGCCTTCGAGCGCGTCATCGGCGCCAATACCGGCACGGACACAGACCGCGGCGGCACGTTCGGCAACAGCGCCTATCCTGGTCAGATGGACTGCAACGACGAGGCGATCAATACCACCAACTATCTTAAACTGATGCAGCAGCATGGGCTGTTGCATCATCACGAAATCATGGACATCGCCCGACGCGGCTTTTTCTTCAAAGGCTGGCCGCATACCGCCGCCGTCATCCGTGAAATCGGCAGCGGGCAGCGTTATGCGGTCGATTCCTGGTTCTACGACAATGGCAGGCCTGCCGTCATCGTGCCGTTCGAGGTCTGGAAATCCGGCTGGCGGCCTGACGACAGTCAGGCACGTTGAGCGCCGCCCGACTGACGAAGTGCGCAATTCCCTGTAAAATCCGCTCCTTAATCAACTCTGCAAGAACTTAAAGAATCCCCATGCGTGCCTCACAATTTTTCATTGCCACCCTGAAGGAAGCCCCGAACGAAGCCGAGCTTGTCAGTCACAAGCTGATGCTGCGTGCCGGTCTCATCAAACGACTGGGTTCCGGCCTCTACAGCTGGATGCCGCTGGGCCTGCGCGTGCTGCGCAAGGTCGAGGCCGTGGTGCGAGAGGAAATGAACCGGGCCGGTGCGCTGGAACTGTTGATGCCGGCCGTGCAGCCCAGGGAGCTCTGGGAGGAGACCGGGCGCTGGGCGGTGTTCGGTCCGCAGATGCTGAAGATCAAGGACAGGCACGAGCGTGATTTCTGCTTCGGGCCGACGCATGAAGAGGTCATCACCGATATCGCACGCAAGGAGATACGTTCGTACAAGCAGCTGCCGGTCAACTTCTATCAGATTCAGACCAAGTTCCGCGATGAGATCCGGCCGCGCTTTGGTGTCATGCGCGCGCGTGAGTTCGTCATGAAGGATGCCTATTCCTTTCATACCAGTCTGGAATCGCTGGAGGAGACCTATCAGCTGATGTACCAGACCTACAGCAACATATTCAGGCGTCTGGGACTCAAGTTCCGTGCGGTCCGCGCGGATACCGGCGCCATCGGCGGCGAGGGCTCGCACGAGTTTCACGTGCTGGCAGATTCCGGCGAGGATGCGCTCGCCTATTGCGACCAGTCCGATTACGCCGCGAACGTGGAGCTGGCGGAGGCGCTGGCGCCGGCGACCGACCGTCAGCCGCCGCAGGAGACCATGCGCGAGGTGGAAACGCCCAGGCAGACCACCTGCGAGGATGTCGCCGAACTGCTCGGTGTTCCGCTGCAGCGCACCGTCAAGTCGATCGCACTGATGGCAGGCGGCCGCTTCCATCTGTTGCTGCTACGCGGTGACCATACGCTGAACGAGATCAAGGTGGGCAAGCTGGAAGGGCTTGCCGATTTCCGGTTCGCAACGGATGAGGAGATACGCGCCCATCTCGGCTGCCCGCCAGGTTTCATCGGGCCCGTCGGCGTCGGTGCCGATGTGTGCGTGATCGCAGACCGCAGTGTTGCCGTCATGAGCGATTTCGTCTGCGGCGCCAACAAGCCCAAGTACCATCTTGCCGGCATCAACTTCGGTCGTGACCTGCCGGAACCGGCCATCGTGGCCGACATCCGCAATGTCGTGGCCGGCGATCCGTCCCCCGATGGCAAGGGCACACTGTCGCTGTGCCGCGGTATCGAAGTCGGCCACATCTTTCAGCTGCGCACGAAGTATGCGAAGGCGATGAATGCCACCTACCTCGACGAGAACGGCGAGACGAAGGTCATGGAAATGGGCTGCTACGGCATCGGGGTATCACGCATCGTCGGTGCCGCCATCGAACAGGGCAATGACGAACGCGGCATCATCTTCCCTGCGGCCATGGCGCCGTTCGAGGTGGCGATCGCGCCGATCGGCATGGACCGCAGCGAGGCGGTCAGGAATGCGGCACTGGAGCTGTATGCGCAGCTACAGGCTGCAGGTATCGATGTGCTGCTGGATGATCGCGGCGAACGACCTGGCGTCATGTTCGCCGATCTCGAGCTGATCGGCATTCCGCATCGTATCGTCATCGGCGAGCGCGGACTGAAGTCTCAGGAAGTGGAGTATCAGGCACGTACGGATACGACGGCGCGCAATGTCCCCATCGGTCAGGTGGCGGACCTGATCCGGGAAGTGCTGTCGAAATAGGCGGACTATGACGCGTAGGCTCTGGCTGACACTGTTGCTGCTGGCATCGCTGACGGCCCATGCGGGCAATCAGGTGGAGGAGCCATTGTCCAACAGCGTCAGGGCTCGCATGCAGAAATCTATCAGCGACAGCGCGGCGCCTAGACTGGTGTTCGCGACCGAGGCGGAAGGACTGCATTGGCTCAACGAGATGTCCAGACGCCTGGAGAAACGCATGCCGGACCGGCAGATGCGCGAGGATTTTCTGCGTACCGTGCATTACGAGGCGTCGCGCGCTGGCCTCGATCCGCAGCTGGTGCTGGGGCTCATCCAGGTCGAAAGCGGATTCAGGAAATATGCGGTGTCCAAGGCAGGCGCACGTGGCTACATGCAGGTGATGCCGTTCTGGGTCAAGCTGATCGGGGTGCCAGACCACAACCTGTTCCATCTCAGACTCAATCTGCGCTACGGCTGCACGATACTGCGCCATTACCTCGATATCGAAAAGGGTGATCTCTATCGCGCGCTGGGACGCTATAACGGCAGTCTTGGGCAACCGCATTATCCCAACCTGGTGCTCAATGCCTGGCGCAAGCACTGGCATTACGAGCCGCCGGCGACGCTGGGTATCTAGACGGACGGGGTCGGCGACCCGCCCGACCTGTCTTTCCTCTCTCTTACTGTTTCTGGATGCGGAATCCGTGGTAGGTGCCGTGTTCTTCTTCATTCTCGGCGAAAACGAAGAACATGCCGTTGCAGTAGCCGGTGCCATTGATATGGTTCTGTGAACGCAGTTTCAGCGACGCAGGCAGCGCGCTCCTGCCGATGAACTTGCCGTGTAGATCGAAGACAAGCACTGCCTTGCGATCCACGTCCAGCAGGGCCAGCTCCTCGCCCTGGACGCCGGTATAGGCGACGAAGTAATGACTGATCCCGTCTGGGTCGGTGCCGGCAGCATCCAGATCCAGCCTGATCTGGCCGACGGCCTCGCGCTTGGCCGGATCGACGATGTGCACCAGATTGCTGCGGTTCTGCTTGGCGTAATACAGATTGCGGTCCGCATCGTAGCTGGGCATGGTCCCGGCACTGCCGAAGGCCGGGTTGTGTCCCGAGATTTCATTGCTGTCGTTCACCAGCGAGCCATCCTCGTTCAGTGGCAGGCTGAAAATGCCCGTGCCCGGACTCATGCCGGCCTCGCTGGAAACGTTGTAGGTCACGGTTTCAAGCCGTTGCGTATTGGTGTTGTAGTAGATCGAGCGGTTGTCCAGTCCGGGTTTGGCCGAGGACAGATAATTGCCGCTTTCGTCATATACGTGCACCTCGGATGGCGAGCGGGCACCCATCGGGTCTCCCGGTGGTGCCGCAAGTCCGCCGTCAGCGATGTAATAGCGCTTGAGGTAGGGAACGTGGGCGATGGTCATGGGGCGCGACGTTGGCGCCTTGGCGAGCGGTATCCTGATTTCGGGGATGGCCTCGGCCAGCACCTCGGCCTGCGCCGCGGAGAAATGCAATATCAGTGCAAATGCGGTTGTCAGAAAAGTCAGTGGTTTTGATCGCTTCATGACATCTGCCTCGTGAAAACGAATGATGTGACGGAACGCATTGCTGGCGGAAAGGCTCATGGTGTTTCGGCGCGTTCGATCAGCATTGCGTCACCATAGCTGAAAAAACGGTATTTTGCCGCAACTGCATGACGATAGGCCTGCATCGTGTGCTCCTTGCCGGCAAATGCGCAGACCAGCATCAGCAGCGTGCTCCTGGGCAGGTGGAAATTGGTGAGCAGGCGCTCCACCACGCGGAAACGGTAGCCGGGTGTGATGAAGATATCGGTCTCACCGTTGCCGGCCTGCAGCTCGCCGCTACTTGCGGCACTTTCCAGCGCGCGCAGTACGGTGGTGCCGACTGCGGTTACCTTGCCGCCCCTGCTCCGCGTCAGATGGATGGCCTCCACCGTGGCCTGCGGCACCGAATACAGCTCGCTGTGCATTTTGTGTTCGTGGATGTTCTCGACACGCACCGGCTGAAAGGTGCCGGCCCCGACATGCAGCGTGACATGGGCGATGGCTATGCCGGCATCCCGCAATCTTTGCAGCATGGCGTCATCGAAGTGCAGACCAGCGGTCGGTGCCGCCACCGCTCCGGGCTGACGTGCGAACACGGTCTGGTAGCGTTCCTCGTCCTGCCGGTCGGCCGCGTGGCTGATGTAAGGGGGCAGAGGGAGCTGGCCGTGCAGCTCGATCAGTTCGATGGCAGGTGCGGCGTCTAGGATTTCCAGCAGGAACAGATCGTCCTGCCGCTCGACGACCTTTGCTTCGAAGGCCTCGGCAATATGCAGCCTGCTGCCCGGTTTGGGCGAGTGCGAAGCGCGAATCTGCGCAAGCAGCCGATGGTCGTCGATGATGCGTTCCACCATGACCTCGATTCTGCCGCCGCTATCCTTTGCGCCGAACAGGCGGGCCTTGATGACGCGCGTGTCGTTGAGGATGACGAGATCGTCTGGTCCGAGCAGTTGCGGCAGGTTACGGAACCAGTCGTCGTCCAGCCGGCCGCTGTTGCCGTCCAGCCTGAGCAATCTGCTGGCGCTGCGTTCGGCAGCGGGGAACTGGGCAATGAGTTCTTCCGGGAGATCAAAGTCGAAATCGGTAGTGCGCATAAGCCTGACTGCTTGTATAATGCTGCCTCCCGTGCCGGGATGGCGGAATTGGTAGACGCAGCGGACTCAAAATCCGCCGCCGCGAGGTGTGGGGGTTCGAGTCCCCCTCCCGGCACCAGCATTATACGGCAATCGCCCGTCTTGCTTCCAAGTCAGGTTTTCACCGACATTTCCTTCAGCATCCGTTCGAACTCTTCCGGCGGTAAGGGCGGGGAGATCAGATACCCTTGTGCGTAGTCGCAACCGATTCTGGTCAGCAGGTCTTTCTGCGTTTCCGTTTCCACGCCTTCCGCAATCACCTTGATGTCGAGCTTGTGGGCCATGGCGACGATGGCCTCGCACAGGCTGAGGTCCTCGTTGCTGGCGGTCATGTTGCTGACGAAGCTGCGGTCGATCTTGATGTAGTCGATGTCGAACCGGCTCAGGTACGACAAGGAGGAATAGCCGGTACCGAAGTCATCGAGCGCGATCTGGATGCTGGCATCGCGGTAGGCCAGCAGTACTTCGCTTATCTCATCCCTTGCTTCCATCAGCATGCTTTCGGTGATTTCGACCAGCAGGCACTCATGGTCATGCTGCTCACCGTGGAGCTCCCGGCAGCGGGAAACCAGCCCTGGTCCGTTCTCAATCAGCTGGCTTGGCGATTGATTGATGCTGAGCTGCAGAGGCCAGGCATGCGTCCGCTTCCAGCGCACCGCCTGCTCCGATGCCGTCAGGTAGACCCATTCGCCGATGGCGCCGATGAGGCCGGTCTCTTCCGCGATCGGAATGAACTGGTCGGGCGGAATCAGGCCATGCGCGGGATGCTGCCAGCGTAACAGCGCCTCCGCCTTCTCGATGCGCCCCGAGCCCAGATGCACGATGGGCTGATAGTGGATCAGCAGCTGTTTTGCCGGCAGCGCATTGCGCAGGTCGTTGCTCAGCTGTCTGCGCGACTGAGCCTCGTCCTGCATGCTTCTCGTGAAATAGGTGTAGTTGTTGCGGCCGGATGTCTTGACCAGGTACATGGCCTGGTCAGCATTCTTGATCAGCGTTTCACTGCAATCGGAGTCTGTCGGGAAGACGGCGATGCCGATACTGATGGAAACATAGGCGACCTCGTTCTGCAGATGGAATGGAGCCGTCATCAGTTCCAGCATCCGTTCGGCAATCCGGTTGGTGCTGTCGAGATCCTGCATCTGGCTCAGGATGACGACGAATTCGTCACCACCGAAACGGGCGACGGTATCGGTTGCGCGTACGCAGCTGCTCAAACGCCTCGCCGCTTCCGACAGCAGGGCGTCACCATGGGCATGGCCGAGAGTGTCGTTGACCTCCTTGAAGCGGTCGATGTCGATGAACATCAGGACAGTCGGCAGACCGGTGCGTCTGGACAGCCTGATCTCCTGCTCGAGGCGATCCTGGAACAGAACCCGATTGGGCAGCCCGGTGATGTTGTCGTAGTGGGCGAGTTGCTCGAGTTGAGCTGCCACTCTTCGCTGTTCGGTAATGTCACGGACGTAGGCGCAGAATGCGCTGACGCCCTGCAATTCGATGGATGATACGGTGATTTCCACAGGGAACTCCGAGCCGTCGCGACGCAGTGCCCGGGTTTCGAAGCGCCGATGGGTGATGGGATAGCTGCTGTCGGACCGGTGGCGGCTGATGCTTCGCAGGTGCGTATCACGCAGGGATTCCGGAATGATCAGCATATGCAGCGGTAGACCGATGACCTCGTATGCTGGCCAGCCGAACATGGATTCGGCCTGGTTGCTCCAGTGGGTGATGTTGCCGGCATGGTCGATCTCGATGATGGCGTCCATGGAGGCATCAATCATGGCCTTGAGGCGTGACCTATTGCTCAACAGGGCCTCATGCGCATCCACCCGCTGCTTCACCATGTTGCGCGAGACGGCGATGCCCATGCCCAGCATCAGTAGAGTGATCAGCGAAACCGCAAACCCGATGAGCAGATTGAGTTGGCGCGAGGTTTCACCCAATGTGCTGGAGAAGGCGGCTTTCAGCGGCGCGATCTGTTCGTTGACCAGGTTGATCTCGGCCAGCAGTGCCTGCTGGGCTTTCAGGTTCTCTACATCGGTCGTGATGCTGTCGTGCAGCTGTTGCGCGAGGTCCACCAGCCGGTTGATTTGCATATCGCCCTCGGTCCAGATGGCGACAGTCTGCTGCATGAGGGGGGTATGACGGAACCAGCGGAACAGGTGGATCATGCCTGATACGTCTTTCGGATGGATGCGTCCTGCGATGAGCCCGCGCCGGGCGACTTCAAGGTCGGGCTCGTCCTGCTCCAGCATCCTGCGGGCGACCTGGTCGCCTAACGGAACGGCGATGGCATCCAGGTAGCGTTGCCAGTCGTCCTCGGACTTCGATGCGGCATAGGCGTTCAGGTGAAATACGGCGTCCTGCTGTCCTTTCGACCATTGGCTTTCGCCGGCGGTATATGCCCGCAAGGCGGATTGCAGGTAAAGGGTGCCCCCAATCATGCCCAGCATGAGTATCACAATGAGGATGAAGGGCCAGGTGATGAGCAGCAGATGTCGGGTGACTGTTTGGATTTTTCTTGCCTCCACTGATGCTGTTCCCATGATATGTGAAATCCGGGCGAGATGACAGTGCGTCCAGGGATGTCGGGTGATATGAAAAATGTATTCCGAACAAAATGTTGCGTGTCATGGCCAGGGTTGTAACGGCCACTACCCTGGCAGAACCCGCATCGAGTAACCCTGCAGGCATTTTGGTTGTATAAGCCGAATGAATGTGATACGTTTCACAAACGTAACAAAGTGTGACGAAATGTCGCACCTTGTTAGAAGCAACATTTGTAACACGCTGTATCGGTTTACCTTAAGTAGTTGCAGTTCCTTTGAAATAAGCCGCCCGCCAGAGGCGGCTAGCGTGGAGGAGGAAGGCTGTGGCGGTAGCAGTAGCAGGTTACAAATTCATTGCACGACCACCGTGCTCCTTGTCATCAAGGGGCATGGCGGTTGTCGTCACCATTATCGCTTCATTCTCGCTCCTCATCGGACTCGGATTCTTCCTGATCGGCGCCTGGCCGGTGTTGCCGTTCACCGGACTGGAGGTGCTCGCCGTCGCTTTGGCGTTTCATCACGTCCATCGCCACGCAGGGGATTACGAAAGTCTTACGATCGAAGGCGACAGCCTTGCCATCGAGAAACACGACTGCAATCACGATAGCCGGACAGTATTCAATCGTTACTGGGCACAGGTGCTGCTCCGCCAGCGACCCTCCGGCGACCATGCCCTGTTGCTGCGTTCGCACAGCAGGGAAGTGGAGTTCGGCCGCCGTTTTCTCAGTGACGAGCAGCGTCTGATGCTGGCCAGACAGCTGAGAGCATGTGTCGGCGGTGTCACCTGATGCCCCGGCCCGAGTACAACCACATAAAAATTCAGAAATGGGAGTGGGTATGTCGATGCGGTGGATAAACAGAGTCAGTCAGTTCCTCCTGCTAATGTCCGTTTCGTTCATTGCGGCGGCGCAGGACGCCAAATGGAATCTGCCCGAGCCGGTGACACCGGTGGCACGGGATATTTACCAGATTCACAACAAGTTCATGCTGGTGATCTTCGTGCTGTTCATCGTGGTGCTGGGCATCATGATCTATTCCATCATCAGACACCGCAAGAGCAAAGGCTACAAGCCGGCCAACTTTACCGGGCCGACCACGAGATCCCAGATCCTCTGGACGCTGGTACCGTTCGCCATTCTGCTCTATATCGACTTCATCCTCATGGGCATACCTGCCGTGCACAGCATCCAGCTGATGGAGGACACCAAGCAGGGCGCCGACATGGTCGTCAAGATCACCGGTTCGCAATGGCGCTGGCAGTACGAGTATCTGGACGGCGAGGCGCAGGGCATCAAGTTCGTCAGTAATCTGGCAACGCCGCAGGAGCAGATCTACAACCAGCAGGAGAAGGGTGAGAACTACCTGCTCGAGGTGGACAATCACTTCGTCGTGCCGGTGAACAAGAAAGTACGCATTCTCATTACCTCCAACGATGTCATCCATACATGGTGGGTACCGGCATTCGGATCCGCGCGCGATGCGATCCCGGGCTTCCTGCGCGAAACCTGGATTCAGGTCGAAAAGCCCGGCACCTATCGCGGCCAGTGCAAGGAGTTGTGCGGCAAGGGACATGGCTTCATGCCCATCGTCGTCGATGCGTTGCCGGAGGATGAATTCCAGGCTTGGGTCGTCGCACGCAAGGAGGAGATGGCTGCCGCGAGTGCAGGGGCAGAAAAGGAGTGGACGATGGAAGAGCTCGTCGCTCATGGCAAGCAGGTCTACGAGAAGAACTGCGCCGTGTGTCACATGGCCAACGGGCAGGGCATGCCGCCGGCCTTCCCGCCCTTGACCGGCAGTGCCATCGTGGCCGGCCCCTTATTCGATCAGGACGGAAAACTGCTGGCTGACAGCCACCTCGACCGCGTCTGGAACGGCAAGAACATCATGCCGGCCTGGAAGGATACGCTCAACGACATCGACATTGCGGCAGTGGTGACCTATGAGCGTAACGCTCTGGGCAATGCCGTCGGTGACATGTTGCAGCCGTCTCAGGTTCGGGCATTGCGGTAAGAACACAGTCTCAGGTTGAAGGAGAAAATGATGAGTTATGCAAGCACTGCGGGTCATGACGAGCATCATGATCAGCCGACCGGCATCATGCGCTGGTTGACCACGACCAACCATAAGGACATCGGCACCATGTATCTGGTGTTCTCGCTCATCATGTTCATGCTGGGCGGGTTCATGATCATGCTGGTTCGGCTCGAACTGTTCCAGCCGGGCATGCAGCTGATGCAGCCCGACTTCTATAACCAGCTGATCGGTGTGCATGCACTGATCATGATTTTTGCGGCGCTGATGCCTGCGGCGACGGGGTTCGCCAACTGGATGCTGCCGCTTCAGCTCGGTGCTCCTGACATGGCGCTGCCGCGTCTCAACAACTGGGGGTTCTGGCTGTTGCCGCCGGCCGCCATACTGCTCACCATGCCCTTCATCCTGGCATGGTTCGGCATCGGCGACGGCGCGATCGCGACGGGCTGGACCTTCTATGCTCCGTTATCGGTGCAGGGCGGCATCGGGGTCGATTTCGCCATCTTTGCCATCCATATCCTGGGCATTTCCTCGGTCATGGGCTCGATCAATATCATCGTCACCATTTTCAACATGCGTGCTCCCGGCATGACGCTGATGAATATGCCGATGTTCGCCTGGGGCTGGCTGATCACGGCATTCCTGCTGATCGCCACCATTCCGGTGTTGGCCGGAGCCGTGACCATGCTGCTGACCGACCGTCATTTCGGCACGCATTTCTTCGATGCCGCAGGCGGCGGTGACCCCATCCTGTTCCAGCATCTGTTCTGGTTCTTCGGCCATCCGGAGGTGTACATCCTGCTATTGCCGGTGTGGGGCTTCATGCCGCAGATCCTGCAGACCTTCTCGCGCAAGCCGATGTATGGCTACAAGGCACAGGTCTATGCGTTCTGGGGCATCGGCATCCTTTCGGTCGTGGTCTGGGCGCATCACTTCTTTACCGCCGGCATGCCGGTTCCGGCGCTGATCTATTTCATGTTCAGCACCATGGCGATCTCGGTGCCGCTGGCAGTGCTGTTCTTCTGCTGGATAGCCACGATGTGGCGAGGCTCGATGACCTTTGAAACGCCGATGCTGTTCGCGGTCGGCTGGATCATCCTGTTCGGTATCGGCGGTCTGACTGGGCTTGTTCTAGCCGATGTCGCGGCGGATGCGCAGTACCACCATACCTATTTTGTCGTCGCGCATTTCCATTACACGCTGTTCGCCGGTGGCATCATGGGCATCATGGCAGGCGTCTACTACTGGCTGCCGAAGATGACGGGTCACATGTATAACGAAAGACTGGGCAAGCTGCATTTCTGGCTGACCGCGATCTCATTCAATATGACCTTCATCCCGCAGTTCTTCCTGGGACTCGCCGGGATGCCGCGCCGCATTCCGGACTACGCGCTGCAGTTCGCCGACTTCAATGCGGTGTCCACGGTGTCGGCACTGGTGCTTGGTCTCTCCCAGCTTCTGTTCATCTACAACATCGTGAGCTGCGTGAGAGGCGGCCAGAAGGCGACAGACAGAGTGTGGGAAGGCGCGGAAGGGCTGGAGTGGACACTGCCATCTCCGCCGCCGTATCACAGCTTTACCGTGCAACCGGTCATCAAGTCGTAAGGATGTCGGTACGGTCATGACCGTACCGGCGGTGACCACATGAAGAAGGCGAAATGAAGGATCAGGACAGGGAAAGACGCAGGCGCAGCATCAGGTACGGAATATTGCTCGGATTGCTGGCACTGTTCGTATATGCGGGTTCGATGTATTACCTGATATGGCTACGATGACGCAGATGGAGGAACGGCAGAAGGCCAATCGCCGGCTCGGCCTGAAGCTGTTGCTGGTGGTCGGCGCGTCTTCCCTGTTCGCGGTTTCGCTGGTTCCGCTTTATGACGTGTTCTGCACGGTAACGGGGCTAAACGGCAGGACCGGGAATGAGGCTGCACAGGCGGCAGCCGTGGTGGATGAGGAGCGCTGGGTCAAGGTGGAGTTCGTCAGCAGCGTGATGCCCGGACTGTCCTGGAATTTTCGCCCGCAACAGAACAGCGTCATGGTGCGGCCGGGCAAGATCGAGACCGTGCTGTTCGAGGCGCGCAACCTGACCAATCAGGTGGTGGCCGGGCAGGCGGTGCCCAGTGTGAGTCCGGGGCTGGCGAACAACTACTTCAAGAAGATCGAGTGTTTCTGCTTCGTCCGGCAGGAACTTCAGCCGGGCGAGACCAGAATGATGCCGCTAAGGTTCTACATCAGTCCGGACCTGCCGAAGAAGGTGGACGCCGTTACCCTATCCTATGCTTTCTTCAGTGCGGCGGACCGGCAGGGCAAAGGCGGACGGACGAGTTTTTAGGCAATTCAACTGGATGAGTAAAACGGGATAAACAGACCAACAAGCAGGGAGCGCATGCATGGCTACACATTCGGAAAACCATTATTTCGTGCCTAATCCGGCGCTGTATCCGTTCTTCACGTCGGTGGGGCTCTTTATGCTGGCCGCCGGTTTCATTTTCAGCATGAATCACTATGCCGTGGGCAACTGGGCGATGCTGGCGGGTTTCGCGCTGCTCATCTTCATGATCTTCCTCTGGATGGGCAAGGTCATCGTGGAAAGCGAAAGCGGTGCCTACAAGCGCTGGGAGGACAAATCCTTTCGCTGGGGCATGATCGTCTTCATCTGCTCGGAAGTCGCGTTCTTCGCCGCATTCTTCGGCGCCCTGTTCTACACGCGCGTGATTTCGGTGCCGGATCTCGCCGGATTCGACCCGGAGTTCACGATGTACAAGGACTTCACGGCGGCCTGGCCATCGCTTGGACCTGGCGGTGATGTCATCCGTTCGTCCGGCGCACTGGAGACTTATACGCCAAATCCGAACTTCAGCCCGATGGGTGCCTGGGGACTGCCGGCCATCAACACGCTATTGCTGCTGACTTCCGGCGCCACGATTACCTGGGCACACTGGGGGCTGGTCAAAAACAATCGGAAACAACTTGTCTTGGGCATGTTCCTGACCGTGGCGCTCGGTATCGCATTCCTGCTCTGCCAGGCATACGAGTACTCCCATGCATACAGCGATCTTGGCCTGACGCTGGGCGCCGGCGTTTACGGCAGCACTTTCTTCATGCTGACCGGGTTCCACGGCTTTCACGTGACGCTGGGCACCATCATGCTGATTGTCATCATGCTGCGCTGCATGAAAGGCCATTTCACGCCGGAGCGTCATTTCGGCTTTGAGGGTGTGGCCTGGTACTGGCACTTCGTGGATGTGGTCTGGCTCGGCCTGTTCGTGTTCGTCTACTGGCTGTAGGCGTTGGGCGGAGATATTCCGGACGGCGCTCCCTGCACGGCATCGCTATCAAGCGTGGCCGATGAGACCGCTGGCGTAACCGAGCATGAGCGCCAGAAACAGCAGGATGGAAAGCACGACACGGACGGTGAGAGCCTTGGCGGTGCGTTCGCTGGCGCCCTTGTCTCGTGCCAGAAAGAATAGCGCCGAGAAGAGGCTGCCGAGTATCAGGATGAGGACCAGCAAGATAGCGAGTTTGATGAGCATCAACGTATCCTCTTTGTGTGTCGGATGATTATGCGGTGCCCATGAGTTATTTGCAATTTCGTGGGAATTCGTATCGTTTCCGACCGAGTCTGGTCGGAACCATCATCATGCTGGTGTGTGTGCCGATCTTCGTCAGACTGGGATACTGGCAATACGACAAGGCGATGCAGAAACAGGTGCTGCAGCAGATGCAGGATGCGGCACTGGAGGCGGAGCCGGTGGAGTTGCCGGAACGTATTGACGATGTGCAGGGCTGGCGTTATCGCAGGGTGGGTGTTACCGGCACATACCGGCCTGAGTATCAGGTCATGCTGGATAACCAGGTGATGCGAAACCGTGCCGGCTTCCACGTCATCACGCCGCTACGCATTGCAGGAACGGATCGTCATGTGCTGGTCAACAGGGGTTGGGTGGCGGCCGAGGCGGAACATAGCCGGCTACCCCGGATCGAGACGCCTGCGGGTGAGCAGAGAGTCGTGGGCACTCTGTGGTTGCCGCCGGATAGGTTCTACAGCCTGGAACAGCCATCCGAACTGAAAAATGGCGGCGCCTGGCAACCGGTCTGGCAGAACCTGGACATGCAGCGCTACCGGCAGGCGGTCGATTTCGAGGTGCTGCCGCTTGTGATCAGACTGGATGAGGACAGCGCTGCCGGCGGATTCCTGAGAGAGTGGCCGCGTCCGGACGAGCGCATCGCGATGCATGTCGGCTATGCCTGGCAGTGGTTCGGTTTCGCGACGGCCAGCCTGATGATCTGGTTGGTGACAGCCTTCAGAAAGCAAACGGATGAGCGGGATGGAGACCGATAAGCTGGCGCTGGAAGGGGGAGGTCGGGTGTCCAGGTCGCGGGGCAGGTGGATGCTGTTACTGATGACCCTGTTTTTTGCCGCACCGCTGTTTCTGGTGATGCTGATGTACAGGCTGGACTGGCACCCGGCGGGGACAAGCAGGGGCGAACTGGTAACGCCGGCCAGGGCGCTTAGGGTTCCCTCAGGCTTGACGGACAACGCAGCCCGTACGGTCGCGGAGACGCTGTTTCAGGACAAATGGAGCATGGTCTATGTTGCCGATCGGTGCGATGAGAGCTGCATGCATCGGTTGCACGACATGCGGCAGATCCATGCGTCGCTGGCCAAGCATATCCCGCGCGTGCAGCGTGTGCTACTGACGGCCGAGCAGGATGTGGCCGACCTGAAAGCGCGCTATCCGGACCTGATCGTGTTGAACGGACCGCCGTTGCAGCGTGATGAGCTGAGGCACCAGTTCGAACTGGCCGGAAATTCCGCAGGTTCTGCGCAGCGCATATATTTCGTGGACCCGCTCGGTAACCTGATGATGAGTTATGCGCGCAATGTGGCTGCCGGTGATATAAGAAAGGATCTGAACCGACTGCTGGCTTACGCATGGGCAGGCTAGGCTGGAGATGCAGATACCGCTGTCAGGGAAGTGCTTTGAGAAATGATGTTTTGCAATGGGGATGAGATTGGTTGACGGGAGTGCAGGTGGCTAGGGGCGGAATGGGTAGTGGTATCGCCTGGTTTCGTGTCATTGCGTGGCTGGGAGTGTTCTTGGCGTTGTGTGTGGTATCGGTGGGCGCCTACGTCCGATTGTCGGATGCCGGCCTAGGGTGTCCGGACTGGCCGGGTTGTTACGGCACCATGACCGTGCCGGAGAGCGAGGCTGCGATCAGACAGGCGCAGATGGCCTTTCCCGATAGTGATTTCGATCGCGACAAGGCCTGGAAGGAGATGTTGCATCGTTATCTGGCCGGCAGTCTCGGCCTGCTGGTACTGGCGTTGTTCGCGCTCGGCTGGCGGGCACGCAAACTGATACGGGTCTCGCCATGGACGCCGACCATTTTGCTGGTGCTGGTGCTGTTTCAGGCCATGCTCGGCATGTGGACGGTCACCATGCTGCTCAAGCCGGCCGTGGTGACGGCGCATCTGATCGGCGGCATGACGACGCTGGCCATGCTGACCTGGATCGCGCACCGGCACTGGGGCGTTGCCTCGCAGCGATTCGTTTCAGCGGCCGGGCTTCGGCTTGTGATCAGGCTGGGCGTGCCTATCCTGTTCGCACAGATACTGCTAGGAGGATGGACCAGCACCAACTATGCGGCGCTGGCCTGTACCGATTTCCCGACCTGTCATGGCCGCTTGCTGCCGGACATGGATTTTGCCAACGCATTCCACTGGATACGCGAACTGGGGGAGTCGATGGATGGCACGCCGCTGGAGCTAGCGGCACTGACCGCCATCCAGTGGACGCATCGGATCGGCGCGATGGTCGTGCTGACCTACTTCGGTCTCATGGCCGTTTGTTTGATGCGCATTGATTACATGCGCAGAATCGGTCTGTTGCTCTGCCTACTGCTGGTGCTGCAGATCGGCGTCGG
This sequence comes from Methylophilaceae bacterium, assembly GCA_036562645.1. Lineage (GTDB taxonomy): Bacteria > Pseudomonadota > Gammaproteobacteria > Burkholderiales > Methylophilaceae > UBA6140. The sequence continues at coordinate 6,742 of DATCJT010000102.1, read as the reverse complement.
CATTGCGAACCTGCTGCTGCATCTGCCTCTGGTGCTGGCGGTGGCGCACAATCTAGGGGCCGCGCTGTTGGTCGTGACGGTCATGGTGCTGAATTCGAGGATTACGGAACTGCGAAGATAAGGAGACGGTATGGCGACAATCACCATCGAAAGACTGCAACGATTCACATGGCATGTCAGTCATGAGTTTCTCAAGTTCTTTCCGCTGTGCAAGCCGCGCGTGACGGCGCTGATCGTATTCACCGCAATGATCGGCATGTTCCTCGCCACGCCGGACATGGTGCCGTTAGGGCTGCTGCTCGCAGCGACATTGGGTATAGGTCTGGTTTCAGGCGCCGCAGCCGCCTTCAATTGCCTGATCGAGCAGCAGATCGACGCCCGCATGGCGCGCACCCGGGGGAGGCCGCTGCCGACCGGTCAGGTGACCTCCAAGCAGACAGTGGTCTTCGCTTCGCTGCTGGGCAGTATCGGACTGGCCTTGCTTTACGTCTTCGTCAATCCGCTGACCATGTGGCTGACCCTAGCCACGTTTCTGGGATATGCCGTGATTTACACGATCTTTCTGAAACCGGCGACACCGCTCAACATCGTCATTGGCGGCGCCTCGGGCGCCATGCCGCCGGTGCTCGGCTGGGCGGCGGTCAACAACGTGGTCGGTCCGGAGGCGCTGATTCTGTTCCTCATCATCTTCGCCTGGACGCCGCCGCATTTCTGGGCACTAGCGCTATACCGGCGCAAGGAATATGAAAAGGTCGGCATCCCCATGCTGCCGGTCACCCATGGCGAGGAGTTCACGCGGCTGCATATCCTGCTCTATACCGTCATCCTCTACGGCGTTGCGCTGATGCCTTACGGATACGGCATGAGCGGTCTCATCTTTCTCGCGGCATCGCTGATACTCAACACGGTCTTCATGGTCTATGCCGTCAGGCTGTACCGGCGGTATTCGGACCAGCTCGCACGTGGCATGTTTCGGTATTCGATCCTGTATCTCAGCCTGCTGTTTGCCGCACTGCTGATCGACCACTACTGGAAAATTTCGATGTAGCAGTTTCCGAAAAGCGGATGGGGCGCTATAATGCGCGCTCATCGGGGTGTAGCTTAGCCTGGTAGAGCGCCGCGTTCGGGACGCGGAGGCCGGAGGTTCGAATCCTCTCACCCCGACCATCTCGCTTTTCTCCCATTCCTCACGTCGTCAAATCACACAGACTCGCTAATCGGCGGCCTTTTGGTAGCAGTAAATCCATTACATTCAAATGCCTGGTGTTGACCATGGGCGTGACAGGGATGTGATTGACGGCATAGCCGACAACAGGTTCATGCTGCGCACAGAATCCGGACCTGACGCAAGACACGAATCAGACCGACAGCGAATCTGCGCGGAACGATTCCGCATTTGCCAGCGCACTGAAGCGTGAGTTCGATGAACTCAGGGCGAGTGGTGAGAGCGAGGTCGTGAGTACCATCCTTGATTCCATCGTGGATCAGCTTTTGTAGTCGGGATGACCGGATTTTCACCGGATTCTCGCGTACCGCGCTCTATGCCTGTGGTTCAATGATCGAACAGAAGCAACGATAGTTGCGGTCATCTCGCAGGGCAGCTATGACGCAAGCGCAGGCAATGGACAAAATAAAAGCGGGCCACTTGAACAAGTCCCCGCTCCTGATCTGACTGGCGCGCCCGGCGGGAGTCGAACCCACGACCTTTGGCTTCGGAAACCAACACTCTATCCAACTGAGCTACGGGCGCGCATGACGTAGCGCGCGCATTATAGCAAATGCAGGTTCGCTTGTCCTTTTGTCTATTTTGTCTTAATTAGTATAATCATCGTTTCGCTAACGTTTAGGCTAGGCTTTGTAATCATGAGTGACCAGCACCACGATTTTCCGAAAACCACAGTAACGCAGGTTGTGCTCGCGACGTTGGGCGGCCTGTTCGCTCCGCTTTTGGTGATTGTCCTGATCGTCAAATTCGTCATGGGCATCAACGCCAGCCATCTGCCGGATGAGGATCCGGCCGCTGCAGAGGTCGCAGTCGAGGAACGCATTGCCCCGGTAGCCGAGATCGATGTCGCTGATACGGGTGACGAGGCAGTCAAGACGGCATTGACCGGTGATGCTATTTATAAGCAGACCTGCTTTGCATGTCACGGCAGTGGTGCGATGGGTGCACCCATGCTGGGTGACAAGGCTGCCTGGGCGCCGCGCATCGCCCAAGGCAAGGATACGCTGGTCAAGCATGCCATCGAAGGCATCCGCATGATGCCGGCCAAGGGCGGCAATCCGAGTCTGAGTGACGACGATGTGGCGAATGCAGTGGTCTATATGGCCAATGAATCCGGTGCCAACTTCAAGGTGGCAGCACCGGTAGCCGCACCTGCCGAAGAAGTACCGGCACCTGCCGAAGAAGTACCGGCAGTGGAGGAAGTTGCGCCCGCTGCAGCTCCGGTAGCTGCAGCCTCCAATGGCGGTGAGCAGACCTACCAGAAGGTGTGCTTCATGTGTCATGGTTCCGGCCTGATGGGTGCGCCCAAACCGGGTGACAATGCAGCTTGGGCGCCGCGCATCGCCCAAGGCAAGGATACGCTGATCAAGCATGCCCTTGAGGGTATCCGCATGATGCCGGCCAGAGGCGGCAATGCCTCTCTGAGCGACGAAGAGGTCGCGCAGGCCGTCATCTACATGGCCAATCAGAGCGGTGCCAATTTCTGAGGCACGATTCAATCAGGTCAGCCGGTCCATGTGGCCGGCTCTGTTTTTCTTAAGCTGAATCATGGCAACCTACGCAATCGGCGATATTCAGGGTTGCTTCCATTCCTTTCAAGCTCTGCTGAAAAAAATCGGCTTCCGGCCAGAGCAAGACAGGCTCTGGCTGGTCGGCGACATCATCAATCGCGGTTCCGGTTCACTGGAGACCCTGCGCTGGGTGTACGAGCATCAGGATTCCATGGACGTAGTGCTGGGCAATCACGACCTGCACACACTGGCCGTTGCGGCCGGCTATGTTCCGCAGCACGAACTGGATACGCTGCAGCCACTGCTGGACGCTCCGGATGCGGACCGGCTGCTGCATTGGCTGCGCCACCAGCCGCTGGTGCACAGAGACCAGGGCTATCTGATGGTGCATGCAGGCCTGTTGCCGCAATGGAGCGCGGATGATGCGGTCCGTTTGGCGTCCGAAGTGGAAGCGGCGCTGAGGGGAGACCGGTATCTCGATTATCTGGCGCAGATGTATGGCAATCAGCCGGCACGCTGGAGCGAGGATTTACAGGGCATGGATAGGCTACGGCTGATCACCAATGCCATGACACGCATCCGCACCTGCACGCTGGATGGCGAACTCAACCTGAAATTTTCCGGAGAGCTGGAAGACATTCCTGCCGGCTATGTGGCGTGGTTCGACGCTCCGCATCGGCGTTCTGCGGATAGTGCCATCCTGTTCGGGCACTGGTCCGCACTCGGGCTGCAGTTGCGTCCGAACCTCTGCGCACTTGATACGGGATGCCTGTGGGGTGGTTGTCTGACCGCGATGCGGCTACAGGATCGAGCGATTTTCCAGGTGCCGTGCGCCGAGGCGGATGCGCCGCTCAGGATCCAGTTCCAGTAGGCGATGCGTGACAAAATCGAGTGTGACGGGAAACGTCTGAGCAATGCAGGACTTCGACGGCGAGGCCGCCGTCGAATCTGCTGACATATAACACCTGGTTAATGGGAGACGCGCGTCGTGCCGCCTGACTCGATCAGGCGCACGCGCTCACCCGGATGGAACTGCTCGTCCGCTTCCTGAACGACGGCAACCAGGTTGCCATTGTCCAGCTTCACCGTGATTTCTAAACCATCCTTGCGGGTAAGTCCTTCCTCCGCAGCGGCGCCGGCGAGACCGCCGACCACGGCGCCCACAACGGCACCCACGGCCGAGCCGCGGCCATGACCGATGCTGCTACCGGCAATGCCGCCGACGGCGCCGCCGGCGACCGTGCCGACGGGAGACTTGGTGCCTTCGATGCGGACGGTGCGCACGCTTTCAACCACGCCCATGCGTATGGTCTGCACCTTGCGCGCTTCATCACGGCTGTAGACGCTGCCGGACTGCGAACTTGCGCATGCGGCCAGGAACAACGGGAGTGCGAGCAAGACGAGTAAGTGACGGATTCTCATGAGATTGCTCCTGCTAAAAATGATCGGCATCAATCCAGCCGAATCGTTTCGTTAAAGGCCTTTTCATATCTGGCTGTGATTTCCTCTAGGGTCGGACGGTGGTTCTGTCCGCCGCGGCTGGCGATCTTGATGGCACCCATGACGGCGGCCAGCCTGCCGCTCTGCAGCCAGCTCCACCCCTTGGCGATGCCATACAGCAGACCAGCCCGATAGGCGTCGCCGCAGCCGGTCGGATCGACCAGCGCATCTGCTGCAACGCAGGGGATGTCGATGCGTTGACCGTCGGCATAAATGGTTGAGCCTTCGGCGCCGCGGGTCACGATCAGTGCGCGCACCTTGCCGGCCAGCGCCTCCAGGGTCAGACCGGTCTTTTCCATCATCAGTTGCGCTTCGTAATCGTTGACGGCGAGATAATCCGCCTTGGCGATGAAGTCCAATAGCTCGTCGCCACTGAACATCGGTAACCCCTGGCCCGGGTCGAACAGAAATGGGATGCCTGCTGCAACACACTCCTTGGCATGCAGGAACATGCCCTCGCGGCCGTCAGGCGCGATGATGGCAAGCCCGACATCCTGCGCATCATGGACACTGTTCAGGTGCGCATGCTGCATGGCGCCTGGATGGAACGCGGTGATCTGGTTGTCGTCGAGGTCGGTGGTGATGAATGCCTGTGCCGTATAACTATCGGGGATCAGTCTGATATGTCGGTCGCTGATGTCATTCTGCGCCAGCCACTCCGTGTAAGGGGCGAAGTCGTTGCCGGCGGTTGCCATGATCAAGGGATCGCCGTTCAGCAGTCGCAGGTTGTAGGCGATGTTGCCGGCGGTGCCGCCGAATTCGCGCCGCATCTCCGGTACGAAAAAGCAGACATTCAGGATATGCAGTTGTTCCGGTAGCAGATGGTTCCGGAACCTGTCCTGAAACACCATGATGTTGTCAAAGGCGAGCGAGCCGCAAATCAGTGTATTCATGAATCAATCGTCAGCAAGAATGAAAACGGCATTATCCGTAGCCGCTTCCGCTGAGGCAAGGGCGAGCCGGAAAATCAGGCTTTCAGTGCGTTGTCGATGAGGATTCTGGCTGCCTTCTTGGCGTGCCGGATGCCGCCGGACCCGCGGCGGATATGCTCGGCATGCATGGCACCCTCGATCAGCAGCGAAAGCTGCAGGGCGAGTCCCTTGTGATCCTTCACACCGGCCTCACGGGCCAACGCCGCAAGATAGTCGCGGAAGGCTTCCGATTGCTCGGCAGACAGGCGGTGGATAGCGCTGGACTCCTCGGGGAATTCAGCGGACGCCTTGAGAAATGCCATGCCCTGATAAGCGGGGGAGTTGATCCACTCCTCAATGGCATCGAAAAGTTTCTGGAGCTTCTCCGCCGGTTTTCTGTCATGGCGAGAGAGTCTGTCATTGAGCCAGCTCTGGAAATCCTGATGACACTTCTTCAGCACCTCCAGAATCAGCAATTCCTTGGAAGTGAAATGCTTGTAAAGTGTCATTTTGGTCGTGCCGGCCACGGCGACGATGGTATCGACGCCGGTAGCGTTGATGCCGCGCGTCTGGAACAGATCGGATGCAACCTGCAGGATCTTGTGCTTGAGCGGTGACATGCCGCAAGTGTAGCGGAATCACAACAAAAAATATACAGGCTGGTATATCCGAAAGGGCGGGCTTACAGGATGGACTGCCATTTCGGGAAAAATTCAGGGTTTTTTACGAGAAATAGTTCATGTAGATTACTGCTTCCTGAAATTCTCAGGGTTTTATCAACGCAATTATGGAGAGATGTTCAATGAATAGATTATTTACTGCCCTGTTGTTGTCCTGCCTGCCGGTCATGGCTTCTGCAGCCATCGACGAGACCATTCGCCTGAAGGAATCGATCGAGATCAATGCGCCGGCTGACAAGGTGTGGGGTATCGTCGGCAACTTTGGTGACATGAGCTGGCATCCTGCCGTGGCCAAGACTGAAGTGACCAGCGGCAAGGCGGATGAGGTCGGCGCCAAGCGTGTGCTGACTTTCAAGGATGGCGGTGGCGTGAATGAGACACTGACCTCATACGATGCCGAGCGCATGCTGATGAAATACGAAATCACCGAAGGCACGCTGCCAGTGCGCGACTACAGCGCGAACATTCGTGTCGAGTCTGCCGGTGATGGCAAGAGTGTCGTGACCTGGCGCGCCATGTTCTACCGCAAGGACCCGTCCAACCCGGCCGCACCCGGACAGGATGACGCTACTGCCAGAACCGCGGTCGAAGGCGTGCTGAAGACCGGTCTGGAAAACCTGAAGAAGGTCGCCGAATGATGGCTGCAATGCTCACAACCATGAATTGAAAAAGGCGCTACGGCGCCTTTTTCAATTCCATGTAAAATACTGCGAACTGTCGCATCAGAGGGCTCTGAGTGCCGTTACTTGCGGTATGGATCACCAGATAGAAGAAGTGAGCTTACCCCTGAATTTCGGATACCAAGCGTAGCGAAGATATGATGGTTACGGGAGGTAAGAAATGTTCAGGATACCGAGGCAGAGTTACACGGAAGAATTTAAGCGCGAAGCGGTGAAGCTGGTAGAAAGCGGGATG
>DATCJT010000097.1:0-3505 GCA_036562645.1 Methylophilaceae bacterium | reverse complement strand
GTCGCGCAGGCGCAGGGCCTCCTCCAGGGCGATCTCGTCGAACGGGTTGGGCGAGAGCTTCACGCCCTCGGTGACCACGCCGGAGCCATCCGGCTTGACCTGGATGCGGACGTTGTAGTCCACCACCCGCTTGTAGGCGACTAGGATCTTCATCGTGCGGGGATTCCTCGGGAAAACGGGGCGAACGGCCCGGCCGCGGCGGCAGGCGCGGGGGCGGACTGCCGATTCTACCGGAGCGCCGTGCTTGGCGTGCTTGCCGTTGCGGTCAGTCCGTCCTCCCTGCTGGATCCGTCAAGTGGCTAGGTCCGGCCGTAGGTATCCTCGAAGCGAACGATGTCGTCCTCGCCCAGATAGCTTCCTGATTGCACTTCGATCAGTTCCAGCGGCAGTTTGCCGGGGTTTCTGAGTCGGTGAGTGACGCCGAGCGGGATGTAGATGCTCTGGTTCTCGGTCAACAGGATTACCTCGTCTCCACGGGTAACCTCGGCAGTACCGCTGACCACGATCCAGTGTTCGGCGCGATGGTGGTGCATCTGCAGGCTGAGCGCCGCGCCGGGCTTGACCGTGATGCGCTTGACCTGGAACCGCTGGCCGTTGTCAATCGAGTCGTATGCGCCCCATGGGCGATAAACCTTGCGGTGCCAACTCGCCTCGGGGCGCCCATCACGCTTGATCCGAGCAACGACCTCCTTGACCTCCTGCATGCGCTCGTCCTTGCCGACCAGTATCGCATCGGCAGTTTCGACCACGATTACACCATCCAGTCCGACCATGGCGATCAGGCGATCGCCATAAGCATAGGTATTGTGGCAGTCCACGGCGATAACGTCCCCGTGGTGTGCATTGCCCTTGCCGTCCTTGGGAGATATGGCCCGCAGCGCCGCCCAGGAACCGACATCGCTCCAGCCTGCGTCGAGCGCCACCAGCACTGCATCGGTGGTCTTCTCCATCACCGCGTAGTCGATCGAGTCGGACGGTACGGCCGCGAACGATTCTCTGTCCAGACGTACGAAATCGCTATCTCGGCGCGCCTGTTTCCAGGCGCGCTCGACCGCTTCCAGCATGATGGGATGGAGCTGCCTCAGTTCAGCCAGATAGCGCGAGGCCTTGAACAAGAACATTCCGCTGTTCCAGAAATAGTGGCCGGTGGCCAGGTAAGCTAGCGCTGTGGCCAGGTCCGGCTTTTCCACGAAGCGTTCCACTCTTCGGATGCCCTCTCCAGTGGCAGCTTTGATGTAGCCGTATCCGGTTTCTGGTCCTGTCGGCGAGATGCCGAACGTCACCAGCTTGCCGCTGGCAGCGGCCGGCAGTGCTTGTCGCACTGCGTCCTGAAATGAGGCCTCGTCGAGGATCACATGGTCTGAGGGCAAGATGAGCAGGACTGGGTCGTGATCATCGCGGGTCGCTTCGAGTGCCGCCACTGCGATGGCCGGGGCGGTATTGCGGCCAAGGGGCTCAAGCAGGATCGCTTCCGGCTTCGCCCCGACTTGCTGCAGTTGCTCGGCGGCAATGAACCTGTGTTCTTCATTGGCTACCACCAACGGTCCGCGATTGGTGATCGGAGCGACCCGGCGCCAAGTGGCCTGCAGCATGGTCAAATTGCCAGTCAGCGGTAGGAACTGCTTCGGATAGGATTCGCGCGACAGTGGCCACAAGCGTGTGCCGGAGCCGCCCGAAAGGATCACGGGAAGTAGATCGTTCATCAATGAGTCCTGGTTCATCAGGCTGCAAGCAGTCGGGAGATTTCGTCGGTTCGCGCCTGCATGAGGCGTGCGTCGCCGCGGGATTCGACGTTCAGACGCAGCAGCGGCTCGGTATTGGAGCTGCGTAGGTTGAACCGCCAGTCACCGAAGTCCGCGCTGAGGCCATCGGTATGGTCGAGGGCCGGGGCGAGCGCAGCGAAATGGGCCAGTACGCATTCCATGGATTTCCTGGCATCCTCAACCCGGAAATTGATTTCACCGCTGCAGGGGAACGCCCGCATGCGTGAATCGAGCATTGCCGAGAGCGACACTCCGGTACGTGATACCAGGTCTGCGATCAGCAACCATGGGATCATCCCCGAATCGCAGTAGGCGAAGTCGCGGAAGTAGTGGTGGGCGCTCATCTCGCCCCCATACACGGCGTTCTCAAGACGCATTCGCTCCTTTATGAATGCATGGCCGGTTTTGCTCATCACTGGGACGCCGCCGGCCCGTTCGACCATTTCGACCGTATTCCAGACTAAGCGCGGGTCATGGATGATCTTCTCGCCGGGCGCGCGTGCAAGCAGCGCCTGGGCCAGCAGTCCAACCAGATAGTAGCCTTCGATGAAGCGGCCTCGCTCGTCGAAAAAAAAGCAGCGGTCGAAATCGCCGTCCCAGGCTATGCCGAAATCGGCGCTGCACTGGCGAACCGCTTCGGCAGTAACTGCTCGGTTTTCAGGCAGCAAGGGATTGGGGATGCCGTTCGGGAAGCGGCCGTCCGGTTCATGCTGGATACGGACGAAGTTGAACGGAAGGTGTGGTTCCAGTTGATCCACAATCAAGCCGGCGCCGCCATTGCCAGGATTCACGACGATCTTCAACGGCTGGAGCCGATCCTGGTCGACGTAGCCGAGCAGGTGCTGGATGTATGCCGACTTATCGTAGTGCTGATGAAGGCGACCACTGGGCGGGATGGTCGCGTATTTGCGGGCGGCGACGAAGTCGCGGATCGCGGTCAGGCCGGAGTCGCCGCTGATCGGCCGTGCCTGCTCGCGTACCAGCTTCATGCCGTTGTAGTCCATGGGGTTATGGCTGGCGGTGACCATCACCCCGCCAGCAGCCCCGAGATGGGCGGTGTGGAAATAGACCTCTTCGGTCCCACATAGGCCGATATTGATGACATCCCTGCCTTGGCTGAGCAGGCCATCCGACAAGGCCGACTGCAAGGCAGGGCTGCTCAGGCGCACATCGTGTCCCACCACTACTGGGCCCGGTCCCAATTGCCTGGCTAAAGCCACGCCTATGAGTCGCGCCAAGTCTTCGTCGAGTTCGTCCGGCACGCGGCCACGGATGTCGTAGGCTTTGAAGGCGGGCAGCATTTTTGTCGGTGGCCAAGAGGGGCTGGGGATTCTACCGGGAACGGCAGGACGGTGCGACCCATGCCCCTATGAAGTTGGGCGCTCGGACACTCACGCAAGTGGTTGACCGTAAAGAAACTGTTCGGGTGTATGGGTGGATGGATATGAATGACGAGCGGCGGGCCTTCATCCCCCCCCTTGCCCGAAAGTACGTGTCCCGCCCCGGCGCCTGCCGCTAGAATCCCGGGCTGGGCTTCCAACCGAGGGCGAGCATGGCTGCATCCAAACTCTACCCGGACGCCAGGCGCGCGCTGGCCGACTTGGTCGCCGACGGGCAGACCCTGGCGGTGGGCGGGTTCGGTCTGTGCGGCATCCCCGAGGCCCTGATCGCCGCGCTGCGCGATTCGGGGGTCAAGGGGCTGACCGTGATCTCCAACAACGCCGGCGTGGACGGCTTCGGCC
>DATCJT010000095.1:0-3045 GCA_036562645.1 Methylophilaceae bacterium | reverse complement strand
ACGCCAAACTCTGAAATTCAAGTATGAACATGCAAGACATCCGGCGACGTCCGGACCTGATGCTGATTAGCAGCGTGTCAGTCATCGCGCTGCTGCTCTTTTGGGAGGCAGCGTGCCGTCTGCAATGGGTGGACCCGCTGTTTTTGCCGCCGCCGTCGGATGTGTTCGCGCGACTGGCTGGGATGTGGGATGAGGGGGTGCTTTTCGACCATATCCTGGCCTCAGCGCGTCGCGTGATGGTCGGCTTTGCAGCGGCCACCGCATTGGCAATTCCCTTGGGAATTTTCCTTGGCACATCGCAGCGCGCCCGGGCCGCATTCGATCCGATACTGTCCTTCTTGCGTCCCCTGCCGTCGATGAGCTGGATCCCATTGTCGCTCCTTTGGTTTGGCATCACGGAAACACAGAAGTACAGCATCGTCTTCATGGGAACATTTGCGCCAGCACTGCTTTATGTCATCGAAGCAACGCGCAATATCGACCCTCTGCTCATCCGTGCTGCGCGAAACTTGGGTGCCAGCGGTCCGCAAGTGATGCGCCACGTCATCTTGCCTGCAAGCCTGCCGCAGATATTCAGCGGTTTCAAGGTCATCCTGGGCTTGTCTTGGACATGCGTCATTTCCGCCGAATTGGTGGCGGCCAAGGAAGGTTTGGGATTTCTCATTATGAACGGCAAAGAATTCTTCCAGACCGATACCGTCGTTCTGGGTATGGCGCTGATTAGCGTCACTGTGCTAGTCACCGACGTAGTGTTCCGCTTCGTTGAAAACAGGGTACTTGCATGGTCACGGTAGACAAGCCCATGATTTCTATTGAGTGTGTGTCCAAGTCCTTTGGCGAGTTCCAGGCGCTTGACCGCGTAGATCTTCATATTCCGAAGGGCGAGTTCCTGGTGGTGTTAGGCGCATCCGGATGCGGCAAATCGACACTGCTGAATCTGATTACCGGCTTCGAGCGACCGTCGTCCGGCCGGATCCTGGTCAATGGGCGGGAAGTTCGCGACGTTGACCCGCATTGCGGGATGGTGTTTCAACAGTATGCGCTGTTCCCGTGGCTGACCGTGGCCGAGAATGTCGCATTCGGCTTGAAGATGAAAGGCGTCCCAGCAGCCGAGCGGGAGGAAACGGCGCGCAAGTTCATCGAGATGGTCGGACTCAAGGGCTTCGAGGACGCATATCCAAAGGCCCTATCCGGAGGAATGCGCCAGCGTGTTTCGATAGCCCGCGTTCTGGCCAATGACCCGGACGTGATACTCCTTGACGAGCCGTTTGCTGCCCTGGACGCGATGACCCGGCAAGTCTTGCAGGAAGAGCTCACCCGCATTTACGAGCGAAGCGGCAAGACCATCGTGTTCATCACGCACTCGATCGACGAGGCCTTGCTACTTTCCACTCGCATGGTCGTCATGAGCGCGCGACCGGGTCGTGTCGCTTGCGACATGCCCAATGATCTTCCCTATCCGCGCAACGCCGACGTGCAACTGTCGCCGCGCTACATCGAACTGAAGTCCCAAATCTGGAACATCGTTCAGGGTGAGGTTATGCGCAGTTTGCAAGCGCGTGCGGACCGATAGTTTTCTAACGCAACTCTCTTTAGCATCATGTCATCCCCGGCAGGGCGAGCAAAGCCTTATCCAACTTATCAAAGCGGATCCGGTTGGAACGCTTTGCTGCCGCCACGCGCGGCACGCACCGCGCCGCCCCCGCAGCGGCGCGTCAAATACATGGTCATCGGTGCCGGATACACCGGCTTGGCCGTCGCTCGGCGTCTGGCCGAGCTGCGACCCGAGGATTTAGTGCTCATCCTTGATGCCACCACCGCAGGGGAGGGGTCGGCCGGGCGTAATTCCGGCTTCTTGATCGACCTTCCGCACAATACACGCATGAGCGGGCATCATAGTCCGCTGCAGATTGCCCGCAAACAGATCTCGATGTTCCGGTCGGCGATCCAATGGCTGGCCGAAATCGTCGAGCAAAACCGCATCGATTGCGGGTGGGACGTAGCGGGCAAGTTTCATGCCGCTGCCACACCTGACGGCGAGCGTCGCCTGCGCGCAGCACTGAAGGAATATCGCGACTGGGGTGTCACGTATACGGAATTTGATCGCGACGGCTTGCACGAAGAACTAGGCACGAACTACTACCGGTTCGGCTACCACTCGATGAATAATGTGTTCGTGCAGCCTGCGGCGCTCATACGCGGCCTGGCAGACGCTTTGCCCGCTAACGCATGGCTGATGGAAAACAATCCTGTCCTGTCAGTGCAAGGTGGCGGGCCGTACCAGGTAAATTCGCGTGAAGGGACGTTTACCGCGGAGAACGTCATCCTAGCCAACAATGCGTTTGCCAAGCATCTGGGTTTTCTGGGCAGTAGATTGATCACCATCTATACCTATGCAGGCATCACGCCGGTACTTGATGCTGCGCAGCAGGCGATGTTGGGCAAGCGCGATCAATGGGGGGTCATCCCGGCCAACCGACTCGGCACGACGCTGCGACGCATACGGGGCGGGCGCTTCATGGTGCGTAGCGCATACTCGTACGAGGCCGAGCAGCCGCTTGACCACATGGCGTTAATGTTGGCTGATTCCTTCAGGCGCCGTTATCCGCATCTGGATTGTCATGAATTCGAGTATGTCTGGAGTGGTTCGACAGCGCTGACGCGCAACGGAGCATCTTTCGTCGGCGAGATTCGGCCAGGGTTGTATGCCTCGGTAGGATGCAACGGCGCGGGTGTAGTTAAAGGGACCATCTATGGCAAACTGTTGGCCGAGTGGGTGGCCGGGCAGCGCAGCAGCATGCTCGCTGATCTCGCCGCGTTCGATAAGCCGAGCTGGCTGCCTCCCGAGCCGTTGAGGCGCTTGGGCGTGGTAGGCGTTATCAAGCTGCAAGCCCACAAGGCGGGTCTGGAGCGATAGAGGCGGCACCGCTACTATCGCACAGGTTTGGTCGCGGGTCCGCCCGCCGACGCCAGCGCCTGTTCGAGCACCTGTTTCAGCGCAGTCAGCGGCCGGCTATCGGCGTCGGCCTTGCGCATGACCACGGA
>DATCJT010000079.1:0-4204 GCA_036562645.1 Methylophilaceae bacterium | reverse complement strand
AGGGGTTCTCCATGGGGCGACCGGTATAACGGCAATACTACATGACCGGCTGGTTTAGAACTTCATGTCCAATGTCAGGAAGGACAGTCGACCCGGTGCAACGCTGGCGAAGTGCCGTGTGTAGGTCTGGTTGTAATAGCGCTCGTCGGTCAGGTTCTGAATGTTGAGCTGCAGAGAGAATCGTGGGTCGATCTCATATGCCGCCATCGCATCCCAGCGCACATAGGATGGTACGTACAGGTCGTTGCCCGGATTCGCCCAGACCTTGTCCATGTAGAATGCGCCACCCCCCACTTTCAGCTTGGGCAGCAGTTGATACGTGGTCCAGATGCTCAGGCTGTTCTTGGCGATGCCGGGCATTTCATTCCCCTTGTTTGCAGCGCTGCCAAGGTCCGTATAGCCTCCGTCCCAGGCACCGACTTTCTTCTGTTCGCTATCGAGATAGGTATAGCCGGCAAAAATATCCCATTTCGGCGTAATCTTGCCTGATGCACCCAGCTCGAAACCGTTGATCACGAACTCACCGGCGTTCTCGTAATGCGAGTCCGCCATCAATACACGTGCGTCGGTTTTTACCGTATGGAATGCTGCGGCAGTCAGAGATAGCCCTTCCAGGACATCCCACTTCGTGCCGATTTCAAAGCTCCTGGTACGTTCCGGCTTCAGGTCCTCGCGAGTCGGGTCGAGTACGTTCCCGTTCTCGTGGTTGCCGTCACCGTTACCCAGACCTACCGGCGTGGATGATGTGGCGTATGAGGCATATATGCTGGCGTTGGGTTGCAGTTTATAGACGATGCCTGCCTGGTAGTTGAAGAATCCATGGTCGGTCTTGGCCGTATTGTTCTCGACATCGAACTTGTCGTATCTGATGCCGGCATTCAGTATCCATTTCTCGCTGAGATCCATACTGTCGAAGACGTAAACGGATTTGCTTACGCTCTTGGTCGTGGTTGTGGGTCTGCCGCTGAAGGAAACGGAGCCTAGCCACGGATCGTTCGGGTCAGGATTCAGCAGATTGCCTATGGGGCCTCCGTTCTGGTTTGCACCTGTCCCCCCAAGGAAAGTGGCAGCGAACTGATCGGTCTCTTCGCGGCTGAACTCGACCCCGGTGTTTACCTTGTGTCTGATGCTGCCGGTTTCGAACGAAAAGGAGAGATCCGTCAGGTTGGCGACCGAAGTGGTTTCCGTCTTCCGCGCCTGGCCCTGACGAGGTGCCCGGTTGGCTGCCTGGTCTGCGGCGTTCGGGAGTACGCGGGTTGTCACGTATTCGTTGCTTGTTTCACCGTAGCGCAGGGTATTCTTGATCTCGACATTGTCATTGAATGCATGCCGGATCTCGAATGTGCCGATGTCTGCCTGCGTTTCCTGATAGTCACGGTTCTTCAGGCCATAGAAATTGTCTCTGTCCACTCTGAGCGGCTTGCTCTTGGTGGCGCCTGTGTTGTCCTTATATGGATGGCCACGGTCCGGCATGTCATCCGTCTCGTAGTGATACCAGCTGATCGTGGCGGATGTCGGTGTATCCAGACCGAGCGTGAGGGACGGGGCGAACCCCCATCGCTTGACATCGACAGAGTCGCGTCCCGGGACGTCAGCGTCATGCACCATGCCGACCAGGCGGATGGCGGCGTTGTCACCCAGCTGGTAGTTGCCGTCGATAGTGACGCGACGGTATTTGTCCGTGCCTAGGCTGACCGAACCATTGGTGAAGTCACCGGCCTGCGCCTTTTTCGTCACGATGTTGATGCTGCCGCCGGCGGAGCCGCGTCCCTCATAGGCACCGCTTGGTCCTTTGAGAACTTCGATCTGTTCGACGGCAAAGGTTTCGCGTTGCTGGGAGCCCAGATCGCGCAGGCCGTCCACGAAGATTGAACTCTGTGAGTCGAAGCCACGGATGAACGGCCGGTCGCTGAATGCGGCGCCACCACCTTCACCCGTGCCGAAGGTGATGCCGGAGGTTGTGCGCAAGGCATCCTGGAATGAGGTCGCGCCTGTATCCTTGATCACCTTTTCGTTGATGACCGTGACCGACTTGGGCGTATCGATCAGGGGAGCGGTGAATTTGCCGGAGGATGCGCGCTCTACCATGTAACCAGTATCCCTGATGGCGCTATCCACGACGTTCACTTCCGGCAATGCCTCGATTTCCTGGGCCACTGCCGCATCTTCGGCCCAGGCCTGAGCCGGGACGAATGCCAGTGTGACCAGCGCGGCAATACGTTTTTTTGCGAATTTGCTTTGTGCAGACATATATACGTTTTCCTTGAGTGGATCGGGTTGCTGGCTGGCTACAGGAAGGGTTCCTTGGCTGGCTGTACTACTGCTCCGCGAAGTCTGTTTGTTGGGCGAATGTGCCCGTTTTGTTCATGTGGAGCATTTTTAACGCAAATGATAATGATTCTCAATAATGATGTCAACGAGATGATCTGCTGATACAGGCAGGGTAGGGTGTGTAATGGATTGTGCCCGAATGGTGAGCAAAGAGGCCGGAAGTGATCCGGCCTCTGCGAGGGAAGGGTTATTGTAACGGGATGGAGACCAGTGTGCTGGCCTTCATGTCCGGCATCAGGATGGCCTTGCCATCAGGGGACAGGCTGATGTCTGCCGAGGACTGATGACCTTCGCTGATCAGCTGCGGAGTGGCCTTGGGCTCGGTCAGCTGCCATACTTTGCCGCCGGCCCAGTCGCTGACGTAGAGCATGCCGTTCGGGTCGCGCACCAAGCCATCCGCACCGCCAAAGCCCTGGTTGAGCAATGTTACGCTGGAGCGGACACGGCTGCCGGATTCCTGATAGGTCAGGCGGTATAGCCTGCCTGTGCCGAAATCAGCCACGAGGAGAGCGTTGACGCCATCCAGGAGCAGGCCGTTGGGACGCTTGACGCCGGAATTTTCCTGGAGCAGTCGCGTCACCTTCCCCGCCGGTGTGATCCTGTAGACGGCGGCATGCTTGCCGTTATCATCGCCGCTGTCCGAGACATAGACATTGCCGAGCCCGTCGATCTCGATGTCGTTCAGGAAAACCGGCTTGTTCGGGAAGTCGGCAGGGGCGGCAAGGACGGTTTTGTTGCCCTGCAGGTCGATGCGGACGACCTGGTCGATGTCGGCGACATACAACTGGTTATTGAAGAGATCGATGCCCTTGGGATCGTTCAGGCCGTCCGCGAGCGTGGAGACGGAGCCGCCGGGATGAATCACGGAGACCTTGCCGTCGCCATTCCTGCCGAATTCTCCGATTTCGGTCACGAAGATGCGGCCATCCGGGTGTGCGATGGATGACTCCGGCATCTGCAACCCGGCAACGGTGCCGCCGGATGAAGTCGCAGAACTGCCGCCTTCTCCGTAACTGATGCGATAGATGACACCATTATAGTCATCCGAGACCAGCAGCGAGCCGTCCGGCAGTTGCAGGACATCATTGGGTCGTCCCCAGATTTCGCCATCCTTCAGCCAGCCGTCGATGAAGACCTCGGTGCCGACGACGCGATGCTGATCATCGAACCTGACGCGGACCAGTTGATAACCGACCGGCTTGCTGCGGTTCCATGACCCGTGCTGGGCGACGATGGCATCTCCGCGATACTCCGCGGGGAATTGATTGCCGGTATAGAACTTGAAGCCAAGATTGGCGCTGTGTGCCTGGAATTCGGCCACCGGGAAGGTCATGTTCTGCGGTGCCTTCCTGTCCTTCCATTCCGGATGCTGGGCATTACCGCCGGCATAATAGGGGAAGCCGAAATGCAGCCCGGCAGTATGTGCCGCATTGAGTTCGTCAGGCGGGACGTCGTCTCCCAGTGTATCGACACCGTTGTCCGTGAAGAAGACGACATTGGTTTCGGGTTGGAAGTCGATGCCCACGGAGTTGCGCACGCCTTTGGCGAACACTTCCACATTTTTGCCGTCCGGATCCATCCTGATGATGGAGGCTTCCATGCCCTGCGGATCACAGATGTTGCAGGGGGCGCCAACCGTCACGTAGAGCTTGTTGTCAGGACCGAATGCGATATAGCGCCAGCCGTGGTGTGCCTTGTCCGGCAACTGGTCGTAAATCACCTCGCGCATTTGCTTGAACGGCAGATTGAGGTCGAAATCCGGGGCGGCGTAACGGGTAATGCGGTTCTGTTCGGCGACATAAAGATTGCCGTTATGCATGGCAACCCCGTTGCCCACATTCAGGTCGTCGAGGATGGTGATGACCTCATCGGC
>DATCJT010000076.1:0-2051 GCA_036562645.1 Methylophilaceae bacterium | reverse complement strand
CCCGCAGGAACCCTCGCCAGCCCGCACGGTCTGATGGCAGGTCCTTGATTTTGAACAACCTGCTTGACCAGTCCGCACTTGCGGACTGCGGACTTTCGGTATGCCGGCAATCCGCTTGTAACCGTGGTCGGATGCCGCCGTGTTTCGAAACGTCGGTACTTGTCGACATCTACCGACGAAACGGAACAAGTGCCGACGCGGGAAGACCTTTCTGGATTGCCACTACCATCCACGCCGGCAGGTGAGTCCTGGTTTCGAGCACGGCGTTCCAGTCATCCCGCCCGATGCGCCCAACCAACTTGCCGACCGTGGTTTCGGCGAGGTCCGGGCCAAGCCATTCAAGGGCTCTGACGACATCACCGGCGAGACTATCGCCCAGCACCAACATCCACCTGGGGGCACGGCGGATCTCGATGACCTGCTTGCCGAGATTGAGCGTCCGCGCGCGGCCGTCGGTCAGGTAGATCTGTCGGACGGGGACCTGCGTGGTCAGCCCCAGGGCACTGGCCGCAGCCGCGCCATGACGGACGATGGCGTGCCCCGTGATGCGCGCGAGGGACTGGACCAGTTTGTCGGCGGGCGGCGGGACTGGACCGAAGCGGCTGGCCGTCACGGCGACGTACATGCCGCGCGCCACGCGCCTCAAACGCCCATGCCGTGCCAAGCGAACCAACTGCCGCGACGCTTGATCGCGATTGACCAAGTGCTCCAGGTCCAGGCTCCTGAGCAAGGCGCCCTCCGGCTGCGCATCGATCCAGCGGCTGACGATCTCAGTTTGTTTGGCCATGGGCAACGACCGCAGACTGGCTGGTTGATATCTGCAGGCACGACTCCTCGTAGGCTTCGATGTCGACTTGGCGGTAAATCACCCGACCACAGAGTTTCAGGAATTTCGGCCCAATTCCCACGCTACGCCAGCGTTCGAGGGTGGCTTCGCTGATACTCCAGCGGGCGGCCAGTTGTTTTTGATTGAGGTGAACGACGTCCATCTTGGTCTCCTTCCGCATGAGTTGGCAGGAGTCCATGAAGGCGCTGTTCGGTCCGCCAGCCAAGTCAATTCAGAAGACGCGCGGTTACTACGGGAGATCGTTCAGCTCGTAGCTGGTACTGCGCCCGCCCGCATTCGATTTCCGCAGCACGCCGCGCGCGAGCAGGTCGTTGATGTCGCGCAGCGCCGTGTCTGGCGAGCACTTGGCGATCGCCGCCCACTTGCTGCTGGTGAGCTTACCTTCAAAGCCATCGAGTAGCCGGTTGAGCAATTTCACCTGTCGCTCGTTCAAAGGTGTGGCTGCCCAGTGCTGCCAGAAGCGTGCCTTGGTCAGCACGGCATCGAGGGTGTGCTGCGCCTGATCGACGGCGCGATGCAGGGTGTCGAGGAACCAGGCCAGCCACTCGGTGACGTCCATGGACCGCTTCTGGGTGCGCTCCAGAATATCGTAGTAGGCCTTGCGCTCCCGCTGGATCTGCGCCGACAGGCTGTAGAAGCGCTGCGGGCTGCCGTCGGCGCGCGCCAACAGCAGGTCGCCGATGGCCCGGGCGATACGGCCGTTGCCGTCGTCGAACGGGTGCAAGGTCACGAACCACAGATGGGCAAGCCCCGCCTTGACGAGCGGTGGCTCACCCGAGTCCGCATTGACCCATTCGAGGAAACGACCTGTCTCGGTCTCCAGTCGATCGGCGGGCGGCGCCTCGAAATGCACGCGCTGGCGGCCGATGGGGCCGGAGACCACCTGCATGGGGCCACTGGCGTCGTCGCGCCAACTGCCGACCTTGATCCTGGAGAGGCCGGAGTAACCAGTGGGAAAGAGCGCCGCGTGCCAGCCGAACAACCGCTCGCGGGTCACCGGCGCCGCGCAGTTGACCGTGGCGTCGAGCACCATCTCCACCACGCCTTCGACATGACGATCGACTGGAGCCAACGCCCCGATGTCGACGCCCAGCCGGCGAGCGATGCTTGAGCGCACGGACTCGACGTTGAGCTGCTCGCCCTCGATTTCGCTGGTCTTGACCACGTCTTCGGTGAGCGCCGCCAGGCTGGCCTGATCGCGCAG
>DATCJT010000073.1:0-1993 GCA_036562645.1 Methylophilaceae bacterium | reverse complement strand
TTTTTACCGAGCTGCTGGAGGAGCACCGTGCCTGGCTCGCCGAGGAGCGTGAACGGGCGCGCTACGCCTTCGAGGCGCGTTACCAGGCGATCGGTCGGATCGGCCTTCCCGCCGTCAGGGAGCACCGCCGCAAACGGCTCGTAGCTGAGCACGAGGCACGCATGGCAGCGCTGGCGGACGCGGAAGCCTGCACGCCGGATCTCAATGCGGTGCTGATGCTTCGCATTGGTCACCCGGGAGGTACGCCAGCATGACAGCCTGGGTTGACCGCATCCTGAAGGAGTTTCCCGTCGATCTGGCCCGGCTCTGGATCGTTGCCGACCCGGACGATGTGCTGCTGGATGAGCAGGTGTTGTCGGGATTGCGTGAGCACGGCTTTGAAGTACTGCCCTTCGAGGACAGCATCGCGTTCCGGGCAGAGTACGAGGAGCGCTATCGGGCGGCGTGGGATCGCGGCGAGCCAGGTCCCTCCCGTGCCTTGATCCTCCATCTGCGGGGAATGAACGTCGCCGACTTGCCTTGGGACTACCTGCGTCAGGCGCGCAAGCTCTCCTTGAGTCTCGCTGAGTTGTTCCCTAGGCTGAGCTATACCGTGGTGAGGCAGCTGGGTAGTGAGATGCTGCCCGCGCTGTTCGAGGCGCAGGCGAGGCACGCGCATCAGTCGCTGGGCGAAGCGGCGACCAAGGAGTTCGTGCTGACGCACATCTTCCGTATCAGCCCGCACCTCATCACACGGTCGGAGGACTTTTGGCGTGAGCTCCTTCGTCTCCATTACCGCGAGGCGGCCCTTCCGCCTGTGCTCGCGCAGCACGTGGAGCAAGTGGTCGGTGAGCATAACGCCTTCAAGGGCATACCCATCGCCGACTTGTTTGCGCACAAGAGCCTCACGCTGCGTGTCGTGCAGGAAGCCTGGTTTCGCTATCTCACCAAGCTGGGAGTCACTGGAACCCGCACTGGTGAACCCACGCCGCCGGATTACGTCGCAAAACTCGACCTGCCTTTCGACCACCATGACGTCCGGGTGATCGTCGACTCGATGTTCCTGGATGGCACGCTACACCCGCTGATGGTCCAGGGCGTGCCGGCCACCCTGCCGGAGTGGGCCAAGGCGGGTGTGGTGCAGGATCCGGCGTCGATGCGGAACCTGGTGTTTGAAGGCATCAAGAGCCTGAAGGCGGAAGTGCCGACCATCGAGTCACCGCACCGCGACTGGACCCATTTCTCGCGTCGCCTAGGCGAAGTCATCTCACGGTTTCACCGATTGGATGCAGCCCAAGCGGAAAGCATCAAGGATGCGATGCGAGACCTGGCTATCTCCGCCGACGATCGGTTGCGTGAATGGGCAGGCAAGCATTATGCGGACCTGCCGTCATTGCCCGCCGCCAAGGGACCGATCATGGTCCACCATGTGCCGAGGTATCTGGCGATGCGCCGGGGCAACGGCGAGAAGAAGATCGCGCTGGTGGTATTTGACGGGCTGGCCGTAGATCAGTGGATACTGATCCGGGAGACCGTGGTCAGTCGGTCGCAGCGGCTGATGTTCGACGAGAGTGCCTGCTTTGCGTGGCTGCCAACCCTGACTTCAGTGTCCCGGCAGGCGTTGTTCTCCGGGTTGCGCCCACGTGAGTTCGCCGACAGCATCGAATCAACCTCTCAGGAACCGGCGCAATGGACACGGTTCTGGCAGGACCATGGTCTTCGCGCAAATGAGGTGCTGTACCGCAGGTCGATCAAACGCACCGATGACCTCCCCGCGCTTGAAGCAGCCCTGACCCATCCGTCTCTGAAAGTGGCTGGCCTTGTCGTGGACACCGTCGACGAGATCATCCATGGGGCAGTGCTTGGAAAGCGTGGCATTGCAGCCCAGATCGCAAGCTGGTGCGAGTCGGGCTTCGTGGATCGTCTGTTCTCGATGCTGCTGGACAACGGATTCCACGTCTACCTAACCGCAGACCACGGCAACGTCGAAGCGGTGGGCATTGGCCGCCCGAAC
>DATCJT010000063.1:0-21632 GCA_036562645.1 Methylophilaceae bacterium | reverse complement strand
GCGCGCACACCGAGCCAAGACTACTGGGAAACCAAGCTCACGCAATAACTTGCGCAAAATCACCGATGGCCCGATAATCTAACCACTAGGCCATTGGGAAATTTTGCGTGGGGCATGGAGTCAATGTCTAAGCGCGCAACTGAGGAAAAGGCCGTAACGCGCAGCCGGGGGCGGCCGTCGAAGTACGACCCTGAGCGGACGCCCGAGCAGGCGTACAAACTTTGCCTGCTGGGCGCGACAGACAAAGAGGTGGCGGATTTTTTCGGCGTGAGCGAGCAGACGCTGAATAACTGGAAGTCGCAGCATCCGGAATTTCTTGAGGCCCTAAACAGGGGCAAGGTCGATGCTGATGCGCGGGTTGCGCAGAGTCTCTATCACCGCGCGCTTGGATACGAACATCCCGACACTGATATTCGCGTCGTGAACGGCGAGGTCGTCATGACGCCAACAGTCAAGCGCTACCCACCTGATACCGTGGCTGCGATCTTCTGGCTGAAAAATCGCCAGCGTGGGAAATGGCGCGACAAGATCGAGCACGACCACGGTGTCCAGCCCGGCAACCCGCTGGCCGATATGCTGTCTGCGATCGCTGGACGAGCGCTGCGGCCGGATGGGGGGCAATCTGACTGATGGAGCTGGCGGCGCTGGCAATTTCCCCTGCTAGGCGCGCTGAGTTGGCGCGCGCGCCTGAGGATTTCACGCCGCGCGATGAGGCCGAGCTCGTCGCCGCCATGGGCAGCCCGCTGTGGCGCCTAAGCCATCTCTATTACGTCGCAACGAAGTCCTCTGACGGCGTGAATAGTGTCGTGAGATTCCGGCCGAATGCTGCGCAGCGGCATATGTTCGACAATATTTGGCACCGCAACGTAGTGCTCAAGGCCCGCCAGATTGGCAGCACGACCGGATGGTGTCTAGCCGCACTGGACTATGCGCTATTCACGCCACATGCCCGTGTCGGCATCATAGCGCATACCGACGATGCTGCTAAGTCATTGTTTCGGGACAAAATTAAATTTGCCTATGACCGCCTGCCGGAGCAATTGAAGCAGGCTATCCCGCTAGAGCGCGACTCCGCGACGGAACTGCTGCTGGCTAATAACAGCAGTATTCGCGTCTCGACGTCGATGCGGTCGGGGACGATCCATTTCTTGATTGTCACGGAGTTCGGGAAGATCTGCTCTCGATTTCCGCAAAGAGCGGAGGAGATCATCACAGGATCGTTGCCCGCTGTCCCGGACGACGGAATTGTGGTCATTGAGTCGACGGCGGAGGGGCGCGAAGGCGCATTCTATGAGATTTGTCAGCGCGCCGAAGCGCTGCATCAGCAGCGTAAGCCACTGACAAAAAAGGAGTTTCGCTTCTTTTTCTTCCCGTGGCATGGGACCCCGGAGTACGCAATGGACCCGGCGGGAGTCGTCATCACCGACGAGGATCACGATTATTTCGACGAGATCGAGGCGCAGGCCGGGAAAATCATCACCCTGCCGCAGCGCGCCTGGTACGTGGCGACGCGCGAAAACGATTTTGCCGGGGATTATGAGCGGATGTGGCAGGAATACCCGTCGATCCCCGAAGAATCATTCCGGGCATCGACGGAGGGGGCGTATTACACGCGCCAGCTTGCCCAGGCGCGCAAAGAGGGCAGAATTTGCGAGCGTCTGCCCGTCGAGGCGGTCGGGTGCTGGACCTTCTGGGACATCGGCAACAGCGACGGCACGGCAATTTGGGTGATGCAGAAGGTTGGCCAGGAATACCGGCTGATACGTTTCTACGAAGCCTGGGGCGAGCCGTACAGTCACGCCGCGCAGTGGCTGCAGAGCCTGGGGCTGGTGTTCGACCGCCATTATCTGCCGCACGATGCCGACCACGTGCGCCAGGGGCAGACCACCAACAAGTCCCCGCGCCAGATGCTGGAGGAACTGCTACCCGGCCAGCGCTTCGAGGTGGTGCCGCGCGTGCAGGACATCAACTGGGGCATCCAGCAGGTGCGTGACGTGTTTCCGCTGCTGTGGTTCGACGAAACCGAGTGCAAGGCCGGCATTATGCACCTGGAGAACTACAAGAAGCGCTGGAACGAGCGGCAAGGCTGCTGGTCGGATGAGCCTGATAAGGCCGGCGGGCATTCCGAAGCGGCCGACGCGCTGCGGCAGTTCGCGCAAGCCTATGCCGGCGGCCTGATCAACGTGCGTCGCACCACACAACGTAGCACCACACCACCCAACTGGAGGGTTGCCTGATGAGCGACCACATTCTCGACCTGACCAAATACGCATTCGTCCGCAAGCTGGGTGACATCACCGTCTACGGCACCTGGGTTGGTCCGAGCGTGGACGAGTCCGAGCCGTGCCTAGTGCTGGTGCCGACGCATCGCCTCAACGGATGCAGGCCGGTGGTGATCGGACTATCAGCCGCGTACAAATACGACGACCCGCACTATCTGCTGCAGGCGGCGATCCAGTACAACCGCGACCTGGGTTTTGAGGACAGCGCTAGTCACGTGCACAAGATCGCCAGCGTGATCTACGACCACCTGCAAGACCTTATCGAGCTGCCGCCGCGCCCGGTGGAGAATGTCCGCGTTGGCGCCGAGGCCATCATCACTGAAGAGTCCGGCCGCAAACACTACGCCGAGATTCTGGACTACGAGTAGCCGGCCATGTTTGAGATTGAGACGAAGAGCGTCAAAAGCAACCCCTGGGACCGGCTGGAAGAGCCTGACGTAGAGCCGGATTCGCCGGAGCATGAGCTGGATAGCCCGGAGAATGTCGAGCTGTTCCGGCGGCTGCTGGGCTACTACCAGCAGGAGCTTGATCGGCAGGCGGATAACCGGATTCAGCAGGCGATCGACGAGGATTTCTACGACAACATCCAGTGGTCGGAGGAGGACGCGGCAGCGCTGAAAGAGCGCGGCCAGGCGCCCGTCGTCTACAACGTCATCGCGCAGACCATCAACTGGATCATCGGCAGCGAGAAGCGTGGCCGCGTCGATTTCCGCGTGCTGCCGCGCGAGAAGAGCGACGCCAAGCCGGCCGAGCGCAAGACGCAGCTGCTCAAGTACTTGTCCGACATCAACCGCACGCCGTTCCACCGCAGCCGCGCTTTCGAGGATGCCGTGAAGGTCGGCATTGGCTGGGTCGAAGATGGCGTACAGGACGACGACGACGGCGAGCCGGTGTACTCGCGCTATGAGTCCTGGCGCAACATCCTCTGGGACAGTGCGAGCACGGAGCTGGACCTGTCCGACGCGCGCTATGTGATCCGCGTCAAGTGGGTGGACGAGGACGTAGCGATGGCGCTGTTCCCGGACCGGAAGGACATCATCAAGCGCGCTGCTAACGAGTCCGGCCGCATGGCCTATGACCTGGAGTACGGCGACGAGGTGATGGACCAGCATGAAGCGGAGCTGGACGCCTATGGCGAGCGCAGCCTCACCGTCAACCATCGGCGGCGGGTGCGCATGATCGAAGTGTGGTTCCGTCGGCCCGAGCGGGTGACGCGCATCGTGCGGGGCTCATTTGCCGGTGAGATCTATGACCCGGAGAGCCCAGCGCATCAGGCGGCGGTCGAGGAGGCTGGGCAGGCGGTGCTCGCTTCCCGGCTGATGATGCGCATGTACTGCGCGATCATGACCACCACCGGCTTGTGCTACGTCGGGCCTTCGCCCTACCGGCACAACCGATTTCCGTTCACGCCGATCTGGGGCTATCGCCGGGGCCGCGATGGGCTGCCGTATGGCGTCATCCGTGGTCTGCGCGACATCCAGGAGGACATCAACAAGCGGGCCAGCAAAGCGCTTTACATCCTGAGCACCAACAAGGTGATCATGGACGAGGGCGCTGTACGCGATATTGAGGAGTTTCGCCGAGAATGGGCGCGCCCGGATGCCGTGGTCGAGAAGGTGCCCGGGAAGCAATTGATCACGAACGCCGAGCGCGACCTTGCGGCTGCGCACCTGGAGCTGATGAGCCGCAATATCTCGATGATTCAGTCCGTGTCGGGGGTGACGGACGAGTTACTGGGCCGGACGACCAATGCGACATCTGGACGGGCAATCGAGGCGCGCCAGCTTCAAGGCTCGCTCACGACGTCGAAGTTGTTCGACAATCTGCGCTTTGCCGTACAGGCGCAGGGCGAGAAGCAGCTGTCCCTCATCGAGCAGTATTTCACCGAGCAAAAGCAGTTCCGCATCACCAACGAGCGCGGCCACCCCGAGTACGTGACCATCAACGACGGGTTGCCCGAAAACGACATCGTGCGCCGGCAGGCGGATTTTGTTGTCTCGGAAGGCGAGTGGCGCGCGACCATGCGCCAGGCTGCGGCCGAGCAGCTGCTGGAGATGCTGACCCGCATGCCGCCGCAGGTGGCGCTGACGCTGCTGGATCTGGTGGTCGAGATGATGGACCTGCCGAACCGCGACGAGCTGGTAGCGCGCATCCGCAAGATGACCGGCCAGCGCGATCCGGACGCCGAGGAGCCGACGCCGGAGGAGCTCCAGGCCATGCAGGCCCAGCAGCAGCAGGCGCAAATGCAGCAAGCCATGTTCGAGGCCGAGCTGCGCGCCAAGCTGGCCAAGGCTGGCGTGGACGAAGCGCGTGCCGCCCAGCTGGCCGCCCAGGTGGCCAAGGAGAATATCGCTGCGCAGAGCCAAGCCATCGAGGCGGCCATCAGGGCGCTCATGGCGCCGCCGGCTGTCCCGGTTGCCGATGGCCTGCTGCACGAAGCTGGTTTCGTCGGCCGCACCGAGCAGGAGCAGCAGGCCGCGATTCAGGCGCAGCAGCAGGCGCTGGCCGAGCGTGAGCAACAGCAGATGCAAGAGCAGGCTGCGTTGGAGCAGCAGCAACAGGATGGCATGGTGCCGGATGGTGGTGCGATGCCGAACGATCTTCCGGCCGGCATGCCGCCGGTCTAATGCCAACCGAGAGAGGAAGAACGATGTCCCGGTACACCGAGGAAGAACTGCAGGATCTGACCGAAGAGGAGCGCGCCGCGCTCGAAGACCTCGAAGCAGAAGAGGCTGAGGCCGAAGAGGAGGAAGAGGAAGCTGGCGAGGCTGAGGGCGGCAATGGCGATGACGCCGATGACGCCGAAGAGGAAGCGGGGAAGGGTTCGGCAGCCACCGAGGTCCAGCCGCTGCTGGCCGCCGATGTGCCAGAGGATGCCGCCGAGCAGCTGGAGGCTATCGCCAAGCAGAAGGAAGAACTGGTCCAGAAGTTCGATGACGGCGAGCTGACGGCGAAGGAGTACCAGCTGGAGCTGGACAAGCTCGCCAAGCAGGAACGCGAGATCGAGCAGGCGCAGTTCAAGGCCAAGCTGGCCCAGGAGATGGCCGAGCAGCAGCAGCGCAACGCCTGGCTCGCCACGGTCAACCAGTTCCTGAGCGAGCATGCCGAGTATCGGCAGTACCCGCTGCGCTACAAGGCGCTGGACTTGGCAGTGCGCGAACTCGCGGCCCAGGAGGAAAACCAGGGCCTGTCCGGTCGCGAGATTCTGGAGAAGGCGCACGCACAGATCGTTGAGCAGTTCGGCCTGGCAAGGACCGAGGACGATCTGAGGCCGGAAGGCAAGAAGCGGCGCAAGCCTATCGAGGCCCCGCCGACGCTCGCCAATGTGCCGGCTGCTTCTGTCACCGAAACCGAGGACGGCCGCTGGGCGAAGCTCGACCGGCTGATGGAAACCGATCCGGAACGCTACGAGCGCGAGCTGGCCAAGCTCTCGGACGCCGACCGTGACGCCTATCTTGCTGCCCGCTAAGGAGGGATGGGCATGAGCGACATTGAGCATGAGATTCAGACGAAGGGGCTCAATGCCCCTCGCATCACGCCGGCTGACATCGAGGCGGCCATTGCGGAGGAGTACTACATCAGGGGCGCCGACATCATGGGAGGCGCTTCTGTCGCCTCAGCGCCGAGCCACCCTCTGCACTGCCTGACGCTATGCGTCCTCGTCCTGCGCAACGGCTTCACCGTGACCGGCGAGTCTGCCTGTGTCAGCCCGGAGAACTTCGACGCGGAGCTCGGCCGTAAGATCGCCCGACAGAAAGCGGTGGCGAAGATCTGGCCGCTGATGGGCTACGCGCTGCGCGACAAGCTGCATACGCGCTCGCAGTACGGCCAGGCGGAGGGCTAACCGAAGCATGCTGACCATCGACCTGGAACCCGGCGAGAGTGTGCGCATCGGCGAGTATGCCGTGGTGACGTTGCGAGAGAAGTCTGGTCGGCGGGCGCGCATCGAGTTCCAGGCAGACCGGAGCATTCCCATCAAGCGCGTGCGCGCGCCAACCAGCGATGCAAAGTTGGCCGCCACGCGCGGGATTACTGGTGAGGAGCAGCGATAGACGCAGCCTATTGCAAATAGAACCAATTGGTTACATAATCGTAACGCGGACGCTCTAAATTGGCGTCCTTCGGTTCCACTCGCGCAGGAGTGCGGTGGGTTGAGTGGTAAGCATTCAACAGGAGCACTCCTAGATGAGTCAGACTGTCATTCCCTTCGGCGATCCGAAGGCCGCAAAGAAGTGGTCGGCTGCCCTTGCGGTAGACCAGGTCAAAAAGAGCTACTTCGAGCGCAAATTCGTCGGCACCGACGACAACGCCATCATCCAGCGCAAGACCGAGCTTGAGTCCGATTCGGGCGACCGCATCAGCTTTGACCTGTCGGTCCAGCTGCGCGGCGGCTACACCGAGGGCGACCAGCGGCTGGAGGGCAAAGAGGAGAACTTGCGCTTCTATACCGACGAGGTGCGCATCGACCAGGCGCGGCATGCCGTGTCGGCCGGCGGCAAGATGACCCGCAAGCGCACGGTCCACAATCTCCGCGCTGTCGCCAAAAACCGCCTCTCCGACTACTGGAGCCGGTTCATGGATGAACTGATGTTCATCTATCTCAGCGGCGCTCGCGGCATCAACGCCGACTTCCTGTTCCCGATTGGCTGGACTGGCCACGCGGGCAACCCCATTGAGGCGCCGGATCCCGGCCACATCCTCTATGCGGGCTCGGCGACCAGCAAGGCCACCATCACCGCCAGCGACAAGATGAGCCGGCTGCTCATCGAGCGGGCTGCGGTGCAGGCCACCATGCTGCAGGCGCAAGACCCTGACGCGGCCAACATGTGCCCGGTGAGCATTGAGGGTGAGGACCGCTACGTCGTGGTCATGTCGCCGTTCCAGGAGCACGACCTGCGCACCTCGGACGCTGCCGGCTGGCTGGAGATCCAGAAAGCCGCTGCCGGTGCCGAGGGCCGCAACAACCCGATCTTCCGGGGCAGCCTCGGCATGATCAACAACGTCGTGCTGCACTCGCACCGCAACGCCATCCGGTTCAACGACTACGGCGCTAGCGGTGATCTGCCGGCGGCCCGTGCGCTGTTCCTCGGGCGGCAGGCGGGCGCGGTCGCCTACGGCACGAGCGGCGGCATGCGCTTCGAGTGGAAGGAGGAGATGAAGGACTACGGCAATGAGCCCACCGTCGCCTCCGGTGTGATATTCGGCTTCAAGAAGACGCGATTCAACGGCAAGGATTTCGGCGTGATTGCGCTCGATACCTACGCCAAAGACCCGAACCGGGCCTAATCGGAGGAGCAGACGACATGGCCATTGCAATTCAGTCTGATTGGGTGCTCGGCCGCAAGCAGACCCCGACTTCTCGCGAGGCCGGTGGTGTTGTGGCGCAGCGGTTCGAGGCCACCATCGACGCCGACCTGGACGTGGGCGACATCGTGGAGCTGGCGGTACTGCCGGCCTACCACACCGTGGTTGATGCCATCCTCGACACCGAGGCGCTTGGTACTGGCGTGAGCGTCGATGTCGGCGTCATGTCCGGTGCGGTCGGTGATCCGGACGGCACTCGCACCTGCGGCGACGAGCTGTTCAGTGCTGAGGACGCTTCCGCTGCGGCTGTGGTGCGCGCCAGTGAGTCGAGCGCGTTCACCATCGCCCCGGCGGGCGCGGATCGCAGCATCGGCGTGAAGGTGTCGGCGGCTGTCACGGCCGGCAAGAAGATCGCCCTGACGTTGCTCATGGTGCAGTAAGCCCGAGGCGGGGCTTCGGCCCCGCCTCCTCTCTGGAGGCGATATGCGCATTGAGAGTATCCTGCGGCGCCCTGGCGGTACGCGCGTCACCCTCGGTGGCGTCGAATACCATTTCGTGCCGGACGCGGAGGGCCGCGAGTTCTGCGACGTGAGCAACCCCGAGCACGCCAAGATCCTGCTGGCGATTCCGGAAGGCTATCGGGCGGCCGAAGCCCCCAAGACTGCCGAGCTGCCGAAGATGGATCTGACGACAGTCGAGCCGCTGGCGCCGGCCGAAGAGGCCACCACGGAAGAAGCACAGGCCACTGAGGCGCCGGCCACGGGCGACCGCGATTACTGGGTGGAGCAGTATCAGGCCCGCTTCGGTCGCAAGCCGCATGGCAAGTGGTCCATCGAGCGCATCCGCGCGGAGCTGGAGGCGATGGGCTGATGCCTATTCTGGTGGCGGACATTCTGCGTAGCGCGGCCACGGTGCTCAATGACTATGAGCGCGGCCCTGATGGCCAGCGCTTTGTCCGCTGGACCGAAGACGAGCTGATCGACTGGGTGAACGAGGGCGCCGCCCAAATCGCCATTCACCGACCGGCGGCCGGCGCCAAGACCGAAGTCATAGAGCTGGTCGAGGGGCCGCTGCAGCAGATTCCTGCGTCGGGGCTGATGCTGCTGGACGTGGTGCGCAACATCCCCGGCCGCGCCATTCGCCGGGTGGACCGCAGCCAGCTTGATGACGCCCGACCGGATTGGTACGCGATGAAGCCGGCCGGCACGGTGCGCCATTTCTGCACGGACGACCGCTCGCCCAAGAGCTTCTATGTCTATCCGCCGGCCAAAGGGGGCGTGCAGGTGGAGGTTGTCTATGCTGAGACTCCGGCGCAGGTTGAGAGAGCTGAGGACGAGCTCCAGCTGGACCGCGCCTATGCTGGCGCGCTGGTGAGCTACGTGCTCTATCGGGCGCTGTCCAAGGATTCCGAATACGCCAACGGCCAAGTGGCCGCTGCGCATTACCAGGCGTTCCAGGCGGCGCTGGCCGGCCAGAACGAGGCACAAGGCGGCTACTCACCGAAGGGGGCGCTGGATGAAACCCCTTGATAGCATCCTGCGCTACGTCCTGCCGCGCGCCAATCACTGCCCGGAGCCGATTGCGATTGATGCGATCCGCACGGCGGCGATCACCTTCTGCGAGCGCACTAAGACTTGGCGCGATACCGACTGCTTCAAGGTGTCGGGCAAGTGCAGTGACATCGTATGCGCACCATACGGTGCGGTGCTGCACCAGATTGAATCCGCGCGCTTCGAGGGCCGGCCGCTGGAGGCGGTGTCGGTGTCGTGGCTGGACGAGAACCGGCCTGGCTGGCGCACCGAGACGGCAACGCTGGGGCGCTACATCACCCAGCTTGCCCCCGGCACGGTGCGCGTGGTGCCTGCTGCTGCTGGCACGCTGGAGCTGACCACGCTGCTCAAGCCCTCCGAGGAGGCCGAGGAGCTGCCGGACTTTCTCATCGACCTATATGCGCGGGTGCTCGCGGATGGCGCGCTCGCCGAGATCCTGGCCATTCCTGGGCAGCTGTTCACCAGCGTGGATCTGGCGGCCTATCACGCCAGCCGCTTTGAGCGCGAGCTGGACCGGCTGGCGTCGCAGCATGTGCGCGGACAGCAGCGCGCCCCGGTGCGGATCACCCCACAGTTTTTCTAGGAGGTAGCCATGGCGGCAGCGTCGAACTATCTGGAAAACAACATCATCAATGCCACGGTCGTGGACATCGAGGAACTGACGGTGCAGGCGCTCTAAGCCGATGAACCGCGCGCCGATCAACACCTTTGCGATCAACGGGCCGAGCCCTGTCATCCCGAGCGAGTGCCACCCGGCGCCTCCGAGCTGGCGACTGCCGGTGGGCGCAATCGGGATGCGTATCGGCGTGCGGCGTAAGACGGCGGCGGACCGTTGCGATGCGGACATCCTTTTCGGTGCCTGGCTGCCGGACGGCGATCAGATCACGGACGCCTCGGCGTCGGTCGAGCCGGAAGGCTTGGGGCTGGATGCGGTGCAGCTGTTCGATGACATCGTGAAGGTGTGGCTATCCGGCGGCGAGCCTGGCGAGTGCTACACCGTCAACGTGGTGGCCGCCACGGAGCAGGGCCGCATCAAGGAAGTCTGCTTTCAGGTGCAAGTTACGGAGTGCTGAGCATGGGGCTGAAACTATTCAACAACGCAAGCGGAATTCTAGCGATGGCAATCAGCGACAGCGCCACCAGCCTGACGCTGAGATCCGGTCATGGCTCGCGCTTCCCGGCGTTGGGCCCGGAAGATTGGTTCCCGATTACCGTTGTGCGCGCCTCCGACCCCACGCAGCTCGAGATCATGCGCTGCATCGGCCGTGTCGGCGACACGCTCACCGTGGTGCGCGGCCAGGAAGGGACGGCGCAGAGGGCATTCCCGGCCGGCTCGGTGGTGGAGATGCGGCTGACGGCCGGGACGCTGGAAGAGAACTTCCTCCAGAAAAGTGATCTCGGCTCTGCAAACGCCGGAACCGCTACGAAGCTCAAGACTGCCCGTACCCTCACCATCGGCAAAACCGGCAAGAGCTTCGACGGCAGCGCCAACGTGTCGTGGTCCCTGGACGAGATCGGCCTGACGGCGTTCGGACTCGGCGGCACGGCAGCGCCGATTCCGGGGGACAATATTGACGATTCGACGATTCCGACCGGGTTCTACTATGTGACCCCCACGACCTCCGGGACGAAGCCTGTCGCCGGCAGCGACGAATACGGGCACCTGATCGTGTCGCGCGGGCATGAAGGCGTAGACGCTCGTCAGGTATACCTGGATAACACCACCAACCGCATTTGGACTCGCGTGTGGGCGTCGTCGCAGTGGTCGGAGTGGAGTGAGGTCTACCACTCCGGCATCGATCTGGCCAACGTCGTCACGGTGCAAGCCGAAGGCACCGGTGCTGTCCCCCGCACTGTGCAGGACAAGCTGCGCGAGGTTGTGAGCGTCAAGGACTTCGGCGCGGTTGGCGATGGGGTGACAGACGACACGGCTGCTATCCAGTTAGCCGTTGATTACCTCAACCACGTCAGCGCCACAACCCCGGCCTCTCTGGTATTTCCTTCTGGTCGTTACCTCATCACCGACGAAATCGACTTGACCGCCACCGGTGGTAAACGCCGCGAAATCATCGGCGGCAATGGCTTTGAGACTGCGGAACTGCTGGTCAACTTCAGCGGTCATGACAAGTATGTGTTCAAGCTGGGCGACCCGACTGCGCCAGCGTATCAGCGTGGCATCAGCATTCGTGGCTTCCATTTCACCAAAGTCAACAATAACCACCGTGCGCCAGTCGGCATTGGTGGCAACGCGATTGCGCAGAGCCGTATTTCTGACATCGTGTTTGGCGGGTGGGACAACACGGCAGTGCAGTTGTATGCACCTCAAAACTGCCGCTTTGAGAAAATCACAACCTTTGGTGGTGGTCATTCTTGGGACTACAAGTCCACCACCGGAATCACGGTGCTGCAAAGTGGTACAACGCTGACTGCATCTGGCGACATTTTCAGCGCATCGGATGTTGGGAAAACTGTCAATTTGTGGGGTGTGTCAAGTTCCACACGGCGCAAAGCCTTGATCACAGGCTACATCAGCCCCACTCAGGTGACCGTCAACACGTCTTACACCGATGTGAACCCGCTGAGAATTTATTTCGGCAGTCCGTTTGCGTCCATGACCGCTGGGTCTGCCACGTTGACTGCTGACGCCCCGTGTTTTGCGCCTGAAGATGTGGGCATCGTCATCTACGTCAAAGGTGCTGGTGCAAATGGCCGATTGTTGCGTTCCAAGATTAGTGCTTATGTTTCTCCCACGCAGGTCACGTTGGAGGATGTCGCGGGCACAACGGTGACGACGGCAGAATTCGCCACCCCTGTGATTGACATGCACAGTGTCGGCGCTTCATCTGGTAAAGGCGCGAGTGACAACAGCTTTTATGCGTTGCAGGTTGAATCTCACCAAGGCGTTGCCTTCTGCGGAATCGACCTTGACCAGTTGAGCTTCGAAGCGTGCAAGATGCATGGCGAGCAGACCATTGCGCCCAAAAAGTACGCGCTGGCCCCCATGTGGATTGATTATGTTTCGGGGTACTACCAAGGTAGCTTTACCGCGCAATACCTCGGTGAGGAGTTAATGTATGCTGTGTATCAAACCGCTCCGTTCGTCTTTGAGTCGCTGTCGTGTCGTATAGCTAGAGATGGGCGCTTTTTGCGAATTGGCCCCAGAGCACCCGGCTTTGAAGGCGGCTTGATTCAATTAGATGATGTTTCGTTCCAAGGCACGTCGGCAGGTCTTGTTGACTTCAACGACCTGATCGTTGACGTAAACACCCCGCCCGGTTACGTATTGTCTGGGAAGTTGAGCAACTTCGAGACTAATGTGACAAAAGTGTACTTGGGTAACGGTGTCTATGGAACTCCTGCAAGGGGCGTGGCCGTTGCTGAACCAGCAGGTATATTTAACATTTACCGTTATGGTGACGGCGGCACCGTTGGCTCAAGTAATGTGCTCACATCGACGGTTACATGGGATGGAACGCCGCCAAGCGGAAAAAGCAGTTTGCGCTACTCATGGCAACGTGTTGGCAATGTTGTGCATTTCTGGATGCGGTTAAAGTATGAAGACGCAGGCGCAAACAACTCAAGCCTTACCATTGAACTCCCTTCAGACATGCCTGCGCCGTACTTTCTTAATGACACGTCAAATGCGTTACAACCGTCTTGGTTAATCGGTACAGTTTCAGGTGGCCTTGCAACATCGGCTACGGCAGTTTGCGAGCCGTCAAGTGGGTTTTTGCGTAGAAAAGCTGCTGGAACAGGCTTCGAGGTTGGTGTGGTCAACAACAGTGGCACTGTGTCGGCTCTGGTCGGCTATGTGCAAGGCTTCTACTTCACGCGCTAGTCATGTGGTGGTTTATCGCCGGTTTTCTGACTTGTTTGTCGATAGTGATCGGGCTTGCGCTTTGGTCGGCGGCTGACGATTTTGAAAACGATTATTGAGGACGTGGAATGGATCAAACGATCATCAACTGGTTGTTCGTTGGATTTGTCGCGACGTTGGGCTGGTGATGAAGGTCGTTTGGGACGCCGTGCGGGCCGAGGAACTGCCCGAGGCGATCCGCTACGTGGTGTTCGACGCTGCGGGAACTCTGGCGCTCGCCAGGCGATCGGTGGCTGCAGCGCGCGGTCGGAGCGAAGGAGGAATCCCGCCAGATGCTTGGCGCGCATCTGCTGCGCCTCAAGCAAGGGGACTAGCACTATCCTGCATGGTTCGGCACTACACTAGGACGGAAAAATGTCACTGAAACTATCCAACAACGCAAGCGGAATTCTGGCGATGGCAATCAGCGACAGCGCCACCAGCCTGACGCTGAGATCCGGTCATGGCTCGCGCTTCCCGGCGTTGGGCCCGGAAGATTGGTTCCCGATTGCCGTTGTGCGCGCCTCCGACCCCATGCAGTTCGAGATCATGCGCTGCATCGCGCGGACGCTGGACACCCTAACGGTGGAGCGGGCTCAGGAAGGCACGGCCGCCATCACGTTCTCCGCCGGTGATGTGGTGGAGCTGCGGCTGACTGCGGGCACGCTCGAAGAGAACTTCCCCCAGGTGGAGGGCCGGAATGCGAAGAATTTGCGTTTCAGCGTTGATAGTGTCGGCGGCAAGCCCGAGCTGAAATTCAAGAGCGGCTACGGCGAGGAAACCGTAGTCAGGCAGAGCGATATCGAAGACGTAGTCAGGCAGAGCGATATTGAAGACGTAGTCAGGAGCAGTGAACTCGGCACCGCAGCCACCCACGATGTGACGACTAGCCCGACCGATACGACGGATGGGCGGGTGCTGACGGTGGGGAGCCTGGGTCTCGGCAATCCGATCACCCTGACCAGTAGCGACGATCTGAACAATATTAGGTCGCCGGGCATATACAGACATACAGGGGGAAATGCGCCTGCCAATACCCCGATTCCGGGAGCGGGTATAGTTACTGTTTTCAGAGGGGCGCCAAGCGGTTTTGTTGTGCAGGTGTGGCTTGACAGAGGTGGGCAAAGAAATTTCCAGCGTGCGTTTAATAACGATACTGGTGTGTGGTCAAGCTGGGTTGAATTCTATAGCGCCAGCAACATCGATAAGCTCATCTCGGATGCTAATTTAGTCCAAACCAGTCGTACTATCTCTCCCGGGACAGGTCTTACTGGCGGCGGCGACCTGTCTGCCAATCGCACGATTTCGATAGCAACTAGCCATATTCCGATTGGAGTGGGCCAGACGTGGAGGGATGTGACCAGTAGTAGGTCGACGAGTACTATTTATACAAATACAGTAGGCCGCCCAATTTATGTGGCTATCACCATGGGGGCAGGCGGAATAGCCGAAGTGTCTGAAGACGGAACAAACTGGGTGAGCGTATGGACTGCGGGCGCAACAGGTTCATCGTGTTCGTTTATCGTCCCGGCGGGGTATCGATATCGATACAGAACTACTAATAGTAGTTTTGTTTATTGGGCGGAGCTTCGATGATGAAATACTACAAACACCCTGAGACCGGCGAAGTTTTTACCTACGAAACCGAGCAGGATCGGCAAGAGTGGGGCGCTCCGGAACTTGTCGAGATGACGCCGGAAGAGATCGATGCGCATCTCCATCCGCCGATCCCTGCTGACGCTCGCCGCAAGGCGGCCAAGGATTCCATCGACCTAGCTGCCGGCAAAGCTCGGGACGCATTTGTCTCGCCTGGGCAGTATGTCGCCGAGGAGTACCGGCTCGCCAAGCAGCAGGCTGACGAATGGGTTGCGGCCGGCAAACCCGCCAATGACGTGCCGCCGGCTGTGGCGGTGTGGGCGCAGGCGCGTGGCTGGACGCCTGAGCAGGCCGCGCAGGACATCATTGACACCGAGGCTGCCTGGATGTCGGCGCTGTCGGCAATCCGGCAAGCTAGGTTGCTAGGCAAGGCAGCCGTTGATGCGGCTCCTGACGACGCCGACTTTGCCATCGTGGCCGCGCCGTACATCGCTCAGCTGGAGGCTATTGCGGAGCAGGCGCCATGAAGATCGCTTTCTACAAGGCCACTCGCCCCGGCATGCAAGGCATCTTCAATGTTCTGGTGCGCTGGTGGACCAAAGGGCCGTACAGCCATTGCGAGCTGATCTTGGAAGAGTATCCGGATGGTACGGTGTTGTGCGGTTCGTCGTCGCACCTGGACGGCGGTGTGCGGCTCAAGCGCATGGCGCTCAACCCGGAGCGCTGGGATGTTCTGACTACGCCGCTGGGCAATCCGGAAACGGCGTTGGGGTGGTTCAAGCAGCACCAAGGCGCCGGCTACGATCACCTTGGCCTGCTGGGCTTCCTGGCGCGGCCGGTGACCGGCCAGCAGCGCCGTTGGTTCTGTTCGGAGGCGGTAGGTGCCGCCATTGGTCTGGTGGAGCCCTGGCGGTTCTGCCCGAACACGTTGGCTGTGCTCTGCAAGTGAGTAGACAGGGATGGACGGAAGCCGCAGGTTCAGCGTCACAGATGCGGAGATGACGCTGCGCGAGTTGGACGCACGCATTGATGAGCGAATTGGCCGGCGGCTCGATGCCTTCGCGGAGGCATTGAAGCGGCAGCATGACGAGCAGTACCAGCGGCTGGTGGAGCTGTTCAAGTCCGGTTTTCCGGAAGGCGATCCCCACGAGCATCGCATCGCCCATGAGGAGATGATGCGCATGGTTCGTGCGCGGCGGCGGCTGTTCGAGGAACTGACCCTGCATCTGATCAAGGGCGGCGTCTGGGCGCTGATGATCTTCCTGTGTATTGCCGCTTGGCAGTGGGTGAAAGCTCAGGTGAGCGGTGGCGGGTAGTGTGGTGCGGAGTGGTGCGGTATGGCAACGCTAAAGCTGGTTGGCTTTTCCGGCGAGATTCCCAAGCTCCTGCCGCGCTTGCTGCCCGACATGTCGGCGCAGGCGGCATTCAATGTCCGGCTCGATGACGGGGCGCTTACGCCGATCCGCAAGCCCCGGCACGTATTCCGCTTTGAGGATGCCGCCAACTACCGCACTATCTACCGGCATGGGAATGAGTGGCTGGGCTGGACGGGGCTGGTCAATGCTGCCCCAGGCCCGGTAGCGCAGGACCGGCTTTACTACACGGGTGATGGCGTGCCGAAGATGCGCGTCGGCGGCAATGTCTATCCGCTGGCTGTGCCGAGGCCGACCACGAAACTGACGGCGACGGTGAGCGGCACTGGCAGCGGCGATAAAGTCACCCGGCTGTACGTCTACACCTTCGTCACCGAGTTCGGCGAAGAGTCCGAGCCCTGCCCCATCAGCGATGAAGTGGAGTGGGAGCCGGGGCAGACGGTTACGTTGTCCGGCTTCGAGGAGCCGCCGGCCGGCCGTGGCATCACTCTACAGCGCATCTACCGCTCGCAAACTGGCTCAGTGGGGACCGATCTTTACTTCATTGCCGAGCGGCCGGCAGCGAATACCGATTTTGTCGATAACATCCCGCCGGACGCCATCAACGAGCCGCTGCCGTCCAGGCTGTGGAATCCGCCGCCGGACAATCTGCAAGGGCTGACCGCGCTGCCCAATGGCATGATGGCCGGCTTCGTCGGTAAGGATCTGTACTTCTGCGAGCCGTACCGGCCGCACGCCTGGCCGGAAGCCTATGTGCTGACCTGTGACTATGAGATCGTCGGCCTGGGCGCGTTCGGTGCTTCTCTCGCTGTCGTCACCAAGGGGCATCCCTACCTGGTCACCGGCACCTCTCCTGACAGCATGGTGATGGAGAAGCTGGAGCTGAACCTGCCGTGCATCAATCCGCAGAGCGTGATTGATCTGGGCTATGCAGTCGCCTACGCCTCGCATGAGGGGCTGGTGGTGGTGTCGTCCAATGGTGCGCAGCTGGTCACCGCCAGCCTCATTAGCCGGTCTGAGTGGCTGAGGTATTCGCCGACCACATTTGTCTGCGGCCAATACCAAGGCCGCTACTACGCCAGCTATCGCTACAGCGACCACGAACTGGTGGAGCGCACCGGCACACTGATCTTCGACCTGTCGGGTGAGATGCCGTTTCTGGTGCGCAATGCCGTGTCGGCGAAGGCGTTTCACTACAGCCTGGAAGACGGCTCGCTCTACTACCTGATCGACAACGACATCTACGAATTCGATGCCCGCGGCGAGACCAGCGAGCTGATGTATTGGCGCTCCAAGCAGTTCATTCTGCCGCGCCCCACCAACTTCGGCGCCATCTTGATCGAAGCCGAGGATTTGCTGACCGAGGAGGATCGGGCGGCGCTGGAGGAAGAGGCCGAGAAGATTCGGCAGGAAAACGCGCAGAAGATCGCTGAGGGCCGCGTGGGAGGCGCCCTGGGTGCGGCAGCGTTCAACGTCCACGCCATCAATGGCGACGACCTCAAGAGCCCACCAACCTTCCAGAACACGGCGGCCGTGGGCGTCTATGCCGATGGCCGGCTGGTGGCGGTGGTCAACAAAGTCAACGTCATGCGCCGGCTGCCGGCTGGCTTCCTGGCGCGGCAATGGGAAGTGGAGGTGAACGGCAACATGCGCATTGCGCAGATCACGCTGGCCACCACGGGCGCCGAGCTGATGCAGGTGTGACATGAACCAGCTGCGGCGTGAGTTCGGTATCCTCAAAGAGAAACTGGAGATCCTGGCCGGCGAGAGAGGCGCGTCGGCACGGTTTGCGCTACGGCGTGGCGACCTTGCCCGGTTGCCGGCGCTGGCCAGCCGCGAGGTGTCCGGCGCACCCACAGCGGACGACTTCAACGCGCTGCGCAAGGATCTTGAGATGATCCGACAAGCCCTTGTTGCGCTGGGTGAAAATGGCTTGCGTGTCCGGTAGTTATGCTGGTGCGCTGGTGCGATTACCATTACAATGGTTCGTGTTTGGAACCAGGGTTAAATGGACCATGGCGCTGACCACTGAGGGCAAGGAGCAGTTGATTGCTTGGGCGGAGTCCCGCCTTGGGCTGCGCTTTCGCCCGGACGCCAAGGCCATGGGCCGGCTGCGTGATGGCGAACTGTCAGCCGTGGTGGTGTGGGACGGCTTCTCCGAGGCCGACTGTAACATCCACGTGGTTAGCGACGGCTCGCGGCGCTGGCTGAACCGGAAGCTGCTGGTCGCTGCCTTTTCCTACCCGTTCATCCAGCTGCGGCTGCGGCGGGTGACGGGATTGGTGCCGGCCAAGAACACGGCGGCGCTCGCCTTCAATCGCCGGCTTGGCTTCGTGCTTGAAGGCGTCTGCCGACATGCGCTGCCGGATGATGACATCGTAGTGCTCGGCATGCTGCGCGAGCACTGCCCCTGGATTCCCCCGGAGTATCGCCATGCATGATCCCTCCATCGCGTTGATGCTGTCCGCCCTCCTCCTCCTGCTGCTGCCGCAAGCGCTGCAGTTTGCATCGGCGAACGAGGCTGAGCCCGGGCAAGCCGCGCCAGAACGCAAGCCCTGGCAGGAGTTGCTGATGTTCAAGAAGGGCGGCAAAGCGCCAAAGCCGGACCCGAACATCGGGAAAGCGGCGCTTGAAAACGCTGAGCTGGGCAGGGAGTGGCTGAGCTTCGCCCGCGAGCAGTTCGATATCGCCAACGAGCGGCAGGCAGAGCTTGACGAGCTGACCAAGCTCATCGGCCAGCAGCAGATCGAGATGTCCGACCGGCAAATGCGCTGGTCGGAGGAAGATCGGCAGCGTTACCAAGACCTGTTCCAGCCGCTGGAAGATCGCTTCGTTGAAGAGGCAAGCACCTGGGACAGCCCGGAGCGGCAGGCGCAGCGTGCTGCAGAAGCCAAGGCTGATGTGCTCCAGAACGCGGCCGCACAGCGAGCGGCGAGCCAGCGTCAAGCGGCCAGCATGGGTGTGAACCCGGCCAGTGGCCGGTTCCAAGGGCTGGACCGGGCCAGCGAGCTGCAGACGGCACTGGCCGCAGCCGGCGCGCAGAACCAGGCGCGCGATCAGGTGCGCAAGGAAGGCATGGCGATGCGGGCCGATGCCGTCAACGTCGGCCGTGGCCTGCCGGCTCAGTCCGCGCAAGCCGCAAGCCTTGGCTTGGCGGCCGGCAATTCGGCCCTGGCCGGCGCGCAAGGAGCGCACGGCGCCTTCATGGGCAACACCCAGATCATGGGCCAAGGTTTCCAGGGCGCCATGTACGGCAACACCAGCATGGCCAATATCCTCAACCAGCAGTACCAGAACCAGCTGCAGGCGTGGGCGGCCAACAAGCAGGCAACTGCATCTGGGATCGGTGGCATTGCGGGCGCCATTGGTCAAGGCATTGGTGCGTATCTCGGATATAGCTCTTCCAAGGCCAAGAAGACCGACAAGAAACCTGTCAAGGGCGCGCTGCAGGCCATCAAGGGGTTGCCGGTGGAGTCCTGGAAATACAAGCCGGAAGCGCAGGGTAAGGCGCCGCCGGGTGTGATCCCGCCCGACGACAAGCGCCACATCGGCCCGTATGCCGAGGACTTCAAAAAGCAGACCGGCCTGGGCGATGGCAAGACCATCCCGCTGCAGGACGCCATTGGCATCACCATGAAGGCGATTCAGGAGCTGGACGAGAAGCTGGAGCGGCTTGAGCGGGTAGCGAAGAAGTGAACGGCATGCAGTATTCGGGCAACCAGCAGGCGTCCATTGAGGAAATGCGCCGCGAACGCGAGCGGTTGGTGGAGGAGCTGCGCCGGCAGCAGGAGGAATTACGCCGTCAGCAGGAAGAACAGCGGCGCCGCATGGAGGAGCAGCGGCGGGCGACCCAGGCTGGGCAAGCCCAGCAAATCGGCCTTGGCGGGGTGAACCCGGGCATGGTGCAGAGCTTTATTGGCGGCGGTGGCGGGGGCGCACTTGCCGGTGGTGCTACGTCCGGCGGCGCGGCAGCAGGAAGTGGTGGCGCTGCAGGCGGTGCGGCCAGTGGCGGTGCGGCGGGCGGCAGCAGCGCGCTGGGCTCGGCCGGTCCGTGGGGGCTGCTGGCGGCGGCCATCATCGCCAACGAATTGCAGGCCAACAAGGCAGGCCGGCGGCCCGAGAGCAAGAGCGAATGGGCGCGCGACCTCATCACTGGCAAGGTGGTGGAGCACGACATGGACTACTATGGCGATAAGGTCGGCGGGTTCGGCGGCGAAGTGTTGAAGGGCGTCGGCAAGCTTGGCAACCCCGAAGGGGTATTCAATCTGATCAAGCGGGCCTTCAAGTGAGGCGGCGCAACAAGAGGGCTGAGCAATGAACCTTGCTAACATCGGCATTGGCCTTGGTTCGCTGACGGACGGCTTTATCAGGGGGCTGTCGCTCGGCAAGCAGCTCAAGGACGTCCGACAGGAGAACGAGCTTGAGCGCATCCGCCGTGAAGGTCTCTCACAGGCCGAACAGCAGCGCGAGCAGGACATCTCCAAACTGATTCAGGAGATTTCTCTGCCGAGTGATGTCGGCCCGACGCGGGGCTTCCAGGTCGGCGGCACGACGTTCACCGACCAGGCCGCTGCGCGCAAGGCGGCTGAGCGGCTGGTGGATTCCACCGTCGATTACTTCTACCGCGATTATGCGCCGAAGATCCGCGAAACGCTGATCGGGCAAGGCAAGGTCGATGAGGCGATCAAGTGGGACGAGATGATCAGCAATCAGCGTGGCCGGAGAGCGGTAAAGGACTGGTCGTCGCTCTGGATGAATTTCAACGCTGGCAACTACGACAAGGCCATCCAGGGGTTCGGCAAGTATTACAGCAGCTACGTGGACCCGAGCATTTCCGTCAAAAGCTATGAGATAGTCGAGTCGGAGGCCGGCCCTATCGCCAAGCTCACGCTGCACGACAAGGATACCGGCACCGATTTCGAGATGGAGCTCGACCGTTCCAGCTTCACGCAGCTTGCGCTGGCGTACAACCCGGCCGACCTTGCCAGAAGCGCTATCGAGCAGGAGTCGGCGGCATCACGCGCGCGGGCCAAGGACGCGCTGGAAGAACGTAAGTTCAACCGCGAGCAGATGGGCAAGGAGCGGCTGGAACTGCTGAA
The DNA here is from genome assembly GCA_036562645.1 of Methylophilaceae bacterium. GTDB lineage: Bacteria > Pseudomonadota > Gammaproteobacteria > Burkholderiales > Methylophilaceae > UBA6140. The sequence goes on along the minus strand of DATCJT010000063.1, from coordinate 572 downwards.
AGCCCGGCTCAATGAGCGTCTGGAGCGGCTGAAAGCCCAGCTCGACGCGCAGTACGGCAAAGGTGCTGCCAATGCAGCGATAAGAGCCTTCCGCGCCGGTCGGCCGCCGGTGGATGTCATTGCTGACCTCTACAAGGAGTGGCGCTCCGACATTAGCAATCGCCAGTTCAGCGACGATGAGCTGCTGCAGCAGGCGGCTGACGTCGTCCAGAAGATCTATCAGCTCGGCTGGGAGATCAGCGCCGGCCGCGCTCCCACCGGCCCGCTGGGTGGGCTGTTCATAATCGACCAGCAGACCGGTCAGCGCTGGCCGGTAGACATTAAGAACCTGATGCGCCTGCCTGAACAGAAGTGAGATTGTGAGCCGTGCCGAACCGTAACGCCTTTCTTCGTTCGCCGCTGGACCGCCTTGTTGATGAGTGGGGGCGCGATGGCGGCCTGCCGCCATTGCCGGAGGTGACGCAGCCGAATGCTAGCGCGCAGGCGCAGCCGAACGTTCGCGCCCAGCCCCTGCCGAGTCTGGAGGAGCTGCAGCAGCAGCTCGACAGCATAGCGCCGGGGCGGTTCAAGGT
>DATCJT010000058.1:0-5030 GCA_036562645.1 Methylophilaceae bacterium | reverse complement strand
GAGCCGTATTGTGCTGCCATTCTGAACCGTCTTCGGCGGGTTTTTTATTGAGGATTTCAACATGCAAGTTTTCAACGGCAAGACCTACGAGGTCGTAATGACACAGCCCGCGCTTCTTGAACCGATGGGCTTTGAGCAGATCGCCGACCTTTCTTCCGCCGTCGGCCTGACAGACATCCCTGACGGTGCGCAGGTGGCGCTGATTGTGGCAAAGGGCCAGGATGTGAGCTGGCGCGACGATAGCGACGACCCGCTTGATGCGCCGACCGCAAGCGTTGGCATGCATCTCGCAAAGGACGCCCCGATGTGGTACTCCGGCGACCTTTCCAAGATTCAGTTCATCGAGCAGTCCGCCAGCGCGACCCTTTGCGTTTCCTATTACAAAACGAAAGGACTTTAATCATGGCAGTCGATCCGACCCCGGTGAAGATGCGCGCGCCGAATGGAGAGCAGGTCGTTACGATCAACGGGAGCATCTACACCGCCTACAGCGATGGCTATTTCTGGATTCGCGGCGCTGATGTTTCGGAAGCCGAGGGCATGGGATTCACCGAGTTCGTTGACATGCCACCCGGCGAAGTTGGCGAGCCTGCGCTGCTGAATTATCCGCAGCAGGCCGCATTCCGCGTTGGCGTTGTCAACAAGCCCGTCGGCCTTGAATACAACGAGGACAAGGAGGTCATCATCGACCTTAGCGCTGGCAACGTGTTCCACCTGCTGCTGGACGATGACCTTGTGCTTGATAATCCGCCCGACCTTGAACAATACGTCGGGCTGTCCGGCGTTATCGCCATCAAGCAGGACGACACCGGCAGCCATTCGCTCGACTTCGGAGATGTGTGGCTGTTCCCAGACGGTGGGACGGCTGTGACCGCAGATGCGGATGCGCTAGACCTGATTCGCTTCACTGTCATCACCAACGACACCATCCTGGCCGAGCTGCATAACAAATACGGGCCGCCAGTGCCACCTTCGCCATAAGGGGTAGGCCATGAAGAAGATATTTCATGACCGTGCCAATACGCACGACCGGATGGGCTTTCTGATCGACGAGAAGCTATCACCGAAGCAGAGCCTGACACCGGAGGGCTTCCTGCTGTGCGAGGAAGTTCCCATCGCCCGAATCGGCGAGCAGCTCTATGCTGCGGAAGAGCTGCCGAATATTGAGCCTGCTGGCGACGGCATCATCAAGATTCTGCGCGACCCGGAGGAAGTATTCCGAGAGGAGACGATGGCCAGCTTCGAGGGGAAGCCGGTCACGCTGGATCACCCGAATGAGACGGTTGATCCAAGCAACTGGAAGTCTCTTGCAGTCGGCATCGTGCAGAACGTACGGCGCGGCGAGGGCATCCAAGACGACCTTCTGATTGCCGACCTGCTCATCACCGATCAGGTTGGCATCGAGGCGGTACGCGGGGGCTTGCGCGAAGTCTCTTGCGGTTATGAGGCCGATTATGAGCAGATCGAACCCGGCAGGGGGAGGCAGACGAACATCATCGGCAATCATGTCGCGCTGGTAGAGCGTGGTCGTGCTGGCCCGCGTTGTTCAATCCAAGATAAGGAAACCACCATGAGCAAACAGAAGCAGGGTAAGCCAAGCTTCTTGGACAAGCTGCGGAAGTTCATCGACAGCGAGGCCGAGGAGCTTGAGAAGATAGAAGATTCCGATGCCGAGGAAAAGACCGAGGACGAGGATCCGATCGAAACGCGTCTCGCCGCGCTTGAGGCAGGCCATGCGGAGATTCTGGCCGCTATTGCTGCCCTTAAGAACAGCGAAACCGCTGATTCCGACGAGGAAGAAGAGCGCAAGGAAACCGACGACGAGGAATCCGAGGAAGAAGGCGAAAAGACCGACGACGACATCCTTGAGGCCGAAACCGCCGAGCACAACGGCGAAGCTGAAGGACGCACATGGGACAGCATTCGCGCCCGCGCCGAGATTCTGGCACCTGGTATTTCCCTGCCGACCAACGATTCACTGGCAAGCAAGCCAAAGGTCGCAGAGGCACTGATGCGAAAGGCGTTGACTGTTGCATACGCGACGGAGAAGGGCGCTAAAGCGATCAACCCATTCCTCGCAGGCCGCAAGATCAGCAAGCTCACAGGCGATGCGCTGCACAGCGTATTCACCGGCGCGGCGGAGCTGATCCGCGCGCAGAACAATGCTGTTGGCGTGCGCAGCGCCGTCAGCACAAGGGATTTCGGTAAAGCATTCAGCCCCGCCGAAATTAACGCCCGTAATCGGGAGTTCTGGGCCAACCGCAGCGCCCACTAACATAAAAGGAACCGCAAAAATGGTAGCTTTTCTGAATCGGATGCCTTATGGCATTCCGGGCGATGTGACCCGTCCTTCGCAAGCGAAGATTGAAACGCAAGTGTTCAATCCGAACGCCGCGTTTCCGGCATATGGCCTGTTCGGCAAGATCGATACCGGCAAGTTTGTCCCTATCGGCTCTGGCGATAGCGCCACCGATGTTTACGGCATCCTTGTCCGCCCCTACCCCACAACCGGCAAGAACGCCAGCGACCCGCTTGGCACCAGCGTGCCTCTGAACCAAGGCGCAGCCGATGTGCTTCGCAGCGGCTACGTCAATGTTAAGGTTAACGCAGGTGTCCCGACTGTCGGCGGCGCGGTCTATATTCGTGTAGCCGATGCAGCACCGGGCCAGCCTATCGGCGGAATCGAGGCGGCACCGGACAGCACCGACACGATCCTCGTGGCTGGCGCGACTTTCATGAGCGGCGCGGATGCCAATGGCAACGCCGAGATCGCTTACAACATCTAAACGAGGGCCAAGACAAATGAAAGCAAACAAAATCCGCACCCAGTTCAATGACGGCATGATGACGTTCGACCGCCGCACCATTGATGCTGCTGGTGCTTTCCTGATCGGTGAGCTTGAGCGCCTCGATCAACGTCTGCATGAGCCGCTTGCCGCGGTAACGTGGTCGCGCGACATCGACTTGCGCGAGGACGTATCCATTGCCGACGAGTTCAGCGCCTTTACCAACAGCAGCTTTGCCGCCGCCCCTGGCGTGCAAGGATCCGGCAAGGCATGGGTCGGCAAGGACGCAAATGCCATCACCGGAATCTCGCTGGACATCGGCAAGACCACCAGCCCGATGCCACTCTGGGCAATGCAGCTTGGTTGGACGATCCCCGAGCTTGAGTCCGCAATAAAGCTGGGGCGCCCCGTCGATCAGCAGAAGTTCGCCGGTATGCAACTCAAGTACCAGATGGATATCGACGAGCAGGTCTACATCGGCGACACCGCGATGGGCTTCACTGGTTTGGTGAACCATGCCAGCGTCTCCAACGTGGCAAACGCCACCAACGGTGATTGGGCCAACTCAACGCCTGACGACATCCTGCAAGACATCAACGAACAGTTGAACAGCACTTGGGCCGCATCAGGCTATGCTGTCTGCCCGGATCGCCTGTTGCTGCCGCCGCAGCAATACGGCCTGCTGGTCACCCGATTGGTGTCAACCGCTGGCAATATCAGCATCTTGGAATACATCAAGCAGAACAGCCTTTCCAACAGCATCAACGGTCGCCCGCTGGATGTTCAACCTCTCAAGTGGCTGGTAGGGCGCGGCGCTCTGGGCACTGACCGCATGGTCGCTTATAGCAAAGACCCGAACCGCGTTCGCTTCCCGCTGGTGCCGCTGCAACGCACCCCGCTGGAATACCGCGACCTGCGCCAACTGACGACCTACTTTGGCCGTCTTGGTGTGGTCGAGGCCGTGTACGCAGAAACCATCAGCTACCGCGACGGCATCTGATGTCAACCGAGGGAAACGGCGGCCTGGTGCCGCCGTCGCCCTTCCTTCCACTTTTTGAGGAGAGAACAATGGCAACATTGATTGCAGTAAAAGATTTCCGACTGAATCTTGGCGGAGAGATCATCAAGTTCCGCCAGGGCGACATCATCGAGGGCAAGGCTGCCGAGCATTGGTATGCCAAAGCGCATGCGAAGCCAGCCGACGACAAGAGCGCTGGAGAGCTTGCGAAGGCCGTAGATGAAGCGCAAAAGGCCGATGAAGAGGCAAAGGAAGAAGCCAAGGTAACCAAGGGCAAGAAATAAGGGTAGACCATGACACCGACCACCTTTCGGGCAAATTTTCCAGAGTTCGCAAGCGCCACGGACTATCCAGACGCGCAGATAAACTTCTGGATCGGCCTCGCTGAAAAGCTGCTGCGCCCTGAAAGATGGTGCGATCTGCTTGACCAGGGGGTACAGCTATACGTCGCCCACCACCTCGCCATAGGCCGCAAGAATCAGCTATCGGCGGCGGCAGGTGGTGTGCCCGGCACTGTGCAAGGGCCGCAGTCATCGAAGGCCGTGGACAAGGTGAGCGTCAGCTACGACACCGGCAGCGGCACATTCAAGGACGCGGGTTACTGGAATACGACGACCTACGGCCTGCAATTCTGGAATTTGATTCTGCTGGTCGGCGCGGGTGGCGTGCAGCTATGAGCCGAGTTCGGGTCAAGATTGACCGGCTGAAAGAGGTCGTCCGCAACATCAACGAGCTTGTCCGCAAGGATGTGCTCGTCGGCGTGCCGGGAGAGACTGCTGACCGCGATCAGGAAGAATACGGCCCGATGAACAACCCGACGCTGGCCTATATCCACGACAACGGAAGCCCAGCGGCTAACATCCCCGCGCGCCCGTTCATGCAGCCAGGAATCGAAGCGGAGCAGGATAGGATTGCAGCCCATTTAAGAAAGGCGGCGGCTGCCACGCTTGACGGCTTGAACCAAAAGGCGAACGATGAGCTTGAGGCCGCTGGCATGGTTGCCTCATCGAGCGTGAAGAACCAGATTACATCAGGCGACTTTGCACCGCTATCCGAGGCCACGCTAAGGGCGCGAGCCGCACGAGGGCGCAAGGGGGCTAAGGCCGAACTTGAAAGCCGCGCCGCTGGCAATGCGCCGAACAATGACAATGCAAGGCCACTGATTGATACCGGCCAGCTTAGGCAGTCCATTACCTATGTCGTGCGTGGCAAAAAGTAGTTGCATC
>DATCJT010000056.1:0-3942 GCA_036562645.1 Methylophilaceae bacterium | reverse complement strand
GATCTGCTTGAGGACGGTCTTGTCCTTCAGCCAAGCGTGATAGGCGTCCACCAGGCCTTGAATGTCAGCGATCATGTGAACAACCCTCGCTCGATGATGGGCGGCTCGACGATGTTGCAGTAAGCCATGAAGTCCTCCAGCGTCCGCCACAGATCGGCCACATCACGGAACCGCTCGGCTGGCACCGGGTAGGCCCATCGGTGGCCGTAGCCTTCACGGTAAAGATGCAAATGCGGCGCCGGAACTTCCGTGTCATCCGGGTTTCGATGCGGCGCGCCGCCCAGGTCCAGACGCGCCAGCACCACGACCTGACGGGCGCGGCTCTGAAACTTCACCTTGGCCAGATTGATACGCGCACGGTGCAGGTCCAGCAGAAAGTGCTCGCGATGGTCATGAGAGCGCAGAGGAATGGAAAGGCTTTGCCCGCCCATCGGAAAGCTATAGCGCTCCTCGTCGCTGCGGTGTTTGGCCATCGCAAGCAGTGCGTTTGCCTCAGCCTGGGTGAGATGCATGTCCGCCATCAACCGACCTCCCCGTCCAAGTCGTCTTCTTCAGCGTTATTTTCCTCTTCCTCGCCCAGCGCTGCCAGCTCCTCATCGCTCGCCACGTCATCCGGCCCTGGCTGCCAGCCGCGCACGTCGATCTGGCCGGTCACCACATCGGCAATCAGGCGGTCGCGGTACTCGCGGATCAGCTTGATTTCCTCTTCGGCGCGGGTGATGGCGTCGTCCAGCGGTGTACTCTCACTCTTGATGTGCGCAACGATGGATTGCTGCTCATCCACGGTCGATGGCAACGCCACAAGGAAGCGTCCCAGCACCGTTTCTGCGATGGCTGGATACGCGATGCCGATGGAGTTCGCCGTCACCCGGTTCACAAAGCTGCTGCTCTGGATGACATAACCGAGGTACTCCGGCTCCACGCCTTTACCGGGCGTGAGCACTGCGAAGCCGGTGGAAGCGATCAGGTCATCTGCGTCTTCATCGACATACCAGATGGCCCTCAGGTATGTCCGTACCGTCGAGATGATGGTGTCCCCCCGGCGTAGAACTCGACGCGCTCGCGACGGTGCGGCCTCGAAACGGATGTGCTCAAGTTCCTTCACCAGACGGCCGGTCTTTACCGAGCCGATGTCCACGTAGCGAAACTCAAAATCCGGATCGGTCTTTTCGCTCAGCGTGCGGGCATTGATCCGCACCCAGCGCTTCAGTGGCTTTACTTCCCAATGCTCCGGCACCTCACCCAGCCATTCGATGCCGGAAGGTTTGAGGCGGACGTTGGGGTCAAGCCCGCGCGTGACGGCGTGGTCGATGATGCGCAGCTTCTGTTCGGTCAGCAGCTTGATGAGCTCGCGCTTGGCCAAGATGTACCGGGCGATGTGCGCGTCCTGCGCGCGCAGGTAGGCGACGATCTGGTCTTGCTCGGCGCGCGGCGGCACCAGGGACGGCATTTGCTTGAACGACTCCCAATAGAGCCGATTGCGGTCCGCCACGATGCCACGCGAGAATTTGTTGACCTCGCGCATGTAGGCGCTGGTCCGAAACAAATAGCTGAAGTATGCAGAGTTGGCTTCCGGGTACGGCTTGACCACTACGTAGGCCGGACTGACCAGCCCGTCGACCGGAGCCGGGCCGACGGCGCCTTGCCACATGCGCATCATGTTGTAGGCAATGTCGCCCTTGGCTGCGCGCTTGTATTTCTCCTTCTGGCTGATGACCTGCTTGCGTTTCAGGTTCTCCATGTCCCTGACCCGAACGCCGGTGCGCAGCGATACCTCCAGGATAGGTAAGTCGGGGAAGCCAGTCTCCACGCGGTGGCTAAAGAGCCGGCCATTGCGCAGCACTTGCCAGCCTTCAGGTATCTTTGGAGCCCAGGGAAGGCCTGAGTCTCGGTAGCTCGGATAAGCGCTCGCCTGGTCCCCCGCCTCAGCAGGGCGAACCGGCGTGGCGCAGTCGGCTTCCCCCTCTACTTTCAACGCATCGGGTTTCGATAGCTGCCCACTCATTTGCGGGGTCAAGGTTGCTGATGCAGGGACGGCCGCCGTTTGAACGCTCGGCAGGTCATCACCAAATAGCCCAGGCTGCGGCGTTGCCAGGACGACGGCCTCTTTCAAGGTCCAGACCTCAATCGGGCGGCCGAGCAACTGAAAGTCTGGAACATCAGGCAACTCAACACGCAGGAAGGCATCACGGCCGTGTTCTTTCGCCTGCTCGCGCAGTTCCATGAGCAGCCGACCGAGCACGTTCATGCCCACCAGCGTGCTGCCATCGCCAACGGCCTTGGCGCCCCAGAAGTCGTCCTTTCGAGACTCCTCCACAATCGGTCGGTCACCGGTCCGGAGCAGTAGCTCGCTGAACGCGCTCCAGTTGTTGGCAAGCTTCATCCGCAGACACCAGCGCATGATGCGGACGCGGACGTGATCCCAATCCCGACGCGAGTCCTTGCGGTAGGGCTTGCTCCGCATCTTGGCCGTCATCGGGCTGTTCTCGCCGATGATCATGCGCTGCACGTCGGGCAGGTGCGGAAACCGGCAGGCTTGGTACAGCGCCTCGGACGTAAGGATGCGGATGCCGTTCACACGGATGGGGTAGCCCCCGGCCATGTTCGAGAGGCCGCCAAACGGCTCGTCGGTCTTCAGGAAGACGACGCTTTCGGCGCGGCTGTAGGTGCGGACTTGATCTCGGCTGCTCATCAAAGCCCGTCCCCAGTCAAGTCCGCGAACATCCTTCGCACAGCCGTCTGCGTGTTCGTGGTTCGGGGGAACAGCGGGTACCACGGCGCGTCCACCCAGAACGCCAGCGGCGCATTGTTGGGACAGTTGCGGTAGGTCACGATGAGCGAGCCGAAGCCCAGCGTTTCCAGCGTCATGTGCCCTAGCGGGCGCTGCGTGTCGCCGAGGTTCGGGCACATCTGCCGAATGCGGACGCCGGCTTTCAGGAACTCCTGCTCTAGAAGGATCTTGGCCGCGTCGCTGGAGAACAAGCCGGCAGCGCCAGGGCTGCCGGGTGCGCGCAGCGTCGGCTGGTGCTTCATACCCGCCACGTAATCCCTCACTGCTTGGTCGTCCGGGATCGCCGTGGGGCGCAGCACGTCCGCAGACGCGCTGTAGGCCCGGCGATCCTCCAGCTCGATGGCACGCCACCAGGTGATGTCGACCTTCTTGCCAGCCGCTTTCATGGCTGTCTGAATCCTGCCGTTCGCGTAGTACTGCCCGCCGCTGTGCAGCGCGATGCAGATCACATGCACCGTTGCCTGCGCAGGAGCCAGGTCGCGCACCCAACCTTCCAGATCGCGCCTCACCCGATTGCCGGTGAAGATGCCGTCATCAAGGTAGATAAAGACATCGTTGCCCTGGCCGCAATCTTCGATGCCGATGCCGAATTCCTCTCGGAGCACCTCCGAGAACAAGGCGAGCATGTCGGTCTGACTGGCACCGCCGCCCTGGATGTCCAGGAAGTTTGCGGACCGCCAGAACTCCTTGGGGTTTGGGCCCGTGAGCTTGGCCGTGAGGATTGCCCCACGGAGGAACTTCGACACCTTCTCTTTCGAGAAATAGGTGTTCTTCAGGACATGATCCACCTCGCGCAGGATCGGAAGCTGCACGCCGACATCGAACTGCTGCACCCAGCGGTCGACATGGTCGGTGATCGGCTTTGGTAGTGATCCGTCGCGGTAGTCCTGAATCGTCTGCGCGATGGCCGTCAGCAGGGTTTGGCGCTCACTCATGCCGGCACCCCTCCAATGATCTTTTGCAACAGTCCTTCGGTCTGCTGTTCCAGTTTGAGGATGTCAGCGCGAATTTCCTCCAGCGAGCGCAGGGGCGCGGGTGAACCGCTCCCGATTTCCTGGACACGCCTGAGGGCGTAATTCACGCCGCCATGCGCTGCATCGCGGCGTGGTGATCCCGGCGCACCTGTGCCGGGCTGCGGTGGCCGTGCCGGC